>CAIVEW010000070.1 GCA_903905065.1 uncultured Bacteroidota bacterium | reverse complement strand
CCTGCGCAGAATGGATTGCTTGCTGTTGAGGTAACCGATATTACTGAAGGCAATGCATTGATCGTATAAATTCCCGTTGCAGCAGCAGCAGATACAGTACAGCCGGAACCTGCTGTATTAAAGGTAACGCTGTAAGCACCTGTCGTAGCGCCGCCAGATGTAACAATACCCTGGCTGCTCGCAGAGCCGGTAGTCACTGCAATATCAGGGCCCGACCATGTATATACCGGAGCACCGGCACCACCGGAAGTGATGGCTGACAGCGATATAGTACCGCCGACACAGAAAGGATTGCTCGTAGTGGAGCTGACACTTGTTACTGATGGTTGTGCTGTCAATGTATAAACGGACGCACTTGCGAAAGGACCCACGGCATTACAGCCGGTTCCCGCGAAAGTAACAGAAACACTATATGCCCCGCTGGCAGCGCCGGCAGAGGTAACTATTGATGGCGAAACATTTGAAGAACCAGTTGTTGTTGAGATGCCAGGGCCGTTCCATGTATACATGGCTGCTCCTGCACCACCGATCTCGGTAGTAGTTAAGGTTATCGAAGCCCCGCCGCAGAATGGATTGCTGGATGACGAGCTAAGTGCTGTAACAGAAGGCTGTGCATTAAGCGAATAAACGCCGGTGGTAGCTGGCGCAGTTACACAACCCGTATTAGGATACGTAACTATTACACTATATACACCCGTTGTCGAAACTGTAGCCGTAGTAAATGATGGTGAGATATTCGACCCGCTCGTTGTTGTGGAAATACCAGGGCCGCTCCACGTATAAACCGGGGAACCTGGCCCACCTCCCGAAGTCACAGAAAGAGTCATCGTGCCGCCAGCGCAGAAAGGATTGCTGGCCGTTGATGTTAGCGACGAAAGAGTTGGGATGGCGGTGATCGTATATACGGCTGTTACAGCAGGTCCGGTAACATTGCAACCAGTGCCCGCTGTATTAAACGTCACACTGTAGGCACCGGTTGTAGCTCCGCCAGATGTACTGATGGCCGGCGATACATTTGATGAACTAGTAGTGGTCGGAATATCCGGACCATTCCAGGTGTAAGTTGCTGCACCGGCACCACCGGCTGACGTAGCCGTAAGCGTCATAACGCCACCCACACACATTGGGTTAGTAGCGGTAGAGGTAAGGCCCGTCAATGAAGGCTGCGCTGTTAATGTATATACTGACGCGCTTGCAAAAGGACCCGCAGCATTACAGCCGGTTCCTGCGAAAGTAACAGAAACACTGTATGCCCCGCTGGCCGCGCCGGTAGCTGTAACTATTGATGGCGAAACATTGGAAGAGCCGGTTGTCGTTGAGATGCCAGGGCCGTTCCATGTATAAGTAGCGGCTCCTGCACCGCCTGTCTCGGTTGTAGTTAATGTTATCGCAGCGCCGCCGCAGAATGGATTGCTGGATGAGGAGCTAAGTGCAGTAACAGAAGGCTGTGCATTGAGCGTATAAACAACGCTTGGGAATGGCAGCGTTGCATTACAACCCGGACCGCTGTACGCCAGTATTACACTATATGCACCGGTCGCGGAAACTGTTGATGTTGTAAAAGACGGAGACACAGCAGTTGCGCTTGTTGTAGTCGCTATCCCCGGACCACTCCAGGTATAAGTTGCTGTCCCAGCTCCGCCAGCGCCCGGTGTGGCAGTGAGCGTCATTATGCCGCCTGCACAGAAAGGATTGCTCGCCGATGAGCTTAAACCGGTTATGGATGGCTGCGATGCAACAGTTACGTTCACTGTGTACACAGGCGATGGTATGCAACCGGGCGCACTAACTACCAGCGAATAGATTCCTGTACCGGTGACCGTCGGCGTGACCGTCGGGTTTTGTAAAGTAGATGAATATCCCGCAGGGCCATTCCAGGTATACGTAGTTACAGTGCCGCTCGGATTGGCCGTCAAAGATTCTGTACCGCCCAGACATATGGGTTGTCCGGTAGGCGCCGCGCCGGCAGTCGTGTTCACCGTCACTGTGGTGGTGTACACCGTACTTGGGCTGCACCCGGATGCCAAGCCGCTGCCGACAGTTAACGAATACACTCCAGTCACTGTTGGCGTAATAACCGGATTTTGAGCCGATGATGAAAATCCACTTGGGCCTGTCCATGCGAAGGTAGTAGCACCGCCGCCTGGCGTTGCGGTCAGCGTCACGGTTCCCACACAGATTGGGCTGCTGTTTGTTGGCGCCGCACTCGGCATTGGGTTTACACTTACAGTAGTAAGAGACACTGTACTTGGGAAACAGCCCGCGCTGCTCACTGTAAGTGAATAAGTGGTCGTCGTCGTTGGGGTCGCTGTTGGGTTTTGTACGCTCGACGTAAATCCATCTGAGCCTACCCAGGTATAACCTGTCGGGCTCCCGACTACCGGTGTTGCCGTGAGCGACACAGTCCCTCCACTGCAGAGCGGTCCGTTATTACTTGCCGACGCAGTAGGTGCAGAGGTCACTGTTACAGTAGTAACATATGAAGTTGCCGGGCTGCATCCGGGCGCGCCCACGGTTAAGGAATAGGTGGTTGTAATTGTAGGTGTGGCCGTTGGGTTTTGTAAGCTCGACACAAAACCATCCGAACCTATCCATGAATAAATGGAAGCACCGCCCGACGGATGTGCTGTTAGTGTCACTGTACCGACACTGCATATCGGGCCATTGTTTGTTGGCGCCGCAGCTGGATTGTTTACAGCAACGGTCGTTGTATAAACGTTAGACGGGCTGCAGCCAGACGCCGCCCCGCTGCTCACGGTTAATGAATAAGTGGTGGTAACCGTTGGTGTTGCCGTTGCCGTTGCTGTAAACGCGGTATATCCGCCGGGGCCGGTCCACGAAAACCCGGTAGCACCGCCTAATGGAGTTGCTGTTAGCGTCACTGTACCCGTACCGCACAATGGACCACTGTTTGATGCACTAGCTGTTGGCATAGGGTTAACAGACACTACGGTAGTTGATACAGTAGACGGGAAACAACCCGCGCTGCTTACTGTCAATGAGTAGGTCGTTGTAGTCGTTGGGGTAACTACAGGGCTTGACACCGTGGATGAAGATCCATCCGAACCAATCCATAGGTACCCGGTAGGGCTGCCAGTGGTTGTCTCGCTAAGCGTTGCCGTGCCTCCGCTGCATATGGGCCCGTTATTGTTTGCTGTGCCCGTGGGAGCAGGAGTTACCGTAACCGTAGTAATATACACAGTAGCAGGGCTGCAACCGGCACTCCCCACGGTTAATGAATATGTGGTGGTGATCGTAGGTGTCGCCGTTGGATTTTGTAAGCTGGACACAAAACCATCGGAACCTATCCAGGAATAAATAGTAGCTCCGCCGGATGGATGCGCTGTTAGTGTCACTGTGCCAACACTGCATATCGGGCCATTGTTCGTTGGCCCCGCAGCCGGATTGTTTACCGTGACTGTTGTAGTATACACCGTACCGGGGGTACAGCTGGCACCGGTCACCGTCAGCGAATAGGTCGAAGTCACTGTTGGCGTAGCCATAGGATTTTGAACCGTAAGTGAAGACAGGTTAGGACCCAGCCATGAATACCCGGTTACTCCTGTGGTTGTAGCCGTCAGACTTACCGTACCAACACCGCAGAGTGGCCCGCTGTTCGAAACGCTCACTGTGGGCGCAGCACTAACAGTTGTTGTTGCAGTAATGATCGTGTCGCAACCCGTCGTAAAATTAGATACTGTCACTGACACAGACTGTACACCTACACCGGCTGGCAGCCACTGCAGTGTAAGATAATTGTCAAATGCGCCACCGCCTGCTACCACACTGTATGTCGCACTTGGTGCGGGCCAGCCATAAAAATAACTTACGCCACCGTTTTGTACCATATAAGTAACAGCAGAGCCGGTACAGGCAGTTGTTGGCGCCACTGAAAAACTTACTGCAGGATTCGCATTAATAGTCACAGCGGTTGCTATCGTATTGGTACAGCCTGTACCCGAGTTCTCTATAGTAAATGTTCCATTATAAACGCCAGCCGGGGTATTTGCCGGTATGCCGCCTGGTATAGAAAGAGATGAAGGAGGAAGCGTTGTGAAAGATGGCACCGTGCCAAGTCCGGAAGGTGACCATCCGGTTAATGTATACAGGTTTGCGCCGCCGCCTACGCCGTACGTAAATGACAACGCCGAGGCCACCGTTGCGCTGAAACAAACCGGTGTCGATGCTACCCCCGCCATAGTGGGTTTTGCGTTTACTGTGACTATCGTTGAAACAGACCCGCAGGTAGCCGTGTAGGTAACCGTTGTTGTTAAAGTACCGGCAACTGCAAGAGCGCCAAAAGCACCCGATGCGCTGCCAATGGTTCCCACTGCAGTATTCGAGCTGGTCCAGGTACCGCCGGACACGGCATCCGTCAAAGTAAATGTATTACCCGCGCAAACAGAAGCGGGAACACCATTGATCGGACCTGGTGCCGGGTTGATCGTTACGGCAACTGTCGTAGAGGTTACCGTTGTTGCACCGGTTGTGCAGATCACATAACAATTGAAGTAAGTGGTCGTCGCTACCGTAGGAACGTATGTTGTCGCGGTTGCGCCGGCTATTGGCGAATAAGGCCCGGCAAGTGCCGATGAAGAACGCCACTGGTAAACAATGCCCGGCCCGGTCGTCTCACCCGTCAATGATAATGTTGGCGAAATAGTCGTGCAGGAAGATGCTATGGAAGTAGATGCAGTACCCGCAGTTGGGGTGCCGCTGCAAGTGAGTGGAACAATATTTACTGAATAATCAATAGCGTCACCAAAATCATACTTGGGTCCTGCTCCTAAGTATTGCGAAAGGCAAGGGTCAAGATGCGCCGTAGGCCCCGAATAGCCAGCCAGGGCATCCTCTATTATTGCGCGCACACGCATGCGGTGTACACCAAGGGTGGCGCCTGCAGGTATCGTAATATTAAATGTAAGCGGGTTGGGGGTACTGGTCGTACTATATCCCAGGGCCGCGGCTCCAGACACTACCTCTGTCGCTTCAAAAACACCATTATCATTAAAATCTATCCATACCTGGAGCTGCTGGTGTGCAGCCACGGTTCCCCAAGTGGCGGATGCTGCATAAGCATTGCCTACTATGAATGATACGGTAGGAACCGTAGAGCTCCTGTCCAGGTAACCTGTTGCGGCAGGTGTTGCTGCCACTATACCTGCATCACTCAGGTTAGGCCCGCTACCGGCAGTAACGGTAAATGTATTTATTCCGTAGGTGGGCTGGTCCTGGCCGGTATAATTCAGGATTACCAAACCTCCGGCCGTAGATGTATTATAGCCTTGTGTATGTGTCACGGTACCAACCGCATACGTAGGGTTAGTATAAGACGATCCGCCGCCGCCGCCGCCGCCATCATATACAGCGCCGCCGCCGCCGCCTTCGTAGCCGCCGCCACCGCCGCCCGCCCCTGGGCTACCTCCTGGAACGGTGCCTCCAGTAAGGAACGCACCATTATTAACACCGGTACCAGGCGTCAGTGTGGAAGTGTTACCACCCTGCCCTGCACAACCAGTACAACCTCCAAAACCCGAATTCCCTGACCCGGCAACTAGGCCTCCGCCCGCGCCACCCTTATCGCCCGCGCCGTCATAGCCACCGCCGCCGCCGCCACCGCCCGCAACTACTAGAGTGGTAGCGGTTGTGTTGTCAGTTATGCTTGAGTATCCGCCACCGCCCGCACCCGGGAAGCCGTAGGAGCTCGAAGAAAAATCATCATCTGTTCCGCCGCCGCCATAACCGCCGGCACCGGTAGCGCCTCCTGCGCCACCTACAACAATATTTAAGGTGTGGCCTGCAGTGACATTCATCCCTGCACCAGTGATCTGTACACGACCACCTGCACCACCACCACTCTGGAACGTATAGGCGCCAAAAGTACCACCACCCGGTGCACCTTGGGCGTCAACCTGCACACTGGTAACACCAGAAGGCACTATCCAGGGTTGAACCGAAGCGCCTACATAAGAAAAAGTATTAGCATACTGTGAGGTCCACGACACTGAGGTGGTCGAGCACGACGTAGGGGGAAGTTCGTCGTAGAACGTCATAGTGGTTGAACACCCACCCTGTGTATAAGTAATTGTAGTTGTACCCAAAGCCACGCCTGTTACAAGGCCAGTGCTACCTATTGTAGCAACGCCCGTATTGGAACTGCTCCATGTGCCCCCCGTTGTTGCGTCTGACAGCAGGGTTGTTCCGGTGCCTACCACAAAGTTAGTACCGCTGATAGCCACAGGCCCGGTTATAGTAATGGGGTAGGTCGCACTACAAGATCCCAGGGAATAGGAGATTGTTGCCGCACCTCCTGAAACACCGGTAACTATTCCGGTAGTGGGCGTGCCTGTTGCCACTGTTGCTATAGCAGTGTTGCTGCTGGCCCAGGCTCCGCTTCCTGCACTCGCAGTCAGGGTGAACGTATTGCTGCCGCAAACTGTTGCAGGGCCAGAGATGGATAGTAGCGCATTTACAGTTACTACCGTCACTGTATAGTAAGTATTTGCACCCACGGTGACACTATAGGAAACTCTCGCTGTACCAGCGGTCGCGCCGGTCACATTGCAGGTAGCTCCCGAAGGAGTAAGTGTAACAGAGCCGGTCACACCTGTGGTGGACCACACCCCACCGGTTGTTGTTTCATTAAAAGTTATCGAGTTGCCAACGCACGTTGTATTTGTGGCCCTCGAAATGACCGACGGAAAAGGCGCAAAGGTCACAGTACCGCTCGATCCGTTACCACCCTGAGTATTGGTAGCAACCGTCGCCGAAGGGATGATATAAGAAGATCCACCGCCGCCGCCGCCATATTCGCCGCTGCCTGCACCCCACAAGCCGCCGCCGCCGCCGCCACCGCTCCTTACCCCTAGTCCACCTGCGCTACCGGATCCCGCATTTGCAGTACCCGCTCCGCAGCCGCCGGTGGTACCAGTGCCGGCAGCGCCCGGTGCTGTAGGTGTTCCTCCCTTGCCGCCATGCGTCGTAGAAAAATTATACAGGCCCGCCGCACCGGTGGTGCCACCGCCATTACCACCCAGCTCAGCGCCAGTGCCATAACAACTGCCGCCGCCGCCGCCGCCGCCAACAGCTACCTGCATAACACCGCCCAAATAAATAGTTGTTGCGCCACCACCAGCGCCACCACCCAAACCCAAAAACCCCCAATATCCGCCATTGCCACCCTTAGCAGGCCCGGTGCTGTTGTCGCCACCCGTGCCACCTGCGAAAGCGGTTCCATTAGTACCCGAGTTTCCCAAATATACGTTCAACACATTCGTTGGCGCTACCGCCAATGTGCACACAACCACGCCGCCGGTGCCGCCACCGTTAAACCCATATCCGGAAAACACAGCGCCTCCGGCGCCCCCTGTTGCGTTAGTAGACAGGAAGTAAACCTCCGCCGGCACAGTATAGTTCTGCACCGCGCCGGTATGTGTAAATGTCGTTTGTGCGTAACTGCCAGTATACATGCCGCACATAGTTAGGGCCAACAATATCCATCTCTTTGCCTTGTCTTTTGAAGACAAGCAACGTTCAGCATGCAACAAAAAGAGTCGGGTAAAATTTCTCATAAACGGCAATTTTAGAATTGATTATTTTTCGTTCAATTGTTCTTTTAGCTAAAATACAAACTGACACTCCTCCACTTCCCAGGAAATGTCTGAATATTTAACAAATTAGCTAGGCGTGAAGTTAACAACAAACTGAATTAATTAATGAAACAATTCATTAATGGTTAGTTAACGACGTAAAAGGTGGTTTTTTATTAAATGTATAACTTGACTGAAAATTTGCATTATTAACCGGGAGTACTAAAAAAAAGCAGACCAAAAGCAGCTAAACGAGCAAGGTGGAATATAATTTCAGGAACGCGCTTATTCCTCTTTTTCAGCGCTCCAGACCATTTTCTCCAGTTCCGCCCGGTTCGGGATAACGCTTGCCCGGTACAGCTCAAAAGGCATCTCCCATTTCTGTTTGTCCTTGCTGTATTTTTCCGGGATCGCGCTCCAGAGCACTTTCTTATCTTTACCCACAATAAATACCTTGCAATACGGCTTATTCATGGATACAAAAAACGATTTGCCGGGCAGTTCCACTACATTCCCGCCTGAGTGAAAATGCTCTGCATTAGTATTGATAGAATCTTCTACCGTACACTGGTACTCCCATATCTTCTTCAGGTTGTTGCTCCCCTTGCCAGGCTCCTGCAACACTTCCACCTTCGGTATATGCGTAGCGCCACGTGTATTATTATTGTAAATATACAAGTTGCTGTCCGAGGTCAGTTTGCAGCTGTGCTGGTCGCTGAATAAGTCATTTTCCCAGGATTTAAGACCCGGTTTGAATGTTGTTCCGTATGTACTTATGACATTTCCGCCTGGGTAACTGATCTTGATGATACGGCTTAGATTTCTAAAACTCAGATAGACGACCTTACGGGCCTCATCGAAGTAAAACGAATTTTCGTGGAGGTCATGATCCCACTTGTTCCGGATGGCAGCGGTCCACAAGCTTACATCAGAATTGTTTTTGTAATCAAGCGTGCTCCAACGCCAGACAAGCCGATTGTCGGCATCATATTCAACTAGCGAGGTATACTGTGTATTCTGATAAAATTTCGCGCTGTCGGTTTTGTTTCTCGCTATGCTATCCTCAAAGCCAGGCAGCACATTATATTGGTGCCCATACATCATACCCATATAATGACCATTTTGGAGCCGGGTAAATTCATGATGAAAAGTATCAATTGGCTGGTTCGGCCTGTTTCCTTTGTATTCCCACAATAGTTTTCCGGAATAGGTGATTTCATATGGCCTGAAATCTGTGATGAATGTGATCGTCCCTCTGGATGTATATTTTAGATCTCTCGGGTAAGTAGTCTGGTTGACCTCGTCAGATCCCGGCAGAAACCATACCGGCTTACCCTTCATATCATACAGCACCCTTGTACCATCCAGGAAAACATAGGCGTCTTTATATTTTTCAGCACCCTTTGTTACCCTCAGCCGCGTCGTTGCACTGTCCACGTCTGGACTGGTGCGGGTACTGAAATGATACAAGATGCTTTTGCTTTTGGCCATATTCTTCGAAAAGAAAAGAATACGCCATGTATATTGGCTGCCGAAAAACGGCACCTCGCCGATTATTTTACTGCTTCTGCTGCTAAGGGAAATAGATATAT
The DNA here is from genome assembly GCA_903905065.1 of uncultured Bacteroidota bacterium. GTDB lineage: Bacteria > Bacteroidota > Bacteroidia > Chitinophagales > Chitinophagaceae > Nemorincola. Next base: position 58,822 of record CAIVEW010000070.1, on the reverse strand, counting down.
TCTTTTCAAAATCAGCCTCTGTATTGTAACTGCCTGCAGCAACTTCTATCCCATACTTGACCGCCCATGCCTGGGCCGGGAAAGAAAAACCCACGATCCGGTAGTACAATTTGCCCCCTTCCTTCGGAAACACCTGCGCCCGCAGTTCATGCCCACAAACTATCAGACACAACAATGTTATGGAAATTCTATACATGAAACAGCTTTCAGAGTTTCAAAGATAAGAGAAAATAACAGCGGGCGTAAAAACGAAAAAGCATCCCACAGCGGAAGGCTTTCTACTTAGTTTCCAAACGCCCTACCCCTGCACCCGCACATTAAACTGGAATTGTATCGTACAATTCAGCGTATCCGTCGTAGACCGGCGCAGCTTGCCGCCCACTGAATAATTGAACTGGTTGCCCACCAGGTAGTTTTTTAATTCCTGGGTAGTATCTACCGGCATCGTCAGCGACGTAGAGTATACGTCCGGATTATCACTAATGTTCACCTGGTAAGGTGTAATTTCCGCATTAGACGAAAATGACGCGTTGCAGGACTCAAAATTAGCGAAGTTATTGGCCGAGCTACCGTTTTGCACAGTGATGGTGCACGAGGTCAGTTTTACACTCTGTATATTGGCCGCTCCCAGCAATCCCGCTGTATGTGCCTTTATGAACGAATCGATATTGATGGTATTGGAACCAGCATCCACAGATGCCATTGAACCCGTATTCGACATAGGTGGGATCGCCACTGTGACAGAACCTGACTGAAGCGCCAGATTGTACTGTAACAAATTACCCATTTTAGTACAAGACTGCAGCAGAAGAAAAGAGGCAAGAATAGTTGCAATTGCCAGGGAGGGGATTAATTTCGCTTGTTTCATGTCTAATTTTTTTACAAATATAGTTAATGATTTGTGATTAACAAATAAATAACCAAATATTTTTTGAAAAATTTTAGTCATTGATTGTGAACGTTTTAATCAAAACGGAAATTAACTAACTAGAAGGCTAATAAAGGTTATCTTTGTTTCAAATCTTCTCAAAAGGTGGCCGAAATCATCAAGAAACAGATCGTAAAATTCGCTCCTAAGGGGAATGATAGCTTTTATGACACGGTAAAGCATAAGGTGAACGAGTACTTTGTCGTTAATAATATTTCCCCCTATTCGGATAGCAGGATGTATGTGAAAACAGCAGCTATGCTGTCGATGTACTTCCTTCCATATATCGTTATCGTCACGGGGCTGGCGCATATAAGCGTTTGGTTGTTTTACGCACTATGGCTGCTCATGGGCTGCGGCATTGTGGGCATCGGCACATCTGTAATGCACGATTCAAATCATGGCGCGTATACAGAGAACAAAGCAGTGAATAATTTTCTCGGCGGCGTTCTGAACATCCTGGGAGGGTATGCACCTAACTGGAAAATTCAACACAATATATTACACCATACCTACACCAATATTGAGGGCCTTGATGAAGATATAGATGCCGGCAAGGGCCTGCGCATGACTCCGGAAAGGCCATTAAAACCCATTCATAAATATCAGCATATATACGCATGGGGGTTGTACTGCCTCATGAATCTCTACTGGATCGTTGCCAAGGATTATAAGCTACTTTTCCGCTATGCCAAGAATGGACTGTTGCAAAACCAAAAGCTCACACTACGCAGGGCTGTCATTGAGCTCTCGCTGCTGAAAGTACTATATATCGCCTATATTATTGTATTACCTATTATGTTCTCCGGTTTTGCCTGGTACCAGGTGGTGCTGGGTATTGTGTTGATGCACCTTGTTGCCGGGTTCTCCCTGGCTGCAATTTTCCAGCCCGCGCACGTCGTGGAGACCTCTGATTACTCCGCGCCCGACGAAGAACGGAAAATGGAAAATAACTGGGCCATTCACCAGGTAAAGAACACGGCAGATTTTGCACCAAACAATAAACTGGTGTGCTGGTTCATCGGCGGGCTCAACTTCCAGATAGAGCACCACCTGTTCCCGCATGTATGTCACGTACACTACCCTAAGATCGCCAAAATAGTGGCTAGCGTAGCCGCAGATTATAATATCCCTTACCAGGTGATGCCCACCTTCCGCAGCGCCCTGATAGCGCATGGCAAAATGCTGAAGAAACTGGGCAATTCAGAAACACTTTAACCGAAAGTTCTTAGAAGCAAAAAAGACGTGCATAAGCACGTCTTGTAATGATATCAAATGGTGGTGAAAATTAAATTACTTTAACGTTCACAGCATTTAAACCTTTCTTACCATTTTGCACCTCGAAAGACACCTTGTCGTTCTCACGGATTTGATCTTTCAGACCTGATACGTGAACAAAAATGTCCTGGCCTCCGTTGGATGGCGTAATGAAACCAAATCCTTTGGTTTCATTGAAAAATTTTACTGTACCTTCTTGCATTGTTAATAGAATAAAAAATTAATGAATAAGCAAATCTAGGAATTTTTTTATAAAACAGCAATAAAACTATATTTTCTTTTTTTTCGCTGTTATGCCTTGATCGCCTACCCTATTTTGCCTTCAGCTTATCCTTAAATACCTTCTTGAACTTTTCCACCTTGGGACCAATCACGAAGTGACAATACGGAGCCTCGCCATTCTCGTTGTAATAATTCTGGTGATAATCTTCCGCCTTGTAAAACTTAGTGAAGGCAGCGATCTCCGTGACAACCGGTTTATCCCAGGCCTTTTCATCGTTGAGCTTCTTTTTGTACTGCTCCGCTTTTTGCTTCTGTTCGTCGTTGTGATAAAAGATAACGGAGCGATATTGGGTACCCACGTCATTGCCCTGGCGATTAAGGGTGGTCGGATCGTGGCACGTCCAGAAGGCGGCCAATAGTTCATCGAAAGAGATGACCGATGGATCATAGGTAATGTTGCATACTTCGGCATGGCCGGTATTGCCGGTGCATACCTGCGTGTAAGTGGGGTTGACCACATGGCCGCCGCTAAAACCGGATTCCACCTTATCCACACCTTTCAGCATCTGGAACTGGGCTTCGGTGCACCAATAGCAGCCAGCGCCAAAAGTTGCGGTTTCCATTTTGTGTTCTGTTTTTGTAGCTGTTGCATTATTCATTTGCTGGAAAGTTTTTGTTTGTTCGTAATGGTCGTTTTGTGCACAGGCTGCCAGTGGCGTAAGCAGCAGGAATGAGGAGATGCTTTTGATCAGTTTCTGTATCATGTTTTTCAAATTTAGGAGTATATACGCAGTAACGGGCCAAAACAGATTTCACACGATTCGCTATTAACGTTTCTACAACCTTTTAGCAAAATCGCTTGCAGCCGCTTTCTATTTAACCAGCCCTTTCAACTTGTCAATGAATTCCGTCCGATACAAGTTTATGGCGTCCAGGTGACTGCCCTTCACCTCCCACATTTCTTTTGGCTGGGGAGCGTAGTCATATACCAGTTTGCCCTCTTTAAACGGCACGGTGCTATCTTCGGTGCTGTGAATGAATAGCTTTGGGATGTCACCTGTTTGCTTTATGTCTTCTTTTGCCGAATACGGCGACTTTATAAAACTCCTGACCATTTCCTGTTGCGCCTTGGGAGAACTATCTGCAGCAATATCCGAGAAAGAACTGATGGTGCCTTCCAGCACAAGGGCCGCGATTCTATTACGGTTGTCCCTCGCCATTTTGGTGGCGATCTGCGTACCCATAGAGGCCCCCATGATCACGACCTTGGTATGTACCATGTCCTCCCGCTGAAGGATGGCATCAACTACAACCTGTGCATCCATAGCTATGTTCATGTGTGACGGCCTGCCGGTGGACTTACCAGACCCTTGCATATCTACCATAAATACCCGGAATCCTGCATCAGCAATAGGCTTCACGATGGGCACGTAAGTAGATACGTTACCGCCCGCGCCATGAAAATATATGATGGTGGCCAATGGCGGGTTCGTTTTGGACTCAAGTATGATACCGCTCAAAAGCGCGGTATCTGTCTTGAAAGTGATCTCTTTGTACTTAACGGTATCTATATTATCCCACTTCTTTTTGGGGAAATAGAACTTGTCATCAAATTGCCCTTTGGCATTTTGAGCAAAAAAAAGAAGGGCAAGAACAGTAAAGCATATACGCATCAGTGAGCATTTTTCGATCATGGTGAAGGTACTAACAAAGTGCTACACCGTATTAATATACCTACCTTGATTACCGCCCCAAACAAGAATGAAAACTTACAGGTTTAAAATATATAGCCCCGGCAAAAAAAACTTTGTGAATGTGATGCCGCTTTTTTACTTTTGCCGCGGAGAGATGGCAGAGTGGTCGAACGCGGCGGTCTTGAAAACCGTTGACTGTCAAAGGTCCGGGGGTTCGAATCCCTCTCTCTCCGCTGGTAAAAGAAGCTCCAATTTTGGGGCTTTTTTTATTGATTATTAAGGCAATACGAATTTAATATTCCTTACTAAAATAGTGATTTTAAGCACATTTAGCACTGTTTTAGCACTGTGTTTTTGAGCTAAAACCATTAACTGGTAAGAGTTTCATTAGTATTTAGCACTGAATATTTAGGAGGTTTATTGCTTCTACTGTTGTAAAAAGCTATCAGAATAGGGAAAAGTGAGGACTGAAATTTCGTAATAATAAGTAAACTTACGGCATCTATAAAATCTACTAATGGCGAAGACGGACAACGAATTAAAATACTTGGAAGAAAAAATAACAAAATTGATTAGTGCTATCGAACGGGAACACTTCCAATTTGTTATGACAGAGAATTATGAACCAGGTTATAAAGAAGAATTTCCTGGATGGACTGAAGCTTGGTTAAAAGAACAAATCATACGTTTATACACGTTCATAACTGCTTATTTAGAAATCAAGCAAATGAATGTGATGTTACACAGTTTCAAGGAAAAATTTGAATCGCAAATAAATAGAAGGGAAAATCTATTAAAGACAGAATTGAACCACCCAGAAGGCGAAGCTGAATTAATAGTTGTTACGGAATTTAAAAGGATTCTTGAAGCGTATAAGGATTTCGGAATCATTGAAGATCATGTTGACGAAACAAAAAGGCTCAAAAGCATACTCCGAAATACATGTTATATTCTTAAGAAAATAGACAGACCCATTGACAATGAAGCTGATATTTACAACGAGATAAAATGGATTTTAGGACTGTATTTTCCGACTGCCAGATCAAAAGCTAAAGCTTCATTTATTCAGCAGTTTAAAACATATAACCCAGACATATTAATACCTGAAATTAAGACCGCTATCGAATATAAATACATTAGGACTAAAAAAGATAATGTTGATGAATATTTGGATCAGATAAAGGTTGATTCGCAGAACTACGTTGATGATCTTCGATTTGAGAATTTTATTGCGGTAGTCTATATCGCTGATCCTTCATTAGCAACACCAGAGCATATAGAACAAGCGTGGAAAGCAAAACAGATACCCATTAATTGGACGCTAATTGTTGCATCTGGTTCCGCTGAAATAATTTAATCAAATATATCGGTTATGTTGGATGAAGAAGGAATTTTCACTTGTCTTTAGCCCTGTTTTTTCTAATTATTGCTAATGCTCTCTGGTTACTAAGCTTCTCGGCATCCGCTTTTATTCTTTCCGACTTAGTGGGTTTACCTGCCTTATCTGGGTTAAAGACTTCGGTCAAGACTTCCTTCGCCAAGTCCTTTGCAGATGGGGTTTCGGCTTCTTTGAGCTTTTGGTTAAGGGCGTAGATTTTCATATTCGGTGGAAGCACATGAAAAACCTCTTTATACTTTTCCAAAATCTGATTAAGTAGGTTTTCAACATGGATTATATGTTCCAAAGTTATTTGCAGCCCTACATGCACCTGTGTATGATCGTTAGATTCAAACTTAATTTTCAAATCCTTTAGCTTCTGCAAGAAGTAGCTGATAAAATAGAAAAAGATAGACAGTCTATACAACGGTTAGAGAAGGGTGGTTTTAATCCCTCTTACGTTTATTTGTTGGAAGTATGCGAAGGATTAGGTGTAGATATTAAAGAGTTATTTTAATGCAATACTTGAAATGGTTTGACATGTTCGCTATGTTTATTAAGATTCCATCTAGTCAGTCTTTATTCTGCAAACGACCGTTTGTTTTTGGGCTTGCTTCTTTTAAAGTTGATTTGAGGCTGATACATTTTTTAATATGCGCACAAACTGGGAAATGCTACAGGATAGTATGTTCCCATTGTGGGAAAAATATTCAAGACCTAATGAGTCCAGGCTAAACATATGATAATTATCGTTGATTTAAATATGTAAAATCATGCCAATTAGACATATAAATATTGCGAATTACAATTTAAATGTCTTTGAAAATCAGAGGCATGATTATTATGGTTTCTTATATCACAATGCACAGACGAAGGTAGTTCTCACTTACACAAAAAATATTGTTATATGCAAATTATTTTGGAGGGATGAATCTAGTACGGTGGTTCATAGGGGGTGCTTCTTTTCTGGGTATTGTAACGCCCTGTAATATCCCCGTTTGGGGAACGAAGAAGGATAGTCCCCTTGATATATTGCTGACACCGCTTGCTTCAAGGAAATCACAAATAATGAATTCGTTCAGGCCCGACAATGCCATAATAAATAGTGCTATGATTCATTTTCGAGTGTCATTATCAAAGAAAATCTTCAATATATTCCCAGCTTGCGTGTGAAGGGAAATCCAGCTGTCATAAATGAAATCGATACTATTAGCGAAACACTTCAATATTCAGATGGTAATACGAATGACCCGGAAGTTGGAAATGCCTTGAAATACGCATTGGAAATAAAATTTAATAGTTTAATTAAGTTAAAATGGAATATGTAAGTGAAAAAATGCAGGTAGTTAGAGATACAGCGATAGAATTAGTTGCGTCCTATAAAGGATTGTTGGCGATGGACGAAAGCACGCCGACATGTAACACACGATTTGCACAATTTGGAATTCCTGAAACAGCTGAAGCACGCCGCGATTACAGGGAGTTGATCCTCACCACCCCTGGCCTTTCAAAATATATAAGTGGGGCAATTCTCTACGACGAAACAATAAGACAACAAGCAAGCGATGGAAGTTCTCTCATTGCCCTGGCGATACGATCCGGTATCATCCCAGGAATAAAAGTTGACATAGGAACCACCGACCTGGCCGGATTTCCTCATGAGAAAATAACTATGGGACTGGATGGGTTGCGTGAGCGGCTTACGGAATACGCTGGCATGGGACTTCGGTTTGCCAAATGGCGGGCAGTAATTGCTGTTGGGAAAGGCATTCCTACGGAGACATGTATAGCTACTAATATGCAAATATTAGCACAATATGCGGCCCTGTGTCAGGAAGCAGGTATTATGCCTATAGTAGAACCTGAGGTCCTTATGGACGGCGACCATAGCATTATGCAATGTTTTGAGGTAACTGAAAAAGTATTAAACACCCTTTTTAGTGAATTGTATAAACAACGGATTGATCTTGCAGGCATCCTGCTCAAACCTAATATGGTATTAGCAGGAAAAGACAACATTGAAAAGAATAGCATTACAGAAGTTGCAGAAGCCACTGTAAACTGTCTGTTGCGGTGTGTACCTGCCGCAGTGCCGGGAGTAGCCTTCTTATCCGGAGGGCAAGACGGTGAACTGGCAACCAATCACTTAAATGAAATGAACAGACTGTACAAATCAAGAATGCCCTGGGCACTGACATTTTCATTTTCGCGTGCTATTCAATTACCAGTGCTTGAGATATGGAAGGGAAAGAAAGAGAACATAATTCCCGCGCAGCAGGAATTACTTTATAGAGCAAAAGGTAACAGTGATGCCAGGTGGGGCGATTATGATTTTGCGGTAAGACCGGAACGGGACGCAAGCATTTTCATGTAAATAAACGCACAACCGAGGTAAGGCAAATATAACTTAACGGAGATTTTCAGTTCAACGGTACAATTTTTACGGGTTTGCTTACCATCTCGGAATAAGATACAGATCATACAGTGCGCATTGTTTTTGCATTTGTGCCTTCTATTTTTTTGAGATTTAAGTACATCAAAAATGACTAAGTATGAAGGCAATGACAATTGAAGAAAAATGCATTGATACTATTCGCTGCCTGGCTATTGATGCCGTAGAAAAAGCAAAATCAGGACATCCCGGAGCCCCAATGGCCTTAGCCCCTGCTGCTTTTACCTTGTGGATGAAGCAGATGCGCTATAATCCCCGCAATCCCAACTGGTTTAACCGAGATCGTTTTGTTCTTTCTAATGGGCATGCTTCTATGCTCCAATATGCAGTACTCCACCTTACCGGGTATGACATTTCATTGGATGACATTAAAAATTTCAGGCAGTTGGGCAGTATTACGGCAGGTCACCCGGAGCACGGACTTACTCCCGGAATTGAAACAACTACCGGCCCACTTGGGCAGGGATTCATGACCGCGGTTGGTATGGCCATTGCAGAGGCGCATCTTGCAGCATGTTTTAATAAGGAAGGCAATAGCATCGTCGATCACTACACCTATGTTTTTTGTAGTGATGGCGACCTGATGGAAGGTGCGTCACACGAGGCCGCTTCTATAGCCGGTCACCTTGGATTGGGGAAACTTATCTATCTCTACGATAATAACCATATCACTATTGAAGGTGATACCAACCTTACCTATTCTGATGATGTTGCGATGCGTTTCGAAGCCTATCACTGGCATGTTCAGGACTTGGGTGACACCGCCAATGATATAGATACAATATCTGCTGCATTTCAAAAAGCAAAAGAGGTAACAGATAAGCCCTCCATGATCATTCTCAGGACACATATCGGTTATGGTTCTCCTGACAAACAGGATACGCCGGGCGTTCATGGATCTCCGTTAGGCGAAAAAGAAGTGACACTAACTAAACAATTCTATGGCTGGCCCGACGAAAAATTCCTGGTGCCTGACGATGTGAAGGAGTATATGAATCGTGCAGTAAGCCAGGGTGCAGAACAGGAGAAAGAGTGGAATAATATGCTCGATGCTTACAGCAATAAATATCCTGAACTGGCACAGCAATTTGACCAATATCTAAAACAAACACTACCTGTGGGTTGGGATACCGAACTGCCAGCTTACAAGCCTGCTGATGGCCCCAAAGCTACAAGATCAGTTACTACAGATATAACTACACTTCTGGCCCCCAAGCTGCCATGGGTAATAGGCGGAAGCGCTGACCTGGGTGAGTCGACAGCAACAATGATGAAAGCCTCCGGCTATTTTGGGAAAGGGAAATATGAAAACAGGAACATGGCCTGGGGTATAAGGGAGCATGCCATGTGTGCGGCAAGCTCCGGCATGACGCTGCATGGTGGGGTGCGGCCGTTTGCGTCTACTTACTTTGTATTCACTGACTACGCAAAACCTGCCATCAGGTTAGCGTGCCTTATGAAGCTGCCGGTAATTTATGTAATGACACATGACTCTATAGGCCTGGGAGAGGACGGGGCAACCCACCAACCCATAGAGCAGCTTATTACCTTCCGTGCAATGCCGCATATAGTTGTCATCCGCCCGGCAGATGCTAATGAAGCGGTTTATGCATGGACGATGGCATTAAAAAGAAAAGAGGGACCTACTATGTTAGTACTCTCCCGGCAGAAGCTGCCCATTTTCGACCGTGATAAAGTAGCCGGCGCTGATGGTGTTATGAAAGGAGCCTATATATTATCTGCCGAGCAGGGAAATGAACCAGCCGCCATATTAATAAGTACAGGATCGGAAGTGCAATTAATACTTGAAGCGCAAAAACAATTACAAACAAGCGGTATAGATGCGCGCGTAGTGAGTATGCCAAGCTGGGAACTATTCCGGGAGCAATCACAGGCCTATCGGGATGAGGTGCTGCCTCCGGCAATTAAGTTGAGACTGGCAGTGGAAGCTGCTGCGCCTGAAGGCTGGCAAGAATGGGTGGGAGAAAAGGGTGAGATAATGGGTATGGCACAATTTGGTGCCAGCGCTCCCGACAAAGACCTTTTTAAGCATTTCGGTTTCACAGTAGAAAAAATAGCAGATAAAGTAAACAAAATGATAAACGGAAAATCATGAAAGTAATTATAGGCTCCGATCATGCCGGATTCAGCTATAAGGGTATTCTTATAAAAGAATTGCAGGATAAGGGATATGATGTGCTTGACATGGGCACTTATAATGATGAGGCTGATGATTATCCTGACCGCGCGGCTGAGGTGGCTGTAGCTCTGTTAAATAAGCGAGGAGACAGAGGCATCCTGATATGCGGCAGTGCAGTGGGTGTGAGTATAGCTGCTAATAAATTTAAAGGAATAAGAGCCGGCGTTTGTCACGACACTTATTCCGCACATCAGTCAGTAGAACATGACGATGTTAATATTCTATGCCTGGGTGAGCGGGTGATAGGTATAGAGTTGGCCAAAGAAATAGCATTAACATTTCTAAATGCTATGTTCACAAATGCCCCACGCCACAAGAGAAGATTAGGAAAAATATTGGCGATAGAAAATAAAAACATGAAGGAGAATATACTATGAGCACTTTAGTTGATTTGCTGAATTACGGACAGAGCTATTGGCTGGATAACCTGGCAAGGAAAAAAATAATCAGCGGAGAATTAAAAAAAAGGGTATCAGAGCAAGGGTTGAGGGGAATTACCTCAAACCCCAGTATCTTCCACAAATCTATCACAGGCAGCACTGATTATGATGACCAGATAAAAGAACTGGTTGCAAAGGGATTAACACCGGAGCAGATATATGATGCACTTACTATTAAAGATGTGCAAGATGCCTGCGATATACTAAAGCCTGTATATGATAGCTCAGCCGGAACTGATGGTTTTGTAAGCCTGGAAGTATCTCCGTACTTCGCACGTAACACCAATGGATCTGTAAATGAAGCACGAAGATTATATAAACTGGTAAACCGGGTTAACTGCTTAATCAAGATACCTGGCACTAAAGAAGGTATACCGGCAATAGAGCAATTGCTTTATGAAGGCATCAATATAAACGTTACCCTTCTATTTTCTGTAGGGCGATATGTTGAAGTGGCTAATGCATACATACGCGCCATTAATCACAGAGTTACAGATGGAAAACCAGTTGAGCATATCGTATCTGTCGCCAGCTTCTTTTTAAGCCGGATAGATGTGGCAGTTGACCAGTTGCTAAGCCAGCATATCATTACGGGAGAAGATGGCAAAGGCTTAATGCCGCAGCTACTATTTGGAAAGGCCGGTATTGCCAGCGCACAGATAGCCTACCAGCGATTTAAAGAACTATTTGATAGTAAGGAATGGAAAAGTCTGGAAAGTAAGGGCGCAAATAAACAGCGGCCATTATGGGCAAGTACCAGCAATAAAGACCCGTTTAACAGCGATGTTCGTTATGTTGAAACCCTTATTGGTAATGATACTGTAAACACGCTGCCAGACGAAACTATTGAAGCATTGGCAGATCATGGTAAATTAGAAAAAGATGCTATTGAAAAGAACGTTGACGGAGCAAAAAAAGTATTTGCTGATCTTAACGAAATCGGCGTTGACATAGATGCTGTAACATGGGAGTTAGAGCATGATGGAATTAAGAAATTCATAGAACCCTACGACAAACTTATGGCCGCTCTTGCTGAAAAGAGGGCAAAGATGCTGGAAGGCACTATAGCGTCACAAGTTATTAACTATGGTTCCCTAAAAAAAGAAATAGAAACAGTTTATACCTCGGCAGATGAAAAGCAAGTAGGTGCCCGCCTGTATGGTAAAGACTCCTACTTATGGAAAACGGATGCGGAGCAGGCAAAAATGATCAGTGAAAATATGGGCTGGATCACATTGCCCGATGATTTCACCGCGATTACTGAAAAGCTCACCTCATTTTCTCTACAGGTAAAAGAAGAGGGTTATAAGTACGCCGTATTGCTGGGCATGGGCGGAAGCAGTTTATGCTCTGAAGTAGCGAGGGAAACTTTTGGTACAAAAAACGGTTTCCTGGAATTACTCGTTTTAGACAATACAGATCCGGCTGCCATCCTGGATATAGAAAAACGAATTGACCTGGACAAGACAATATTCATTGTAGCTACCAAATCAGGTGGCACCATGGAGACGCTTAGTTTCTTCAGGTATTTTTACGAGCTGTTGCATAAGAAAGGCACACCCAATGCGGGCAACAACTTTGTGGCAATAACAGATGCCGGAAGCCCCTTGGTAAAGATAGCAGGTAATCATAAATTCCGCGAGGTATTCCTTAATCCTGCCGGCATTGGTGGCCGCTATTCGGTGCTATCTGATTTCGGACTATTGCCGATGGCGCTGATGGGTATTGACATTAAATCAATGATGACCAGTGCAAGGCAAATGAAAGCATCCTGCGATGCAAATATTCCATCTGCAAATAATCCCGGCTTAAGCCTTGGTCTTACCTTAGGCATTTGTCAGCGGCATGGGCGCGACAAAGTTACTTTCGTATTGTCTTCATCTATCAACTCATTTGGGTATTGGGTAGAACAATTGCTGGCAGAAAGTACCGGTAAAGAAGGTAAGGGACTGATTCCCATTAACGGAGAGATTGTAGGTGATCCCACTTATTATGGAAATGATCGTGTGTTTGTTCATATGTATCTGCCAGAAGACGATAACGTTGCTGACGAAGAGAAGCTAAAAGCGCTCGAGGCGGCTGGGCATCCTGTAATAAGGATTAATGTGCCGGACAAGATAGCTTTAGGTGGTGAATATTACCGCTGGGAAATAGGTGTTGCAGTAGCCGGAATGGTATTGGGCATTAACCCCTTCGATCAGCCGAATGTGGAAGAGAGCAAAAAGAATACAAACAATATACTCGCAGATTGGAAAAAGGACAAAAGCTTTAAAAAAGCTGAACCAATGTTCAATAGCGAAGATCTTTCCATATACGGCAGCAAGGCAATAAATGAGCCTGGACACAAAGAACAGGAGCAGCCTGATGAATTTATAGGTGCTTTTACCGCTTTGGCACAACCGGGAGATTATCTGGCCTTCCTTCCTTATTTTATGCTGACGGATGAACGCGCAAAAATTATGCAGGGTTGGAGAATGCAAGTAAGAGATCAATTGAAAATAGCAACAACACTTCTTAATGGTCCTCGTTATCTGCATTCCACGGGGCAGTTGCATAAGGGCGGGCCTGATTCGGGCCTGTATTTTTTACTGGTACATAATGAGGATAGCGACCTGCCCATACCTGGCGAACAGTTTGGCTTTGGCACGTTGCATGAGGCGCAATCGCTCGGCGATTTTCGTTCGCTGGATGATAAAGGCCGCAGGGTGATCCGTATCAATTTAGGCAACGACATAGATAAAGGGTTGGAAAAAATATGGAACTCAATAAAGGCATCAAACAAAATGTAACATGCACGATAATATAGTACAAGGCAAGATCAAAACACTGTTTTTGGACATTGGCGGTGTGTTGCTTACCAACGGATGGGGACATGAGTCGCGGTATAAGGCTATAGAAAAATTCGGCTTGGATAAAGATGAAGTGGAAGAGCGCCATCAGATATCTTTTGACACTTACGAAATAGACAAGATAACTTTTGATGACTATTTAAACGAGGTGATCTTTTATAAAGAGCGACCGTTTTCAAAGGAGACCTTTAAAGCATTCATGTTTCAGCAATCTCAGGCTTTGGACGGTTGTATCGATTTTTTCAAAGAATTAAAACAGCAACAGCATCTTAAAGCTATAGCGGTAAGCAATGAGGGAAGGGAGCTAAATGAATACAGGATCAATAAATTCAAATTAGATCAGCTGTTTGATGCGTACATATCCTCCTGCTATGTGCGTTTGCACAAGCCAGATAAAAGCATGTTGCAAATGGCTTGCGATGTTTCACATACTCTTCCGGCAAATGCACTTTATGTTGATGATAGATTGCTGCTTGTCGAGGTAGCGGCGTCTGTTGGCTTGCAAACGTTGCATTTCCAGGGGTTGGCAGCAGCAAAAGAATTCATAAGAACGTGCAAATTTCATAAACAGCAAGTAAAATTCATAAAATGCCAGCACAAGACTACGATTATGGAATGATAGGGTTAGGTACCATGGGCCGCAACCTAGTTTACAATATGTGTGATCATGGATATAGTGTTGCGGGGTTTGACAAAGATGTTGAAAAGGTAAATGAACTGGGAAAAGAGGCTGGCGGTAGGAAGATATTCGGCGCGAGCAGGCTCGAAGATTTTATTGCTGCATTGAAATCTCCGAAAGTAATCATGCTGCTGGTACCGGCTGGCAAGGCTGTGGATGCTGTTATTGCCGAACTGAGGCCTCTTTTGTCAAAAGATGACCTGATCATGGACTGCGGTAATTCTCATTTTACGGACACAGATTTGCGCACGGCGCAGCTTGCCAATGAACAAATGAAGTTTATGGGTGTTGGTATTTCTGGCGGCGAGTATGGTGCGCGTTATGGACCAAGTATAATGCCAGGAGGTGCAAAAGAAGCTTATGAAAGGGTCGCCCCGATGCTTAAGGCCGTTTCTGCAAAAGTGGATAATGAGCCTTGTGTTGCTTGGCTAGGACCGGGTTCTGCAGGCCATTATGTGAAAATGGTGCATAACGGCATAGAGTATGGGCTGATGCAATTGATAGGGGAAGCATATCAGCTCCTTAAGGAATGTCTTGACATAAGTAACGATGACCTGCATAAGGTCTTTTCAAAATGGAATGAAGGTCGGCTGAGATCATACCTTATAGAGATCACTGCCGATATTTTTGTTCAAAATGATGACCTCACCGACAACAGGCTCATTGATATGATCCTTGATCGTTCCAAGCAAAACGGAACAGGTCAATGGACGTCAGAAAGTGCGATGGGTCTGTACCTGCCAATTCCTGTTATCGATGCTTCTGTTTCTGCACGCGATCTTTCAGCGCTGAAAGATGAGCGGGTAGCTGCCCAAAAAATGTTACAATGGCATAGGGTCGTTTTCAGGGGGAATGACAGTGAGCTGATAGATTGGTTAGAGAATGCACTTTATTTTTCTATGATCACTGCATATGCTCAGGGTATGTCCCTTTTGCTACGCGCTTCACAGGAATATAAGTACGATTTGAAGCTCGCTGAGGTCGCCCGTATATGGCGCGGCGGCTGTATCATCCGATCCGCATTGCTGGAAGACATTTTTTCGGCATATTCAGATGATCCGGCGTTGGCAAATTTAATGGTGAATAAAGAGCTGGCGCTTAAACTGGAACAATGCCAGGATGGGTTCAGGCTTGCAATAAAAATTGCAGTTGATACAGGTGTGCCGATACCGGCAATGATGGCCTCAGTGGCATACTTTGACGCATATAGGAGTGGTTGGCTGCCAGCTAACCTGATACAGGCACAAAGAGACTATTTTGGCGCTCATACGTATGAACGCGTTGACCGTAAAGGCATTTTTCATACCCAGTGGGATCAAAAACAACAGTAATGGAATCAGCAATAAAAATTGGCCCGACAGTCATCGTTATTTTCGGAGCGGGTGGCGATCTTACATGGAGAAAACTGATGCCTGCTATTTATAATTTGTATTTAGATAGTTGGATACCAGAGCAATTCGCAGTTTTGGGAGTAGCACATACTGAGATGACCGACAATGAGTTTCGTAAGCATATAAACGAGGGAGTTGATAAATGCTCCCGAAGAGGAAAATCAAAGAAGGAGCAATGGAAGTCTTTCGAGAAATGTATGACTTACAAGAAGGGCGATTTCAGTGAAGCAACTACTTACAAAGCCGTTAAAAAGCAGATTGACCAGTTTGAAAAAAGCTGGGGCGCTACTGTGAACCGGATCTTTTATATGGCCGTTCCTCCTTCATTTTTTGAAGAAATAGCGATTATGATCGGCAAGAACGGATTGTCAGAGAACAAAAAGTTCAGCCGTATAATTGTGGAGAAACCATTTGGCCATGATCTGGATAGTGCCAAGCATCTGAATAACCTTTTGCATGAGTTGTTCGATGAGTCGCAGATATACAGACTGGATCATTACCTGGGCAAAGAGACCGTTCAAAATATTCTTGCATTTCGCTTTGCGAATGCCATGTTTGAGCCGATATGGAACCGCAACTATATAGATCATGTACAGATCACCGTATCGGAGCAATTAGGAGTAGAGCTCAGAGGGAATTACTATGAGACCGCAGGTGCGCTCAGAGATATGATACAAAACCACCTGCTCCAGTTGATGTGTCTTATTGCTATGGAAGCGCCTGTTTCTTTTGAGGCGGACGAGGTGCGTAACAAGAAAGTTGATGTGTTGAATGCCATACGGAAATTTAAGCCGGAAGATGTACATAAGAATGCTGTAAGAGGCCAGTATCAGGAAGGTTGGATAGAAGGCAAAAAAGTTATTGGCTACCGGCAAGAACCGGATGTGGACAGATCATCTAATGTGGAAACCTTCGCTGCGGTTAAATTTTATATAGATAACTGGCGCTGGCAGGGAGTGCCGTTCTATGTTCGCACCGGAAAACGATTGAATGAGACCATTTCAGTGATCACTATTCAGTTCAGGCCGGTGCCGCATCATTCATTCCCGGTTGAGACAACCGAGAACTGGCAACCGAACAGGCTTATACTGAATATACAGCCTTTTATGGGCATACGCCTGAGATTCCAGGCAAAGCAACCGGGCCTGAAAATGCTGCTTAACCCTGTGGACATGTTGTTCAATTACAGCGACGCATACTCCGGCGGCACGCCTGAAGCTTATGAAACATTATTGCTGGATATTTTCAGGGGCGATGCTACGCTCTTTATGCGCGCCGACCAGGTAGAAGCGGCATGGACCATACTGATGCCTGTTATTGACGCATGGAAGGCTAACTCATCCCCCAACTTCCCCAACTATGATGCGGGATCGCAGGGTCCTGAAGAGGCTGAAGCATTAATTGCAAGAGATGGCCACAACTGGATCGTGGTACCACTTGAAAAGAACGAACATGGAACGGGAAAATAACATACAGATCTTCGATGCCGGTGAATTGGCAAAAGCTGTGGCTGAATTTATAGTTAAAATTGCCAATGACGCAATTGATGCCAACGGCAGGTTTGTGATAGCACTTTCCGGCGGTCATACACCTGAAACGTTATACAGTTCATTATGTACCGAACCTTATCAAGGTCGTATAGCATGGGACAAAACGTTTGTTTTCTGGGGCGATGAGCGCTGCGTGCCGTCAGATAACGAACAAAACAATGCACGAATGGCAAAAATGCTTTTGCTGGACCATGTTGATCTTCCGCCATCAAATATTTATCCGGTACCGGTTGATGTTGCACCAAAAGAGGCTGCGGCAGCTTATGAAAATTCTATAATACAATTCTTTGGGGAAGAACCTCCCCGCTTTGATCTTATATTACTAGGGTTGGGAGAAAACGGGCATACAGCTTCTCTCTTTCCCGGAACAATTGTTCTTACCGGGCATGGACGTTTAGTAGAAGAGGTATTTGTGCCGGAACAAAACATGTATCGCATTACAATGACTGCGACTTTAATTAACCAGGCATGCAATATCCTATTCCTTGTAACGGGAAATGGGAAATCAGAGATATTAAACACTGTACTAACCGCACCTTATCAGCCTGATAAATATCCGGCGCAACTCATTAAGCCGGTAAATGGAAATATATACTGGTATGTTGATAAAGAAGCTGGAAACCTTTTAAGCAAATAGAAAATGAATATAAGTCCGCTTGCAGGAAAACCTGCTACACCCGAAATACTAGTTAATATACCAAGGCTTATAACGAGCTATTATAGTGATGTGCCAGACCCTAAGATAGCGGCTCAGCGAGTTGCTTTTGGAACTTCCGGCCACCGCGGCTCTTCATTTACCAGGTCGTTCAATGAATGGCATATACTCGCTATAACCCAGGCAATATGCATGTACCGCAAAGCCAACAAGATAGACGGCCCGCTGTATATGGGCATGGATACCCATGCGCTTTCTGTGCCGGCATGGGCAAACGCGCTCGAAGTATTAGCGGCAAACGGAGTAGATGTTATGATCTCGGGAATGGATGACTACACCCCTACACCTGTTATTTCTCATGCCATTCTTGCTTACAATAAAGGTCGAAAAACAGGGTTGGCGGACGGTATTGTCATTACACCTTCTCATAATCCGCCGCACGATGGTGGGTTTAAGTATAACCTTCCGAATGGTGGCCCGGCAGGTACTTCAATAACAAGCTGGATAGAAACAAAAGCGAACGAATTGCTGGAGCATGGACTGAAAGGTGTTTTCAGGATATCTTTTGAAAAAGCGCTCCATGCATCTACCACTCATAAGCATGACTACCTGAATACTTATATCGCTGACCTTGGCAATGTGATTAACATGGATGCCGTACGCAACAGCAACATCAGGATTGGGGTAGATCCCCTCGGCGGCGCGGGAGTTCACTATTGGGAACCGATCGGGGAGCGTTACAAGCTTAACCTTACTGTTGTGAACAGAGACGTTGACCCTACATTCCGTTTTATGACCGTGGATTGGGACGGACAGATAAGAATGGATCCATCCTCTACGTATGCGATGCAAAGCCTGATCGGTTTAAAGGATAAGTACGATATTTCTTTTGCCTGCGATACAGATCACGACCGGCACGGCATTGTTACAAAAAGCGATGGGTTGCTGCCACCTAATCATTATCTCGCTGTTTGCATATCCTATCTTTTTCAAAACCGCCCGCAATGGCATAAAGAAGCGGCCATAGGCAAGACAGTAGTAAGCAGCAGTATAATTGACCGTGTTACTGCACAGCTTGGAAAAAAACTATATGAAGTACCTGTCGGCTTCAAATGGTTTGTAGATGGTTTGCTGGACGGATCACTTGCTTTTGTTGGTGAGGAGAGTGCGGGTGCGTCTTTTGCACGCCTGGATGGCAGTGTTTGGACAACAGATAAAGACGGGTTTATCCCATCCTTGCTTTCCGCGGAGATCATGTCTGTAACCGGAAAAGATCCGGGCGATATCTACCGTGATCTGACTAAAGACTTCGGAACGCCGGTTTATAACCGTATAGAAGCGCCTGCGACGGCGGAGCAAAAAAGACTACTAAGCGCACTCTCGCCAAGACAGGTCGACATCACAGATTTGGCGGGTGAAAAAATTGGTGATATACTGACGACAGCTCCGGGCAATAACGCACCAATAGGCGGCTTAAAAGTTTCGACAAAGAATAGCTGGTTTGCAGCCCGACCGTCGGGAACAGAGGATATATACAAGATCTACGGAGAAAGTTTTCTCGGAAGAGATCATTTAGATAAAATTTTGAAGCAGGCGCAGGAAATTGTTGATCATGTATTAACAGCACAGCAGCCTGCGAAAGGAGCATCATTATGAAATTGAAAATTGGAACTGCGCATGAGTTGATATCAAATACGAAGGGTTACTTTCAGGTAAGCGGCCCTTCATTAAATTATGCTAATGAGGAGCCGTTGAGGTCGGAATTATTTAGTTCAGATCAAATGAGCCAGTATGCTAAAAACCTTGCCGGAATACATAAATTGACAACTAAGCCTGCCAAAGGGCAGTTGCTGATTAGATTGGCAGATAACCGGAACGTATTAAATGCGGTCCGTAAACTGCTTGTCGAAGCAATTAATACGCATGATAATATAACACCTGCCAGCGAGTGGCTGATTGACAACTTCTATTTGATTGAAGAACAGATCCGCACAGCAAAAAAGCACTTACCTAAAGGCTATAGTGAAACGCTACCGCAATTACTAAGCGCCGAAACACCCGGCTTGGCTCGCGTTTATGATATTGCCTTGCAAATAATATCGCATAGTGATGGCCATATAGATATGGAAAGATTAAGCAGATTCATAGCGTCATATCAATCTGTTTCGCCGTTGCAATTAGGTGAATTGTGGGCAATACCGATTATGCTTCGTCTTACGCTGATCGAAAACCTCAGGCGTGTCTCAGCATTGATCGCAATTGACAGGGTTGATAAGAATCTTGCTGACTATTGGATTGCGAAAATGCTGACAACGTCAGAGCAAGACCCCAAAAGCTTAATTTTGGTTACTGGAGATCTGGCAAGATCTGATCCACCGATGGTGAGTGCCTTTGTATCTGAAATGAGCCGCCAGTTACTCGGGAAAGGTCCAGCGCTTGTATTGCCCCTTACATGGATAGAGCAAAGACTAAATGAAGATGGGAGGTCCATCAATGAATTGGTATCTGCGGAAATACAAAAGCAGGCGGTAAATCAGGTCTCACTAAGTAATAGTATCGGCAGCCTTCGTTTGCTTAGTGCACTTGACTGGAGAGCTTTTGTTGAGGAGCATAGCATTGTTGAGCAAACACTTAGAAAAGACGGTGCTAACATCTACGCCCAAATGGATTTCCCAACAAGGGACAGTTACCGGCATGTTGTTGAACATATTTCAAAGAGATCAAGACGTTCAGAAAATGACGTAGCAAAAATAGCAATACAGTTAGCAAGCGAAAATGATCAACGCAATGGGCCGGGACAGCGCGAAGCTCATGTTGGCTATTACCTTATTGGCAAAGGACTGGACCAGACAAAAAAGATGTGTGGTATACGCAACACTTATGCTGAGTCTATCCGGAACATGTTTATCAATAATTCTCTGACTACATACCTGGGATTCATTTTTTTAATAACGATAGCTATAAGTTTTACCTTTTCTTTACAATCGTATTTTGAGAATCTTGGCACCGTGTGTCAGATCGTTGTCGCAATCCTTTTGATACTTTCTTCAAGCCAATTAGCAATAGCCGTTGTCAATTTTTTTTCAACGTTATTGGTGAAGCCGCATTTGCTGCCAAGAATGGATTTTTCATTGGCAATACCTGAAAATTATCGCACGCTTATTGTAATTCCTGCCCTGCTCACTAACACTATAGCGATAGAAGAACTTGTTGAGTCCCTGGAAGTGCGGTTTCTTGCGAACCGGGATAGGAATTTGTTTTTTTGTTTGCTGACTGACTTTACAGATGCTGCACATGAAACGCTTCCTAATGACGAACCGTTGCTGCAACTTGTAAAAAAGAGAATAGAAGGACTCAAAACGAAATATGAAAATGAAAAACGCAGCATTTTCTTTTTGCTTCATCGCCCGCGCAAATGGAATCCCGGTGAAAGAGTATGGATGGGCTATGAGCGAAAACGGGGCAAACTGGCCGAATTGAATGAATTGTTACAAGGAAATCCGGAAGATAATTTTTCCTGCATTGTTGGGGATATTACGCTTTTAAGGCAAATAAAGTATGTGATTACGCTCGACTCAGACACGCAATTGCCGCGTGGTTCAGCATGGAAGATGGTAGCAACTATGGCGCATCCGCTAAATCATGCCTTTTACAACGAAAAGAAAAAACGGGTAACAAAGGGATACGGTGTTTTGCAACCCAGAGTATCGGTGAGCCTGCCCGAATCAAACAGCTCATTTTATAGCAGGCTGCATGGCAATGAGCCGGGCATTGATCCCTATACGCGTGCTACATCTGATGTTTACCAGGATCTGTTTGGTGAAGGTTCTTTTATTGGGAAAGGGATATACGATGTTGCCATATTTGAGAAGGCGCTTAAAGGTAGATTTCTTAAAAACCGGATCCTTAGTCATGATCTGCTGGAAGGGTGCTATATAAGATCAGGGTTACTCAGCGATGTCGAAATATTTGAGAAATACCCGATGAGCTACCATAAGGACATGAAAAGACGTTCCCGTTGGATCAGAGGCGACTGGCAAATATTTCTATGGTTCCTTCCTTTTGTTCCTGGGGCTGACAACCGTTTGCAAAAAAATCCTATATCCGTTTTATCCTGCTGGAAAATATTCGATAATATTCGTCGTAGCCTTGTTCCCATAGCGCTGACATTGCTGATAATATTAGGATGGTGTCTATTAAAGGCTCCCCTTTTCTGGACAATAGCAGTGTCCGCAATTATTACATTCCCTGTTTTCATCACCTTTATCTGGGATGCACTTAGAAAGCCGGAAGACATTCTTCTATCACACCACTTAAATATTTTATTACGCACTACCGGGAATGTTATTGTTCAAACTTTATTCTTATTAATATGCCTTCCTTATGAGGCTTTTGTAAACATTGTAGCTATAACCCGTACAAATTGGCGAATGGTTATATCACACAAACACTTACTGGAATGGGAGGCATCGGGTAATGCGGAAAGGCCAGATCGGAATAGCCTGGCTGCAACCTACTCGGCAATGTGGATATCGCCATTTCTCTCTTTTGCCATATCGGTTTATCTATTTATCTATGCTCCTGGCATATTAATTATCGCCAGCCCCATCTTATTCCTTTGGCTAAGTGCTCCCTATATAACCTGGTGGGCCAGTAAACCGCCTGTAAAGCAGAAGGCAAAATTAACCGACAAACAAAATATTTTTCTTCTTAAAATTGCCCGGAAAACATGGGGGTTTTTTGAGCGCTTTGCAGGAGCTGACGAAAATTGGTTGCCGCCGGACAACTACCAGCATCATCCTTCGGCAGTAATCGCCCATCATACATCGCCAACAAATATAGGGTTGTCGCTCTTGTCTAACATGTCGGCACATGATTTCGGCTACATATCAACAGGTCAGTTTCTTGAACGGTCTGCGGGGACAATAAGTGCCTTGCAAAAACTGGAAAGGTATCGTGGCCACTTTTATAACTGGTATGATACCCGTTCGTTACAGCCTTTATTACCGAAATATATCTCGACAGTGGATAGCGGAAACCTTGCAGGCCACATACTCACGTTCCGACAAGGTGTCTTTGAAATAATACACAAAAAAATTGCGGGTCCCCAAATATTTAATGGCTTGCGCGATACATTGCGGGCGCTTTTTGATACGATGGATAAAGAGAGCATTGAAAGCATGCACGACATTACCGGTCATCTTGAATCTGAATGTACTGTACCGCAAAAGACCTTGAACGGTATTAACGAGAGCCTTAACGGTCTAAAGAAAAATTATGAATCAATAATAGCTAAAATAGAAATTGCCGATGATACTATGACGGGATGGTGGATAGCGATTTTTTCAAAGCAACTACAACGGGCGATTGACGATTTTCAGATTTTTTCACCTTGGTTTTTACTGCCTTCGGCCTCATTCAGATTTGCAACTATTATTGGTATTGACGAAAATATTACGTTAGGCCATCTATATAAAAAGACACAAGAATTAATACCGGGTATAGACTCTTTGAAAAGTGAAAGTAATACACCTGAGGAAAACAAATGGCTTGATGCATTTGGTGCAGGGCTTATTGAATCGCAAAATAAGGCTAAAGAACGAATAGCTATAATTGAGCAGCTAGGGCACGACTGCATTGATCTGGCTAATATGGATTGGGATTTCCTGTACGATAAATCACGAAATCTGCTAACGATAGGATTTAAGGTGGAGGAACACATTTGCGACCCAAGCTTTTATGATTTACTGGCATCTGAAGCAAGGTTGTCTACGTTCGTAGCTATTGCGCAGGGAAAACTGCCGGAAGAAAGCTGGTTCGCTCTCGGGCGACAGCTTACCAATGCCGGACAAGGCCCCATATTACTTTCCTGGGGCGGTTCTATGTTTGAATACCTGATGCCGCTTTTAGTGATGCCGACCTATGAAAATACATTGCTTGACCAGACGTATAAAACATCGGTTAACCGGCAGATCGAATATGGAAAACAACGTGGAACTCCCTGGGGTGTGTCGGAATCGGGATACAATATGGTAGACGCCAGTGCCAACTACCAGTACCGCGCATTTGGCGTGCCGGGTTTAGGACTAAAAAGAGGCTTGGAAGTAGACCTGGTGATAGCTCCTTATGCAACGGCGCTATCACTTATGGTAAACCCTGAACTATCCTGCCAGAACCTGGAATTATTGTTTAATGATGGCTTTGAAGGAGCTTATGGTTTTTACGAAGCCATAGATTACACGCCGTCCCGCTTGCAGCACGGACAGAGTAACGTCATTATCCAGTCTTTTATGGCACATCACCAGGGAATGAGTTTGCTGTCGTTGGGCTATCTCTTGCTTGGCCAACCTATGCAAAGGCGCTTTGAAGCGGAACCTCAGTTTCAGGCAACTTTATTGCTGCTGCAAGAGCGCATACCCAAAGCTTCATCCTTTTTTACACATACAACCGATATGGCAGACATTAGTACTCCCGACAATGGGAAAGAAGTGCGGATCATCAATACACCGGATACACTTATACCTGAAGTTCAGTTATTATCAAACGGTAGATATCACGTAATGGTCTCCAACTCCGGCGGTGGCTATAGCCGTTGGAAGGATGTTGCGGTGACCCGTTGGCGCGAAGACGTAACATGCGACAACTGGGGTACATTTTGCTATGTCCGGGATATTGATAGTGGCGAATATTGGTCAAATACCTATCAACCTTCGCTTAAAAAAGGCAAGGTCTATGAAGCAGCATTTTCCCAGGGACGCATTGATTTTCATAATTCCAATAATGATGTAGATACTCATACAGAGATAGTAGTATCTCCGGAAGATGATATTGAGATACGGCGAATGCACATTACCAATAACTCCACGATACGCAAAACCATCGAGATTACCAGCTACGCAGAAGTAGTAATAGCATCTCCTGCTTCCGATGCAATGCAGCCTGCATTCAGCAACTTGTTTGTTCAGACAGAGATACTTCCGCATCAACGTGCAATTATTTGCTCCCGAAGGCCGAGCGCCGATAACGAGCATGCTCCCTGGATGTTTCATTCTATGAACTTGCACGGATCAGAGAAAGCAGAGGTCTCTTACGAAACTGACCGGATGGAATTTGTCGGACATGGTAATACAGCCGCTAATCCTAAGGCAATGGGTAGTTCGGGGCCGCTCTCAGGCAAGCAAGGCTCTGTTCTGGACCCGATCGTTGCGATACGCTACCAAATAGTAATGGAGCCTGAAGAAAATATAATAATAGACCTGATTACCGGGATTGGCGAGACGCGGGAAATATGTGAAGGGCTTATTGCGAAGTACCAGGATAAACATCATAAGGATCGTGTCTTTGAACTGGCGTGGACACATAGCCAGGTAATCCTCAGGCAAATAAATGCGACGAACAGTGATGAGCAGCTATTCAATCGCCTCGCCGGTTCGGTTATTTTTATCAATCCATCTTTACGTGCAAACCCGGCAGTTATTATCAAAAATCATAGGGGGCAATCGGGCTTATGGGGCTATTCTATTTCCGGAGATTTGCCAATTATTCTTTTGCAAATAGAAGATCAGAAAAATATAGACCTGGTAAAACAGTTAATACAAGCGCATACTTATTGGCGGCTTAAAGGACTTGCCGTAGATGTAGTGATCTGGAATGAAGACAATGGTGGTTACCGTCAGGCTTTGCAAAGTCAGATTCAATCACTTGTTCCTAATGAATTGTTAGATAAGCCTGGTGGTGTTTTTGTGCGGGCTGCCGAGCAGATATCCAATGAAGACCGCATATTATTCCAGACAGTGGCCCGTGTTAATATTTCTGATGCTAATGGCACCTTGGCTGATCACACTAATCGTAAGGCTTATGGAAGATCTTTGATTCCTTATATTAAACCATCATCATCTTATATTTTGCAAAACACATCTGTGCTTGCTCCCGAAAACTTGATTTTTTTCAATGGGTTTGGTGGTTTCTCAACCGACGGAAGGGAGTATATAATTACTATTGACAACGAAAACAGAACTCCAGCCCCGTGGGTGAATGTAATTGCAAATCCTGTATTCGGTACAGTAGTGACAGAAAGTGGACAGGCATATACCTGGGCAGAAAATGCACATGAAATGCGTCTTACCCCCTGGAATAATGATATTGTAAGCGATTCGGCAGGAGAAATTTTCTATTTACGTGATGAAGAAGCAGGCCATTTCTGGTCAGCCACACATCTTCCAGCAGGAGGCCAATCTTCCTATATTACAAGACATGGATTTGGCTACAGCATCTTTGAACACAATGAAGATGGCATCCATTCTGAAATGTCTGTGTTTGTTGATATATCATCTCCTGTCAAATTCACAATATTGAAAGTGCGCAATAATTCGGGTAGGGCACGCCGCCTGTCCGTTACCGGTTATACAGAATGGGTATTAGGGGATCTGAGGCCTAAAACGGCAATGCATATAGTTACAGAGATTGATCCTGACACAGGTGTCTTTTTTGCGAGAAATCCTTACAACACAGAATTTGCAGGACGGGTCGCGTTCTTTGATGTAGATGAACCGACCAAAAACTTTACCTGCGATAGGACTGAATTTATTGGCCGCAATGGTTCTTTGCAAAATCCGGACGCTATGCGCCGTTTAAAACTTTCCGGCAAAGTAGGCATCGCTTCAGATCCCTGTGCTGCTATCCAGGTGCCAATCGATCTCGCAGAAGGAGAAGAGCGCGAGATCATTTTCAGGTTGGGAGCAGGAACGGATAGCAAAAATGCCCGGGATATTGTCAATGAATTCCGGGGAACTGATATTGCGCATCAGGCGCTTGAAAAAGTAAAGAATTATTGGCAGAATACTACAGCCGCCTTAGTGGTAGAAACTCCCGACATTGCCATAAATACCATAGCAAACGGATGGCTTACTTACCAGACACTTTCCTGTCGCCTTTGGGGACGTTCCGGATATTATCAATCGGGCGGCGCATTTGGTTTCAGGGATCAGTTGCAGGATGTTTTGTCGTTGTTGCATGCTGCGCCACAATTGGCCCGGAAGCAAATCCTGCTGTGTGCAACCCGTCAGTTCCCGGAAGGAGATGTGCAGCACTGGTGGCACCCGCCAACGGGCCGTGGTGTAAGAACGCGCATATCGGATGACTTTCTTTGGCTGCCCTATGTAACCGCCCGCTATGTAATGCATACTGGTGATGTCAAAATTCTTGATGAGTCGTTACATTTTCTTCAGGGTCGCCTGCTTATTAACGGAGAAGAATCTTATTATGAACTTCCTTTACAGTCAGAGCAGTCGTCAACATTATACGATCATTGCTTGCGTGCTATAAAGCATGGCTTAAGCTTTGGAGAGCATGGGTTGCCGCTTATGGGTACAGGCGACTGGAATGATGGAATGAACCGGGTGGGACATAACGGCAAAGGAGAGAGTATTTGGCTGGGCTTCTTTTTGTATGATGTGCTTGCCAAATTTATTGAAGTAGCAAAACTCTATAATGATCCTGACTTTGCAGCACAATGCAAAAAAGATGCCGAGACACTAAGTGTCAACATTGAGAAAAATGGATGGGACGGTGATTGGTACCGCAGGGCATATTTTGACGATGGCACAACGCTTGGTTCTGCAAGTAATATAGATTGTAAAATTGATGCTATAGCACAAAGTTGGTCAGTATTGTCGGGTGCCGGTAACCGTGAGCGATCGGTCACTGCTATGGAGTCAGCTGTCAGATACTTGGTGAAAAAAGACGCGGCATTGATACAGCTTCTAGATCCTCCTTTTGATAAAGCCGCCATTGACCCGGGCTATATAAAAGGCTATGTGCCCGGAGTGCGGGAAAATGGAGGGCAATATACTCATGCCGCAGTATGGACAGTAATGGCCTTTGCGCGCTTAGGCGACAGCAACCGTACATGGGAATTATTGCAGATGATAAATCCGCTGAATCACGGGAACACCACTGACGGAATTACGATTTACAAAGTAGAGCCTTATGTAATGGCCGGTGATGTTTATGCGCTTCCACCGCATACAGGCCACGGCGGGTGGACCTGGTACACGGGTTCCGCAAGCTGGATGTACCAGTTGATCATAGAATCTTTTCTTGGCTTGCGTACGCAGGGAGATAAGCTGAGATTTGCACCTTGTATTCCGGCTGAATGGAGCTCATTTAAAGTACACTACAGGCATCGTGGCACCATGTATCATATCACTATTCATCAAAAAAATATTGCGGGTGAATTAACTGTATCTGTAGACGGGTTAAACCAGGAGGATAATGCCGTCTCTTTAGTTGATGATGCTGTAGAACATTTTGTTGAAGTCGTGCTATTTACTGATTTGGCTAAAGAAAATACTACTGCTAAACTCATACATGCAAACTGATATGCCACACTTAATAACGCCATCTATTCTTTCAGCAGATTTTGGGCACCTTCAGGAGGTTTGTGAAATGATAAACAAGAGCGAAGCTGATGGATTTCATCTGGATGTAATGGACGGGATTTTTGTCCCAAACATTTCGTTTGGATTCCCGGTCATTAAGGCCATTCAACAACATACGAAAAAGCCGCTTGATGTGCACCTAATGATAGTTGATGCCAATAAGTACCTGGAAAGATTTAAAGATGTGGGTGCGGATATTTTAACCGTGCACATTGAAGCTTGTGCCAATATGCAGCGCACAATTGATGCCATTAGAAAGCTGAACATGCAAGTATGTGTCGCTATCAAACCTCAAACACACATATCTATTTTAGCGGAGATCATTTCGGATGTTGACGCTGTGTGTATAATGAGCGTGAACCCCGGATTCGGCGGGCAGACATTTATAGAAGGTACCTTAAAAAAAGTGCAGGACCTGAAAGCAATAATACTGTCCAGGAAGGCAAATGCGCTGATCAAAGTTGATGGAGGTATTGATTTGAGCAATTATATGAGTGTGGTGAATGCGGGAGCTGATATTCTTGTTACAGGTACTGCTGTGTTTGGCGCTAAAGACCCTGTAAAAGCAATTGAAGCGCTGAAAATAAACGTAGGATTATGAAATCAACACAAAGAAGCATACTTACAATTAATGGCGGTTCATCCAGCATCAAGTTTGCCTTATATAGGATATCGGACTCTCTTACGCAAATATTATCTGGTGAAATAGAAAATATTGGCTCTGAAAAGGCCGAACTCAATTTCACTGATTTCAGCGCTGATCAAAAAGGCAGCCTCGTTGTTAATGCTGATAACTACGATAACGCAGCAACGTTTTTGATTGAGTGGCTTAAAAAACAAAAGTGCTTTGGGTCGGTCAACGCAGTAGGACATAGAATAGTTCATGGGATGAAGCATACAGTGCCAGAATTGATCACTCCTGAGTTGTTGGTTGAGTTGAAGAATATCAGTGCTTATGACCCGGACCATCTGCCCGGAGAAATAAAGTTGATCGAACTATTCAGAAAAAATTATCCTTCCTTACCTCAAATTGCGTGCTTTGATACTGCATTTCATGCCGCCATGCCCGTGGTTGCTAAACTGCTGCCAATTCCGCGACGGTATTATAACGCGGGTATTCGCCGGTATGGCTTTCATGGCCTTTCCTATGCTTATCTTATGGAAGAGTTGGAACGCATAGGTGGCGTTAAGGTAGTTCAGGGCAAAATTGTCTTAGCCCATCTTGGCAGTGGTGCAAGTCTTGCTGCTGTGAAGGATGGGAAAAGCCTGGATACGAGTATGGGATTTACGCCTGCATCCGGATTAGTAATGGGTACGCGCACAGGTGATCTCGACCCCGGCGTCGCATGGTATGTGATGCACTCTGAAGGAATAGGTATCAAACAATTTAACCACCTTATCAATTATGAGTCAGGATTGCTCGGTATATCCGGAACAAGCTCTGATATGCGCGAGTTAATGAAAATTAAGGAAGTAGACAGCCGTGCTGCCGAAGCTGTGGATATATTTTGTTATCAGACAAAAAAATGGATCGGCTCCTTTGCTGCTGCGCTCGGAGGCATAGATACGTTGGTATTTTCAGGTGGGATCGGCGAAAACGTGCCGGAAATACGAGAGCGCATTTGTGAAGGCATGAAATTCATGGGTATAGAATTGGATAATACCAGCAATACGAAAAACGAATCAATTATTTCTGCCGATTCAAGTAACGTAACCATTCGCGTCATTAAAACTAATGAGGAATTGATGATAGGCAGGATGGTATGTCGTGTTTTGAACTATAGTATTAACAACGAATATTAAATATAAATACTGTGCGTGCAGACAATCACCCACGAGGTAAAGTTAGAAAAGACAGCATTCCATAAGGCATACCTCAAAATGCAACAAGCAAACAGGATAAAATGCCAAGGAAAAAGAAGAAACGGCATAATTCGGGATTTGCCGCTGCCGCTATGGGAAAAAGCGCAATAAACCATGCAGTTGAAAGTGCATACAAGGATACTGATTTCATGAATACAGGTATCAATCTTTCAAACAGGGACTAGGGTTGAGGCTTTGCAATTAAGTAGCAAGGACTGAATATTAGTGATGAGGTAAAAACAACACAATTATGTACGATCTTGGAGATGGAGCAATGCGTATGCACAACAACTCATTCTATGGGATCCAAATGTTGTGGTGGACATTGATAATCTTATTCCTTTTTGCAATGATGTTATGGGGAGTAGTAACCCGAAGGAAAAGTAAATACACTGCACGGATGCATGAAAAGTGCCTGACATTTGCATTTAGTGAATTAGATTCCAATTTATTTACTACGCGGAGCGGCAGATCATACAAAAAAGAACGGCCATCGAACTATCCTGTCATAGCGCACAATAACCTTCATAATGGATCATTCAAAAATGCACAAGCAACATAGCGATAGCCCGCCAATGGGTATGGCTGGTCATAACCATCACAAAATGATGATAGCTGATTTCAGAATGCGGTTTTATGTGGTACTTGTACTTACGGTGCCTATCATGCTGTTGTCAACAATCATACAGCAATTCATCGGTGTCAACTGGCAGTTTACAGGCGCTTCCTATATACTATTTGCGTTATCATCTCTGGTGTATGTATATGGTGGCTGGCCATTTTTAAAAGGGTTGGTTCATGAGGTGAAAACAAGAACCCCCGGAATGATGTTTTTGATTGGTTTTGCAATCACAGTGGCATACGTCTATAGTGCAGCGATTGTTTTTGGACTAGAGGGGATGGATTTTTTCTGGGAACTGGCAACGCTTATCCTGATAATGCTTTTAGGTCATTGGATAGAAATGAAATCCATTGCCGGGGCATCAAAGGAATTAGATCTGTTGGTCCAGCTAATGCCATCGGACGCGCATTTGGTCATGGGTGATAAAGTCCATGATGTAAAAACTGACTCCTTAAAAGAAAGGGATGTAATTCTTATAAAGCCAGGCGAAAAAGTTGCAGCCGATGGAATAATATCAGAAGGCGAAAGTTATCTGAATGAATCTATGCTGACCGGTGAATCTAAACCGGTTCAAAAACAAAAGGGCGATAAAGTGATAGCTGGTTCTATTAATGGTAATGGTTCTTTTAAAGTGATTATATCCCATTCCTCAAAAGACTCCTATTTGTCGCAGTTGGTAAAGCTGGTTGATGATGCACAAAAAGCTAAATCAAAAACGCAATTACTGGCAGATACAGCCGCCAAATGGTTAACAATAATTGCAATGGCAGCAGGTATTGCTACATTCTTATTTTGGTTTTTAACAGGTCATTCCCTGGCATTTGCTATGGCAAGAATGGTTACTGTAATTGTTATTTGCTGCCCACATGCTTTGGGTCTGGCTGTACCGTTAGTTGTAGCAAAATCAACCGCACTTGCTGCAAAAAATGGATTGCTGATTAAGAACAGGACTTCATTTGAAAACGCAAGAAAAATCACAACTATTGTTTTTGATAAAACCGGTACACTTACAGTTGGGAAATTTGAAGTATCCAGGATCACTTCATTGCAAAGCGGCATTGCAGAAAACGAAATTATTCGTTTGGCAGCTGCATTAGAGCAGCAATCGGAGCATCCTATTGCAACAGGTATTCTGCAAAAAGCAAAAGCATTATCCATTACTATTCCCGAAGCGGAAAATTTTAATGCTGTCACCGGAAAGGGTGTTGAGGCCACTGTTGAAGGAAAGAAAATATTAGTCGTTGGCCCCGGATACTTAAAGGAAAATAATATTGCCCTGCCGGACGGTTTCACTGCCAATGATATGGAAACGATAGTGTTCCTGATGATCAATAATCAATTGGCAGGATACATTGCATTGTCTGACGAGATAAGACCCGAATCGGCCGAAGCGATTGTGACTTTGAAACAAAATAATATCAAATCAATATTGCTTACGGGGGATAACAATAAAGTGGCAAAGAGTGTAAGTGAAACATTGGGTATGGATAGTTTTATTGCAGGTGTACTACCTCAACAGAAGCTGGAAAAAATTAAGGAGCTACAGAGCAAAGGAGAGTTTGTAGCCATGACCGGCGATGGCGTAAACGATGCGCCAGCATTGGCGCAGGCCGATGTTGGTATAGCTGTGGGCTCAGGAAGCGACATTGCAGCTGAAACAGCAGGAATTGTCTTGGTAAACAGCAACCCAAAGGACATAGTTAGCCTGATACTGTTTGGCAAGGCCACTCATCGCAAGATGATTCAAAATTTAATTTGGGCAACTGGGTACAATCTGGTGGCGCTACCTTTGGCAGCAGGGGTTTTGTATCAACGAGGTATTTTATTAAGCCCTGCGGCAGGAGCAGCTTTAATGGCGGTCAGTACTATTGTTGTAGCTATAAATGCAAGTATGTTAAAAGTGAAATAGCCATGCTCTATAACAGACAACAGGACAAATCTTACGAAATCAATTAGTAATCATTATTTAGAGCAATTAAATCATCATAATCATGGAAACGGAATTAATCAATACAGAGGTTGAAACATTAACGCCTGAATTACTTCAAAAGATGAATGCATACTGGCGTGCTGCCAATTATCTTTCAGTGGGGCAGATCTACCTGTACGATAATCCGCTTCTGAAAGAGCCGTTGCAGTTGTCGCACGTTAAGCCACTGGTAGTTGGGCATTGGGGCACGACACCGGGGCAGAACTTTATTTATGTGCATTTGAACCGCGTCATAAAGAAATATGACCTAGATATGTTTTACATATCCGGGCCTGGGCACGGAGGCCCAGCTATCGTGGGGAATGTCTACCTAGAGGGCACCTGGAGTGAAGTTTACCCTAATGTCACCCAAGACGAGGCCGGACTAAAAAAATTATTCAAGCAGTTCTCTTTTCCTGGCGGAATTTCCAGTCATGTAGCTCCTACAACACCCGGATCTATCCACGAAGGAGGTGAATTGGGTTATTCCCTCAGCCATGCATTCGGTGCGGCATTTGATAATCCCGGGTTGATAGTCGCCTGCGTCATCGGTGATGGAGAGGCGGAAACCGGCCCGCTTGCAACAGCATGGCACTCCAACAAGTTGCTTGATCCTATTACGGATGGCGCTGTATTGCCCATCCTGCATCTTAATGGTTATAAAATCAGCAATCCTACACTACTTGCACGTATTGAACATGAAGAACTGGAGCAATTCATGCAAGGCTGTGGATGGACTCCTTATTTTGTAGAAGGCGATGAGCCTGAAAGAATGCATCAGCTCATGGCAGGGGCTATGGAAAGAGCCATAGAAGATATCAGGCAATTCCAAAAGAATGCACGGGAGCATAAAGATTCCACCCGTCCTCGCTGGCCAATGATTGTTCTTAGATCACCGAAGGGATGGACTGGCCCGAAAATTGTTGATGGCCTACAGATTGAGGGAACATTCCGGTCACACCAGGTTCCGCTGCTCGTTAACTCCGACCACCCTGAACATGTTGCGCAGCTTGAAAGCTGGATGAAGAGCTATAAACCCGAAGAGCTATTTGACGAAAATGGAAGGTTAATACCCGAACTCGCAGACCTGGCACCAATGGGCGACCGGCGCATGGGTGCCAATCCGCATACCAATGGTGGTATGTTGCTACGCGATCTGCGAATGCCGGATTTCCATGTTCATGCAGTCAATGTGCCGTCGCCCGGAGCCGTTGATGGGCAGGACACAATGGTACTGGGTAAATTCCTGCGAGACGTTGCGAAGCTGAATCAGGATCATCGTAATTTCCGCATTTTCGGACCGGATGAAACGATGTCTAATCTTCTCGGTGCAGTTTTCGAAGTCACAGACCGGCAGTGGGATGCACAGGAAAAAAGCAATGATGAATTTCTTGCGCCTACGGGCCAGGTTCTGGACTCCATGCTCAGCGAGCACCAATGCGAGGGTTGGCTGGAAGGCTACCTGCTCACCGGCAGGCACGGGCTCTTCAATAGCTATGAGGCATTCATTCGCATTGTTGACTCCATGTTCAGCCAGCATGCGAAATGGCTAAAAGTAACTTCGGAACTTCCCTGGCGCAGGAAAATCGCTTCGCTCAACTATTTGCTTGCCTCTCACGTATGGCAGCAGGATCACAATGGCTTCACACACCAGGACCCTGGTTTCCTCGATCATGTGATTAACAAGAAGGCAGACATAGTACGTGTCTATTTACCACCAGATGCCAATTGCCTGTTATCGGTTTTTGATCATTGCCTGCGTAGCCGCCACTATGTAAACGTAGTAGTAGCGGGCAAACATCCGTTGCCGCAATGGCTTACTATGGATGCCGCAGTTATTCATTGTACAGAAGGGATAGGGATATGGCAATGGGCCAGCAATGACCAGGGTACCGAACCTGATGTAGTCATGGCATGTTGCGGCGACACGCCTACACTGGAAATACTTGCAGCAACTTCTATACTTCGTGAGCATATTCCTGAGTTGAAGATAAGGGTGGTAAATGTTGTAGACCTGATGAAGTTGCAATCTGCAAGCGAGCATCCGCATGGGATGAGCGATACAGACTATGATTCGATATTCACTAAAGGCAAGCACATCATCTTTGGCTTTCACGGCTATCCGTGGCTTGTTCATCGGTTGACATATCGTCGTACGAACCGTAACCTCCACGTGCGGGGCTATAAGGAAGAAGGAACTATTACTACCCCTTTCGACATGAGAGTGCAAAATGACCTGGATCGCTTTCACTTAGTTCAGGATGTGATTGATCGGCTGCCGAACTTAGGTTCAAAAGGCGCTTACCTGAAACAGATGGTGAAGGATAAACTCATTGAGCATAAACATTACATCAATGAACATGGCCAGGACATGCCGGAAATACGCAATTGGAAGTGGGTGCAACCAGAGGCATAACAGAATCAAAAAGTAAAAACCATACTATTTAAATTTTGCAATTAATTTCAATTCTTCCGATAAGAAGTTCGGAAGTTATCCCTTTCCCTCCGCTGATAATAATGTTAAAAGGACACAAAATCCTGTAAACGCAATATTTACAGGCTTTTGTCATTTTATTGAAAGGGTGATCTATTGATAAATGACTGAGATCAGTGGTTCCCACTGATAGATGAGGTAGCTTACAAGAATAATGCAGGAACGTTGATAAAGACAGCTAATAAGATTGTGGCTAAGGTTATAGGAGCCGGAAAAGAATATAAAGCAGGTGACACGGTAATAACCGCGTTGCAGGCAAGCTCAGTAGATCTGCGGTCAGGAGAACTTACGCTTATCATCGGGCCTTCCGGCTCGGGCAAAACCACATTGCTATCGCTGTTAGGCTGCGTCATCTACCCAAGTTTTGGAGAAGTATGGATAGACGGTGTTAAAGTAAATGAGTTGGGTGAAAAAGGTCTTGCACAGATACGGCTCAAAAAGATAGGCTTTGTCTTTCAGAAGTTCAACCTGATAGCTCCACTCACCGCGCTTGAGAATGTAATGATGCCACTGATTCTGCAAGGCATCAACGAAAATGAAGCAAGGACAAAAGCTATTGCTGCGCTGGAAAAGGTAGGGATGGGCGACCGTATGAAAAACCTGAGCAATGACCTGAGCGGAGGGCAGCAACAGCGGGTAGCTATAGCCAGGGCACTGGTCACCGACCCCGAAATGATGTTATGCGATGAACCTACCGCATCGCTGGACATAAAAAGCGTTGGTATAGTAATGAATGAATTGAAGCAACTTGCCAAACAGGGCAAGGCTGTGGCTGTAGTAACCCATGACACCCGCCTCACGCCATTTGCTGACCGGATAATATATGTAATAGATGGTGGTGTATCTGACAATCCGATAGAAGAGGAAATTGCTCAAAAATAAAATTCAATTATGAAACGAATAGTATGCCTGTTATCAATATTGTCAATTATCAGTTCATGTGGCAATAATCAGTCAAGAGACAAGGCTGCCGCAGACAAAATTAATGTTGCAGGCACAGTTAACCAGGTAGTAGGCATTGGCAAAATAGAGCCTGAAAGTGATATCGTACAGTTATCATCTCCCGTAAACGGAATTGTTCAAAAAATCCTAAAAAAGGAAAATGACTCAGTAAGCGTGGGTTCTCCAATATTGGAGTTAGACCACCAACTGGAAGATGGAAAAGTAAGACAACTGGTAACCGAGGTAAATACCCAGGCCGCTCAGATAAAAGTAGACGAAGCAAGCGTATTGGAATATGACGCAAAGTATAATAACGCAGTGGCTGAAGTACAACGGCTACAACGACTATTGGCTAAGGGAGCAGAGACACAGCAGGTAGTAGACGACGCCAATACAGCCATCAAGTCCTATCAATCGAATCTTAAAAGGTTGCAGGCTTGCGTTATAGTTTCAAAGAGTAAATTAGCGGAGACGAATGCGGCACTGCATGTTGCGGAAATAGAACGGGATCAGAAGATCATCAAATCTCCGGTAAGTGGGAAATTGTTGGAGCTTAGCACATTGATAGGCAGTTCTATAGATACCCGGCAGTCATTTGCACAGATTAGTCCACTGGGTAAAATAATTGCTGTGTGTGAGATCGATGAAATGTATGCAGATAAAGTGTTGGCAGGTCAAAAAGCATGGATACGTAATGTAGGCTCGCAGGACACGCTGTCGACAGGTACAGTATATGAGGCGCTCTCGTTTCTTCAGAAGAAGTCATTGTTTACTGATCAATCTGGAGAAAAAGAAGATCGGAGAGTAAGGACAATTAAAATAATGCTTGACCGGCCTGATAGGTTGCTGCTGAATGCCCGGGTAGAATGTGTGATTGATATTTCAGGTAATCTTAAAAAATGAAACGATGTTAAAGATTGCATGGAAATTCATCAGGTTTGACAAGGCCAAAAGTATCGGGGTAATTGTAGGTATACTTATCAGCACATTTCTGATAGGTCAGCAATTAGGTGTCTTTTTCTTCCTCTCTGGCCTTATGGGGGCTTTAGCTACCGATGTAAAAGCAGATATATGGGTAGTGGACAGCAAAACTAATGATGTCAATCAATTAGGCAGGCTTGATGTTAGAAATCTGCGGGCCGTACAAGGCATAAATGGTGTGAAAGAAGCTTTTCCGCTGCTCATTTCTGGCGCCTCGTGCAACTATGAAAACGGGACCAGCGGGGCTATCACTTTAATTGGAGTTGATGGAAATAAGGTGACTGCGGTACTACCAACTGAAAAGATAACCGCTGGTAAAACAACAGATCTGCAATTAGACGGTGCAGTGAGTGGTGAGTATTTTGAACAGAAAAATCTGGGAGGCACAATAGAAATTGGTACACCCTTTGAGATAAACGGTAAGCGTGCCTTTTTCGCATTACAGACAAAGGGATTTCGTGGATTTGGCAGCAGCTTCTGCGTCACAACTATTGAGAGAGCCAGATTTTACGCCAACCAGTCGGTTAATACAATAAGCGCAGTACTGGTGAATGTGCAACCAGGCGTAAATGTTGACGATGTTGTAGCTGATATTAACAGGCATATAACGGGGGTAAGGGCTTGGCCCGCCGAAAAACTAGCCAAATCATCTGTGAAAAAAATACTATCCAGCAGCGGTATAGCATTAAGCACCGGCACGCTCATCATTTTTGCGCTCATAGCCGGCTTTTTTATCATCGGGTTAACCATGTATTCATCGGCATTGGACAGGCTAAAGGATTACGGAACTTTAAAGGCCATAGGAGCTGGTAATGGCTACATAAGCCGTTTGATCCTCACACAGGCTGCTTTATTTTCTATTGTGGGTTTTCTGATAGGGCTATTATTGCTCGAGGGGTTCAGAAGAGGGGTGGCCAATTCGGGACTGATCTTTTCGTTTTCTCCTTTGGTATTATTGGGGATGTTTGCGACAATAGGACTGATCTCCCTCAGTGGAGCGTCGTTTGCGTTGAGTAGAATAAGGAGCGTGGAACCCGCTGCTGTTTTCAGATGATCTTTTAAAAGGCTTTTTATGAATAATGAACATCATTGGATTAATATGTGTCATGCGGCTCGTCGTTGGTCCATAGCAATTGTCTTACTTTTCGCGATACAGTATTCCGTGCAGGCGCAGGAGAGATTAACGTTATCGGAAGCGATAAACAATGCTATGGCAAACAGGAAGAATATACAAGCTGGAAAATCAGACCAAGTGATCCGTAAGCTACAAACGGACGCTTTGTACCGGAAATATTGGCCACAGGTAAATGTAGAATACACGTATCTCTACAATCCCATTTTGCAAACTTCTATCCTTCCAATTGGGATATTTAATCCATCTTACCCCGCTGACGCGACTAAAAGTATTCAATTCGGTACAAAATGGTCGCAAACAGCTGGTCTGACGCTATACCAGCCCTTATTTGACGTGTCTGTAAACAGGCAGATCAACGAAGCCAAATTGCAGGAACGTATAACAGCGGCCTCACAAGCCCAAACTGAATATGACCTCGCTTATACAGTAGCGCAGGTATATATGGACATCAATTTGCAGGATGCTAAGATCAGATCAGCCATTGCAGACAGCAGCAGAACATGGATCAGTTACCAATTGTTGGAGAATAAATTTGAGCAAAAAAGACTACTGAAGTCAGAACTTAATAAGGCTAAGATCAATCATAATAATGCTATACAGCAATATAGAAGCGCAGTCTCACAATTGATAGAAGATAAGGTCTACCTATTATTCTTAATAGGGAGAAACGATATCGAACACCCGGACATTATTATTGATACTGCCTTCTTAAAAAATGAGAGATTAACGAATGAGAATGTGCAACCCAATGTTTCCAATATTCCTGAAATACAACAATTACAACTTAAAGGAGATCTTACAGATGTACAAAAAAAAACAGAAAAGGCTAAGTATCTGCCCACTTTAGGCGTTAAAGGCTTTATCGGTGCTAATCAGTATGCAAACAATTTCGATCCGTTTGCCGCAAATTCGTGGTTTGGCCTAAGTTACGTTGGAATCGATTTGAAATATCCACTGCTATTCGGAGAGGATAAACACAAGAAATTGCAACAACTACAGTTGCAATCCAGCCAATATTACCAGCAGAAAGATGACAAGGCTGCTCAGTACTTCAAGGATGGACTTATTGCAAAGATCAGAATGGAACAGGTACTATATGCATTGAAAGTGCAGGAAGAAAATATGGCGTTAAGCAGCGAATCGATCGGTATTTTTCAGGCACGTGTATTGGAAGGGCAGGAATCGTCGTCCAATCTCAATTTAGAGGAAGCAGACCTTCAGAAGCTTGATGCCGACTACCAAAGTAACAAAAAGCAGTATTGGTTGTATTATCTTGACTACCTGAAGGCAAGTGGAAAGCTTGAGATACTATGGAAGCAATGAAAACGCCATGCCTTCATTTAATTCTTAGATCTGCTCGGTAACCTGCAGCTTATTCAAATCAAATCCTTTTTCTTTCAGCCTTGAAAGAATCTGCTGGTATATTGCAACATTCATTTTAGGTGTTCTGGATAGTATCCATAAATACTTCTTATTTGGATGGCTTACTACTGCATAACTATAGTCCCCAGCTAAATCAATGATCCAATACTTTGCCCGAAAAGGCCAGAAAAACTGAACTCTCAGCTTCGCATTACCTGAGTTCTTTTCGACAAACGCCTTGCCCTTGATGTAAGATTGCTTGCCGTTCACACTGTCTTTGTTACATCTATTCTCCACTATCAGATAACCATCCTGGCTTAAAGTATATTCAGCCGTTGTGCAATGACACCCCTTTTGAAAACGTTGCGGATAGGATGCAATTTCATACCATTTCCCAGAATACTTTTTGACATCTACACTGGGGACTGTATGCAGCGATTGAGATTTCAACGTGTTTGCTGACATAACAATAATGATTATTGTAAAAAATAAATTGATAGTATAATGATAACTATTTTTGGTGGGCATCTGTGTTAAATAAATCTCGTTTAACGAAAAGGTGTTTTATAAATCTAAAGATAACCTTTGTATTTGACAGCCATGTCAATAGCTTACCGTTTGTATTATTGTCTATCATCTTTTTAACAAGATACTTTGCAGGGACATCCGGCAAATCCCCAAGAATGTTATAGATGTTTTGGACTTCGGATTTATTATAG
Organism: uncultured Bacteroidota bacterium; assembly: GCA_903905065.1. Classification (GTDB taxonomy): domain Bacteria; phylum Bacteroidota; class Bacteroidia; order Chitinophagales; family Chitinophagaceae; genus Nemorincola. Next base: position 18,580 of record CAIVEW010000070.1, on the reverse strand, counting down.
ATACTTCCATCGGCTGCATTTACAAAGTCCGTTACCATCATGCCCGGTTGCAAAGTGCCTATAATCAGACCTGTGCCCTTTAGTTCGTTCGCGAACGCTTTAGTGAAATGAGCTACGGCATGTTTTGATGTGCCGTATAAATTTAAGCCAGTCCTTATCATTCCGGTACTGCCAAAACCGACTGTGTTATATACCTTTCCAAAGCCTTGCTTGAGCATACCATTTACAGCTACCTGTGTACCGTAAAACGTCCCCAGCAGGTTTGTTTCAATTACATTTTTTACGTCCGCTGTAGATGAATGCCATAATTTTTCAGCCTTTTGAGCTATACCTGCATTGTTAATCCAAAGGTCAATTCTTCCCCATTTTTTAAAAATCACGTCCCAGAGATTTTGTAAATCGTCACGATTTCTAACATCGCATAGCATTGACGCTACCTTTTCCCCATCAAATGTTATTGATCTAATTGCATTATTTAGATTTTGTTCATTACTCCCTGAAAATGCAACATGATAGCCTTGATTCAGAAATTCCTTTCCCATTTCTAAACCAAAACCTTTGCTACTGCCTGTTATTACGACCGTTTTCATTATAGAATGTATGTAAATAAAAATAAAAGTAACAGTAACAGGGCATTGCAGATATAACCAAATCGTCCGTCATCTTTAAAAACACTAAATATTATGCCTCCACAATCATCTTACCTATATTTTTACCATCAAATAACCCGATGAATGCTGCTGGCAGCTGGTCAAACCCATGAACAATGGTTTCTTTAAACGTCAATTTATTTTCTGTCACCCACTTAGTCAACTGCTTGACACCTTCAGGAAAACGGCTTTGGTAATTGCCTATGATAAAGCCCTGCATCAATGCGCTTCTTGTAAGTAACATTGGCTGAAGCCTTGGACCAACAGGAATTGCCGTACTATTGTATAAGGATATTTGACCGCACAGGGCAATTCGTGCATGAAAATTAATGTTAGCTATAACTGCATCTGATATTTCACCACCAACATTATCAAAGTAAACATCTACGCCATCAGGGCATACCGCGGCAATAGATTTCGTCATATTGGTAGTGGTTTTGTAGTTTATCGCTGCATCAAATCCAACCTCTTTCAATAATTTTATTTTCTCGTCCGAGCCTGCTATGCCTACTACACGGCAGCCTTGTAATTTAGCTATCTGTCCCACCACGAAACCCACAGCTCCAGCAGCACCTGATACAACAACCGTTTCATTAGCTTTCGGTTTGCCAATATCCATTAGCCCAAAGTATGCTGTAAGACCTGTCATGCCCAAAATGCCCAGGTAATAACTCAACGGAGCAATTGTAGCGTCAATTTTTTGCAAATTCTCACCGTTGGAAATAAAATGTTCTTGCCATGGCAGAAACCCGGCGACAATATCTCCCTGCTTAAAGTCCTTGGATTTGCTTTCCATGACTTTGGCTACAACACTGCCTTGAATCGGTTGATCTAATTGAAATGGTGGGGAGTATGATTTGGTATCGTTCATTCTGCCGCGCATATACGGATCAACTGAATAGAATAAGCCCTTTAGAAGCATTTCACCATCCGCAAGTGCTGGCAACTCAATAGTCGTATATCTGAAATTTGCGCCAGTAGGCACTCCTTGAGGTCTTGAAGCAAGCACTATTGTCTTTGTAGTCATTATGTGTTTTTTATAGTTATTATTATTCTACATGAAGAAAACCAATGCAGCTACCACAATTATCGAAACAGACAGCCCGATCAACAGATAGTGAATTGGACTATTATCGTGTTTATATGGCTGCGAATCCCTATATCTAAGCATCGTTCTATATTTCAGCAGTACTTCAGAATTAATTTTTTTACCCTTCTGTAAGTCAACTTCGTATTTATAGTTCTTTACGTTGTTCCCCTGAATTCATCATCTCTTTAATCTCCATCTTGTATTTTGATATATCCTGCCTTAGAAAACCAAATAAACTCATGTAGATATTAGAAACCCAAACAAGAGAGAATCCGGAAATTAAATACCCTCTCCAGTCACTCATCACCAACTTATATCCCGTTAGTACAAGAATAAATATTGTTATGTAGTGACTAAAGCAATATTCACACGTAAACAGGTAAAAGAACTTACGCTCTAACAGCGTTTTACCTTGCAGGCTCCGTTTGACACAATATTCCCGTGGCTCCCGAAACACCTCTTCATGTGTTACCGTCCATGCAATACAAGCTATGGGTATAGCCAATAAGAAAAGCCAGGCAATTTGTAATTGAATTTCCATAAAAAATCTATTGATATGTGTAATAACCAACCCTATATCTTGTCTTTTGAATGAATAATTTGCTCATCCAAGTGCATTTTATTAATCTCCAGCATCACTATATAAATAGACATGCTTATTACTGAAGCGAAAAAGCACCATACCGAAACAAGGTAGTTGTCATAAAATATTGATGTTACTATGTAGGAAATCAATGTAGCCACTCCAAGCAGCCACATTCTCCTGATATGCGACAAAAATGGAGGTATAATTGTAGCCAATACGTAAAGAGCGCCAACAGAGGTTCTGAATAATGGAGGAAAATCCTGCTCGTAAGAAACGTGATACCCAACTATTTTTGCGTGAACATTGTATGACAGTAAGCAATAAGCAAGATAGCAGGATACAATTGCACCAATGCCCACAAATACTTTCTGTGCTTTTTTTCGTGTCTGTTCTCTTTCAAGAAATAGCAATGCAAGGGGTACCCAAACAGGCCAAACTACTTGCGCGAAAAAAAGGAAAAAATACGTAATAACCTTTTGCGTTACCTGATAGTCCGGCATTGGCAATGTTACCCATAAAAGTCCCTCTGCAATTTGTTGAATTGCAAATATCAAAGGAACGCTTGCGAAAAAGATCTGCGATGGATGCTGCACCTTTCTAATTGATGCAACACCAATTACGGAAAGGACAACACCGGCCCCGAAACTTGCACTGGCAGAAAAACACATTAGCGGATCAGAATGTTTATTTAGGAGAGCATTCTCCAATCTGCGCTAGGCAGTTCAAAAATATAATATCACAGCACTAGATTATGCCATTACCCCACCATCCAAAATGAGTGAAATTCCATTGCAATAACTGGAATCTTCAGAAGCAAGATAGATGAAAGCCTTTGCCACTTCTTCAGGAGTACATAAGCGTTTGGCTGGCGTACCCTCGATCCAGGAGCTGTGCACTGCCTCCGGGGCGGCACTGAGCAATGGCGTTTCTACGTAGTAAGGACAGATAGCGTTACCCCGTATGTTCTGCGCGGCATACTGCACGGCAATATTTTTGGTAAGACCCAATACGCCGTGCTTGGCTGCTGTATAAGCAACCAGTCCGTGCTCCGCCTTGAGGCCACCTAATGACGACATGTTGACAATTATGCCGCCGCCTTGTTTAAGGAACTGCTGCAGCTCGTATTTGACACAATAGAATTGCCCCGTGAGATTAACAGCAATGATCTTATCCCAGACGGCTTCGGGCATATCGTGTATACCGGAATATGCACCTCCAATCCCTGCGTTATTGAATGCGACATCAATCCTTCCGAATTTATCCACTGTAGCGTTGATTGCCTGCTTTACACTGTTTACGTCTGCTACATCAATCGGTACGAACATACATTTAGCGTTTAATGCTTCTATTGCATCTATAGTTCCTTTATGATCTTTGCCTGCCAGGTCTGCCAAAACTACTGTAGCGCCTTCTCTTGCCGCCTCCATGCAGGCGGCCTTCCCGATCCCGGAATTGCCACCCGTAATAAATACCACCTTATTCTCCAGTTTTTTCATTTTCAGATCTATTTTCAATGATTTACAATTCAGAAGGAGCTATTGCCCTTCAAGCATCTTTTTCTTCGCCTGATATTCCTCCTCATTGATTTGCCCCGAAGCAAATCTTGTTTGCAGAATGTCAAGTGGCGTATTCTTCTTCTTGCGCTGTCCTGGTATATCATAAGGCGTTGCGAATATCCAGATCAGCAATACAAACCACAGGAACCACCATATAGGATTCATTCCCCAATAATAATTTTCGTAAAACATAATTGTGATTTTTATTTGTTTAAACCGATTTGTTTCATAAAAGATTGGTTGTCCCAAAACAGGTACTCTTCTATCATTTTCCCATTTTGCCAATGACCTACGGTATTCATGGATAATTTGAATTTTTTACCAGTCGGGGGAATTGTTTTTCCATTGGCTGTAGGCATAGGCTGTGTAAATGTACCTTCCATGCTACCGATCACAGATGTCCAGCCGTTGGTGCCAAACTTAACCGGATGTTCCGTGATCTTAGTATCTGGCGCAAAAACAAACATCGGTTTCAAAGCTTCTATATGGTCATGTAAACCTTTTGTAGTGCTGCCATCTGGATAGTGAACTAAAACGTCCTCGGCATGGCTGACCTGCAATTGATCCCATTTCTGGTGCGAGTAAACGTCAAAGTCAAGGCTGTCAAAGCGTATAAGCAATACGTCCATATCGGTTGCCAAGGTGGGCGCAGCAGTTGTTGCTGTAGTATCACCAGTTGATTTTCTTTTGTCTGTGGTGTTGTTTAAACAACCCGACATTGTTGTTACTGCAATACCTACGAGGATAAGAAACCCTTGTGTAAATCTGATATTCTTCTTTTGCATGTTGTTTTTATCTTTTTGCTATTTCGAATTATCTGCAATAGTAAACTCCACATTGGATCTCAATTCTATTTCATTGCTGATGCCACTTGTCGCGGGAGCGCTGCCAACGCCGAAATCAAGTCGGTTTATCTTTCCCGTAATTGTAAAGCCGGCGGTTGGCTTTTTCATCGCTGTTACGGCGACACCATTGAACAAAACCGAAAATTCAACTTGTTTTGTAACACCATGTATTGTGATTTCACCGACCAATTTGTACTTTTTGCCAGTTACCTTGGTGAAGGCCTTGCTCTTAAAAGTTATTACAGGAAACTTGGCAGCATCAAAATAATTTGCACTTTTCAAATCATTATCCCGGTATTCAACATCCGTATTGATAGAATTGACATCAGCAGTGAAAGAAATGTCAGCATCTGTTAAATCTGCCTTTTTTGCCTGAAGTGTAGCGTCAATCATTTTGAAACTTCCCTCGACGTGCGAGATTCCGAAGTGCGTCGCGCTAAACCCAACTTTTGAATGGTACTTATCAAGAGTATATGTTTTCTGCCCGAAACTTGAAATTGCGGATAGAATCATTACGGCTAAGGCTGAAATTGATTTTTTCATTTTTGTTCGGTTTTTGATTAGTAGTTTCAGAATATTTTACTAGTAGTTTGCGTGCTACCTTTACCTATCCTAAATAGGCACGAAGCATCCAGGTCATTTTTTCATGCTGTTTCATTACACCTGTAATAAAATCGGTTGTGCCAAGGTCTTTATACTTATCGGAAACAGGAACAAGGTCATTCCTAATAATCCTGACAATAGTTTCGTGGTCATTAAGCAATGTTTGAATGATCTGCTTCTGGTTACCGAAGTCTTCGTCATTTTCCAGCATACTAGTTATGCTGAGGAAATTCTTCAGTGACCCAAGTGCAAAATGACCCAGGGAACGAACCCGCTCAGCAATGTCGTCAACCATGATGTCCAATGTTTCGTACTGGCTTTGGAAAAATGCATGCAGCTCCATGAAAGTTGGTCCCTGTATATTCCAATGCGCATTTTTGGTCTTGGTATACAGCACATACTCATCCGCTAACAGCTTGTTGAGCAGCGTCGCTACTTCTTTCAAATGACTGTCTGATATTTCTATATTTGGTTTCATAATTTTCTTTTGTGGGGATGAAATATTTATTAAAAAAGCGGGAGTTTTTACTCCCGCTTTTGAATTAGTCAACCAGTGCATAGTCATATTCTACTACCAGGTCATTTACCACCATTTCAACACCGGGAGCGTTCCATGCTATCCGGCCTGCTTCTTCCTTCTGGTACCATGAGCCTACCGTGCCTGTCAAAGTAACCCGTGAACCTGAAACCTTCACAGTTATATCGTCATCAGTCATTGACCAATTGCGTGCAATTGCACTTTCAATATCTTTCTTTTCGACAGCATCCCGTGTTTCAGATTTTATCGTCAGGTTGTTGGTAACACCCTTAACGCCGCTCAAGTGGCTTACAGCGTCTTTTGCCGCGTCACGCTGGTAGTTCCAGTTCAGTTCTCCTTCGAGAGTTACCCAGCCATTCTCGACCTTCACCTTGACTGTATCATTAGGAACCTGGAAATTCCATTTGTAGGCGCTTAGGATTTCCTTGGCGATGTCACCGTCACTGGTTGTTCCCCAGCCACTGTAATTGATCTCTATCTTTTCTACTACGGCATTAACGCCGGCTACATTTTTAGCAGCACTTTCAGCCTCTGATTTTTTCGCATAGCTGTCAACGCTTCCTGTTAACGTGACAATACCGTCCTTGGCAGTTACGCCTATCTCCGCTGCATTCAGCAATGGCTCCCACTTGATCGCATCCTGAACGTCTTTCTGTAATTCTGCATTGGTTTTCATACAATTTTAATTTTTTCGTAACGGAATCATTACAGGTGTAAAGGTGACCCTATTCAGAAACCTAAGTGTTACACGCAGGTAGCTATTAGTTACACCTTTCACACATGGTGAGTCCAACAAATCTGAACATAGCTTAAATAGCAAGAGACCATCACTTTTCCGGATGGCCTCTTGCTCTGTATATTTACTCCTATACCCTGCTATATATTCTTAACCGCGAAAATCTTTCCGGCGTTTAAAAATTATTTATTAATCAAAAGCATATTCATAGTCAACTGCTAATTCATTCTTTACATTCCAAATGCCAGGTGTTTTCCATGCAATGCGCCCTGCTTCTTCTTTCTGATACCAGGAATTTACCGTTCCTGTTAAAGTAACACTTGTGCCAGATACAGATACGCTGATATCACTGTCGTCAATTGACCAGCTTCTTGCGATTGCATCTACAACATCTTCCTTTTCAATCGCATCATGGATATCCGATTTGATTTTAATGTTGTTGGTTACACCTTTAACGCCGGTAAGATAATTTACTGCACTTTTCGCAGCTTCCTTTTGATAATTCCAAGGCAATTCACCGTCTAAAGTAACCCAGCCATCTTCCACTTTTACAGTTACTTTGTCGGCAGGCACAGACCAGTTTGATTTTAGCGCAACCAATACTTCGTTAGCAATTTCAGCATTGGTCTTTGTCCATGCACTTGGTAGTTTCACTTCAATTTTCTCAACCAGCGCTTTTACGCCAATTACTCTTTTAGCTGCGCTTTCCGCTTCCATTTTCTTTGCATAGGTATCCACTACACCTGTTAGTGAAACAACGCCATCTTTGGCAGTAACGCCAATCTCTGCTGCGTTCAGCAATGGTTCCCATTTGATTGCATCCTGAACGTCCTTCTGTAATTCTTCATTATTTTTCATCGTATTTTCAATTTTATTGTAATGGAATTATTACACGAGTAAAGGTGACCCTATCTAATAGATTAAGTGTTACACAGGAGTGGTGATTAGTTACACCTTTCACACATTCCGCTTGACACCCTTCGGTTAAATAAAAGCAGTCATTTCATAATGGTCGCGGATCATTTGAGGTGAGTTTACTAAATCAAGTGATGAAAATATAGCGATTGCCTCTACAGTCCATTACCGAATTTCAAGCACGACCGGCACTTTGAAATTCGGATAGTCGGTATAGCCATGTTCATCAGCCGTGTAGAACAATTCTGTCTTGAGGTTTTGAGATAATTCCTGATTGTATTCTAATCTCTGCACGAGGTCCGGGTTGTTGATAAATGGTCGGTCAAAGCCCACCAGGTCACACAAGCCACTTTGCAGATCTGCTTCAGCACTGTCCTTGTCATAACCGCCACAAATAATAAGTGTATTTTTGAAATTTTTGCGGATCAGCTGCTTAATTTGGATAGGCACGGTGGGGGCACCCATTGCGGAGTGGTCAACTATATGGATATAGGCAATCCCAAGTTTGTTAAGTTCTTTTGAAAGGTAGTCATAGGTGGCATCAATTTCCGGATAATCGGGCATATCACCTGCTACTCCATATGGTGATATGCGTATACCTGTTCGGTTTTTTCCAATAGCGGCTGCGACTGCTGAGGCCACTTCTATTACGAACCGGCAGCGATTTTCAATACTGCCATCATATTTGTCAGTGCGTACATTGGTAGCAGGGGATAGAAATTCTTCAAGCAGGTAGCCATTGGCACCATGGAGTTCCACTCCATCAAATCCAGCTTCAATTGCATTTTTGGCTGCTGTCACATATTCGGCCTGTGTGGTTACGATATCTTCTGCTGTCATTGCTTTGGGAGTTGGATAATCCTGCATGCTTTTGGCATCTGTCCACATCTGGCCTGCGGCTTTTATAGCTGAAGGCGCTACTACCTCACTGCCTATAGGCATATTCAGGATATTGCTGATCCTTCCTGTATGCATCAGTTGTACGATTATCTTCCCCCCACTTTTATGCACTCCCGAGGTGATCTCTTTCCAACCTAGTATTTGGGATTCTGTAAAAATACCGGGAATACGTGCATAGCCCAGGCCATTAGGGGAGGGGGATGTACCTTCGGTTATGATCAGTCCGGCGGCAGACCGTTGTTGGTAGTATTTTGCCATTAACTTATTAGGGATATTGTCGATCGCGCGGCAACGGGTCATGGGTGCCATAACTATTCGATTTGTTACGTCAATTGCACCAACTTTAGTAGAAGTAAACAATGTGAAAGTTTTCATTATACGAATTTTATGTGTTTAAATTTAAATGAATGTTTACCCGTTATATTTAGCATTAATGTCATCGCTGAAACTGTAAATTGAGCTATGCTGAAGAACTTAAGTTTAGCAACCAGCGATGTGTACGACATTAGATGTGCCTTTGCTACATTGCAACCGATGTACCAGCCAAATCTCATCTGCATTTCGGTTTTTCTTTTAAGCAGGAAACTATAACTCCAATGAAGCAATCAGTAAGGCTATTCGCAATTATATATAGGCGCGGATAGGTACGTGTTACCGAATTCTTATTGGATAACGATATTCGGTTTCAGTGTTATTTTTGTTTTTAGTGAATTGGAGATGGCACAGGCATTTTCGCTCATTTCAAGTATCCGCTCTGCTTTGATTCCGTCTTGTAAATAGGGAATAGTAAGTTTAGGCCGAAGGACGATCTCTGTTAGCGAAAATTTGCCATCAACGTTCTCGAATTTGCCAACAGCACTGCATTCAAAGTTGATGTACTCGAATTTAGAGTTGCCGGCTACTAAAATGAATGTAGACATGAGGCATGCGTTTACAGACGCTACAAACAGGTGCTCTGGAGTCCATTTGCCAGCTATGCCGTTGGGGAATGCCGGTGGCGTTACTACCTCAATGTCGGGTGTAATACCTGAAGCGCTAACCGTGCCTTGTGTACCTGAGTTCCAAAGCAAATCAACCTCATAATAATGGATATCGTTCATGACCTGGATATTGGTGCTATATGAATTAAATTTGCCTTTTCCGAAATTTTCATTAGAGGCGATTTTTTTAGGGTATCGAGATAGTATTAGAATGGATCACTCAGTTCACTTATCCGGATCAGCTTTTTGTTTACAAATTCGTCCAGGCCTAACTCAGCCATCTCCCTTCCATAACCCGAACCTTTAGTGCCGCCAAAGGGCAAATCGGCTTGTGTCCATGTGGGGTGATTGATGAACACCATGCCGGTATCGATCTTGTCGGCAATCCTTTTGCCTCTTTCAACGTCCTGGGTAAATATGGACCCGCCTAAACCGAAAGGGGAATCATTAGCTAAATCAATAGCTTCCTGCTCATTTTTTACTTTAAAAAAAAGAGCAACCGGTCCAAAAAATTCTTCGTAAAAAACGGGATTCTCTTTTAATACATTTGTAAGTATTGTGGCTTCCATATAGGCTCCGGCTCTGTCTACTCTTTTGCCGCCCAATAGAATTTTTGCGCCTCCGGCTACGCACCTTTTAACCTGGTCTGCAATTTTCACTGCCGCGGCCTCTGTACAAAGCGGGCCTAAATTTGTAGTCACATCCATAGGGTCCCCGATCACCAGTTCACTTAGCCTCTTTTTAAATTTTTCCAGGAATGCATCCGCGATACTCTCCACTGCTATGAATCGTTTAGACGCTACGCAACATTGGCCGTTGTTGTTTATTCTTCCTACTACCGCCCATTCTACTGCTTTGTCAATATCTGCATCATCCAGTATAATGAAAGCATCACTGCCACCTAGTTCCAGCACAGACTTTTTAATATGTTTGCCGGCTTCTGCAGCTACACTTGCACCTGCGGTTTCGCTGCCGGTAAGCGATACGCCTCTGATCCTTTTGTCAGCAACCAACGCTGTAGTTCTTGGATTGGATAAAAGCAGATTGGTATATAGCCCAAGTGGTGCTCCTGCTTCCAAAAATATCTTCTCAATAGCTATAGCGCATTGCGGTACGTTCGGAGCGTGTTTTACCAACACCACATTGCCAATCATAACGTTGGGTGCAGCAAAACGGGCTACCTGGTAAAACGGGAAGTTCCAGGGTTGTATTCCCAGAAGCACGCCCACAGGGCTATGTCTTATAAATGCTTTTCCGTGTACCGGATTGAGTACTTTGTCAGCCAGAAAGGTCTCTGCATTTTTGGCATAATAATCGAATATTTCTGCACTTAGCTTTATTTCACCTTCAGCATGAGACAAGAGTTTTCCCATTTCCAAAGTAATCATCTCTGCCAGTTCTTTCTTTTTTGCCCTTAGTAAGCCAGCTACTTTATACAGTAGTTGCGCCCGTATTTTATAATCTGTATTCTTCCACTCATCAAATGTATTTGTTGCTTTGGTAACGGCATTGTCAACTACAGCATCGGTCATTTCTTCAAAAGACTGTACTACTTTATTGTTTGCGGGATTGGTTGTTTGAAATATCATGTTTATTCTATTTTATTAGGAATTATTGATTAATCAAAAGCATATTCATAGTCAACGGCGAGCTCATTTTTTACATTACAAATACCCGGAGTTTTCCAGGCAATGCGATCAGCCTCTTCTTTTTGATACCAGGAATCTACCGTTCCGCTTAAAGTAACAGTGGTACCGGAAACGGACACATTAATATCGCTATCATCTACAGACCAACTTCTGGCTATCGCATCGACTACATTTTCCTTTTCAATCGCATCCTGGGTGTCCGATTTGATTGTAATGTTGTTGAATACTCCTTTTACACCGGTAAGGTAATTAACGGCACTTTTTGCTGCTTCCTTCTGGTAGTTCCAGGGAAGTTCGCCTTCCAAGGTCACCCAACCATCCTCAACCTCCACTTTTACTTTGTCGCTAGGCACCGACCAGTTAGACTCTAGTGCATTAGTAACTTCTTTAGCGATTTCTGCATTTGTCTTTGTCCATGAATTTGGTATTTTCACTTCTATTTTTTCAACAAGTGCTTTTACGCCAATTACTCTTTTGGCAGCGTTTTCAGCTTCCAGTTTCTTAGCGTAGTTATCCACCACACCTGTAAGAGAAACAATGCCATCCTTAGCGGTAACGCCTATTTCCGCTGCATTGAGCAGTGGTTCCCATTTGATCGCATCCTGAACGTCTCTCTGTAATTCTGCATTTGTCTTCATATGAAATCAGTTTTGCTGTAACGGAATCATTACAAGTGCAAAGGTCTACGCAGTCCTAAAATTTAATGTTATACCACAACATGTATTAGTTACACCTTTCACACATTGGAATAGCCTTCCGAGTGGGTAAATGAAACAGGCAGAAACCATCCCTTTTCTGGACAGTCTCTGCCCGTTTCGCGGAAGTTCCTATTACCACTGATTAACTAATCAGCGTAGTCGTTTACAATTATCAATTCGTTATCTACCGTGGAAACACCTGGCGTGTTCCAGGCCATTCTTTCTGCTTCATCTTTTGCATAGTAAGAATGTACTCGTCCCTTCAGTTGCACGTTTTTGTCAGAAACACGGACCTCTATGTCCTGATTGTCGCCAGATATAGTACGTTTGATCGCAGCTACAATATCCTTTAGTTCGATTACATCAACTTCTGATTTGATCTTGATATCGTTGGAAACACCCGTCACTCCCATAAGGTTTTTCACTGCATCTTTTGCTGCATCCTTCTGGTAGTTCCATCCAAGTTCACCGTCGAGGGTGACCCATCCGTTTTCCACCCTTACCTTCAGCTTTTCGTCAGGAACATCCGTATGCCATTTAAAGGCATTCAGTATCTCGGCAGCAATTTCGGTGTCATTTTTCTGATCCCAGTAGCTACCGTAATCAATTTTGATATTTTCGACCAACGCTGTGATACCTGCGACCTTTTTAGCAGCCTTTTCGGCTTCTGTCTTTTTAAAATAGCTGTCTACTGTGCCTGTAAGCGTCACCACGCCGTCTTTGGCGGTTACACCGATCTGTGCTGCGTCGATCTGGGGCTCCCACCTTATCGCTTGTTCAACATCGTATTGCAGATCTTCGTTTGTTTTCATGTTTTGGATTTAATGAATTTAAGGATCAGAAAAATTATCTGTAGTGAAATTCGCTTACGACTACTTTGGCGCTTTATCGTTGTCTGTCTTGCTGCCCGCTGCCTTGATCGTCCATTCAATTGCCTGCAGGCACATGGCGTATACCAGTGCCTCATGTTCAGGCGCGTGTGAGATGGCATCGGCGATCTCTTTCTTTTCCAGGTCTGTGCCCACGTTTATGGGCACCGATACAGACAATGCCACGTCATTTCCCTCATGCTCCCTGAACAGCTCATAGCCCTCCTGCAAGGCAAACTTGGCGCCGCTGCTCTTTTGGATGATATGGACCATCTTGTTGAGCCGGTTAAGCAGCAATGCGCTGAATACCTGCTTATGCATCGGCCCCTCATTATCTATCTCATTGATAGCTGCCTTGCGCTCATTAGGGCCCGGTATCATCAGGTCGATCAGTTCTGCAGGGGCACCTAGCAATTTAACACCTTCGCCATGCGGGCGATGTTTTACATTTACTTTGGCCATTGTATGTACTTTGGGTCGTGAATGAATTTTCATGACCCTGCAAAGGTCAGCAGATCCACAAAGCCGGACATTACACCTATCGGTCTATTAGTTACATCATTCACACATCTGCAGAAAGGTAAGATCGGCACTGACATCCCAATACCGACGCTCTCGCAGGGCGGAAGGTCAGCCCTCACGGGCATTGTGGCAACAGCGGTCAGCCTCCTTATATGTTCCTCGCTTGACATCCAGCTTGGATTGCCTACTGCTGTCACAGGTTTGTTTACGTCTGCTGTTGTTATCATCCGGTCGAAAAAGGAATCCGATGATCGTTATATAGGGAGTTTCATGGTCTGTTGTTCCGCTGGTTGCAGGCCTGTTTGTGACCGTGGAGGCACTCAATAAAACCGGACTGATACGATCCGTCACCACATCGCTTTACCAGAGTGCGGCGCATTCAATGACCGGGACTGCATGGAGCAGCGGGTTCATTGCTGCTTTTGCAAGCAACCTGATGAATAACCTGCCGGTCGGTCTCATTGCGGCTAATGCCGTCCAGGCTACGCGTAAGCCTGCGATAGTGAAAAGCGCCATCCTGATCGGTGTTGACCTTGGACCCAATCTTTCTATCACAGGCTCCCTTGCGACCATACTGTGGCTGTAGCGTTGCGCCGCGAAGGGCAATCCGTTAGTGCATGGACCTTCCTGAAGCTCGGTTCCGTAATTATGACAACGGCACTTTTATTTGCAATAGCCGCTCTTTGGCTATAACGGCGAAGCAACGGATCAGTCAAACTGCCCGGTATACAATTCATAATACCGGCCTTTTTGTTCCAGCAAGGCAGAATGGTTTCCGCGCTCTATGATTGCTCCATGCTCCAGGACTATGATCTCATCTGCGTTGCGGACAGTGGATAACCGGTGGGCGATAACAAAGCTGGTGCGACCAGCCATCAGCTGGTCGATGCCCCTTTGTATGATCTGCTCTGTTCGCGTGTCTATTGAGCTCGTCGCTTCGTCCAGGATCAGGATAGATGGCCTGGCCACAGTTGCCCTTGCGATATTGAGCAGTTGGCGCTGTCCCTGGCTCAGGTTCCCGCCATCGTTTTCCAATACTGTTTGATAGCCGTTGGGTAAGCGCTTAATAAATGAATCAGCCCCCGAAAGTACCGCTGCTGCAATTACGTCGTCGTCGGTAGCCTCAAGCAGCCCATAGCGGATATTTTCCATCACGGTAGCAGTAAAAAGGTGCGTATCCTGCAAAACAATGGCCAGGGACTGCCGTAAGCTGCTTCTCTGTATCTTCTCTATATCGATCCCGTCTATGGAGATGGTGCCGGATTGTATATCGTAGAACCGGGGCAGTAAATTCATGATGGTTGTTTTACCAGCGCCGGTAGACCCGACGAAGGCGATCTTTTGCCCTGCCTCTGCATGTAACGATATGTTTTTTAATACAGCTTTACCTGCGTCATAGCCGAACGTTACGGAGTCGAACCGGACGTCTCCTTTTACATGGGTAAGGGCAACAGCACCTGCGCTGTCAGCGGGCTCTGGCAGCTCATCCATGATCTGGAAAATGCGCTCAGCCCCGGCGAGTGCCGACTGTATGCTGTTATACTGGCTGGATATCTCATTCACCGGCCGACCGAACTGCCGGGAATACTGCAAAAAGGCAGCAAGCCCGCCCAGATCAAGCCCTCTTGAAATGGCTAATAAGCCGCCCAGTGTTGCGGTAAGGGCGAAATTGATGGTATTTAGGTTCTGGATAACAGGCATCATGGCACCGGAGTATAGCTGGGCCTGCGTAGCCTTGTCTCTCAGGTCGTTGTTCAGCAACTCAAATTGCGCAGTGGCACTTTCCTCATATCCAAAAACCTTTACCACTTTCTGCCCGGTGATCATTTCCTCCACGTAGCCATTCATGGTTCCCAGCGCTGCTTGCTGCGTCTTGAAGAAATTTTTACTTTTTTTAATGATCTGTCCGGCTACCCATAGCATCAGAGGCACAACAAATAGTGTGACCAGGGTAAGGAGCGGACTGATATAAAGCATCAAAACGAAAATGCCCACTAAGGTAATAGTACTGGTAAACAGCTGCAGGACACTTGTGTTCAAAGAATCGCCGACATTATCTATATCATTCGTGAAACGGCTCATCAGGTCACCGTGACTGTTACTGTCAAAGAATTTTACCGGCAGTGTCTGCAATTTGCTGAAGAGGTCCGCACGGATGATTCCGACGGTTTTTTGGGCAACCAGGATCATCAGGCGGTTTTGCCAGATGAACGCTGCGGACCCCGTAATGTAGACCCCTGATAACAGGAAGATCATCCTGACCAGCCCCGGCAGGTTGTGGGGAATGATATATTTATTGATGATAGGGCGCAAAAGATAGGAGCCGGTCAGCGTGGCACCTGTATTGACAAGCAGCAGCAAAAGGATGACCAGCAGCAATGTTTTCTGGCGACTGAGGTATTTCCATAGGCGGAAAATGACACGGATGGAATCTTTGGGCTTTTCAACCGAAACGCCGGTTCGCCTTCCCGGCAGGCCGGCCGGTGTTAATTTTATCTTTGTTGGTTCGCTCATGCGGCAGGTGCGTCTTTAAGCTCTTGCGAATAATAAATTTCCTTGTAAACAGCATTGCCGGCTATCAGCTCATCATGTGTTCCTGTACCTATGATGGCACCGTTATCGAGCAGGATGATTTTTTTGGCCGACTGTATGGAGCTTATCCTCTGCGCTATGATGATAATGGTGGTCTGCCGGAGATGCTGGCTGAAAGAGGACCTGATCTTTGCCTCGGTTGACATATCCACTGCGCTTGTGCTGTCGTCCATTATCAGTATCGCCGGTTTCCTTAGGATGGCCCGTGCGATACAAAGCCGCTGTTTCTGCCCCCCGGAGATGTTCACACCGCTTTGCCCCAGGACAGTTTCATACTGCAGGGGAAAGGACATAATGAAATCATGGGCCTGGGCGTCCTTTGCAGCAGCAACAATTTCCTCGTCCGTAGCCCGCATATTCCCCCATTTGAGGTTTTCCCTGATAGTCCCTGAAAACAAGTCATTTTGTTGTAGCACAAGACTTATGCCTGCGCGAAGGTGCTGCAGCGTATAGTCGCGGACGTCCACATCGTCTACCAGTATACGGCCCCGTGTTACGTCATATAGCCTCGGGATCAGTTCCACCAGTGTGCTCTTGGCCGAACCCGTTGCACCGATGACCGCAACGATCTCACCCGGGCTGACGGCAAAGCTGATATCTTTCAGGACATACTCGGTGCTGTCGGGAAAGTACTTAAAAAAGACATTTTCAAACACTACCTTACCTTGTCTGACAGTCAGGTCCTGCTCTGCTGCCTCTGGGGAATCAACGACATCTATCTTTGCATCCAGAACCTCCAGGATGCGCTCAGATGAAGCCTCAGCGCGGGAAAACGTCATGATGACCATAGAAAGCATCATTAGCGACATCAATATCTGCGTGATATAAGTAACGAACGACATTAGCTGACCAACCTGAAACTCACCTGAAATTATTTTGTTGCCGCCAAACCAGACGATCGCTACGATAGAGATATTCATGACCAGCTGCATTACCGGCATGATCAATACTACCATAGAAGAAGCCTTTACAGCCATTTCCCTGAGCTCGTCATTGGAACGACCGAATTTCTTTTTCTCAAAATCTTCCCGTACAAAGGACTTGACAACACGGACATTGACTAAATTCTCCTGTATGACCGCATTTACCTTATCCAGCCTTTTCTGCACCTGCTCAAAGAAAGGCAGTCCGCGGCGAAGTATCATATAGATACATACAGACAATACTGGTATGGCTACAGCAATTATGGTTGCAAGGCTGGAATTGATACGGATGGCAATAATGACGGCAAACAGCAACATCAGCGGAGCTCGGATCAACAGCCTCAGCGACATCATGATCACTTCCTGCACGATATTGACATCATTGGTCAGCCTTGTGACCAATGAAGACGAGGTGAATCTGTCCAGGTTGGAAAATGAAAATTCCTGTATCTTAATGAACATCGCCTTCCGTAGCTCGGCAGCAAAGCCCACTGATGCGTGTGAGGAGTAGTATATATTACCAACATTGGCAACGATGGCTATCAATGACAGACCCACCATTATTCCGCCTGTCTGGAGGATGTACGACAGGTTTTTATTCATTACTCCGTTGTCGACGATCTTTGACATCATCTCCGGCTGTACTATTTCGCAGAAGACATCAATTATGACCAGCGCGGGTGCGAGCAGCACCGCCCTTCTGTATTTGCCAAAAAAAATAAGGTATTTTCTCATCTTAAAAAAAGGATTACAAAGCAGTAGCCGTGTACCCAAAGCTACCTTTATTTGTATAGATAGAGTCGAGGCTGTAAAACCACAGAAGACGAACCGTGAAATACAGCTCAGGCTGCTTGGCGAATTTTATTTTAATTGCTCCCTCTCTTTTTTCTTAAAATACTTTTTTAGCAAGAAACTATGCTTCAGGGCTTCCATATTTTCGTTCAGCCCTTCGGAAGCATTCCTGATGTTTATAATGCTTTGCTGAAATTCAGAAGCAAAAGCGGTATCGCTTAATAGCAATCCTACTGTTCCCTTGCCTGAATTGACATGTTGCATGGTCAGCGAAAGCTGGTTGGAGGTTTTGTTTAAGTTGTTTGAAGTTTCTTTAAGAGTATTAAGTGTATAGAGCAGGCTGTTTGACAAAGTGGTATCATTCATTAATTTCCCAACTATTCCATTCCCATGCTGTACCTGTGAAGTAATATCCTGCAATGCTGAACTTACTTTTAACACTTTACCGGTTATCAAATTCAGATTACCGAAGGACTGCTTTAAATTATTCGCTAGTCCTGAATCTCTATAAAGCATTTGTATGGTCCCGTTTTCGGAATTAAGATCCGAGGTCAATATTTTTAGGTTCTCTGTTATCACCTTAATATTTTCATTAGACCCGCTTAATGTTTGTAATATCTGGTCGGTATTTAACGGATTATGGCTTTCGATCTGGTCATTATTTTGTACTGTTGACCCTCCATTCTTTCCATTTGTAATATTCACAATTTTATCCCCCATCAATCCGTCAGAAGCAATAGCTGCTACTGCGTTCTTAGTGATGAATGCCCTTTTGTTTTCCTCTATCTGCATATCGACCTGTACGATGCTGTCGCTGATCAAATTTACCGCCTTTACAATGCCTACTTTTACACCGTTAAAACGAATGTTGCTGCCTGTTTTCAGGCCCGTAGCATTAGAGAATTTCGCAGTTATCGGAAATGTATTTCTAAACATACCCTCCTTAGAGCCAACCTGGAATATGCCAATAATGAAAAGGGTTATGCCAACCACAACGAAAAGACCAACTAATATATTTTTCCTCAAAGACGTGTCCATTTGAATACTATTTATTTTTTGAAGAATTTGCTGATCTCCGGGTCTTTTGTTTTTATCAGTTCATCATATGTACCCTGCAAATAGTTGATGCCATCTTT
>CAIVEW010000069.1 GCA_903905065.1 uncultured Bacteroidota bacterium | reverse complement strand
CATACCCTGCTCCTTGCTGTCAAAACCAGTCGGCCCCGATTTAAATCAAAAGTCAAAAGTTAAAACCTAAAAATCTTGCCAGCTCCGATGCTCTAAGCCATCGGACCCGGTCTTAAAAAGTAAAAAATTAAAAGTAAAAATACTCTCAATTCCCAGCTCCGATGCTCTAAGCCATCGGCCCTGTTTAAATTAAAAGTCAAAAGTTAAAACCTGAAGGTACTTCTCATTTGACTGCACAAAGATACGACATTACTTACTCGTGCCGACTCCAGATGGCGCATTAATCTGTTAAAAGCTGCTCTAAGAGTCTCAGCGGGAGAAATATTCCTTTGTTGTGCACCCGTCAACCTTACTTTTTTTTGCTTCGCTCCCGATATAAACAATCGGGACAGGCGTCGAAAAAGTAACAAACCTGCCGGCAGGCAGGCAGGAAGAAAGGGGATTTTTTTCCAAAGGCTCCGCCGGAAAAAAAAGGCTCTACGCTGTTATCGCGGTTCGCTAATCATCTATATAGCGCTGGTTTTGACTCTATACAGTACTACTATTTGTCTTTATCAATCGTGTCCGCTAGGTTCCCAGATTACGCAATTCAATCGTCTCACGACCCAAAAAGGCGCCATCATGGGCTCGACTTCCCTGCTACTATCATCACCAAAATGAAAATACTGATTCTTCTCGCTTAATTCATTTCCTCCCTATTGTTGCGGGCGGGTGGTATTTCTCTTTTTCCCCTGAACAGGAACAGTACTATAAGGCTTATGGCCATACCCAACTGACCCACGGTGCAGATGGTTCTGCCGTAAGGCTTATCATAAATGCCAGGCAGCCAGCTCGCGAGGAACAAGGCGGCAAACAGCACCACTAACACAAAGGCTAACATCCTTTTCATTGTTACAGCTTCTGCAATGAAACTAGAAAAAAACGGGGATAAAAAGCCATTTTTGTTTTGGGGCCTGATAGGAGGAGGAAATAAAATGACTAAATTTATGCTATCATTATGCAGGTAATGCTTAACATTAAAATTAGAATATGAGTCTTGATTTAGTATTAATGTTTGTGTCTTTAACTATGATCGTGTGCGGCCTTGTGCTCCTTTTGGTCTCCAAAGGCAGAAGAAAGGCCGGTTACTTTTTTATGATCCTGGGGATCATTATCCTGATCATTTGCCTGATCCGTTTTCCATATCTCAGAGAACATACCTTTAACAGGTACCAGATGGTGGAATAGGTTATTTCATCTTAAACGGCTGCAATTTGCGTTTTCCCAACACCCTATATGTCGGCCACTACCCGCTCCTGCTGCACAGCGCGTTTGAATTTGCGGGGATATTTATCGCATTCCGATATTATCTGTGGCTAAAGAAAAAGCAAGGCGATATTATTCAGTCAGAGCGCCGGATGTTTGTGATCATAGGCGCATCACTCGGTGCTGTGCTGGGCGCGCGTGTGGTTGGTTCGCTGGAAAACCTGCCCGCATGGATCAATTCGGCTTCTCCCTGGTTGTATTTCTTTGGAAATAAGACTTTGGTTGGCGGACTTTTGGGCGGATTGGCCGGCGTGGAACTGGTGAAAATAATGATCCGCGAAAAACAAAATACAGGTGATCTTTTTACTTTTCCTTTATTACTTGGTATGATCATTGGCCGGTTGGGGTGTTTCTTTGCCGGGTTGCACGAAGAAACTTATGGGCTACCCTCACACATGCCATGGGCGCTGGACCTGGGTGATGGAACCCCCAGGCACCCTGTGACGCTGTATGAAATCCTATTCCTCGTACTTTTATGGATAGTGCTTGCACGGGTAAAAAAGAATTACTTATTGTTCCCGGGAGCGTTGTTCAAAATGTTCCTGATCTCTTACCTGTTGTTCAGGCTATGTCTTGATTTTATTAAGCCCGGCTGGAGATACTGTTTCGGGCTGGGCACCATACAATTGGTGTGTATAGCAGGGTTGCTATACTATGCGAAATACATTCTTAACCCGCGATCACTGATCGTTTCAAAACGCGAATATGCCCGTTAGAAAATATACTTATTACGACTATACTATAAGCCTGTGCCCGGAATGCCTGAAACGCATAGATGCAAAGATCGTGTTTGAAGACGGCAAAGTATATATGCTGAAAACATGCCCTGATCACGGGTTTCACAAAGTTGTGATAGCTACGGATATAGAATACTATAAGAACATCCGTAACTACAATAAGCCATCGGAAACACCGCTAAAATTTAATAACAAAGTGCATTATGGCTGCCCGTATGATTGCGGGCTGTGTACTGACCACGAACAACACAGCTGCCTTACACTAATTGAAATAACAGACAGGTGCAACCTCTCTTGCCCTACCTGTTACGCCATGTCGTCACCACATTATGGGCGGCACCGCACGCTGGCTGAAGTAGAGCAGATGCTGGATATTATTGTGGGCAGTGAAGGAGAGCCCGATGTGGTGCAGCTGAGCGGCGGGGAGCCAACGCTTCATCCCCAGTTCTTTGAGATACTGGACATCGCCAAGCGCAAGCCCATAAAGCACCTGATGGTAAATACAAATGGCGTAAGGATAGCTCAGGACGCGGGTTTTGCAGAACGGCTGGCAACTTATATGCCTGATTTTGAGCTATACCTCCAGTTTGATTCTCTTCGCCCTGCTGTGCTCGAAGCATTGCGGGGTAAGGACCTTACGGATGTGCGGGTAAAGGCCCTTGAAAAGTTAAATGAGCTCAACTTGTCGACCACTCTGGTGATAACGGTGCAGAAAGGGCTGAATGATGACGAGATCGGCGAAATAATAGAATTTGCGCTGAAGCAGCGATGCGTAAGAGGTGTTACTTTTCAGCCGGTGCAGATAGCCGGACGGTTTGAGCATGACCCTGGCAAAAACAGAATGACACTCACGGAGGTAAGGGATGGTATTCTTAGCCAAACGAATATTTTTAAGCCCAACGACATAATCCCTGTTCCATGTAATCCCGATGCTTTGGCAATGGGGTATGCGTTAAAACTGAATGGCAATGTTTTTCCGCTGACGCGATACCTGGATCCTGCATTGCTGCTGAACAGCAGCTCAAAGAATACGATTGTATATGAACAGGATACACACCTGCATGAACAACTGATAAAAATTTTTAGCACTGGTATTTCAGTAGATAAGGTTACTGAAGATATGCACCAGCTTTTGTGCTGCCTGCCTCAAATTCATGCCCCGGGGCTTTCTTATGAAAATTTATTTCGTATCATTATCATGCGTTTCATAGATGCTTATGACTTTGACGTGCGGTCAATTAAGAAATCATGTGTACACATTGTCAGCAAGGATGGCAGGATAATTCCTTTCGAAACGATGAATCTGTTTTACAGGGACGAAAAGGAACAATACGTGCGAAAACTGAAGGAAAAAGTAATTATTTAAACAAAAAGAGGCATGGGTTTTCTGTTTGGCATTGGGGCTATTCTTTTACTGATCGGCATTATCGCAGTTTTTGCGGGGCTTATTACATTGCTGGCCGGATGGATATCGGGAGATAAACACACGAGAAAGACCGGGGCAAAAATTCTTCTTTTGGGATCCGTAAGTTTGCTGTTTAGTTTTACGCTCTGTAGTTTCACCGGCGGCCTTTAGTGAAACAAAAAAATATCGTATTATGCGGCTTTCTATATGCGTATTAGTGCTATTGTTCTTTGTCAACACCGGCATCGCCCAGAATAAGGACGAGCGGGAAATAACGGCTATGCTTTCGGCGCAGGTGGCGCAATGGAATAAGGGTAGTGTAGATGGCTATATGAAGGGTTACTGGGAAAATGACAGCCTGCTGTTCATTGGTTCGTCGGGCCCGCGATATGGCTACCGGGCTACACTGAAGCGATATAAAGAAGCCTATCCAGATGCTGCACATATGGGCACGTTGACGTCTGTTGTAAAGAGCATGGAGCGGTTGTCGCCGGAGTATTATTTTATTGTGGGCACGTGGGCGCTGAAGCGTAGTGCCGGGGATGTGTCTGGTTCTTATACTTTGCTGCTGAGGAAAATTAAAGGGCGTTGGGTTATTGTGTGTGATCATAGTAGTTGAGCCGACGCTAAGCAAATCAGGCATTATTAGCCAGCTAAACGAACACTCATACCCAGCCCTCATCACCTTACTTTCTTTTTGCTTCGCCAAAAAGAAAGTAACAAAGAAAAAGGCGAGTTTTGGCCAAAGGCTCCGCCGGCCAAAACATAGCTCTACGCTGTTATCTTACAGCACCTATCATCGTCATGGCGCTGAAATTCTGCCTATCCTTGCTACTATTTAGCTGCTCAATCGTATCAGCTGCCTGTACCAATCAAACAATGGAATTCGCATCTACGGCAGCCTTAAGGCGCCATCATAGGTTCAACTTCATGGCCGCTATCATCAGCACCATATTTAACGATTCTATCGGGAGTTATTATTGTAATAGCACCGCCTTATTATTAAGATTTATCCGGCTATTAACGTGCCGTCGTTTTTTTTCAATAAATTGTGTTTCCTAATTTTTTTTATGAACAGAACCATTCGTAAAGTAGCAGTCATTGGCAGCGGCGTCATGGGATCCCGTATTGCGTGTCATTTCGCCGGTATAGGTGTGCAGGTATTGCTGCTGGATATTGTGCCCCCGGCGCTGAATGATGCAGAAACCGCAAAAGGCCTTACGCTTGAGGACAAGCAAGTGCGCAACCGTATAGTGAATGATGCGCTGGCAGCTACTATGAAGAGCAAGCCGTCGGCGGTATATACCAAGTCTGTGGCGGGCCATGTAACGACCGGCAACATAGATGACGACCTGCCCAAAATAGCCGAGTGCGACTGGATAATAGAGGTGGTGATAGAACGGCTGGACATCAAGCAAAAGATATTTACCGAAATAGAAAAATACCGCAAGCCGGGTACGCTCGTGACCACGAACACATCGGGCATACCCATACACCTGATGAGCGAGGGGCGCAGTGAAGATTTCCAGCTGCATTTTTGCGGTACCCATTTTTTTAATCCCCCACGCTATCTGCGCCTGCTGGAAATAATACCGGACCCAAAAACAAAGCCTGAGGTACTTGACTTCCTGATGGATTATGGCGACCGCTTCCTGGGCAAAACAACGGTGCTGTGTAAGGATACACCAGCGTTTATTGCCAACCGTGTGGGCGTGTTTGGGTTCATGGCTGTGTTTAAAGTAATGCAGGACCTGGGGCTTAATGTGGATGAGGTGGACGCACTTACCGGGCCGGTGCTGGGAAGACCGAAATCGGCGACCTTCCGCACAGGAGATGTGGTGGGTCTGGATACGCTGGTGCATGTGGCAAAAGACCTACCCGCTAACGCACCTAACGATGAGGCGAAGGATCTATTCAAAATGCCTCCGTTCCTGGAGACGATGCTTGCCAATAAATGGCTGGGCGATAAGACAGGGCAGGGTTTTTACAAAAAAGTGAAGGGCGAGAAAGGCAAGTCTGATATTCTGACGCTGAACCTGCAAACCATGGAATATGGGCCGAAGGTGAAGACGAAATTTGCGACGATAGAAGCAGCAAAACCAGTGGATGATCTCGCGCAACGACTGAAGGTGCTGTATAATGGCACAGACAAAGCTGGTGAGTTTTACAAGGCGTTTCATCACCTGCTGTTTGCCTATATCTCCAACCGCATACCGGAGATAACAGAGGAGCTATATAAAATAGATAATGCGCTGAAGGCTGGCTTTGGCTGGGAGATAGGCGCATTCGAGAGTTGGGATGTGCTGGGTGTAAAGAAGGTGCTGGACGTGATGAAAGCAGCAGGAATGCAGGTGGCACCCTGGGTGCAGCAGATGCTGGATAAAGGGATTACTACATTTTACAAAACGGAGAATGGCCAGCGCAAGTATTATGATATACGCACGCAGGCCTACCAACCGATACCCGGCATGGGTGCATTTATACTGCTTGAACACCTGGACGAAAAAGTGGTGTGGAAAAACAGCGCCTGCAAACTGTATGACATAGGCGATGATGTGGTGGCACTAAGGTGGAATACCAAGATGAACAGCATAGGCGGCGAGGTGCTGGAAGGTGTGCAGAAGTCGATAGCGATGGCTGAAGAAAGATACAAAGGGCTGGTAGTAGCTAACGGTGGACCCAACTTCAGTGCCGGGGCGAATGTCGGGTTGATATTTATGTTTGCCGCCGAGCAGGAGTATGATGAACTGGATATGGCTATACGCCAGTTCCAGGCCACGACGATGCGTATGCGCTACAGCAGCATACCGGTGATCATATCGCCGCACGGCCTGACGCTGGGCGGTGGTTGCGAAATGTGCCTTCATGCCGATGCAGTGCAGGCAGCAGCGGAAAGCTATATAGGACTGGTGGAAGTAGGTGTGGGCCTTATACCAGGCGGCGGCGGCACAAAAGAAATGGCGTTGCGTGCGGCAGACCGGAACATAAAAGAAGATATAGAGGTCAACTACCTGCAGCAGTTATTCATCAACGTGGGTACTGCAAAGGTTTCTACATCTGCACATGAGGCGTTTGAAAATTTCGTGCTTCGGCCCGGCTACGACCATATCTCCATAAACCCCGACAGGCGCATAGCGGATGCAAAACGAAACATACTCATGATGTGGGAGCGCGGCTATACACAGCCTGTGGCACGCCATGATATCAAAGTGCAGGGCCGAGGTGGCCTTGGCGGATTGCTGGCGGGTGTGCACGGCATGTGGCGCGGCAATTACATTTCTGACTACGACAAGCTCATTGCAGAAAAACTGGCCTACGTGATGTGCGGCGGCGACCTGTCTCAACCAACATTGGTGAGTGAGCAATATTTACTGGACCTGGAGCGTGAAGCGTTTTTAAGCCTGTGCGGGCAAAAGAAAACCCTGGAGCGGCTGCAGAGTATATTGACTACGGGAAAGCCGTTGAGGAATTAAAATAGAGGATAACTAATTTTGACCAATGGAAGTAAATGAGCCTGCACTCGCTTACGGAAAGCAGAGCTATACTATCGAAGAGTATCTTGAATTGGAGCGGACTGCTACCGAAAAGAGCGAATATTATAAGGGGGAGATATTTGCAATGTCCGGCCCAAAGTATCAGCATGTACTGATATCCGGAAATATATTCGGTCAATTAAAAAACAAGTTGAAAGGAGAGCCATGCCAGCCACTTAACAGCGACATGCGTGTCCATATCCCAAAGAACACTTTGTTTACTTACCCGGATATTTCTGTTGTATGTGGCGAACCTGAATTTCTGAATAATGATGAGTGGAATTTATTAAATCCCACCGTAATCATTGAGGTGCTTTCCCCTTCCACAAAAAATTATGACCGTGGAGATAAGTTTAACCTGTATAGGGATATTCCTTCACTGAAGGAATATATTTTGGTTGATTCCGAAACCATTAGCATAGAGGCATTTTACATCAACACGCATGGGCATTGGGAGCTCAAGGAACATAAGAGAATAGATGAAACGCTCCAGATTAAAACTATAAAAGTTTCTATGAAACTTATAGAGATTTATGATGGGACAAAAGCAGCAGGAGGCGCAAAAGATCAACCAGAATAATGATAACCATCTACGGCATAAAGAACTGCGACACCATGCAGAAGGCTTTCAAATGGCTGGATAGCAAAAAGATTAAGTACACATTTCACGATTACAGGGAAGCGGGTATTGATAAAGCTACGATTGAAGTTTGGCTGCAACATTTTCCTGTGGATAAGCTGGTCAATATCCGGAGCACTACTTATCGTGAGTTAAGTGCAGACGAGAAGGCACGCGTTACCGATAAGACAGGCGCTATTGAATTAATGATGAAGTACCCTACCCTGATCAAACGGCCGATATGGGATTTTGGCAACGGAAAGTTCTTCCTGGGGTGGGATGAGGAGAAAGTGACTGAACTTGTGTGATAAAAACCTCCCCCTGCCCCATCGCAAATTCACAGAGCCGCGCGGCAAGGGGAGTTGCTGCATCAAGGTCATCAGCAATCTACCAAAATGAGGTTGAAGTGTGATGGCTCTACGCTTTCCGAATAAAAAAGGGTTGCCGGATAGCAACCCCTTTTGCTTGAATGACTTACATCACTATTTTTCGATCATGAAGTGGAATGATTTGTTTTCGTTGCCATTGCGCAGGTTCAGCATATACATACCGTTTGCAATTGTGCCTGGCAATGATACTTTTTCATTGATGCTGCCGTCTGTAGTTACAACCTTTTTAGTATAGATCACCTGACCGAGGATGTCGGTTACTTCAATAACAGCATCCTGGTTGCCTTCAGCAAGTGTGCCCTTAACGGTAAACTCACCATTGCTTGGGTTTGGCAGCAGCTCGATGCCGGAGCGAGCAGTTGTGCCGGCGTTGATGCCAAGTGCACTAACTTTTATTGCAATCATGTTGTCCACCACATATCCACTGCAGGGGCCACTGCTGATGACCTCGCAAGTAACGGAATCGTTGTCAGAGAATGTATTGCTAATGAATGTTGCTGAAGTAGCGCCAGCTACCGGTATGCGATTTATGAGCCACTGGTACGCTGGTGAACTGCCGCCATTATCCACCGATGCAGTCAGGGTAAGGGTCTCCCCCAACCCGATGTTAGTTCCTGGATCGGCGGTAATTACAACTCCGCCAGGCAGTGCAGCAACGTTCACCAGTGTTGAAATGATGTTTGTACCAAAGCCACTTACGACAGAATATTTTATCACCGCATTGCCGGCGGACAGGCCTGTTACGATGCCGTTTGTTACTGTTGCTACGTTGGCATCCGTAGTGCTCCATGTGCCACCGGATACAGGCTCATCGAGAGTCACTGTTGAGCCTACGCAAACAGTGACGGCGCTCTCATGAGGCGGAGGAGCCGACGCAGTAACAGAGAAGACGGCCGTGGCAACCGCGGAACAGCCCGATGCATTGGTCACTGTATAGCTAATGTTGGTGACGCCGGCGTATAGTGCCGATACTGTGCCCGAAATAGATCCTATCGTGGCAGCGACTGTATTGCTGCTCGTCCATATGCCGCCGCCGGCACCATCAGCCAATGTCGTAAATGATCCTACTATGCCGGTCAGGGTACCCGCAATGGTTCCCGCAGACGGCGTGGTGTTAACGGTCAAAATTTCCGTTGCATAGCAGGTGGAAGGAAGTGTGTAGGTGAGAACCGTGGTACCTGCGGACACGCCGGTGACGGCTCCCGAATAGGTGACAGTTGCTACCGAAGTATTGGTACTGGTCCATGAGATACCGCCGGATGTGGCGTCACTGACAAAAGCCACTGCACCCACGCAAACGGTAGTAGCGCCTAATATCGCAGTTGGTGACTGGTTTATTGTCATGCCATATGTTCTGTAGCAGCCGGTGCCAGGCATCATATAGGTTATGGTGCTCGCGCCAGCGGTTACACCGGTCACTATGCCGGTAGCTGAGCCAACATTAGTATTACCATTGCTGCTGATCCAGGTACCGCCAGACAGAAAGTCGCTCAGCATAACGCTATTGCCGGTACAAACAGTTGAAGAGCCCCCTATACCTGATGGCAACGCATTGACAGTCACCACCTGAACTTCCGTGCAACCGGAAATTAAATACGTGATGTTTGCGGTACCGGCAGCTGCGCCAGTTACAATGCCGGACGTGCTGACAGTTGCCACGAACGGGGCATTACTGCTCCATGTGCCGCCTGCCGTTGCATCAGTCAGTGCTGTCGTCGACCCGTTACAAACACTGGCATTTCCCGTGATCACGGTCATTGGTGTGATGTTGACCGATACCGACCTGGAACAACCCGAAGGGATAGTATAAGTGATATTCGCCGCACCAGAGGCGACGCCCGTTACAATGCCAGAAGTCGAGCCAACTGTGGCTATTCCAGTATTACTGCTGCTCCACGTTCCGCCAGTTGTCCCGTCGCCCAATGTAGTTGTCGCCCCAACACATGCTGAAGTGCTGCCGGTAATCGCCAGCAATGGCGTAACTGTTACTATTATTGAAGCGTTGCAGCCGTTACTGGGGAGATAATTGATCGTTGTTGTACCCCCTGCGACCCCTGTGACGATACCAGAACCTGATGCGACGGTGGCAACAGAGGGATTGGTACTGGTCCATGTTCCGCCGGTCAGTACATCAGTCAGCGTAATGGTTGACCCAGCACAAACGGGTGAGTTGCCGGTAATAGCCGGCGTAGACGTGTTTACTGTTACCACGGAGGTTGTAAAACAGCCCGTTGTGATGGTATAGGTAATCGTCGTTGTACCTCCAGCCACACCTGTGATAGCGCCTGAATTATTGATCGTGGCAACCGACGTAGTGCTACTGGTCCAGGATACTTCGCCGGAAGTAGCATCGCTGACAAAAGCAACGGAACCAACACAAACGGCATTGGCCCCCAATACTGGTGACGGCGCAGAGTTGATCGTGATATTGTAAGTCCTGAAGCATCCGGTGCTGGTAAGCGCGTACGTAATTGTGCTTGTGCCCGCGGCAACCCCCGTAACAACTCCGGTAGCCGAGCCAACTGCCGCATTGCTGCTACTGCTGCTCCACAAACCGCCTGAAACGAAATCACTGAGCGTTATACTATAGCCGATACATACTGCGCTTGCTCCGCCTATGCCTGATGGATCAGGATTAACCGTCAGCACAGAGGTTACAAAACAGCCTGATCCTGCCGTATAAGTGATGTTTGTAGTGCCCGATGCTACGCCTGTAATGACACCAGTGCTGACGCCCGCAGTTGCTACTCCGGCGTTTCCAGTGCTCCAGGTGCCTCCCGACGTGCCGTCTGTCAATGTCGTTGTTGCACCCGCGCAAACAGTAGCCTGGCCATTAATTGACCCAGGCAATGCATTGATCGCAACAGTAGCCACCCGAACACAGCCAGACGGAATCGTGTAAGATATATTGGCTGTGCCAAGGATATTGCCGGTAACGATACCACTGGATGAACCTATGCTGGCAACCGATGGATTACTGCTGCTCCAAGTACCGCCTGATGAGCCATCGCCAAGAGTGGTTGTTCCACCCAGGCATGCACTAAGCGTTCCGGTTATCGGCAATATGGGGTTTATCGTTACGACCGAAGTCGTGAAGCAGCCTGCCGCCATTGTGTAAGTAATTGTGGCTGTGCCCCCGGCAACTCCTGTAATAATACCAGAGGTAACACCTGCGGTAGCAACCGAATTATTGCTGCTGCTCCATGTGCCGCCGGTGACCGCATCTGTTAAAACGGTAGTAGATCCGGCACATTCTGCGAGGGTACCGTTGATGGCCATCGGAACCGAGTTGATCGTAACTGTTGCCGTAGCAACACAACCTGCAGGAAGTGTATAGGTGATTATTGAAGTTCCCGCACCCGCCCCGGTAACCATGCCGTCGGTGCCGATAGTAGCAACACTGGTGGAACCGGACACCCATGTGCCGCCGCCACCATCTGTTAGTGCCGAGGTAAGCCCCACACAAGTAATCAGATTACCAGTGATGGCTGCAGGTTGCGCATTGACCGTGACAACAGTAGTGGTTATGCAACCATTGGGCAGGGAATAAGAAATGGTAGCAGTACCCGCAGCGTCACCGGTAACAACGCCATCTGTACCAACTGTGGCAACGATAGTGCTGCCGCTGCTCCATGTGCCACCGGAGCCCATGTCACTCAAGGCAACCGTGAAACCTTTGCACACCGACGTTAAACCAGTAATAGCCGACAATGCATTCACGGTAATACCCTTTGTGATATAACAACCGGTTGGAAGTGTATAGCTTATTACCGCTACCCCGGCTGCAACGCCGGTGATAACACCCGTACCTGAACCTGTGGTGGCTGTAGTAATATCACTGCTGGACCATAGGCCGCCAGCAGTAAAGTCGGCCAGTGTCGTGTTCTGGCCAACACATACTGTAGCGCTTCCAGTGATATTCAGCGGCAGTTGGTTAACCGTTACCACTGTAACCGCACTGCAACCGGATGGCATTGAATAGGTAATAATGGATGTCCCTGCGTTGAGGCCAGTAACGAGCCCGTCGGTACCGATGGATGCAATAGATATACTGCCACTGATCCACGCGCCACCACCTGCTGCATCACTCAAAATTATAGTTGAGGTCGCACATACGGGAATACTTCCGGCGATCGCAGCAATAGGATTAACCGTTACAACGTTGGTAACCACACAGCTTCCTAATGCATAAGAGATGGTAACCGTACCGCCGGCCACACCGCTAACAACGCCAGCGGTACTGATACTGGCAATAGTACCATCACTGCTGCTCCAAATTCCGCCCGCTACTGCATTAGATAATGTAGTGGTTAGACCCTGGCATACAGCGGCAGTACCCGAGATAGCGGCAGGCGATTGGTTCACGGAAAAACCGGTGGTTGAATAGCAACCGGTGCCAAGCGTATACGTTATATCCGTGATGCCGGAAACTACACCTGTTACCAGACCTGACGATGAGCCGACGGTAGCAATGCTGACGTCCTGGCTGCTCCAAATACCTGAGCCTGTGATATCTGTTAAGGTAGTAGTTGTGCCCGTACAAATAGTTGTGTTACCATTAATGGCGCCAGGCAACGGGTTAATGGTGATCACTGCTGACGTAAAACAACTTGTCGGCAGTGCATAGGTGATCGATGCGGTACCTGTCGCTACTGTACTTACATTACCGCTGCCATCTATAGCAGCCACAGACCCATTACTGCTGCTCCAATTGCCGCCCGTAACACCATCTGATAAAGTATAACCCGTGCCGAGACATAACATCCCGGGACCGATAATCGCGGACGGATTTGCGTTAACCGTTACAGTCGCAGTCGCTATACAACCTGTAGGCAGCGAATAGGTAATGATGGCATTACCTGTTACATTGCCCGTAACAATACCCGTTGTTCCTACGGTGGCCACAAATGTATTACCGCTACTCCATGCGCCACCTGTGGTCGCATCAGTTAACGCAAGGGCTACACCAAGGCATGCGCCAAGTGTTCCGGTTATACTCGCCGGTAACGGATCGACAGTTACCGTAGCTGCTGCAAAACAGCCTGTGCCGAGCATGTAAGTAATGTTTGAAGTCCCGGTAGCAAGAGTGGCGACACTACCATCGCCAGAGCCGATCGTTGCCACAGCTGTATTGCTGCTGCTCCATGCGCCGCCGCCTGTGGCGTCACTCATTGTGTAGCCGGAACCGAGGCATAAGGTTGTTGCCCCGGAAATAGGAACAGGAACCGGATTAATTGTAACCGATACGCTGGCTGGTGCACCCCAACAACCCGATGCTGACTGTGCCCTGAAATAATAGGTACCTGAAGCTGTTACCAGCTGCGAACCAGAAGGCGTGGAAGTAGAAGTGCCACCCGAAACGGTACCCTCAAAATAGATCGTGCCGTCGCCTCCATTAGTAGCGGTAATAGTTGCGTTGCCGCAGTACGTTCCGCCCCCGCTTGTAATTACCGTTGCAGGTAACGAATTTACATTCAGACTGGTAGTTGCAATGCAGCCGGTGGCCAAGGTATAAGTAATAGCCGCAACACCACCGGACATACCGGTTGCAACACCGGTAGCGGAACCAACTGTTGCAATACCTGTTGCTGAAGAACTCCATACGCCGCCCACAGTTGTATTTCCTAATGCAGTTGTTGCGCCCACACAAATATTTGGGCTGCCGGTAATAGTGGCCGGCAATGGATTAACCACAATGGCGTCTGTCACATAGCAACCAGTACCCAATGTATAGCTGATAACAGGGTTGCCTTGCGCTATAGCTGAAACTATACCCGTAGAACCCACAGTAGCAATGCTACCATTGCTGGTGCTCCATGTACCACCCACTGTTGCGCTGGTGAGGTTAGTAGTTAAGCCAACGCATACAGAAGCTGTGCCGGTGATGGCAGCCGGTAACGGGTTGATGGTCACAGCAACACTTCCTTCCGTGCCCCAGCAGCCCGCTGCCGATAGTGCCCGGAAGTAGTAGGTGCCCGAAGAAGATACAACCTGGGAAGCACCTGGCGTTGCCGTAGAGGTGCCGCCAGAAGTGATACCCTGGAAGTAGATCGTGCCGCTGCCCCCGTTTGTAGCAGAAATCGTTGTGCTGCCACAATAAGTGCCGCTGCCATTGGCACTTACAGTTGCCGGCAGCGCATTTACTGTTATTATAGCTGTTGCAATGCAGCCGGAAGGCACTGTGTAAGTGATACCTGCTACCCCAGCGGCCACACCTACGGCCACACCGGTCGACGCATCAATAGTGGCAATACCTGTTGCGCCCGAGTTCCAGGAGCCTCCAGCCAAAGCATCAGTAAGGTTGGTCGAGGAACCAACACATAATGCCGTCATACCGGAGATCGAGGCAGGCAGGTTATTCACCGTTACTGTAAGCGTAGTGGTACAACCGGAGCCAAGACTATATGTAATGGTAGCTGTGCCGAGTGAAATTCCACTTACCTGGCCCAGGTCGTTGATGTCTGCCGTGGTCGCATCACTGGTGCTCCAGGCTCCGCCGCCTGCAGCATCTGTGAAGTTCGAAACTACACCGAGGCATATGCTTGCGTTACCCGATATAGCGTCGGGTGAGGTGTAAATCGTAACCGCTGCGGTTACGAAACATCCGGTAGGTATTGCATAAGTAATGAACGTATTTCCCACAGCTATGCCTGTAACAAGCCCGTTTGTGCCAACTGCGGCGATGGAGCCATCATTGCTGCTCCATGTTCCACCAATGGTTGCGTCAGTTAAAGTCGTAGTTAAACCCGCACAAGCAACTGCAGTACCAGTGATCGCTGATGGCAACGGATCGACGGTGACTACGTAAAAAGCTGTGCATCCGGTAGCCAGTGTGTAGGTAATGGTTGCAGTTCCTGCGGCAACACCTGCTACCACACCTGTTGCGGAGCCCACTGCTGCAACGGTAATGTCGCTGCTGCTCCAGTTACCGCCGCCTGCATCTGTGAGGCTGGTGGTCTGCCCTGCACATACGGTCGCTATTCCAGAGATCGCAGACGCGACGGGATTGATCACAACAGTCGCACTGCCCTCGACTCCCCATATACCATGAGAAAACGCCCTGAAATAATAAGTACCAGAAGTTGTGATCATTTGTGATGTGGATGGATATACCGTAGACGTTCCACCCGATGTAGTACCCTGGAAATATATCGTACCGTCACTTCCGTTATCGGCGGTTATGGTAGTGGAGCCACAGAATGAGCCGCTTCCGCTGACAATAACGGGCGCCGGCCCGGCGTTAACAGTAACGATCATCGTAGATGTTGCAGAACCGCATACGTTGCTGACCGTATAGGATACGACAACGGTCCCCGCTGATACACCGGTAACATCACCCGAGCCATCAACAATTGCATTCCCATTTGAGGCCGACCATGTACCCCCGCCTATTGCATCGGTTAAGGTCGTGGTAGCGGTAAGATCAACGTTATCAGACCCTGAAATTACGCCCGCGTAGGGATTCACTACCACTATGAAAGCACTCATGCAGCCTGTAGGCGCGGTATAAGTCACAGTGGCATAACCACCAGAAATACTGGTCACTGTGCCATCAGTCCCAACGGTAGCTACAGCAGTATTGCTGCTGCTCCAGGTACCACCGGGCGAGGCATCTGTAAGCAATTCTGAGCTGCCTCCGCACACCGTCGTAGATCCGGAAATTAACGACACCAATGGGTTGACGGTTACAGTTACCAAATTATAGCAACCATTGTCCAGCGTGTAGGAAATGTTTGCAGTACCACCCCCCATGCCAGAAACGAGGCCTGTGTAATCGCCTACATCAGCTATGGTGCCGTCACTGGTGGTCCACACACCATCCGGATAGTCATCGCTAAGCGCGGTGGTGAGTCCTGCACAAACGGTAGTACCGCCCATGATCGAAGAAGGAGCCTCATTAATTGTTACGACTGTACTGGCTACGCAACCTGCGCCGATAGAGTACGTAATATTTACAGGGCCGCTACCTACCCCGGTAACTATGCCGGTGCTGCCAACGGTAGCTACTGTATTGTCCGCGCTGCTCCAGCTACCACCGGGGGTCGCATCATTAAGCGGCATTGTGGTAAATGAGCCTGCACAGGTAGCTCCGCCGCCGGTTATACCAGCGATGGCCGATGTGACGGTAACAACGGTGGTCGCGATACAACCGGTAGGAAGCAAATAGGTAACAGTAGTTGTTCCGGAAGCTATAGGGGTTACTGTCCCTAAAGAAGGGTCGATCGTAGCGATCGAGCCACTACCTCCACTCCAGGCGCCGCCAGTGGCTGCATCTGACAACGGCAATGTCTGGCCCAGGCAGGCCGGACCGTTGCCGGCGACCGGATAGACCGGGTTGACCGTAACTATAACTGATATGCTACAACCTGTGCCAATAGTGTATTGGAGCGCAACACTGCCCGGGGCAACAGTAGTTACCGCACCCCCGGCCGAACCTATAGTTGCTATTGTATTGTCTGCAGAACTCCAATGGCCACCAGCTGTTGCATCACTCAGTACTATTGTATTCCCAAGGCATACCGGTGAATTCCCGGTAGGGTTTGCCGGTAACGGATTGACCGTCAAAATAGCTGTCGTATAACAACCTGTCGGGATAGAATAGGTAATAGTTGCCGTGCCACCAGCTACGCCGTTTATAGCACCTGAATTAATTGTAGTTGCCACGCTGGTATTACTGCTGGTCCAGAAAAGTGTAGGCCCCACGGCGTCACTCAGAAATGTCTGGGAACCTGCGCAAACCACGAGGTTGCCGTTAATGGCAGGCGGCAAAGGATTAATTTGTTCATTATAAGTAACGTAGCAGCCCGTGGCCAGTGTATATGTGACTATGCTTGTGCCAACCACCAAGCCTGCAATGTGGCCGGAGCCATCCACCGAAATATTACTATTGCTGCTGCTCCAGGTTCCACCTGCAACGAAATCGCTGACCGTGATGACACTGCCAAAACAAACAGCTGTGGCGCCCCCGATCCCCGAAGGCAGCGGGTTGACCGTAACAACCGCCGTTGCAAAACAACCTGTTCCTATCGTATAACTGATCGTAGCGCTGCCGGCCAATACCGCTGTCACGACGCCCGTAGATCCGACACTAGCGATAAATGCAGCACTACTACTCCAGGTACCACCGGGAAACGCATCTGTGAGCGCCGTAGTATAACCGGCGCAAACTGTTTTCGTGCCAGTTATGACCGATGGCGACTGATTGAATGTCACTACTGCAGTCGCAACACAGCCGGATGGAACGACATAAGAGATCGTCGCCGTACCACCGGTGCCCACCCCAGATACAAGCCCGGTTGAACCAACAGTGGCTACACCGGTATTACTGCTGCTCCATGTACCTCCAGTACTGGCATCGGTGAGAACGATCGTATTGCCGATACATGCAGGAGCATTGCCCGTTATCGCGTTGATGGGGTTCACCGTGAGGATGGCCGTTGACTTGCAGCCAGTGCCAAGCTGGTAGGTGATGGTGACAGTACCTCCGGCAACACCACTAGCAGTCCCGGTAGCAGAGCCTACGGTCGCAATGGCCGTATTGGCGCTGGCCCATGTTCCGCCAGCGGATGCATCAGTCAACGTTACAGAAAGCCCTACGCAAACTGGCGCATTGCCTGTTATACCACCAGGCAGCGCGTTCACCGTGACGACTGTTACTGTTGTGCAGTTGTCACTTATCATATAGGTAATATTGGCCGTGCCTGCCGATACGCCCGTTACGGCGCCGCTGCCCCCTACTGTGGCTACCGACGTATTATTGCTCGACCAAGATATCCCGCCCGAAGTAGCGTCGGAGAGGAATGTGACCAATCCCGCGCAAACGCTCTGTATACCGGAGATGGGTACAGGAGCCACCTTCACGGTCATATTATAGGTCACAAAGCAACCGCTGGTGGTGATCGTATAACTTATTGTACTCGTGCCAACTGTTACACCTGTAAGGTTTCCAGAGCCATCTATGGTTGTGTTAGCATTGCTGCTGCTCCAGGTGCCGCCCGCAGCAAAGTCTGCCAGCGTGATCACTGATCCCGGGCAAACGCTGGTAGGTCCGCCAATACCAGACGGATTAGAGTTCACCGTTACCACTTTGGCCGCGTAGCAGCCCGATCCGGAAATATAGGAGATAACTGATGTGCCGGAACCTTGCCCGGTTACTATTCCCGTAGCAGAGCCAACTGTCGCTGCAAAGACGTTACCTGCAACCCATGTTCCCCCCGGAACCGCGTCGCTCAATGATGTGGTATACCCAACGCATAACGTGAGGCTACCGAGGATAGCAGAAGGTGTATTGTTCACAGCCACTGTCGCCGTGCGTACACAGCCGGTTGCTATGGTATAGCTGACAGTAACGGTACCTGCCGCAACGCCATGCACAATGCCAGATGTACCGATGGTTGCAATTGTTCCGTCACTGCTGCTCCACGTCCCGCCAGAAGTACCATCTGCCAAACTTGTTGTAGACCCCACACATGCGCTTAATGGTCCGGTTATGGGTAGTATAGCATTGACCGTTACAACAGCGATGGAATAACAGCCGGCAGCCATTGTATAAGTAATTGTCGCAGTACCGCCCGCTACTCCGGTCACAATGCCTGATGCGCTTACAGTAGCAACGGTGGTAGTGCTGCTGCTCCAAGTGCCGCCGGCAGCCGCATCGCTGAGGCTTGTTGCGGAGCCTGCACATACCACCATGGTGCCGGTAATAGTTGTAGGTACCGGGTTGACGGTTACAGGAACGGTGCTCACGCAACCGGTTCCCAGCATATAAGTAACAGAAGGAACGCCAGCTCCCACACCGGTTACGATACCGGTAGAACCAACTGTGGCAAGCGATCCGTCGCTGCTGCTCCAGGTACCACCGCCCGTCCCGTCTGAAAGGGCCAGGTTTGACCCAACACATACATTACCTGTGCCAGTGATTGGAATGGGCAGTGCGTTCACCGTAACAACAATTGTCGCCCTACAACCTGTTGGCAAAAGGTAAGTAATGATTGACGTGCCAGCCGCTACCCCTGTCACAACACCTGTAGAGCCTACTACTGCTGCCACACTTGTGGTGCCGCTTGTCCATGCGCCGCCGGAAGCAGCATCGTTAAGGCTGAGGGCCTGCCCTGCACATACGGGAACGGAACCGCTAATATTTGCTAACGCATTGACGGTCACACTCGCCGTTCTCAGGCAGCCTGTGCCAAGCAAATAAGTTATAACCGGGTTACCCACGGCAACGCCCGTTACAATTCCGGTCGTGCCTATGGTGGCCAACGTACCGTCACTACTGGTCCATGTGCCGCCTGCTGTGGCGTCACTTAGTGATGTGGTTAACCCAACGCACGCAGACGCCGTACCATTAATAGTTCCGGGTATCGCGTTAACGGTAATAACCGAAGTTGATTTACATCCAGTTGGTAATAAATAAGTAATCGTTGCCGTGCCCGCTCCGGTGCCGGTAACGATACCTGTGCCGGCGCCAACCGTGCCAACCGCAATATTGCTACTGCTCCATGCTCCGCCGGATGTAGCGTCGGCCAAAGTTACAGTTGCGTTTACACAAACAGGTAAAGAACCGGTAACGGGCGACAGCGGATTTACGGTTACAGAAGCCGTTCTTATGCAACCGGTACCGAGCGTATAGGTAATCACCGGAGTACCTGCTGCAACGCCGGTGACGATACCAGTAGTTGCGACAGTAGCCAGTGTGCCGTCACTACTGCTCCACGTACCCCCTGCGGTGCCGTCGCTCAATGATGTTGTTAGTCCTACGCAGGCACTTGCGATTCCATTAATGACGCCGGGGATCGCATTTACTGTTGCCACCGAGGTGGCTTTGCAACCTGTGGGAAGAAGGTAGGTGATCGTGGCGGTACCGGCAGCAACTCCGGTCACCAGGCCTGAGCCGGAAACTACTGTTGCGTTTGATGTGTTGCTGCTGCTCCAGGTACCTCCTGCAGTAGCATCGGTCAAAGCTGTTGTCAGGCCAACACAAACTGTACTTGTTCCGGTTATGCCAGCGGGAACTGCATTGACGGTTATTGTAGTAGCCGAAGTACAGCCCGGCAATGTGGTATAAGTGATAATAGAAGTGCCCGAAGCAATGCCGGAAAGAACGCCGGAAGCAGACCCCACAGCAGCGTTAGAAATATTGGTGCTGGTCCAAGCACCGCCGGTCACTGCATTACTAAGAGTGGTTGTCCCACCCGCACAGACCGTACCCGACCCAGTAATCGCCGCGACTGGATTAATCGTCACAATCCGGATAGCCGGGCAGCCATTAGTAGCTGTATAAGTAATAGTCGTGGTACCCGCGGCAACCCCTGAAACGGCACCCGAGGCAGAGCCTACTGTTGCTTTAGAAGTATTGCTGCTCGTCCAAGTGCCACCCGCATCCGCGTCTGTCAGATTTGTAGTTAGCCCCAGGCAAACGGAGGCGGTACCGGAAATAGAAGCAGGCAATGAGTTGATGGTGATCACCGCACTTCCCTCAGGGCTCCAGCAGCCGGCAGCCGATTGCGCCCTGAAATAATACGTCCCCGATGTCGTAATAAGTCGCGATGTTGACTGCGTAGCTGTAGATGTGCCGCCCGAGGTTGTACCCTGGTAGTATATAGTACCATCCCCCCCATTGTCTGCCAGTATTGTAGTGCCCGCGCAATAGCTTCCGCTTGCACTAACGTATACGGCAGCTGGTATCGCATCAATGGTTACTGTTCTCGAAGACAGGCAGCCTGTCGACAATGTATAAGTAATCATTGCGGTACCCGCAGCGACACTTATTACCACGCCTGTAGGTGCCACGGTTGCTATCGTCACGTCGCTGCTGGTCCACGAGCCTCCGCCCGTAGCATCCGTCAGGCTGGTGCTGAAGCCATTGCAAACTTCGTTAGTGCCCGTTATGGGAGCCGCGGCGGCATCTACCGTAACCACTGTAGTTTGCATGCAACCCGTTTCCAATGAGTAGGTGATAACTGCGGTGCCTGCAGACAAGCCGGTGACCAAACCTGTGTATAGGCTTACCCCGGCCACTGAGGTATTACTGCTGACCCAATTACCGCCGACAGTAACATCACTTAGCAATGAGTTTCTTCCGACACAAATAGTAGTGGTACCCGTAACAGGCGCCGCAACAGGGCTGCTCAGTATAGTTGCCGTGGTGTTGCAACCGGTGCCGGCAGTAAAAGTTATGGTAGTAATACCATCGGATACACCAGTTACTATACCTGTCGCGGAACCAACGGTGGCAATGTGCACATTGCTTGTGGCCCAGGTCCCGGCACCGAAGGCATCCGATAAATTTGTGGAAGAACCGACACAAACGTTAGTAGCGCCAGAGATCGGTGCCGGCGCGGGAATTACTGTCACAATAATCGTGGCCACGCAGGCACTGATCGAATAAGAAATCACTGATGTGCCCGAGGCTACTGCCGTAACTACACCATTTGTACCAATTGTCGCGACCGACGGTGTGCCACTAGTCCAGGTACCTCCGCCGGAAGCATCGGTCAAGGCCGTAGCCGATCCAATACAAAGGCCGGGGTTGCCGGTTATCGGCGGCAGCCCGCCGCCTATGCTGACAGTAGTAGTATAGATAGTGCCCGGGCTACATCCGGCACCGGTACTGCTGACCACTAAGGAATAAACCCCCGTTACGGTAGGTGTTATTACCGGGCTTTGAAGCGTGGAATTATAGCCGCCAGGTCCACTCCAACGCCAGGCAGTAGCGTTTGTAGAATTATCTATGAGCGTTACCGTAGATCCTGTGCAGACAGGTCCGGTATTGGTAGCCCCGGTAGAAGCGGGCACAGCGTTTACGGTTACAAATGTAGTATATACAGTGCCTGGGTTACAGCCGCTGCCGGCATTGCTTACTACGAGGGAATAGACGCCAGACACCGTCGGGGTTATTGAAGGGCTCTGGACAGAGGAGCTGTAACCGCCTGGTCCGGTCCATGACCATATCGCAGCATTGCTGGAATGATCATTGAGTGTCGCTGCGCCACCAACGCAAACGGGGCTATTGTTAGTGGCTCCGGAGGATGAGGGCACAGCTGTTACGGTGACCATAGTGGTATAAACAGTTGCAGGGTGGCAACTGCTACTGCTCAATACCAACGAATAAACACCGGTCACCGTTGGTGTGAGCGTTGGCGATTGTAACGATGATGAATATCCTCCGGGCCCGGTCCATGACCAGGAAGTGGCATTACTGGAATTATCGTGAAGCGTTACGTTGCCACCAAGACACAGCGGGCCGCTGTTGGTGGCGCCGCTAGATGACGGTGCAGTGTTCACGGTTACAACTGTTGTATAAACAGTAGCAGGGCTGCAACCACTGCCTGCACTACTCACTACCAGCGAATAAACGCCAGTAACCGTTGGGGTTATTACGGGGCTCTGGATCGAAGAGCTGTAACCACCTGGACCTGTCCAGGACCATGTAGTCGCATTAGTGGAATTGTCGCTCAGCGTCACTATTGCGCCAGCGCAAACAGGGCTGGTATTGCCAGGTCCGGTGGATGAAGGTATGGGGTTCACTGAAACACTGGTAGTGGCCGTTGCTGTGGTTCCATTGCCATCTGTAACAGTGAGCGTGTATATTGTTGTCACCGAAGGTGACGCCGTTACGGGTGTTCCAACTGTCGCAGAAAGTCCAGCTGCCGGTGCCCAGGTGTAACTCACTGAGGGATCCCCCGTGGTACCGGCGGCAGAAAGCGATGTATTGCCACCGTTGCAAATAGTTGAGTTCGCAGAAACTGAAGGAAACGGCCCAGCCACATTATTGATGCCGCTGAATATGGTTGCGCCCGTTGATGTTACCGCCCCGGAGGTAAGCGCATGTGCACTCTCGGTGGCAAACTTTATCCAGGGCAACGTACCGGCATATTCGCCCATTGCAATATTAGTCTCTGTGCTTCCAGCCTGTATATCACCTACTACATAAGTTGCCGTGGTTGTATATGAAAGCGAAGAAATGCCTGTTGGTGTTACCGTCCAGAACCGGTTTATATAATTGGTTGTATTTGCATTCTGGGCGGGCTTCGAAGGATTTACATTTACTCCCATGCTGGCTCCGGAATAGCTGCCTGTTACATTGAGCGTAATTGGCGAATAGTTGGCGCCATCCCCGATCGGGAAAGTGTAAGTACCATTTGATGAATAATTTTTGATAGCCTGCCCACTGCCATTTGCAACGATCATGTTGGATGATGAAAAGACACCCCCTACAGCAGTCGCGGCTGTACCGAAAACAATATTATTTGAGCCAAGAACTAACTTTCCTGAAGAAAGTGTAAGTGTTCCTGTAATAACGGGGCTGCCAGTCAAACTGAAACTACCCGCACTATTTAAAGTCAGTTTTTGAATGGTTGCGCCGGATATTGTTGAGCCAAAGGTTGTCATCGTTATTCCACCAGTGCCGGATTCGGTTCCTGTCCCGGTAATATTCCCACTACAGGTTATTACGTTACCACCATCTGCAAGCGAGCCGGACGTAAGCGCAAGAGCAGTACCAATGGTCATCGAATTACCCAATGTAGCCGAGCCTCCTCCGTTGATCGTAAATGTTACAAATTTATTGGTGGTACCCGGGGTGCCGGGATTAAAAAACAGCGTACCCAAAGCTCCGGTTGCACCGATGATCAAATTGGACGTTGTGCCACCGGAAATAAATTTGGCGGCGGTCATACCCGATACGGTGCCATTCAATGTCAGTGTATTTGCTCCAATGGACAGCGAATTTCCCGTGCCAGTAATTATAAGTGCGCCAGTAATCGTTGGGCTTGCGGACATTGTAAATGCTGTTGCAGTCGCATGGTTCAACTCCAGGTTGCCTAAGGTTGCAGCACCGTTTGATATACTTTTTGCCGCGCCGGTCATACTGATCTTACCACCCGCAACACTTATATGCGTTCCGGCTCCTGTGATGCTGCCGGTATTGGTGATCACATTACCTCCGTCATTCAGTGTTCCAGCGGTGAGGGCTAATGTGGTCAGGACGCTGCAGTTGTTACCCAGAGTTACAGCATGGCCGGCACTGTTTAAGGTGAAGGTGGCAATATTGTCTGTCGTGCCGGGTGTGGCCGGGTTAAAAAACAGCGTACCAAGATCGCTTGTTGAATTGATCGTTAAGTTCGAACTGGCGCCGTTTCCGGTCAGATACTTTGTTGCAGACATGCCGGATACTGCTCCCTTCAGTGTTAAAGTAAAAGCCCCGATCGATAATGTATTGTTTGCTCCATTAAATGACATGTTGCCATTTATAGTAGGGCTGCCTGTTAAGGTAAATGCGCTCGCGGATGGCGCATTGAAATCTAGGTTCCCAAGGATCGCGCCAGAAATGCTTTTAGCGATACCAGTCATACTGATCTTCCCGCTGCCGCTGCTGATGTGCGTTCCCGTGCCGGCAATATTGCCCGAACAAGTAATGACATTTCCGACATCAGCCAATGTGCCGGTGAGTGTAAGCGTATTGCTCACACTCAGGTTATTGCCTATTGCCGTGGTACCCGTGCTGGCGGTGTATGACGAGAAATTATTTGATGTGCCCGGTGTTGTCTGGTCGAAGTAGTAAGTATTGGTTGAGCCTGTAACCAGGTTTGAAGTTGGGCCTCCGATCAGGTAGTCTGCAGCATCACCTGTAAATGTACCGTTGACCGTCAGCGTACAGCCAGCGCCCACAGCCAGTTTACCTGACGCCAGTACCACGGCCGACTGCGACACCATGTTGTTGCCTAGCGTTGCCGAACCGCCGCCGTTCATCAAAAACGTAAGGATCTTGTTAGTAGTTCCGGGTGTTGCCTGGTTGAAAAACAAAGTACCGAGTGAGCCTGAAGCCCCTATTGTCAAATTGGATGTTGCACTACCCGTAAAATATTGCGTGGCAGACATACCAGAAACAGTACCATTCAATGTGAGCGTATAGGTGCCGAGGGTCAGTGTATTGGCGGCTCCCGTAAAGATCAGCGCACCAGCGATTGTGGGACTGCCATTCAGCGTGAACGCCGAAGGCCCGGAATGATTCAATTCCAGGTTGCCTAAAGTTGCGGCAGCATTTGATATACTTTTTGCGGCGCCAGTCATCGTGATCTTACCACCCGCACCGCTTATATGTGTGCCGGCTCCAGTGATGATGCCGGTATTAGCGATCACATTACCCCCGTCATTCAGTGTTCCGGCTGTAAGTGCGAGTGTGTTCAAAACACTGCAGTTGTTACCTATTGTGGCGGAATGGCCGGCACTGTTCATAGTGAAGGTTGCTATATTATTTGTTGTGCCCGGCGTGGTCGGATTAAAGAATAAAGTGCCCAGGTCGCTTGCTGAATTAATCGTCAGGTTTGAACTAACTCCATTACCCGTCAAATACTGGGTTGATG
Source organism: uncultured Bacteroidota bacterium (assembly GCA_903905065.1). Taxonomy (GTDB): domain Bacteria; phylum Bacteroidota; class Bacteroidia; order Chitinophagales; family Chitinophagaceae; genus Nemorincola. The sequence goes on along the minus strand of CAIVEW010000069.1, from coordinate 5,409 downwards.
ACATACCCGATACGGTACCTTTAAGCGTGAGTGTGAACGCTCCAATGGAAAGAGTATTATTCGGTCCGGTGAAAGATAAGTTCCCGTTTACTGTCGGGCTTCCGGTGAGCGAGAATACACCTGCAGAAGCCGCATTGAAGTTCAGATTGCCGAAAGTTGCACCGGAAATACTTTTTGTAATGCCCGTCATGCTGATCTTGCCGCTGCCGGTGCTGACGTGTGTGCCGGCACCGGCAATGTTACCCGCACAAGTCAGCACATTTCCTGCGTCAGCCAGTGTACCCGTAAGGGTCAGGGTTGCACCCACACTGAGGTTATTGCCCAGCGTAGCAGTACCTGCACTGACCGTTACGGCAGCAAAATTATTTGATGTTCCGGGGGTAGTTTGATCAAAGTAATAGGTGCTGGATGTCCCCGTGATCAGGTTTGACGTTGCACTGCCGGTCAGGTAATCTGCAGCGTCACCAGTAAAGCTGCCGTTTATGGTCAGTGTATTACCCGCACCCACGGCCAGCTTACCGGATGTAAGCGTTAAAGCAGACTGTGAAACCATGTTATTACCCAAGGTCACTGAGCCGCCGCTGTTCATTAAAAACGTGAGTATCTTATTGGTAGTTCCCGGTGTCGTCTGGTTAAAGAAGATGGTCCCGACCGCGCCGTTGGCACCAATTGTGAGGTTGGAAGTGGCGCTACCGGTAAAGTATTGAGTAGATGACATGCCAGATACGCTGCCGCTAAGGTTCAGCGTATTCGCCCCGATGGTCAGTGTATTGCCCGCGCCGGTAAAAGTAAGTGTCCCGGTAATGACGGGGCTGGCACCCATTATAAATGCGGTTGCGCCGGCATGGTTTAGCGTCACGTTGCCCAGTGTTGCATTTCCGTTAGAAATACTCTTACCAGAACCATTCATAATTATTTTTCCGCCTGGCGCACTGGCATGTGTTCCGGCACCGCTTATGTTTCCCGAGTTAGTGATCACATAGCCGCCATCATTAAGGATTCCGGCAGTGAGCACTAATAAATTTGCCACACTGCAGTTACTCCCCAGCGTTGCCGTATAGCCGGCGCTATTCATTGTAAAGGTGTAAATATTATCTGTGGTGCCAGGTGTCGTTGGGTTAAAATACAAGGTACCAAGATCACTCGCAGTATTGATGGTCAGATTTGAGTTCGCGGAGCCGGTAAGATATTGGGTTGCAGACATGCCTGATACTGTGCCCTTGAGCGTCAGGGTAAGCGCGCCTATCGACAATGAATTATTTGCGCCGCTAAATGACATATTCCCGTTCACCGTGGCGTTCCCTGTTAATGAGAATACACTTGCAGCGGCGGCGTTGAAATCCAGGTTGCCGAAATTTGCACCGGATATACTTTTAGTAATACCCGTCATGCTGATCTTACCGCTGCCCGAACTTATGTGCGTTCCTGCGCCGGTTATGTTTCCTGCACAGGAGATAACATTTCCTGCATCCGCTAGTGTGCCTGTCAGCGTAAGTAGTGTACTCACGCTAAGGTTATTGCCCAGCGTGCTCGTACCTGCACTAGCGATAAAAGTTGCTATATTATTCGAGGTACCGGGAGTAGTCTGGTCAAAATAATAAGTATTAGATCCGCCTGTAGTCAGATTTGATGTTGCCCCGCCAGTGAGATAATCAGCTGTGTTGCCGGTGAAAGTTCCGCTTATCGTCAGCGTAGCACCGGGACCGATAGCTAAACGCCCTCCGGCAGACTGCGTAAGGTCCAATAGCGTACTGCTCGTCATACTGTTGCCCAGAGTTGCCGATCCGCCGCCGTTAACGATAAAATTCTTAATGTTGGCGCCGGCGCCGGCACCAAAAAACAAGGAGCCCAATGCACCTGGTGCGCCAATGGTCAAGTTAGAGTTAGCACTGCCATTTAAAAACTTGGTTGCCGACATGCCGGACACAGTGCCGTTTAATGTCAGTGTAAATGCGCCAATGGTTAGCGTATTGCCTGTTCCGGTAAAAATAAGCGCACCGTTGATCCCCGGGTTGCCCGCCATTGTGAATGATGTAGCAGTAGCATGATTCAATTCAATGTTGCCAAGAGTTGCCGCGGCGTTGGAGATGCTCATGGCGGCTCCTGTCATGCTTATCTTGCCGCCTGCTCCGCTTAAATAGGTGCCTGCGCCCGTGATGTTCCCGGCGCAGGTGATCACATGGCCCCCATCATTCAATGTCCCTGCGACAAGCGCAAGGGTCGTTTTTATACTACAGTTGTTGCCCAGCGTCGCAGTGTGGCCTGCGCTATTCATAGTAAGTGTCACTATGTTGTCTGTAGTTCCGGGCGTACCTGGGTTAAAAAAAAGTGGCCCAACATCGTTTGTCGCATTGATCGTTAAGTTGGAACTGGCACCATTACCTGTAAGGTATTTTGTCGATGACATCCCGGCCACGGTCCCTTTCAGCGTTAGGGTAAATGCCCCGATGGTCAGCGTATTGGCGGCCCCGGTAAAAGTAAGCGCCCCGTTTATTATTGGGCTACCTGTCAGCGTAAATGCACTCGCTGATGCTGCGTTGAATTCAAGGTTACTGAAGTTCGCACCGGATATGCTTTTGGCAACTCCGGTCATGCTGATCTTACCACTGCCGCTGTGGGTACCGGCACCAGTGATATTGCCTGCACAAGTAATGACATTTCCGCCGTCCGCGAGCGTTCCGGTGAGGGTTAGTGCTGTACTTATATTCAGGTTGTTGGCGAGCGTTGTTGTACCGGCGCCAGCAATAAAGGTTGCAATATTATTCGTCGTTCCGGGCGTAGTCTGATCAAAATAATATGTATTCGACGCGCCGCTGGTCAGGTTTGACGTCGCACTGCCCACCAGGCAATTGGAAGCATTACCTGTGAACGAGCCGTTCACTGTTAGTGTGGTATTCGCCCCAATGATCAGCTTGCCCGATGTAAGCGTCAGTGCCGTCTGACATACAAGGCTGTTGCCTATAGTTACCGGGCTGCCTCCGCTGATCAAAAATGTGGCGAGCTCATTCGAACTGCCAGCAGTAGTCTGGTCAAAATATAATGTACCAGGTGATGCTGACGAACCAATAGTTAAATTGGTTGTTGGGCCGCAGGTAATATATTGAGAGGCCGACATACCTACCACCGTACCATTGAGTGTAAGGGTATGCGCTCCCAGGTTCAACGTATTGCCAGCTCCTGTAAAGATAAGCGCTCCATTTACCGTTACGCTGCCACCCATCGAGAACGTCGAGCCCCCTGCATGGTTCAACTCCAGATTTCCGAATGTTATAGCACTGTTTGCAATACTTACAAACGCACCGGTCATCGTAATCTTACCACCCGTACCGCTCACATGAGTACCTGCACCGGTGATATTGCCTGCACAAGTGATCACATTCCCTCCGTCATTCAGTGTTCCGGCTGTGAGCGCAAGTGTGGTGGCGATACTGACACCATTGCCCAGTGTTACCGTATAGCCGGCGCTGTTCATGGTAAGAGTCGCTAGTTTGTTGGTGGTACCTGGAGTAGTCTGGTTAAAGAAAATGGTTCCAACATCATTCGCTGAGTTGACTGTTAAATTTGAAGTTGCACCGCCGGTAAAATATTTGGTTGCCGACATTCCGGATACCGTCCCTTTTAACGTCAGGGTAAATGCGCCAATTGTCAAAGTATTGGCAACACCTGTAAACGTAAGTGCACCATTTACCGTAGAATTGCCGATCAGGGTAAATGCGCTTGCCGCCCCCGCATTGAACTCAACATTTCCCAAGGTAACGCCGGAAATACTTTTGGCAATCCCGGTCATACTGATCTTGCCACCTGTGCTGCTGTTGTGTGTCCCTGTTCCGGTTATGCTTCCCTGCAACGTAATTGTATTACCTCCGTCCGAGAATGTACCGGAGGTTAGGGTAAGATTACCGCTCACCGTGCAACCAACACCCGACAATGAAACACCACTTGAATTATTTACGACCAGTGCGCTGAAAGTTGTTGCTGCGCTTCCGCTTATCGCTTGCGCGGTCGTCCCGTTGAATGTGACCGTTCCTGTAGAAGAAAACGCGCCCGAACTAACGTTGTTATAAAAACCACCGCCAAAATTCACTGCGTTTGCCGCTGCCGACCAACTCCCTGACGAAAGCGTAACATCGCCGGTCACAGTCCATGGGGCGCTTTGCGTCATTGTATTCTGGATCGTCCAGGTATCCCCTGCAGTGGTAAAATTGGCTGGGGTCAAAGTTCCGGTTGCCACGTCGGTCCAGCTCGCCAGTGTATTGATATTAGCATTGCTGTTTGTTCGCCATGCTGTAGCGAATGCACTACTTCCAATGCCAAACACGATCATCAGCACCACTGCGAATATGTTTGCGGACCGATAAAGATGCCGGCACCACGCAAAGTAAATTCCGCTCGTGTTCCTTTCTTCTATACCAGAAGTTATTTCATTGCCGTAAAAAAAATTGTACAAGTTTTTCATATTTGGTAGTTTTTAACTTGCCTGACTACGCATGATAATAATCTATGGTCATTATATGTATTTTGAACGATATGCTTCTTACTGCTGTTAAAGATTTTTTTGTTGTTAAACTATTAAAAAAATTAATTCTTATGCAAAGCTAGCTTTAAGCGATACGTTTGCCTATTGTATTTACTAACAGTTTGTGATTTCACGCCCATGTATTTATCACAATAACTAACGGTTGTTTTTTTGCAAATGTTAACACTAAGTTATCAACATTTTTCTTGAATTTTGTTTGTTTTAACAAAAAAAACATTAAAAAATAACACCTGAATAATAATTTTATCAATATTCATATTTGTGCATATTTTCATGTTTATATTATATTTAATCCAAACAATTGATTATTAACTTTATGCACAAAGTTAACAGTTTTGACATACCCAAATATTAACATTCTGTATGTTATATTTTTTTACATGCGATTAGTAGAGGGAATTAAGAAAATGAACGTTTTAAGGAGAATGCAAAAAAGGAGGGCTGCGATTGCAGCCCTCCTTATAAATTTTAAAATACCTGTAACCTGTTATTTCTCTACAACAAAGTGGAAAGTCTTGTCGGCTGATCCAGTATGCATGTTGAGTATATACATGCCATTCGCAAGTGTGTTGCTAAGGGTCAGCGCTTCGCTGATCTTGCCACCATGCACCATCACCTTGTTACTGTAGATAACCTGGCCAAGCACATCGGTAACTTCAAGCGATACTTCTTCATCAGACAGTGTGCCTAAAGTCCCCTTGATGGTAAACGCACCATTGTTCGGGTTTGGAACAACCCGAACATCTACAGGAAGCTCAGTGACAATAACCGGCGTCACTGTTGTGGTTGATTCACCATAGCTGTTGATAACGATGTGGGTGATATCAGTTGTACCTGGCGCAATACCAGCTACCGAGCCAACACCATCCACT
>CAIVEW010000068.1 GCA_903905065.1 uncultured Bacteroidota bacterium | reverse complement strand
CCAGAGACTGCAGATTTTCAGTGTAAACACCCATTGTAAATAAGACAGCCTTTTTCCTGAAAAGTTGTCTTAAAATATTTCTAATGCGCCATCAACCCATGGACCCGCTCCCTTTCATGCAACAGATCATAATCCATTTGCAGCCCCAGCCAAAACTCCGCTGGGATTTTAAGTTCTTCCTCCAATTTGACAGCAATACTGGCGGATACATCTCTCTTGCCTTTGAGCAAATTACTGAAGTGCGATGGGTACATACCTATCTTCATGGCAAAAGCCGACTTCACCTCACCTCGCTCGGCCAGTTCTTCCGCCAATACCTCGCCAGGGTGTAACGACACATTGATTTTAATTTCTTTCCCGGTTGTGCTTAATATTTTCCCTTTTCTCATCACATATTTATTGATAATGGTTATTCAAGTCTTCAATCACTATTATTTCAGTTATGGTTAACAGGTCCTTTTCTATTGTAAACAATAAGCGATACCTATAATCTACTCTTACAGAATACAAACCAAATAAATCGCCTTTTAAGGCTTCGAAATTCAAACTCCGTAATTGCTTTAATCCGGCTGTATTGGGCATCACCTCCAGTTTCTTTAACGTCTTCCGGTATTTAAGTATTACTTCAGCATCATACCTTGGTTTACCTTTCACTTTTTCACCTGTTGCAAGCAACTCCAGGTATTCACTATTGAATTTAATGACCATTTAACAGCAACTAGTTTATCAAAATTAGTTAAGTTTTTTTATTAAAACAAGTATGGTAATTTCTAGTAGTTACAAATTATTGCCAAAAACCGATAGGCCATCCATTATCCCCCCATACTCGGTGGATTATTCAAATAGGAATCCTCTTCCTTGTCTTTCTTGAATTCCAGCTTCCCGAATTTATAGGTAACGCTAATGCCCACTGACCGGTAGGGCAACATGCGCACCGTGTACGAACTATAGTCGGCCGTACTTATTGTGGCTACCTGCCGCGTGTACTGATTAAAAATATTGGTTCCTGTAACCCCTATGCTTGCATTTTTCTTCCAGAATTGCTTTCTGAACGCCAACGTATACGTAATTGACTGTGGTGTGCGGCCTTGTATATTGATCGTTGCGGCATTGTAATTGCCGAACGCCTCGGTCACAAGGTTGTGCGGTAACTGGTACGTGGCATTCAGGTTCGTCCGGAACCGGTTCCCGTCCGATCCTGTGCTGCCCGGCGGAAGATCCACGCTGTGCCTGTGCATAAAAAATACATTTCCCCGCAACGTTAGCTTGTCTTTGATAGACCACGAACCGGAAACATTCAAACCTGTATTATATTCTATTCCTATGTTCTGGATATTGGTCACGGAGACATTGTCGTACACAGAGTCGCCGGCCGGGTAGGCGCTATAAAAATTCGTTACTCGCTTATGGTCTTGCGTGTTGATGCGCTCTATCAGTGACAAATTAAGGTTGGTCCCTTTGCCAAACGATTTATTGTATCCCAGTTCAAAATTGTTCCCGATCTCTGGTTTTAGCAATGGGTTGCCGGTTGTTATGTTGTAGGGGTCTGAAAAATTTAGAAACGGGTTCACATCGCCGTAATCCGGGCGCTCTATTCTGCGCGTGTACGACAATTTAATGAACTGGCTGTTTCGGAAATCGTGGGAGATTATCGCCGACGGCACAATTATCCCGTATGCGGGGATTTCCGTGTTAGGAAAATCGATTGTCGTAACGGTATATTCATATCGCGCCCCTGCCTTTACTTTCAAAAAATCGGTCAGCGGAAATGAGGCGGAAACATACCCTGCATATACCCGCATATCATAGTCGAGGTTGTATGACTGGCCGGGGTTAGCTATATAGTTCGAGGTACCCGGCACTAACGCGGTTACATCTGCTGTACTGGTTATGTTTTGCAGCGTGGCTTTCAGACCCGTTTCCAAAACGAAATGTTCCTTTACAGGCAATGTGTAATCAACGGAGATATTATTACTGACATCAGTGCCGGGATTATTGCTGGAGGAACCCATAAATGGCGAGCTTGTACCAACGTAAGTGCTCACCTGCTGGAAGTAAGTTAGCGGAGTTCCGCTTGAGGCGCTGTACAGGATATTCAATTCTTCACCCTCCTTCTTAAATGTCTTCTTATAATTCAGGCTCCGGTCAAACGAATTTGTTTGAAAATGATTGTATGAATACCGGCTGCTGTTAATGCTTGGCGCCGAACTGCCGGCCGTATCCTGCTGCACATTGGTAATACCTTCGTTCGTGTTTTCAAAATGGTTAAAACTTATAGCTGCGGTGATATTGTCATGTTTGGAAATATTCCAGTCAAAACCGGCACCAGCCTGGTATCCATCCCTGGTGAGATCCGTGTAGCCATCTTGCATTAAATGGTTAGTCGTATTCGCGGCGGTATCGAACGAGGACCGGTCTTGTGTACTAGGCGTACGCGATACAAGTTGTGCATTGCCACTAAAAAAAACGTTGACGCCGAAATTGTTGTGTCGATAGTTCAGGTTCGCAGACCCATTCTCCAGCCTCGTTCCGCCAGATAGATTAATGTTGCCATTGATGCCCTGCATTTTGTTGTCCTTCAAGATAATGTTGATGATACCACCAGTCCCCTGTGCATCATACCTGGCGCCTGGGCTCGTAATTACTTCTATACTCTTTATCTGGCTGGCCGGTATGGCCGAAAGTGCGTCGGTTATACTGCTTCCAAACACGCTCGACGGCTTTCCATTAATCAGAAAACGGATATCGGAATTTCCCTGCAGCTCTACGTTGCCATCTATATCCACATTTACCTGCGGCACCTTCTTAAGTACATCAAGTGCCTGCCCACCTTGGGAAGTGATATCGTTTGCCGCGTTGTATACGATCTTGTCGAGCTTGTTTTCGATCACCGGTCCGCTGGCGGTAATAGTAACGGCATCCAGCACTTTTCCGGCAGCAGACAACGATATGGTTTTTAAAGACACCTTGCTGGTGCCCACCACCACGCTATCAATAATTTTCTTTTTATACCCAATAAAGTCAATGGTGATCGTGTACAAGCCCGGCTGAATGCCTGTGACTTCAAACGTTCCGGAGCTATCAGACGAGGCTCCGTTCACAACCTTCTTAGTTGCACGGTCGGCAATGGTCACCGTGGCATAGTCGATAGCCGCATGGGTCGCCGCATCGTTTACTTTCCCGGTGATCTTCACACCCCCCTGACCAAAAGCGCGGGCACTGCATAGCACACAAAGAAGCAGAAAAAATCCTCTCATCTTCAATTTTTATTAACTCCTTTTTTCTGAAAATTTTACTGGGGTCTGCGAAGTTAGCAGTATCGTCTCTTTATTCAAATTCCAGCAGGAGTAAACGCAAAGGTTAAATAAGGTTAATCATCAACCTGTTACTCCCCAGTTGTTATATATTTAACTTTCAAACAATCATACAATGAAAAAGCTGTTATTCGCGCTCTTTGGCGTCGTTATTATTGTATCCTGCAACAACAAGCCATCAGTAAACATGATCACCATCACGGATAACGGGGTCACTTATGCAGATACCATTACCCAGGTTTTTGGTTTTGAAGGCGGCACCGTTGTTCCGAAAGAAGATGAGCAAGGCACGGCGGAGATCACGATGGAAGGAACCGGAACCGGACGGTTTGCAAAGAAAATAGTAAGAAATCATCCCGCCCCTGCAGACACCCTGGACTATTATTGCGACATTCAAAAAACAGGCAAAAATTCAATATTCACGATGGCAGCCACCGGACGAAACGCCTTCCCAATATTTCTTACGATTACCGCTTCAGGGCCGGCAAGTGGCGTTGGCATATTTAAAGGAAGGGGAGCTCCGATTTCACAAAAACCTGGTAGCACTTCCGAAGATACATTGGACGAAAGAGCGTTTACACCTACATTCAAGGAAGCATTTAGCGGCGGACAGGAGTACGCAGTAGATAGTGTCTCTGTCAACATAAGAGAATCATCCGCTAAGCCGGGCACGGGCACAGCCGTTAAGGGCGATTACCAAATGTGGGTATCAAATGCATCTGGCAGTAAAAAGGTGAGCGGTATCATTGATTGTAAAACGGGATATAAGACTCGATGAATAGCATCCACCTTGCTCACTGTCTTGGGTCTTACTTGCTTTTGTCATGCTGAGGCACGAAGCATCTATACTCACGATGAAGGTGCTCGCGTTTCTTGCCAGGATATGGGTGCAAAAGCCACGAAACCTGCAAACGGCAACTATTCTGTAAGTCACCATTGCAGATTTAAAAATTCCCATTTCGGATTAAAGCTGGTTATTAGCGATTCCTTTTTCGCTCTCGTCCAACCTTTCAATTCCTTTTCACGGGATATGGCATCATTGATAAATTGAAACCGTTCAAAGTAAAGCACGTAAATGCAATTATATCTGCCAGCAAAGGTTTTCTTCTCTCCGTTAGCATCGGCCCTGTGCTGTTCAACTCTGTTTTCTACAGAATTTGTAACACCAATATAAAAGACATTTTTGTTGACATTGGTAAGAATATAAACGTAATAATTGTGAACACCTAATGGTTTCATATCTGACTGGAAAAGCTGCTTTTAGACACAAATTAAGCAATTCCCTGTTGGTGTGTAGATGCTTCGTGCCTCAGCATGACAAATACGAGACCACACAACGAAGGTAAATAACTTTCTATTTCAACCCCTCTCTTTCCTTCTGAAACCTCAGTAATTCATCCCTCAACCGTGCTGCTTCCATAAAGTCAAGATCCTTCGCCGCCTTCTCCATCTCTTTTTTGGTGCGGGTAATTATTTTATCGAGTTGTGCTGCTGAACGGTAGGCTACCTCATCTTCTGCAGCCATTGGCAATACCTGATCCGGCAGAGCATACTTGTTGTTTTCATCATACCCCTTTATGTCCAGCACAGAGCCCTGCAGCATTATTTCCTGTATTGATTTTTTGATGGTCATTGGGGTAATGTTATGCTCCAGGTTGTACTTTATCTGCTTTTCCCTGCGGCGGTCTGTTTCATCCATGGTTCGGCGCATGCTGTCCGTTATTTTATCTGCGTAAAATATCACCAGCCCGTTTACATTTCTCGCCGCACGCCCCGCCATCTGTGTCAGTGATCGCTCATCCCTCAAAAACCCTTCCTTATCTGCATCCAGTATTGCCATTAGCGATACTTCCGGCAGGTCCAGGCCCTCGCGTAATAGGTTCACGCCTACCAGCACATTTATGTTGCCGAGGCGCAGATCGCGCAATATCTCCACGCGCTCCAGCGTGTCCACTTCAGAATGTATGTACTTGGAGTTGATGTTTATCCGCTTCAGGTATTTATCCAGCTCTTCGGCCATGCGTTTGGTGAGTGTGGTTACCAGCACCCGGTCGCCACTTTTTACACGCTTGTCTATTTCATCCAGCAGATCGTCTATCTGGTTTATGCTTGGCCGCACCTCTATTGGCGGCTCCAGAAGGCCCGTGGGGCGCACTATTTGCTCCACCACCACCCCACCTGTATGTTCCAGTTCATACTTTCCCGGCGTGGCGCTAATAAACAACACCTGCGACACCAGCGCCTCAAACTCATAAAAATTCAGCGGTCGGTTATCCAGCGCCGATGGTAGCCGGAACCCAAAATCCACCAGCGTTAATTTTCTCGACCGGTCCCCGCCATACATCCCACTGATCTGCGGTATGGTCACGTGGCTTTCATCTATCACGAGTAAATAATCGTCCGGAAAATAATCGAGCAGGCAAAAGGGCCTCGCGCCCGGTTTCCTGCGGTCCAGGAATCGTGAGTAGTTCTCAATGCCGCTGCAGTAGCCCAACTCCTGTATCATTTCAATGTCATAGCTCACCCGCTCCTTTATCCGTTGTGCCTCTATATGCTTGCCTATTCGCTTGAAGTAATCCGCTTGCGCATTCATCTCATCCTGTATCTCATAGAGTATCTGCGTCATCTGGTCGCGCGGGGCAATGTAGAGGTTCGCAGGAAATATCGCAGCATTCTCCATCACCGCTATCCGCTTACCAGTATCCGGCTCAAAGCTCTCCACTTCTTCCACTTCATCACCGAAGAACGTAATCCGGTAACCATAATCCACATAAGGCAGGTTCACATCGACCGTATCCCCATTTACCCTGAAGGTACCCCGCGAGAACTCGCCCTGGCTGCGGTTGTACAGCGAATTGACCAGTTGGTGCAGAAAATGGTTCCTCCCTACATTGTCCCCTTTTTTAAAACGGATGATACTGTTCGCATATTCCGTAGGATTACCGATACCATAAATGCACGACACTGAAGCGACTACAATAATATCGCTACGGCCACTCAACAGGCTCGATGTAGCCCGCAACCTTAGCTTCTCCAGCTCCTCATTTATTGAAAGATCTTTTTCAATATAGGTATTAGATACCGGCATGTATGCTTCCGGCTGATAATAATCGTAGTAGGAAACAAAATACTCTACAGCATTATCCGGGAAGAACTGCCGGAACTCGCCATAAAGCTGCGCTACCAACGTTTTATTGTGGGTCAGCACCAGCGTCGGCTTCTGCACTTTCTGTATCACATTAGCTACCGTAAAGGTTTTGCCTGACCCGGTAACACCCAGCAGCGCCTGGAATTTTTCGCCCTGCTCAATACCTTCCGCAAGCTGCCTGATAGCTTCCGGCTGATCTCCTGCTGGTTCGTATGGGCTTTGTATCTTGAATTTCATTTTTTTAGGTGGTCTGCTGTTATGTTATGAACCACATCGTAGAGACGCCATGGATGACGTCTCCAAACATGGGGCACACGCGCTCCGCTCAAAAACAAATTTCCGAATTTTAAAGGGAAAGTTTTGATAAAAAAAAGGCGCCCATGTCTGAACGCCTAAAAAAAATCAGATACCTGCTATACATTACTTCAGCAGCGTCACATTTCCCTGGTGATGCTCCTTTTCACCGTCTATGAAGGTTGCGTCAATAACATAAATATACACGCCCTCCGGCTGCATCACATTGTTGAAGCGGCCATCCCATCCCCTGCCTTCTGTATTGTTGGTTGTAAATATCAATTCTCCCCAGCGGTCATAGATATTCATAGTAAAAGTCGCAAGCCCTCTGCCCAGCAATGGCCGTGGCAGGAAGTAGTCATTTGATCCATCTCCGTTCGGAGTGAACGCATTTGGAATATCCAGGAAGCAACCGTTTTGCACCCATACAGTATCCGTAGCTGAACAACCGGCTATCGTTACCGTACAATAGTAGTATCCGGGGCTTACCACAGCCGTATACGGTGTCGTCTCCCCGTTGCTCCATAGCCACTTTGCCATTGTATTGCCTGCATTGAGATTATCCATGAGCGTAATGCCCGTGCTGCCGGCGCATATCGAGGTATCCGGCCCAAGATCAATCGAAGGATAGCCGAAAATAACCACCTGCTTCCACGTGCTTGTATCCGGGCAGGCCCTGTAAAATGCTTCAACGGAGACGGTATATACCCCGCCCGATGCAAAACCATGTACCACGGGATTTTGATTCTGAATTAAGCCTCCATCACTGAACGTCCAGGTAACACCGGTGTTACCGAATGAGGTATAAATACCGGTAAAAGTCACATCATGCCCACCGCACAACACCGTATCCGTAGCATTGATACTTATTGCGCTCATCGAGTCCACCGTTATCGGCATCGTAACCGTATCACTGCAGGGCACATAATTGGTTACTATAAGTTGAACATCATAAGTACCCGAGTTGTAAAAAATATGTGTCACATTGGTCGCCGTATCCGTATTCCCATCACCGAACAACCAGGTATAATTAAGTGAAATACCTGTCGACGTATTGGTAAATACTACTGGTTTCCCCTGGCACAGGAAACTATCCGGCACGGCCGTAAAGCCCGCGGTGATCAGGTTCTTCAGCTCCACTTCCTGCTTCATACTGTCCACACAGCGGGTGTTGGTGATAACCAGTTTCAATGTGAACGTGCCCGATGCCGTATAAATATGCGACGGATTGGTTGCAGTACTGGTAGCGCCATCGCCAAACGACCAAACATACGTTAGGTCAGATGCCGGCCAGGAGTAATTGGTACAGACTACCGTATCCCCGTTGCAGCCCTCGTGCACCTCATAAGTGAAGCTGTCAATAATAGGCGGAGCTACCAGCGTCTCTGGCCCCAGCACATTAGATACGCATACGCCGCCTGTCTTGGCAACGATATTACTGTACACGCCTTCGCACAAACTGGAAAGCAGCACCGTGCTGTCGGGCCCAATAAAGTAGGCTCCGCCCGGCTGTGGCGCACCATTAAATGAATACGTTACCGTATCCGTCTGTCCCGGATGCAAACCATAAAGCTTTATGCTGCCATCGCAGAACCCGCATTTTGTAGGGTTGGTATAAGTCGCGGCGCGCATGGTAAACGGCGGCACTGTAAGATCGGCAGGGCCTAAGGTGTTAGACACACATACGCCACCCGTGCGCGCTATGAAATTATCGTAGGTACCAAAACACAAACCAGTCAGCGATACTATGCTGTCGGCAGGGATGGTAACAATGATGGGTGGCATCGCTCCGCCGTCAAACGTATAATTTATGGTATCCAATTCACCTGGATGGAGGCCATAGAGCGTTATTGTGCCATTGCAGATGCCGCAGTAATCGGGATTAGTGAAGCTAAGTGCGCGCATGGTAAATGGAGGTACAGTAAGATCCGCCGGTCCCAGCGTATTAGACACGCACACACCGCCCGTATTCGTAATGAAATTATCGTAGACACCTGCACACAAACCGGTAAGATGAACGGTACTGTCAGCCGGGATAGTAAGTATGATAGGTGGCTGAGGCACACCTCCGAGTGTGTAATTGATCGTATCCAGTTCGCCGGGATAAACGCCATGCAGGGTTATTGTACCATTGCAAATGCCGCAATAGTCAGGATTGGTGAACGTGAGCGAGCGCACAGAAAACGGCGGCACCGTAAGCGTAACCGGTCCCAATGAATTAGACACGCAGCCCGCGCCCGCATGCGCCACAAAATTATCATAGACGCCCGCACACAGCCCGGTCAGCACCATCATACTGTCACTGGGAATGGTAAGAATTACGGGCGGTTGCGCCACGCCTCCTTTCGTATAGGTGATCGTATCAAGCGCGCCGGGGTGTAACCCGTACAGGGTTATGGTGCCATTGCAAATACCACAATAGTCTGGGTTGGTGAAACCGATCGCCCGCACCGTAAGTGGCGGCACCGTAAGTGTCACGGGCCCTAAAGTATTAGACACACATACACCACCTGTATGCGCTATGAAGTTAGCATAAGTACCGGCGCACAGGCCTGTGATCACTACCGCGCTGTCTGCAGGAATAAACACAACAAGCGGTGGCTGTGCTGTGCCGTCATAAGTGTAGTTGATCGTGTCTGTTTCGCCGGGGTGCAGGCCATGAAGTGTGATCGTGCCATTGCATACCCCGCAATAATCCGGGTTTGTAAAAGTGATAGACCTCATGGTAAAGGGAGGCACAGTGAGTGTCACAGGGCCTAGTGTATTGGATATGCAGATGCCTGCCGTGTGCGCAACGAAGTTAGCGTACGCGCCTGCACACAGGCCGGTAATGACAACCTGGCTGTCCGCAGGTATTAGCCGTATCACCGGTGGTTGCGCCACACCGTTGAACGTATAATTTACCGTGTCCGTCTGCCCCGGATGCAGGCCATACAACGTAATTGTGCCATCGCATAGCCCGCAGTAAGATGGGTTTGTCGAGGTAAGTGCGCGCATGGTGAACGGAGGCGTGGTCAGTGTCACCGGCCCCAGCGCGTTCGATACGCATATGCCACCTGTCTTGGCAACGAAATTGGCATACACGCCCGAGCAAAGTCCCGTCAACGTCAATGTACTATCTGCGCCTGTAAGGAAACCCGCAGACGTTACCGCTGCACCATCATGAAAATAAGTGATCGTGTCCGTCTGGCCAGGATGTAGCCCGTAAAAAGTTATTGTTCCATCGCACGATCCGCACCATGATGGGTTCGTAAATGTCAGGGCGCGCATCGTAAACGGTGGCACGGAAAGTGTCACAGGCCCCAGCGCGTTCGACACACACACACCAAAGGTCTTCGCAACAAAATTCAGGTAAGTGCCCTGGCACAGCCCGGTTAGCGTCACAGTGCTGTCCGCGCCAATGAGATGGTAGACTGGCGCAGCGGTGCTTCCGGCATAAATATAGGTTATCGTATCTGTCTCCCCGGGGCGCAAGCCGTACAAGGTGATGGAGCCATCGCAATATCCGCACCAGGTCGGATTCACTGACGTTAGTGCGCGCATGGTAAACGGCGGGTTCACCAATACTACCGGTCCAACGGTTGTTGACACACAATTTCCGTAGGTTGCCGTTATCCCCGTATAGGTTCCTGCCAGCAGGCCCGTTATTACGACCGTGCTGTCCGCAGCCACAACATGCACCTGCGCTGGTTGTATTACTCCATTGAAAGAAAATTTTATGGTGTCAGTGGTCCCTGCCGGAAGGTGATGCAGCGTTATCGTACCGTCGTTATTGCCGCAGTAGCTGGGGTTTGTGAACGTGGCTGTTGGTACAATAGCTACAGGAGGGTTGACTGTAAATACCAGGTCTGCCTTACACACGTGTCCCGGGTTAGTATAAATGGTCAGCGTATAGGTGCCGGGAACAATACTGTCGATAAACGGCGCGCCATGATATACCCACGTTTGCAGTGTATCGCCCGGGCCACTGGACAGGTCGATGGTCCAGGAAATTCCGCCACCACCAGGTATGATCGATATGGCGGCCTTTTTTGTGCAGGTAGCTGCCGATACCAGCGAATAGCTGATCGTCGGCAATGTCATTATCGTTATGGTGTAGGCTATGGTCTGCACCCCGGCAAGCGGGCAGTTGTTATCCGTATAGGTAACAAAAAACGTATAAGTGCCCGGAGCCACGCCAGTTGAGTTCCAGGAAAATGTGCAGTGTGGTGTGGTTGTGCCGTTTCCGGCTACTGTAAAAGTAGCCCCTGCTGGCAGCCCGCCGTAAGTCACGGTTATATCATTCGTAGTGCCCGGCTCCACAGGATTTATGTTTACCGAGAAGGGTCCCGAATTTGCGCATATCTGGAAGTGCGTACTATCTGTGATCGTGCCATTTGTTGCGCCGCTGAGCACACCCGATATTGCAGGCGTAGTGCAAGTTAACACCAGGAAGGTCATCTCACGCTGGCTGGTGCCAACAAACACGCCGGCCCTACGTTCCTCAATGTTGTAGACAACTAGTGACCGTTGAAGTGCATTTGGGAAAAAATTAATTTGCCCGTTGGTCGGATCGAAAGCAAATGTCGACGCCGCAAGTGGCGCGGTTGCAGTGTAAGGCGGTACATACGCAACTGGCGAACCAATGCCGCAGAACGTCGTTCCTCCTGCAGATGCCGGCGAATTGATTCCGGGAACAAGGAAGAACGTAAGGCTGTCACCATCAGGATCTATGGCTCCCGGGTTATAGTTGTCGCTGTTGTCCAGGCAAAAGAACGGCGTAGGAACAACCGTAAGGTCGGGGCTGGTGTTATGATACACTGTATTGTTAAGTGTATCTTCAAGCTCGATGATCGTCCCTGAAGTAATATTAGTAATGGCCGCCGCCCTGCCCGCCTGCCCATCGCCCATAAACCCGATAAACACAAACCTCCATACGGCAGATGCATAGGGAACAGTATAGGTACCGGAATAAACAAATTTCTTTATCCCGGGTATACTGAATGAGGTATTGGTACATTGGGTAAGGGCAACATCCGCCGGGCAAACTGGCGTTATCTCCACACCTGTTGATGGCGGCTGTATAGGCAAGTTAATGTTGTCGATATTGGTGTTGCCATCATAAATACAAATGTTCGGCATAGCATCTGGCAATGTGCTGAAAGCCGCTGCACTGGCCGGCCCGCAGTCGCCATAGACTATCAATGTTATCTTATACGTATTGCCGCTTTGCCAGGTATAGAACAGGTCCACACCCACTACGTGCGAGGCGTAAGCACTTGCACTCACCATTAATAATAGTGCGGAGACAAGAAGGCTTCGCAGATAGGCCGGTATTTTTTTCATACAATATATTCGTCCACAAATAGCAAAAATATTTTTCACTCGCAGAACAGCCACTCGCTGAGAAACAATTGTGATATCTCAGAAAAGCTGAAAAATGAATGTCATGGTGAGCCCCGCCGAACCCTGACCGCTGAATAAACTACTCCAGCCCCCAAAAAAGCACTAATAGCAACTATCCAACGCATGAAATTAGTTATTATTTTCATCCATAACAAAATATTTGGGTGAATTTTCCAATTCCTGTGGCTAGCAAATAAATAATAATATAAAAGCCCCTCTTTTATTAATTATCGGGAATTTATATTAGATTTGGTTGTTGCTGAAGTGGCAACTTTGAATAAAGAGAAAACCTTAGGGAATGAATTACAAAAGAAGTGGGTGCGCTCTTTGGGTGCGTAGCTTCACCCTCTCCTTCGGAGAGGGATGGGGAGAGGTCCCACGCAACATGGAAAGTTCCCCACTCCTGCCGGCCGGCAGGCAGGTTAGCGTAGGCATGTGCGTGAGCGAAGGGAGTCAGGGGATCCTCTTTCACGCGAATTGCCTCAACGCTTGTGATACACCGTTAAATTATTCAGCATCTTACCCATCAGGAACCATTTTTAAAGCATCTGTTATTCCTAGTGACACTGTTGCTTTACCTCTTTATATAGTCCTATAACAATGTGATGAAAGCTAATGCAATAAATATTTTAGCTATTTTATTATTTGTACAGTCACTATCTGGGCAAGTAATTACAACTTTTGCTGGCGGTGGTTCAGGCGGGGATGGAATAGCTGCCACCAGTTCATCGTTACCTGATCCAGGAGCATGCTTTATTTCTCAAAATGGAGATTTTTTTGTTGCCTCGGGAACTGGCAATAAAATTAGAAAAATTGATACAAGTGGAATAATTACAACGTTTGCAGGTATCGGTACAGCAGGCTATTTTGGCGACAACGGAACTGCAACTGCATCTGAATTAGATTTTCCGGATGGATTGTCTTTCGATAGCTTGCAGGATATATTCATTTCAGATTTTGCTAATGATGCGATAAGAAAAATAGACGCCATTACAAATACAATCACTACAATATGCGGAGATGGTATTTCAGGCTATAGCGGCGATAATGGGATGGCAACCGGCGCTAAAATAGCAGGACCAAATGGCATTTGTTTGGACAAATATGGACGACTTTATATTGCCGATGCTAACAATAATGTTATAAGGAGGATTGATACCAATGGGATAATTATAACGTTTGCAGGGACGGGAATTGCGGGATTTAGTGGGGATGGCGGACAAGCAACAAATGCGCAATTATGGTTGCCAACTGATGTTACGTCAGATGATTCCAATAATATTTTTATTGCTGACTTATCTAATTCAAGAATAAGGAAGGTTAATGCGCTGGGCATAATTTCGACATTTGCAGGTAATGGCAATGCCGCCTACATCGGAGATGGGATGCCAGCGACAATCGCCCAATTAAGTCCTGCGTTTATTAAGTTTGATGCGAATCATAATCTATATGCAAGTAGTTTTGGCGCGGGGAACTACCGGGTTTATAAAATCGATTCTGCGAACACTATTCATTTAATCGCTGGAAACGGGGTTACGGGATTTAGTGGAGACGGAGGCTCTGCTACAAACGCAGGAATCAAACCTGGAGGTTTGACATTTGATAAATGTGGTAATTTGTTTATAAGCGATATTGCGAACGGCCGTATTCGCAAAGTCACCTTCAACCCCGCCTGCTGGCCAGAAAAAGTAAATGAACCACCCATCGACAATATCGTGATCTACCCGAACCCCACTACCACAGAACTGAACATAGACAATGTAAAAACAGGAGCGAACTATGTTCTATTTAACGTATTAGGCATTATAGAACAATCCGGAACCCTAAAAGAATGCAGTAACATTATTACCATAAACGCCATACCACCAGGCATCTATCTGCTGGAGCTAACAGATGAAGATGGGAGAAGAACGGTAAAGAAAATAGTAAAGGAATGAACCGCAAAATAAGTGGCTGCTCAGCATCTCAATAGGCATTGGCAAGAAATAGACGATAAGATTAAAAAGCTCACCATTTTTTTATTTTAATGCTAATTCATAAATTTGACAAAAAAATACCAAATGAGTGCTCTCGAATTAAAAGCATACGAAATTCTTAAAAATAAGCTGGGAGAGCAGGAAGCATCTACTATACTGGAATTTATCGAAGAAAAGTCCGAACAGAAAATTAATCAGAAAAAAGACCTTTTTTTGTTACCAAAGACGATAAAGTTGATTTAATAAAGTGGATGGTAGGATTTTGGATAGCCCAAATGGCCGCAATTATCGGGCTATATATCAAAGCACATTGATTTCCCGCATTATGGACTGTGTTATTTGTAAGAATGGAACTACCCGCGAAGGAGTGGATACATTAACCTTTGAGATCAAAAGGGCATCTTACCGCCTCCGTTCATTAAAAAAAAGTACCACGCTTCATTATAACCCCAGCCAATACTCGCTATAGCTAAAACGTCTTGGCTCGTATTATTTTGCTTGCTAGCTTTGTCCTGCAAAAGCTATATTTCCTGTGCGGCTCCTCTGCGTTTTTACCTGTGCGCACTTTGCAGGATATTTTTTCTTCCCTCTTGTAGCTGTCTGGGATTGCCTGAAAATATTTTAATTTGCCTGCAACTGCAAACTGACACGGGGCACAATGGGTAACAATGGGGCATAGGTAGGGCATGAAACGGGCATTCAATATTTCCGCTCAACAGTAAATCAGTGAACCTGCCTGCCAATAGGTAGGTCCCTACTAATCTGAGGTTCAGACAAACAAAATGCCCCACTTGTGGCACAATGGGAAATGCAAAATAGTTTTAATAATACCCATAAATCCCGCAACAGTAGAGGCATACAGCGAAAACACCGCCTATCCAAATGCCCCATATGATCTCATAAAAAATATACTAAACATGGGGCATAGCACCATTTAGCTGTTGTATCGTGTTCAGGAAGCACTTCGTATGTCGAAAAATAATCTGTAAGATAACGATACGAATCTGGAAAATCCTATAATCCCTGGAATCCCGGTTCAGATATCCTCGCGCATCCTAAAATCATTTTATCCTGAAAATCCAGGTTCAGACAAAATTTCCATCGCCATTACTACCACCTTTGCAAAATTGTAGTATATTTAACCCTGTTTTATTGCAGATGATATAATTATATACATGAAGCAACTCCTTAACAAGTATTTTGATCTTAAGAAAGTAGTGTTCGTAAGCTGTGCTTTAGCATGGTCTGTATTCGCTACTGCCCAGACAACTCCACCCGCGTCCTCCGGGGATGATGATGATATGCCAGCCGATTCTACATCTTGCTGCGCCCATGCAAAGTGCCATAAATGCGACGCTAAATTTATCGTCTTCGCTGATTTCGGCGGCTCTTCCATTTTCAATTCCGTGACGGGTGATGGCTCGCCGACGTCGGCCAATGGCTTGTCCTGGGCTGTGTCCGGGCAGTACGCGCACCAGTTCAATACGAATAGTGCAAGCACACGCCTGTTCTTATCTTATGGCCTCGAGCTACGCAATTTCAACGGCACATTGTCCTCCTCAGATGGCTTCGGCAGCACCGCATACAACAACTATCACTACTGGTATGCAGGTGTTCCACTTATGTTCCAGGTGGTTGATGTGAGGCACAAGGTTGGTAACCTCTCGGATGTAGGTTTTTATGCGCAGGTCGGCCTTTCTGTTGGCTTCAAAGTCAATATGCTGGATGTATATAGTATACAGGGCAACAACTCATGGAACGATGTCTCCGCTAATTATACCACAGTTATGCTGCAGCATTATGCAAGCGCTGGAATAGCCTGGCGTACAAAGCACAATACCTACCTGCTGGGACCTTATATGGGATACGTAATGACCAATATTTCCAACATCGACGGTATTCACGAAAATGTGCTGAGCTACGGAGCAAGGCTTAGTGTGTTACTCTTTAAATAATTTTCAAGGCGCAGCCTTCTTACAACTAACTGATGAGCACAATGAAAAAAAATATTTCGTCAATATTTGTCGTGGCACTTGTTGCCGTAATTTTTGCTTTTGCATCCTGCAACAAGCTCAGTACGCAAACAGTCTCTACCACCACTACCAATACTCAGCCTACTACCCCTGATTCTGTGCTACTGAAGCCAGGTGTAATTGTTATTGATTCAACCCAATGGTTACTGTCATCATCGGCATCGCAATTAAGCCAGGGTATATACACATACTTCGGTAATAACCTTCCCAATTTTATTGCGAACGATATTATTGTGGGTATGACCGGCGAGGGTTATTTGCGGAAGGTAACTGCCGTTTCCAGCCAGGCAGGACAGGTAACACTTACTACCACGCCAGCAAAACTGGAAGACGTTTTCCAGCAGGGTAATATCAATTTCGGTACCGCATTCTCTAATACCTACGATGTTACTAATGCAGTATTGTTCCAGGATGGTATTGCCTCAGTAAAAGCTACCGGAGGTTCTATAGCCATTAATCCTAATTGGAATTTCAACATGCAGTTTCAGAATGGCACTATGACCGGTTTTTCTGCCGTTTGTCAGAATGGTACATTAAATGCAAATGTCCAGTTGGCCGTGGCGGCTTCAGGCACTGATAATATCAACTCTTCAGTATCGCTCAACCCCGTTTCGAACCGCACCATTATTTGGTTAGGGCAATTGCCGATTGTTGTCACCACCTATCTCTCTTATGTTGCCAATGTAACTGGAAATGTAACTGCCCTCACTAACGGAACGCCAGCTTTCAATACGACCGACAACTTTACCCTCGGCGATGTTTATAGTGCTGGCAGCTGGCAGGGTGTTTATAATTTTTCTCACTCGGCATCGCTCACCAATAGCATCCCACCACTTGGCGGTTTTAACCTGTCATGCAGCATAGCACCACAGATGGTTGAGAAAATATATGGCGTAGTTTGCCCTACTGCTACTTTCTCGTTAAATACCCTCGAGAATACTAACGATGGTTATACCGAGCAGCAGACGTTCAGCGTTTCCGGAAGTGTCTTGGGCTATGGTATCTCCGACAACAGCCAGACCTGGAACACGGATACAGTAGGTATGCAGGCAACCGCTACAAACTTAACCATAGCGAAAACTTCTGGCGATGGCCAGTTTGGCCCTGCGTATGAGTACCTTGGCGCGCCATTGGTTGTTCGGGTAACTGATAATAGTGGCGTTGGCCAGGCGGGTGTAACCGTTTACTTTACGGTTACTTCAGGTGGTGGCTCTGTATCGCTTGCCTCTGCGGTCACAAATGCAGGTGGTTATGCACAAACTAACTGGCTGATCGGTGATCCATCTGTGTCTTCACAAAAAGTGCAGGTAGTTGGCCGCACCTCAACCGGCGCTCAAATCAGCGGCTCGCCGCTTACCTTTACAGCGCTTTAATTCGTCCAAGCGGTACTCGTTGGATTTTGACTAACTAAGTGTAAGCTGGTATTTTTCTTTTGAATTGCTGAAAAGAGCCTGGCATGGTGAGCCCCGCCGAACCATGACTTGCCGAAGTTACTTGATTGCCAAAATAGAATTCTGCTTACTGCCAATTATGAAGACCCATCACGCCACCTCTACCCAGGCGTCACTCTCTCTAAGCAATTGGATCAGCTCGTCCACAGCAACATCGCTGGGCACATTGCGTTTCATTACCTCTTTACCCTTATATAGCGTTATCTTGCCCGGCCCGCTGCCCACATAGCCAAAGTCGGCATCTGCCATTTCGCCGGGCCCATTCACTATACAGCCCATGATAGCGATCTTCACACCCTTCAGGTGATTGGTCGCCGCCCTGATCCTGGCAGTAGTTTCCTGCAGGTCAAATAACGTTCGCCCACAGCTCGGGCAACTGATGTATTCCGTCTTGCTGATGCGGGTGCGTGCGGCCTGCAGAATAGAGAAAGAAGTATTGTTGAGGAATTGTTTGTTGCTTTTCACCTCAAGATAGGTACGGCCGCTCACCTTACTTGTTTCGAGGCCTGTATTAGCATTCACCAGCCATATACCATCGCCAAAGCCGTCCAGCAGCAGGCCTCCGGAGTCTGTGGCAAAATGGATCAATTGTTCGTCAACGGTTTTGTCCCGGCTCTCGGTTTTCAGTATCACCGGGGATGTCACGCCGTCTGCCGTAAGAGCCGCAAGGAAGCCGCGGATGGATTGCATGGCATTGGGCGCAGAGCTACTCACAACCAACACTGCGGCCGGTGCTTCTTTGAGATAGTCTGCAAGGCCGGTGGTGTCTCGGTTTACATCAGCACTCACAAAATGCTTGTGCTCAGAAGTGGAATCAATACCCCACCGCATTAATGAATGATGTTTCTCTATGCCGCGCCAGGCGGTGCTGTCACAGATCACCTGTAGCGTTCCCGGCAACGCAAAGTCTATTGTTTTGTTGCCGCTATATATATAGTCGGCTGCCACATCACTGATCGTCCATTTGTCAGTGGCTTGGTTGTACGTATAGCCTATTTGTTCCAGGCTCTCGGGAGTAATAGTATCGTCCATACTGTAGTCGGCGACTACCACCGGCACATGATGGCCGCCTATGTGCTGCACCGTGCTTGTTTCCCTGCGCCTGTATGAAAACGGATCATAAGACAACGGCTGTCTGTCAACTGTCAACTCCCGACTGCCAACTGCTAACTGACGGCTGCCCTCGTATCGTTTCACAATGTCCCGGCAAACGGGTATCTCAAACTCAGGATCTTCGGTAAGAGAAACGCGAATGGTATCGCCAATGCCATCCTCCAGCAGTGTGCCAATTCCAATAGCGCTTTTGATCCGCCCATCCTCGCCATCGCCGGCCTCGGTCACGCCCAGGTGCAATGGGTAGCACTCCCCGAATTCCTCATCCATCTTTTGCACCAGCAGCCGGTATGCCTGCACCATTACCAGCGGGTTGCTGGATTTCATGCTGAGCACGATCTGGTGGTAGCTTTCGTCCCGTGCTATCCGCAGGAACTCCATCGCACTCTCCACCATGCCTATCGGGGTATCTCCGTAGCGGCTCATGATGCGGTCACTGAGAGATCCGTGGTTAGTGCCTATCCGCATGGCAGTGCCATACTCTCTGCAGATGCGCACCAGTGGCGTAAAACGCTGGCGGATGCGGTCTACCTCAGCGGCATATTCCGCGTCGGTATAATCAATAAAGTCGAACTTCTTTTTATCAATATAATTGCCCGGATTAACACGCACCTTTTCAACTATGCGGGCAGCGATCTCGGCAGCATTCGGCGTGAAGTGTATATCGGCGATCAAAGGAGTATCGTATCCTTTCGCCCGCAGTTCATTCTTAATGTTCAGCAGATTTTCTGCCTCATTCTTACTAGGCGCTGTGATACGCACAAGTTCTGCCCCGGCCTCGATACAACGGATGCTTTGCGCCACGGTGGCCGCGGTATCCATCGTATCAGTAGTGGTCATTGTTTGTATCCGGATAGGATGCCCGTTACCGATCAGCAGTTCGCCGATCTTAACTTCCCGGGTCTTTAAACGCCTGTATTCTGTGAGCGAAGCGCAATATTGCTGCAACATGGTGTAAAGGTAGCTAAAACCCCGAACTCCTAACCTGCCTGCCGGCAGGCAGGAGGGGCTTCCCCCATGAAATTCAATATAAAACCATAAATCTCCTTGCAAAAGGATGAACTGTCCAAACCACAGTCGAAACAGTAGCTATGTTGAGCAATTTAAAGGGATGATGTTAAGCACCCAAGCAAAGCCCCATCAGGGGTTTGTGGTATAGCTTACCTGAAGAATCCAGGGCACCTGGTTTTGATATACTCTCTTGGATTGCCGAAGGCACGGAAGAATATAGTCACGGTAACGTTACCATACCAATACCAGTCGTTCGACTTGTCATCGCCACGCTGGAAACCATAATTAGGGTTGTCGCCATTCCAGTTACGCACAGTATTGCCGCGGTAAGACATTTGCTTTGCGATCTTACCCTTATATGCCTGCAGCGTATCAAGGTTCACATAGGACTTGCTTACATCATCAATGTAATCCGTGTTTGTATAACGGAAGCCGATCTCTGTAGTAAGCATGATGGTTTTGCCAATGAAGAATTTAAAGCCGCCGCCAAATGGGAAAGCAATATTTACAAGGCTATATTGCTTGCGGTCCGGATACATCGGCAATCCTTCACCCTCAGTGCTTAGTGGCCTCAGATATATCAAATCACCTGCATTATCCTGAGCCCTTGGGTTGAAATAGAACGCCCCTACCCCGCCAAATATGTATGGTGTGGCTTTATGACGCATCACTTCGATCGGGAGGAAATTAATTTCCATAGCACCGGAAAACTCAAACAAATGGGTGGTGAAACTAAGATTGCGCTGCTGATTAATTGGTATGTTGCTGAGACTGTCTGCTGCCGTAAGGTTAGTGTAAGAAGCCTGGACCCTGAACCCAATATGCGGGCTCACGAAATACTTGTATACAATGCCTGCCATAGGCCGGTAGCCATAATTCGGGAAAAGTTTGGGCTGAAGATCACCATAGTAATTTGCAACGCCTAATGTGAGGCCTATTTCATGATGCTCCATCGCGCCTATGTGGCTGAAATCAGAGGATTGCGCCTGAACGCAAAACGGCAGAAACAGTGCGATTGATAGTAATATTCGTTTCAACGCTTAAATTTTTGTTAAGTAGTACCGAAAGTAATACCGAAAGATAGAAACAAAATTCGGAATAATAAAACAAATAGCAAATCAAATTAATTTGCTGCAACCAAAAGTAAATATTCTGTTTAAATATGTGGCCGAAATTATATGGTCATTCCTACTGGTAAATGCTATTTTTGCCGCTTCATAACCATATTTTGATGAATTTAATAGCTGAATTACAAGCACGGAACCTTATCCAGGACATTATGCCCGGAACGGAAGAACAACTAGTAAATGAAATGACGTCCGCCTACATCGGGTTCGACCCTACGGCCGATAGCTTGCATGTGGGAAGCTTGTTGCCAATAACGTTGCTCATGCGCCTGCAGCGCGCGGGGCACAAGCCCTATGCATTGGTTGGTGGCGCCACCGGTATGATCGGTGACCCATCCGGAAAGTCGCAGGAGCGTAACCTGTTGGACCTGGAAACGATCAGAAAAAACTGCGATGGCATACGCGCCCAGCTAGAGCGCTTCCTGGATTTCAGCGATAATGCGCCAAATGCGGCGGTAATGGTCAATAACTACGACTGGTTCAAAGACTTTTCATTCCTTGATTTCATACGGGATGCGGGCAAGCATATTTCCATCAACTACATGCTGGCCAAAGACTCCGTACAAAAGCGGCTGGAAACCGGGATGTCATTTACTGAATTTACCTACCAGCTGATACAGGGCTACGACTTCTTCCATTTGTGTACAAATCATAATGTAAAAATGCAGGTGGGTGGTGCAGACCAGTGGGGTAACATAGTAACCGGCACGGAGCTGATACGCCGCAAGGGCGGACCGGATGCGTTTGCCTTTACTTGTACGCTGATCACGAAAAGCGATGGCAGTAAATTCGGTAAATCAGAAAGCGGCAATGTTTGGCTCGATAGAAACCGGACGTCCCCGTACAAGTTCTACCAGTTCTGGCTCAACCTGCCGGATGCCGATGCTGCGAAAATGGCGCTGGTATTCTCTTTTAAGCCAGTTCCTGAAATAAAGACGCTGATCGCTGAGCATGAAACGGCACCACACCAACGCAAACTGCAAAAAGCCATTGCCGATGAAATGACCATTATGGTGCACAGCGAGGAAGATCTTGCCTTCGCAAAGCAGGCATCGGAAATATTGTTCGGGCAGTCATCAGTAGAAGTACTTCGCTTACTAAATGAGCAACAACTACTGGAAGTGATGGACGGGGTACCCCATGTATCGGGCGCACTTGCATCGCTCGCCGATGGCCTTGACTTGATTAGTTTCCTGGCTGAAAGCGGGGTATTCGCTTCAAAAGGCGAAGCAAAAAAGATGCTGCAAAACGGAGGTATAAGTATCAATAAAGAGAAGATTTCGGGCCTTGATTTTAAGCTCACATCACAGCATCTGCTCAATGATAAATACATACTTCTGCAAAAGGGTAAGAAGGATTACACACTGGCGATGTTTGCGTAAATGGCGATCACCAATTATTGCCCTAAATTTGGCCTATGTCATCCCGATTGTTGCGAAAATTATTGTTGGTTATTGCTTTATTCGCAATAACGCTTCCGGTATTTTTTTGCAATAGTCCTGCTTCCAAAAGTGAAAATGGTGATGTGCAGGAGACCTCTCAATGGAAGAATGTCTATGATACATCGGCCCACTACGTAGGCATGCAAACCTGTCGCGGCTGCCATGAACCCATTTACCAGACATTTATCCAGACGGGTATGGGCCGGTCTTTCGGGTTTGCTACAAAGGAGAAGTCTGCGGCTGATTTTTCACCTGCACATGCTTTGGTTTATGACTCCGTCCTCGACTATTATTACAAACCATACTGGGACAATGACTCCTTCTACATCATGGAGTTCCGGGTAGAAGACGGCGATACAGTGCATAAGCGCATACAACGGGTAGACTATGTTGTCGGATCGGGGCAGCATACCAATTCGCACATCTTCAACGTCAACGGTTATCTGTACCAAGCACCTATCACTTTTTACACTCAGAAACATCGGTGGGACCTTGCCCCTGGGTTTGAAAAGGGCGCCAATACACGGTTCCAGCGAATGATAGAGATAGAGTGTATGAGTTGCCACAATGGCTACCCGGAATTTGTGGCCAACAGTGAAAATAAGTACACACAGCTAAAAACAGGTATAGACTGCGAGCGGTGCCATGGGCCGGGTAGCATACATGTAATGGAACGGCAGACAACGGCGCAGGTAGATACATCGAAAGGGCCTGACTACTCGATAGTAAACCCCAGAAGGTTGTCAACCGAACTGCAAAACAATGTGTGCCAACGGTGTCACCTGCAAGGTATTACTGTACTCAACGATGGCAAAACATTCTTCGATTTTCATCCGGGCATGAAGCTCTCTGAGGTGATGAATGTTTTTATGCCGGAGTATGAAGGGGCACAGGATAAGATGATCATGGCGTCGCATGTGGAGCGGATGAAGAAGAGCCGGTGTTTTATTGAATCCGGCAAAATGAGCTGCATCACCTGTCACGATCCGCATGTGAGCGTAAAGTTCACGCCGAGGGAAAAATTCCTTAATGCCTGTCAGAATTGCCATGGTGGCGGCGCAGGTCAACACCAATGCACCGAGTCGGCGCAAGTGCGGGCTGCGAAAAATAACGACTGCGTGGCCTGCCACATGCCGCACAACAGCAGCATAGACATACCCCACGTAGCAGTTACCGACCATTTTATCCGCAAGCGGCCAATTGCCGACGGCGTAAGCAAGAAGATAACGGCTTTCCTGGGCATGAAATGCTTTAATAACAACAACCCTGATGCGATTACCACTGCGCGCGGTTACCTCGAATTTTATGAGCGTTATGCCCAGTCTAAAGAGTTGCTGGATTCCGCATTACTATATCTCAGCAAACAGAATTCCATTGAGGCGACGAAAAAACAGAACAGGGATTATATCAGGGTGTACTATCTGCTCAAAGATTATCAGAAAGTAACAGGCTATGCCACGCAACTGCAACCAGGTGCTATCAATGACGCATGGACGGCCTACCGGATAGGCGAAGCATACTACCAGCTACAGCAACCAGAGCAGGCGCTGCCGTGGTACCAGCGGGCTACGGAAATATGGAAGTATTCACTGGACTTTGAAAATAAGTACGGCATATGCCTGCTGGCGATGAACAAAATACCGGAAGCACAAAAGGTATTTGAGTTTGTTACCGCTGAAAACCCCAACCACATCAGTGCAAATACTAACCTCGGCTACATCTACATGCAGGAAGGGAACAACACCATGGCCTACGACTATCTGAAACGCGCAGATGGACTGGACCCGGACTATGAACAGAACCTGTTAAATATGGCTGTTTGGTACCACAACAACCAAAAGCCGGAACTGGCGCGCAAGCAACTGGAGCACCTCCTTAAAAAGCATCCCGGCAACGAGCGGGCAAAAGCCATGCTGGCGGACCTGGAACACTAAACAATAAGAGCCGGCAGGAGCAGATAGTAGGCGGCAGAAAAAAGGGCTGGTACGAAAACCGTTCTTGAGCCAGTGAGCAATTAAACCATTCTCCAAAATATCATTACTTTTGGCGCGATGAAACATTTGCCTAACCTGCTCACGCTGGCCAACTTATTCTGCGGTTGTATCGCTATCGCCTATATACTTACCGCGCAGCCATATACCAGTGTAAGCATAGAAGGCGGTATACCCACCTGGCATTGGGTGCATGGCGCCGAACAAATGTACCTGGGCAGTATTTTCATTGGGATAGCCGCTGTGTGTGATATGTTGGACGGCATGGCCGCACGTGCGCTGAGAGTTTTTTCGCCAATCGGTAAAGACCTTGATTCGCTGGCAGATGTTGTGTCATTTGGCGTAGCGCCTTCCGCCATACTTTTTAAAATGCTGTGGGATGCGCTGATGGGTGAAAAGAACGCTTTCGATGTAAGCATGATCGGCATGGCACCTGCATTCCTCATAGCCTGTTTTGCTGCATTGCGCCTCGCAAAGTTTAATATTACTGCTGACAGCCAAAAAAATTACTTCATTGGTATGCCCGTGCCAGCAGTTGGCATTTTTGTGGGCTCTTTTCCACTCATCATGTGGTACAATCCGCACAATATTGCTGCTTACTTTCAAAACAAATGGGTGCTATACCTGGTCATCGGCCTGCTTTGCTGGCTTATGGTGTCGGGTGTAAAGTTCATTAAGATGATACCGTCAAAATGGAGCATAGCCACCTTATGGCCGCAGCTTACCGTGTTAATTGTTGGGGTTGCTTTAATCCCGTTTACAGGCGTTGCCGCTATACCTGCTGCTTTTATTGTGTATGTATTGCTGTCATTTGTTTATAAGCAGCCGGCAGCTTATGGCCTTGTAGCAGGAGAGGATATAGCCACGGAGCGCAATCTGTGAGTATATTAAGACTGCCTTTTGAATTTTAACTTTTGAATTTTGAATTTTTATGAAGTACAATGCACACATCAATGTAATGCCACTAAAAGAACTGCTGGACCCGCAAGGCAAAGCGGTAAACAACAGCCTGCACAACCTGGGATTGACGAACATCAACGATGTACGTATAGGCAAGCATATATCCCTGCAACTGGAAGCACCCACGAAGGACGAAGCCGAAAAAATGGCCCGCGAAGCATGCAAAAAACTGCTTGCGAACCCGGTCATGGAAGCATTCGATCTTACTTTGGCTGAAGGTTAATAAAGATGGAATGACCAAGAGACCTCTCCCCCGCCCTCTCCGAAGGAGAGGGTGAAGTAGAATGAGTTACGCACTCTTGCAGTCAGTGTTTCGCAGAAATTGTTTGTCGCGAATGAGGATGGTTGTTGGCAGTAGTTATCGGCAGGGCATTTTCAAATTTTCAAATTCGCACATCTTCAAATTATAATGGCCCTTTACCTCATACCATCACCAATAGGCAACCTCGGCGACATCACCTACCGGGCTGTAGAGGTGTTGCGCCAGGTGGACGTGGTGTTGTGTGAAGATACCCGCACGAGTAGTGTGCTCATGCGGCATTACGATATACAGAAACCGCTTACTCCTTACCATGCGCACAATGAGCATAAGGTACTCCCACATCTTATAGAACAACTCGCCGCCGGCAAAACCTTTGCGTTGATAACCGATGCCGGCACACCCGGAATTTCTGACCCGGGGTTTTTGCTGGTTCGTGAATGTATAAGGCAGAAAATACGCGTGGAGTGTCTGCCTGGGGCCACAGCCTTTGTTCCTGCATTAGTGCAATCGGGCATACCCTCAAACCGGTTTGTATTTGAGGGCTTCCTGCCGCTGAAAAAAGGCCGGCAAACGATGTTGAAAATATTGGCAGAAGAAGAACGCACAGTTATACTCTACGAATCCCCGCACCGGCTGGTAAAAACGCTGCATGAGCTGGCCACATACTTCGGCGCAGAGCGACAGGCAGCGGTTTGCCGTGAGCTTACTAAAATGTTTGAAGAGACCAATAACAATAGTGTGTCCGCTCTGGCAGCCCACTACGAGCAGCACCCACCTAAGGGGGAGATCGTTATTGTTATTGAGGGGAAAGAAATGTCTAAGAGCAAGAAAGAGCGGGAAGAAGAATAGATACCGACCAAATATTAAATAGTTATCTTTGCAATATGCAAATGTTATCTGCGATACAAAATAAGCTAAAACAAATAAAGCCAGGGCTTGCGTCAAAGTATCACGTTAGTTCTATCGGTCTGTTTGGTTCGGTGGTAAGGAATGACTTTACCAGCGAAAGCGATGTTGATATCGTAGTTGAGTTTAGCCAGCCTATAGGCATTGAATTTATAGATCTTGCAAACGAGATAGAGTTGATACTAAAAAGGAAAGTCGATCTTGTATCCAAAGCGGGGATAAAGCCGGCTTATCTTAAGGCAATTGAATCTGAAATTGTTTATGTATAAAAGAAACTCAAGGTTATTGCTTGAAGACGTTCTACTCAGCGCGAATAAAATCGTTAACTATACCGCCGGTCTCCTTCGAGGAATTTATTGCAGATGAAAAGACTATTGATGCGGTAATTCGCAATTTTGAAATAATCGGTGAAGCTGCGCATCATTTACCCGATGAAATTAAACATAGCTATCCTTCGGTTGATTGGTTTAGGCTAAGAGGGTTTCGCAACAGAATGGTACAGATTACATGGGCATTGATTATGCAATTGTTTGGAATATCAGAGAGAACTTTTTGGCATCATTGATCGATCAGATAAAGTCGATTCTGCATCAATTATAATTAGTGCTAACCCAAAGGCACGTCGTCCATCACCTGGTTTCCCATCCCGATCTCATAGCCATATTTCTCTTTGTGAATTTTCCTTCGTTTTCTATGTGTAAATCCTATAACCAACCCGATCAGCGAGTACGCCAACCCGGCCAGTGGCGCATATCCGGGCCCGAAGGAAGATATCGCAACAGAAAGCAAACTTCTTTTTGGGTTTTCTTTTCTCCGTTATTCCTCCTGAAAATCATATCAGTAGTTTTCACTAAAATACAATTTTCAAATTTACTCATCTTCTCCCGCAAAAAAGCGGGATCAAATTACTACCCCGTCTGGTGCCTGTAGAGTTTGGCATAACGGCCATTGAGCGCCATGAGTTCTTCGTGAGTGCCTTGCTCGGCAATACCACCGTTGTCCAGGATAATGATCTGGTCAAACGTCCAACTGGTGAAGATGCGGTGGGTGATAACAAAGGTGGTCTTGCCTTTCAGGAAATCCTGCAGGTTGGCGAGTATGGTCTTTTCAGTTTGTGTGTCCACAGCAGAGAGGCATTCGTCCAGCAGCAATATATTGCTGTTTTTGAGTATCGCGCGCGCCAGCACCATACGTTGTTTCTGGCCACCCGAGAGCATTACGCCACGTTCGCCTATCATGGTCTCATAGCCGTTCGGGAACGACATGATGTCTTTATCCAGGTCGGCCATGCGGGCAGCTTCCTTAACTTCTTCGGTTGTCGCATTGTCTTTGCCGAACCGGATGTTGTTGAAGATCGTATCGGAAAACAAATAGGCCTCCTGTGGTGCATAACCTATACCGGAACGCAACGGGTGCAGCCCATAATCCTTTATGTTGATGCCGTCCAATTGCAACGCTCCGGAACTAACATCATACATGCGCAGTAAGAGTTGCGCAATGGTAGATTTTCCCGCACCTGTTTTACCGATTATTGCCACTTTCTGCCCTGCAGCAACATTCAGCGAAAAGTGCCGGAGCGCGGTAATACCCGTATGCGGATAGGTAAATGTTACATCATTAAACGCAACATCACCACGAGGCTCTTTAGTTACTGCGTCTGCTGGCGTTTGGATCTCCGGCTCGGTATGCAGGAATTCATCGATACGCTTTTGAGACGCGCCGGCTCGCTGCGTCATGCTGGCCACCATACCTATACTGGAGATGGGGAACATGAGTATGTTGATATAAATCACAAACTCAGCAATGTTGCCGGTTGTTATCTGTCCTTTGATTGCAAAATAGCCGCCAATCAATACTGTGCCTATCATGCTCAAACCTATAAAAAGGTTCATAGCAGGGAAATACACCGCTTCTGTTAGCGATAGGTTGATGGAACTTTGGCGGTAAGCTTCAGAGTTGGTATCGAAGAACCGCATCATGTTTTTTTCCTGCACAAAAGATTTTACGACCCGAACACCGGAGTATGATTCCTGCGCTGTGGTAGTAAGCAATGAGAGCTGCGCCTGTATCTTGCCGCTCTTTTTGAAAATGATCTTGTTTACATAATAGATGGAAAAAGCCAGCAGCGGCAGTGGTGCGACCACGCAAATCGTGAGCATCACATTCACCCGAAGCATATCGATGATACAAAACAGCGCCAAAAAAACGACTGAGGTAAAGTACATAACTGATGGCCCCGTATACATGCGTACCCGTGATACATCTTCCGAAATGCGGTTCATGAGGTCTCCTGTGAAATGCTCTTTGTAAAAGCGGGTGTTCAGCGCCTGGTAGTGGTTGTATATTTCATTCTTCTGGTCGTACTCTATGTGCCGCGACATTACAATGATCGTCTGCCGCATCATGAACATGAACAGGCCGCGGAGCAATGCAAGGCCCAGCAGGGTAATACCCGCCAACACCACATCGTGTATAAGTGCTGAATTACCAGTGTTGAGCGTATTGTTCTTAAGTTCAACCTGTACTTTGTTGAGAATGTCTCTCACCACACTTCCCGGCATCTCCGCGAATTTGCTGGATATGGCTACAAACAGCAAACCCAGCAATAACCGCCATTTGTACTTCACAAAATATTTATTCAGCGAACCAAGGTTCTTCATAGGGCGCAAAGATAACCCCAAACCCCTAAAGGGGCTTCACTTGGGAATATCTATTGAACATTTTTCACACTGTTCATCTGTTGCCGGTTTTCTTTTTACATTTCTTACTTTTACAATTGAATTTTACCAATGAAAGTAGCAGTAGTAGGAGCCACAGGCCTCGTGGGCGGCACGATGTTAAAGATACTGGAGGAAAGGAATTTCCCGGTCACGGAACTGATCCCTGTGGCTTCAGAAAAGTCGGTGGGCAGTAAAGTTGTTTTTAAAGGAAAAGAATATTCGGTAGTAAGCCCCGATACTACAATAGCAATGAGACCTTCGCTGGCGCTATTCTCTGCGGGAGGAGCGCTATCACTGGAACTGGCACCAAAATTCGCCGCTGCTGGTTGCCGGGTCATTGATAACTCTTCCGCGTGGCGTATGCACAGCAACATAAAACTTATAGTGCCTGAGGTCAATGGCCACATACTTACCGCCGATGACATGATCATTGCCAACCCAAACTGCTCCACGATACAAATGGTATTGGTGCTGAACCCCATCCATATGAAATATGGAATCAAGCGGGTTGTGGTCAGCACCTATCAGTCTGTGAGTGGCACCGGGCAAAAAGCCGTAAAAGAGTTGATGGACCAAAGAAATGGTGACAAATCACATCGCATATATCCGCACCTGATAGACCTGAATGTGATACCGCACATAGATACATTCCAGGAAAATGGCTACACCAAGGAAGAAATAAAGATGATGCAGGAGACCTGCAAAATAATGGGCGACCAAAACATACGGGTTACGGCCACTACTGTGCGTGTGCCGGTTATCGGTGGGCACAGTGAAAGCGTGAATATTGAACTGAAAACCAACTTCCATGAATCGGATATCAAAGAATTACTCTCCAACCAATCGGGAATAGTAGTGCTCGATAATCCGGCTATGAATGCCTACCCTATGCCGATTGACGCAGAAGGAAAGGACGAAGTTTTTGTAGGGCGGATAAGGAAAGACTATTCCCAGGAAAACACACTTAACTGCTGGATCGTCTCAGACAATCTCCGTAAGGGTGCGGCTACAAACGCCGTGCAGATAGCCAAGGTGCTGCATAATAACGGGTGGATAACCCCAAACCCCTAAAGGGGCTTCCCCCATTTTGAGAGTCAGAGCCATTTTAGTGTGCTTCTGCATATTAGCCCTTAAGATGCCCAAAATTAAATAGTTGTATACATGCACCCAAGCTAAAGCCCCTTTAGGAGTTTGGGGTTCATCTTCCCCGCCACTGCTTCCAGCGCTTCATAAAATTCATCGCCATATTTGCGGATAATGGCATCTTTCAGAAACACATAGACCGGCACTTTTAGAGACTTTCCTAGTTTGCAAGCCGGCTTACAGAGGGTTTCACGTGGCTCATAATTCATCGCTTCATAACCAGGATGCGAAATGACGCGTATGGGGAACAGGTGGCAGGAGATCGGTTTGCGAAAATCTACTTTGCCTTCCTTCCAGGCTTTTTCAATACCACATTTTACTATTCCCCGCTCGTCGGTAATGCCATACACACATATGCCGCCGTCAACAGTCGGCGTTACATAGCCATAGTCTTCGTCATTGGTGTGCGTGCCTTGTTTTTCTATTTCGGCAATGTATTCGGGAGTGAGTGTAGATTTTATCTTAGGATAGATGCGGGCTATGATCTTTGTTTCTTCTTCGGTCAGTGGCGCACCGCAGTCTCCGTCTACACAGCAGCCGCCCTTGCATTTGTCCAGGTCGCAAACAAACTGTTCCTGCACTATTTCATCACTAAGCAGCACATTATCTATCGCAATCATTAATTCAAAAGTTAAAAGTCAAAACACAAAATGATACGAAATTCTTGACGAGTAAATATGGGGTAGCCCCCTTTAGGGGGTTGGGGGTTTACATATTCAGGTAGTTCATCAACAGATTATACTTGTCGGTCAGATCGTCCTTCTTGTTTTCATCACCATAGACTTCCTTCACGCGATAACTGTGCCTTTCAAAAGAAGAGACCACCGCATCAAGCGATGAACGGTTTAGTTTCAGGGTCACTTCAAGCATACCTGTTTCGTTAGTGTGCACCTGCAGGTTCAGAATGATCACGTCTTCGTTCTCACATATTCTGGCTATCTCGTATAGCGTATAATTCCGTGGTGGTATTTCCAGCACTATGATGCCGCCGGGATTGTCAATGCCACTGTTCTCCGTTATATAGACAAATAGCTTGTCCTTGGTAACAGAGCCAACGTATTTTTGCTCATGGTCTATCACGGGCAGCACCGAAAGATTCATCTGGTGCATGATCCTCAGCCCCTCAAACGGATGGCTTGATGCCGGTATCGCAGGCTTATAATTCATGAATGCAGATGCAGAAAGCGCTTGTTCCGGCTTATCCCATTCCAGCATATCGTGTTCCTGCACCAGGGCCACATAACTCTCTTCCGATACCACCGGCAATTCAGAAAAAGTGCTGTCTTCCATCAACTCAAGGGCATGGGTGCCGCTATCGCCTGGCAGCAATGTAGGGACTAACGGAGATATTAACTGGTCAATATTCATTTACACTTAAATCTTATGATTATTACGCAAACGCGCACCGCTGCAATTTAGTATTATCGCTGCAGAAAACGGTAATTGCGTTACAAAGTTCACTTACATTTTTCCAGGAAGGCAGATAATATTGCGTTAAATTCCACAGGCACCTCCATCATGGGTGCATGGCCGCATTTGTCTATCCAGTGCAACTCAGAGTTTGGCAACAGCTTCTTAAATTCTTCTGCTACCATCGGAGGCGTGATCGTATCGTTCCTGCCCCAGATAAGGCAGGTTGGTATCTTTATTTCTTTGAGCTCTTCACCCAGGTTATGCCTTATCGCAGACCGTGCAAGTGCTATTATCTTCAATGCCTTTAACCGGTTGTTGATGATACTAAATACCTCATCCACCAGCTCTTTTGTGGCAACTTTTGGATCGTAGAAAGTAAGCTCCGTTTTTTTCTGAACGTAGTTGTAATCGCCGCGCTTCGGATAGGTCTCGCCCATGCCATTCTCAAAAAGGCCCGAGCTGCCGGTGAGTGTGATACTCTTTATCAGTTCCTGGTGCTTCAGCGTGTACACGAGGCCCACATGGCCTCCCAGCGAATTGCCCAGCAAGTGTATATCCTTCAGCTTCTGATGCTCTATGAACTTCTGAACATATTTTGCCAGACCGGAAACGCTCGTTTCTATCAACGACAGATCATACAGCGGAAGCAGTGGTATGATGACCCTGTACTTATCTTTGAAGCCATCCACCAGGTCTTTAAAATTGCTCAACGCCCCAAACAAGCCGTGGAGTAACACCAGTGGCTCTCCGGTCCCCTCTTCTACATATTTAAATTTACCAGAATGTCTTATTTCGTATTCCATTCACAAGTTGTGTAGTGATTCTGCTAAAATACTATTGTTTGGTTTAAAAATACAAACTTATGCTGCATTCACAAGGCAAAATACTTTTTTAATTAAGTGATATACCATTGTATACACCCGCTATACACATTTATTCACCCAAATCCAGTATGTTAAAAATAGATAGCAGACACAAATTGCCGACCCGGATAAATACATTTGGTACAGATCTTGAGTTACATGCTTTCATGAAGAAGTCCATTTTGTTTGCTTACTTATTTTTTTTCGCGGCCGCTTGTGCCGGGCAGAATGCAGTTGACACTGTAAAGACGGATACCGCATATACAGTGCAGCTTAACACAGTGAAAGTAACAGCAAAATGGCGCACTGACGCAGACCGATACCACTATAATCAGATGAAGTTTTACGTAACCACGGTCCTGCCTTACGTCAATGCGGCCACAAAATTATTCAACGATATAAATGCCAAAGACAATGAACCTGGAACTAGTAAAAAGGAACGGCGGAAATATATTGATGCTAAAGAAGATGAAATGCGCTCTTTGTTTGAGGACAAAATAAAAGATCTGAACGTTACACAAGGCGTGCTATTGATGAAATTAATTGCCCGCCAGACTAATGAAAACATATACTATATGTTAACTAAATTTAAAAATCCGATGGTTGCTATGAAATGGCAGCTATGGGCCAGGCTGAATGGAATGAACCTGAATAAAACTTACAAGCCTGCGTCAGAACCTGATCTTGAGAACATTATGCTGGAGCTGGGCTATCCATTGCCAGATAGTTTTGCCACAAACCCATAAAAAACACAATAAACATTTGTTCGTTAATCTCCTGTTATTTTAGCGTTATTTTTTGTTGGTTCCTGCACATAATCTAAATTGGCAGTTGCAAATCTCAGCCATTATGAAAACGGCCCCATATACATTACCCGAAGCAGAAAAGTTATGTACCGAGTTCCAATACCTCGTAGGAAAACCTTTCAATAAGGGAAGCGACGCGGTCATTAGCTGTGTTGCAATAGCGCCGTTCGATCAGAATAGTAAAAACAGGTTTACCATTTTCTATCTTTTGTTTGATGATGCAGAAACTGCGCTCAGCCATGAGTATAAAGGACTGCTCTATGACGTTATTGTAATTGCAAGTTCTCCACAAGACAGAAACGACCTGCACCAGGAAGACATTTACACCTGGACAAATGCAAATACGGAGGTATTAGCCGGAAGATCGAAAGCAATGTCGCACCAGGCCTAAATCAAACTTTTCGCCTTTCACGCGGAAATTTAGTTTATTTCATATGCATTTCATGTAATGAAAGTCAATTTATTAACTATTGATTAGTAAAATAATATTGGCACATTATTTGATTAAAAATATATTCGCTTAAGTATATCCAAAAGTTAATTTTAGAGTTAAAAACGTATCTTAGCGTACAAATTTTGATAATACACCACAAATACTGTGGTGTGTTTACTATTTTTTTGCAACCACATTGCAGTAACAACATAATAATTCGAACATGAGAAAG
The DNA here is from genome assembly GCA_903905065.1 of uncultured Bacteroidota bacterium. GTDB lineage: Bacteria > Bacteroidota > Bacteroidia > Chitinophagales > Chitinophagaceae > Nemorincola. The sequence goes on along the minus strand of CAIVEW010000068.1, from coordinate 186,646 downwards.
ATTGTACTACTCTATTCATTCATTGTCCTTACCTGTCTTGGCACAAAGGGTTATGCGCAAACAGCAGCCTCATACGGGTTTACAGCGTTCTCCAGTCCCTATACCAGTATTTCAGGAGTGGCGGGCACACTAAGCACCACTGCCATGAACTGTGATGACTGTGGTGTCTGTGGAATTCCGATAGGATTTACGTTCTATTATTGTGGAACCCCTTATACAACTATCGCCGCAACCTCAAATGGCGTTATGTCTCTTGCCGGATATTGCCCAGCTGGCGGAGCGAGCTATACAAACAGCCTGGGCAGTCTGCCATCTATGGCAGGTGGAGTTGGAGTACTGATGCCATTTTGGGACGATTTATATGGTACTTTTTCCAGTGGCGCGGCTATACCTGCATATTATAGCACAACCGGCGCTGTAGGCAGCAGGGTATTTACTTTCGAATTTAAAAACTGGGCTGAATTTTATTATCGTAGCGCCGCCGCCAATTTCCAGGTAAAGCTTTACGAAGGATCAAATATTATCGACTTTTGCTACGGTACCGGAGGATATTCTGGCGGATCAATATCGGGGACAATTGGTATAGCAAACAGTGGCGCGGACTGGCAGACACTTCCTAATTCAGGCGGTGGTCCTGTGCCTTCAAGTACGGTGTTTACAAATAGCCTGGCTACTTCTCCAGGGGCAAACCAGGTCTATCGCTGGAGCACTTGTAACACAGGTACAATAACCGGAACAGCAAAGGTTTGCGTGGGTTCAACAACTGATTTAAGTGACGTAATAACCGGTGGCACATGGGCCAGTGGCAGTACGGGCATAGCTACCGTTAGCAGTACTGGCGTTGTGACAGGAGTTGCAGGTGGTACTGCCAATATCAGCTATACGACTTCAACAGGATGTTATACTGTTTCTGTGGTAACAGTAAACCCGGCACCTGCCACTATCAATGGCACACGGACGGTATGTGTAGGCGGTACAACAACGCTCACAGACGCGAGTACAGGCACCTGGGGCAGCGGTAGCCCGGGCATTGCAACAATAGGCGCAGCAACGGGCGTAGTAAACGGTATTTCTGCCGGTACATCCAATATCACCTTTACCAATTCAACCGGCTGTTACACAGTAGCTGTGGTAACCGTGAACCCACTTCCTACTTCTATTTTAGGCTCTTTGACCGTTTGCGTAGGGTCAACAACGTCTTTGTCTGACGCAACAGGTGGTGGCACGTTCGGCGGTGGAGGCGGCAGCGCAACCATAACCAGCGGAGGCCTTGTCTCCGGTATTTCAGTTGGTACATCCATTGTTACTTATACCCTGCCCACCGGTTGCAGCACGACGGCGATTGTCACGGTCAATGCAGCGCCAACGGCCATTCTGGGCGCTACCAGCGTTTGTGTGGGTTCCACAATTACGCTCAGCGATCTTGCAGGCGGCGGCACATGGACGAGTGGCTCCACAGGCGTAGCTACTATAGACGCTACAGGATTGGTAACAGGTGTAGGTACTGGCGGCACGGCGATCATTACCTACAGCCTTGGCTCGGGTTGTATTGCGACTTTGGAGATCACCGTCAACCCAACTCCTGCAGCCATTACAGGAACACTTAGTGTGTGTGTAGGCTCGGTAACCTCGCTTACGGATGCTACAACAGGCGGCACCTGGAGCAGTGTGATCCCTACCGTAGGCAGCGTCGATGGTTCAGGAAATGTAACGGGAGTTGGCTCCGGCACAACCATTATTTCCTACACCCTGGGCAGTTGTGCTGCGTCAGCAGTGGTTACCGTGAATACACAACCCGGCCCCATACTAGGCACACTGACTGTCTGCCAAACCTTTAATACAAGCCTGTCTGACAGCCCTTCGGGTGGCGTCTGGACCAGCGTTACAGGTGGCGTTGCCGCTATTTCCGGAACAGGCGTTGTTTTAGGTGTGTCTGCGGGTACATCAGTTATTTCGTACACGATCGGCAGTTGCGCATCCACAGCCATTGTAACTGTGAACACACAGCCGGCAGCCATAGCCGGAACGGCCAGCGTATGTGTGGGGTCTGTAACATCGCTTACGGATGCTACGGGCGGCGGTACCTGGACAAGTGTCAGCGGTGCAATAGGCACAGTGGACGGATCAGGAAACGTAACCGGCATTTCTTCTGGTACCACGATCATTTCTTATACTTTAGGTACATGCGCGGCTACGCAAATTGTAACGGTGAACACCCAGCCCGGCGCAATACTGGGCACACTTACCGTGTGTGAGACCTTCACCACCAGTTTGTCTGACAGCCCGGCGGGTGGTGTCTGGAGCAGCGTCAGCGGCGGTGTTGCCACGATCTCCGGCGTTGGCCTTGTTACCGGCGTTTCGGCGGGCACTTCCATTATTTCATACGCGATAGGCAGTTGTGTGTCTACGGCTATCGTTACCGTAAATACCCAGCCATCTGCCATAGCAGGAACACCAAATGTTTGCGTGGGCTTCATCACAGCGCTCACGGATGCTACGACGGGTGGTACCTGGACAAGTGTCAGCGGCGCCATAGGCACTGTTGACGGATCTGGAAATGTTACCGGCATAGCGCCCGGCACGACGACTATTTCTTACACCCTGGGCACATGCGCCGCTACACTGGTGGTTACCGTAAACACGGAGCCATCCGCAATTACCGGCAATACAGGGCCTGTTTGCCAGACAGCTACCATGCAATTGTCTGATGCTACCGGCGGTGGTACCTGGAGCTTCGTTACAGGCGGTATTATTACGATCAGCGGAACCGGTTTGGTGACCGGTGTCGGCGTAGGGACAACAGTTGTTTCTTATGCTATCGGCAGTTGCGCTGTGACTACGGTCGTAACAGTGAATCTGCAGCCTGCTGCTATTAGCGGAAACCTCGGCGTATGCCAGGGCTTTACCACGCAACTTTCTGATGCATCCGGCGGGGGCACATGGAGCAGTACTGTAGTTACCGTTGGTACTGTTGACGGCACCGGCCTGGTAACCGGCATAGGCCTTGGAACTACAACGATATCTTATACCATCGCTGGCTGTGCCGCGACTGCCATTGTTACTGTAAATACACAACCGGTGGCAATAACCGGTACACTTAGTGTGTGCAATACCTTTACTACTCAGTTGAGCGACGCCACAGGCGGCGGCGCATGGACCGTAGCACCTCCTCCGGGTATTGCTACCATCAGCGGCACCGGCCTGGTAACAGGTACCGGCGTTGGTACGGCTACCATATCTTATTCTATAAGTGGCTGCGCTGCAACAGCTATAGTGACAGTGAATACACAACCCGCGGCTATTACAGGTAATTTCGGCGTGTGTAACGGGTTTACCACGCAATTGTCCGATGTTACCACAGGCGGCACATGGACCAGTGTTACGACCACAGTAGGAACTGTTGATGGCACAGGCCTGGTAACGTCTATTGGCCTAGGAACAACGACAATATCTTATACAATAGGCAGTTGCGCCGCGACAGCAGTTGTAACAGTAAATACCCAGCCGGTTGCAATAACCGGAACACTTTCAGTTTGTAACGGCTTCACTACCCAGCTTAGTGATGCCACATCAGGCGGCGCATGGAGTGTTGCTCCGCCTCCGGGCATAGCCACCATAAGCGGCACCGGCCTGGTGACCGGTACGGGTGTGGGCACTGCCACTATTTCTTACGACATCAGCGGTTGCGCTGCTACGACGGTTGTAACGGTTAATCTGCAGCCAGGCGCAATAAATGGCGTATTGAGTGTATGCCAGGGGCTTACTACCCAGCTTACCGATGCCGATGCAGGCGGTGCATGGACAAGCGCACCTGCCACTATTGCAACGATCAGTGGCACCGGCCTTGTAAACGGCATTGCCGTTGGTACGGCGACAATTTCTTATACAATCGGATCATGTGCTGCAACAGCTATTGTAACGGTAGAACCATTACCTGTGGCCATATCAGGCACCAAAACTGTTTGCGTTGGTCTCACAACCAGCCTGTCTGATGCTACCGGTGGCGGCACGTGGAGCGCAAGCAATGGTAATGCAACGATTGCCGGTACCGGCATAGTAACAGGAGTTACCGCCGGAACCGACGTTATTACATATACAATCGGCACCGGCTGTACGGTTACGACCATCGTGACCATTAACCCATTGCCGGCGGTTATCAGCGGCAGCAGCCAGGTGTGTGTGGGCTCACAGGTAACACTGAGCGACGCAACCGGCGGCGGCACATGGAGCAGCAGCAATCCATTAATAGCGTTTATTTCCGGCACAGGCGTGGTAACTGGTATCGCCACCGGTACAGCAACAATTACATACAAGCTAAATACGGGTTGTATCATTACTTTGGTAATGACAGTAAATCCGCTCCCATCTGCGATCAGCGGCGCCAGCACGGTATGCCCCGGCGCAACGATTACGCTGAGCGATGCGGCGGGAGCCGGTACATGGACCAGCAGTAACCCGGGTGTGGCGACTGTAGGCGCAGCCACTGGTGTGGTGACGGGAGTGGCTGCAGGTACTGCAAATATCACATTTACGCTAGGCACAGGTTGTAATGTATTCAAGACCATAACCGTGAATCCCGCCCCTGCTGCAGTGATCACACCACTTGGCGCTCTTACTTTCTGCCCTGGTGGGTTTGTTGTACTTACCGCAAATGTGGGTGCTGGACTCACCTATCAGTGGTTGGATAACTTAATTCCAATCCCCGGTGCCATAACGTCGGAATATATTGCCAGCAGCACAGGTAATTACCAGGTCACCGAAACGAATAGCTTCGGCTGTACAGACGGATCTGCGGGCGCGGTTGTAACTGCCGACACTGCAGTTGCCACAATTTCAAGCGCTACCGGCTCCACAACCATTTGCTCCGGCTCCAGCCTTACGCTTAATGCCAATACCGGGGTTGGTTTCACCTACCAGTGGTTGCTTGGCGGTGCGCCGATAACAGGCGCTGTAGGCAGCTCTTATACGACTTCAAATGCAGGTGACTACTCAGTGATCGTTACCAATGCCACGGGCTGCTCTGCTACCTCGACCGTGCTCTCTATATCCATTAATCCATCTCCTACCGCCAATATTGCGCTGTCCGGTCCTATCACGTTCTGCCAGGGCGGCAGTGTTACGATGACGACAGTTGATTCGGCCTCTTATAGTTACCAATGGTATAATGCGGCGGGAGCAATATCGGGTGCAAATACGCAGTCTTACACCGCCACAACAAGCGACGGTTATTATGTAATAGTGACAAATAGCTATGGATGCAGCACCAGCTCGGTGACAACAAATGTGGTAGCTAATCCTTTACCGGATGTTACCATTACGCCTGCGGGTTCTACACTCTTCTGTTCAGGCGGAAGCGTGACACTGAATGCTGCAGCGGTGGCGGGTTATACCTACCAGTGGTACCTTGGCGGTGTTGCAATAACCGGGGCAACTACTTCTTCATACCTGGCTACTGCCAGTGGCGGGTACAGGGTACAGGTAACGAACCCGGCTACAGGTTGCTCAGACGAAACACATGCAGATACGGTAGTGACGGCGATCACCGAAGCGGTGATCGTTCCGATCACATCCGCATCTTATTGCTGGGGCAGCAGTTCGCTGCTGTCTACAAATGTTACAGGTGCTGCAGGCACAGTAAGTTACGTATGGATGTTAAACGGCGTGGTGATACCAGGTGCAGTAAGCGGTATTTATAATGCTACAGTGCCGGGCGACTATAGTGTGCAGATCACCATTGCCGGAGGCTGTACTATGACGACCATTTCACTCACCGTAACAGAATTCCCATTGCCTAACCCTATTGTATCTTATGCTTCCGGGATGTTCTCCACTGGTCCATGGTATGTTACTTACCAGTGGTATAAAGACCTGGCTGCAATAGCCGGCGCCACTTCTTACCGCACACCATCTACAGGCTATGGTAACTACAAAGTGCAGGTAACAGACACCAACGGATGCCAGTCGTTCTCCGACGCCTATGTCTTCAGCAACGGAGGTGGCACAACCGGTGTGCAGAGCGTGAACCAAGGCGATGTGAAAATATACCCTAACCCAGCCCAGACAATGGTACACATTGAAGCAGCAATGAAGGTACGCGCTGTTATCACCGGCATTGATGGCAGGACGATAATGGATATTACCGATGCTAAGGATATAGACTTGAGCGGCGTTGCCGATGGCGTTTATATGATCATGATCTACGACAGCAATGGAGACAAGATAAAGATCGACAAGCTCGTCAAGGCGACCAACTAATTAAATAAAATAACACCGCGAAGAGGGCTGCGAATTGCAGCCCTCTTCGCTTTTTAAACATGTTCTCACTGCCCGTTGATTTGATTCGATTTTTGTTTTTTCAGCACAGCAGTTACATTGTCTGTCAGTTAATCAAATAACACACATGATCAACTGCGACGGCATATGGGCCAAATAACGCGTGTATGAGCAATGGATTTGTTACAACTTCGAAAAATAATTCTGTGCAAATTTGCTGTTCAAAAGTTATCTTTGACCAAACATTTGATATATTAGCCCTTTAAATTCGGTTTATGACACACATGCGCCTCATACTGCTTGCTTCCTTTCTTGTTGCTACATGTTTAGCTGCAGTTAGCTATACAGCTTGTAACAAAGACAAGTGCCACAATGTACTGTGCCTGAACAAGGGGACGTGTAATGGTGGTATATGTGAGTGTCCGGTGGGTTACGAGGGCCTCAGGTGCGATACGCTGAGCCGGGACAAATTTATTTTCACTTACAATGGCGGAGATACGTGCAGCAACTACCTGGGCCATTACCACCAGTATTCCATTCAACTGCTGGCCATCACTTCTAATCCGTTTGAATTCACTATGAAAAACTTCATAGGTAATCTGCAGGACAGCGCCATCTGTACCATACAGTCTCGCGATTCGTTCACTTTCATTGGCGCTAACAACGGCACCACCTATACAGGTTGGGGCAAGCTCAGCAACGACAGCTTGTGGATGGCCTATAGCGTAGAGCACGACACGACCTCTTATTCCTGCACGTACTTTGGACAAAGCCTTAGAGTAGGCACTCCGGGACATTAATTAAAAAAAACCGAGTGTTCCCGATGATTTACCCGATAATTCCCAGGTACTTTCAATTAGCTTTCGCCCACTAAAAACGCACGGCACAATCCGCCAGGCCGGTAGTGCTCACTGGCTGGGTGATATAATACACTTTATACAATAAAAAAGCCCCACAATATGCAGGGCCAGTAGTTCTCACGGGGTCAGGGTGATATCTTTGAGTGGAAGAGATCTCTTTACAATCCAAATTTAGGGAATTTAAAGATACTGACTGTGAAAACTTGGTTTTTTACAAAAGATTTATAATTTAGGTATCCGGGAACCGGGATGTGAACACACAACATACTGTATCTTCGCATTTCACGTTAGTAGGAGTAACCGAAACACATGCAAAGAGGCTTTTCATTTATTACTTTTTTTTTATTGTTATTTGCGAAGCCTGCATTAGCTCAACGTCCGTTGCTTAACATGCCCGAGCACGATGATAAGCCTTACTACTTTGGCATTACATTCGGCTTCAATGAGTCGGTTTACCAGATAAGTTATACATCCTCGTTTGCAAATACGGACACGTTTAAACGTATACAGCCGCACTGGCAGCCTGGTTTCAATCTCGGATTGGTAGGAAATCTGAGACTCTCCCGCTTTGTTGATCTTCGTTTCGTGCCATCCCTTGCTTTCGCATCCAAGAACCTGGAATACGAGTATGGCTACCCTTCCGACAGCGTAGTGAATAAGACCATCGAATCCATATACATGCACCTGCCCCTGCAGCTAAAATTCAAAAGTGACCGTATAAAGAATTTCCGTTTCTACGGTCTTACCGGTGTTAAGTTTGACTACGACCTCGCGGCCAACGCCCGTTCCCATCGCCCCGATGAGTTCCTGAAGGTAAGCCCGACAGATTTTGGATATGAGATCGGGGTGGGCTTTGAATTCTTTAACCCCCAATTTATTTTCTCTCCGGAGATCAAACTCAGCCAGGGCCTCACCAATCAGCTCTACCCCGACCATGGCCTGCAACTAACCAACGCCATCAACACCTTGCATACGCGCATGATCGTTTTTTCCATTCACCTGGAAGGATAGTTTCAGTTCACAGTTTACAGTTCGCTGTCGCTCATCAGATATAGCAATGTAGCCATGAAGAGAATCAATTGCTTTTCAGCTTCCATATTCTTTTTTGCCTCGATTAAAAACTTAATTTTACATCATGAAAGATGCATTCATAGTTGATGGTATCCGTACACCCATTGGAAATTTCAGGGGCGCATTGTCGAATATGCGGACTGATGACCTCGCTGCGCTGGTTATGCGCAAGCTGGTGGAAAGAAACCCATCGATACCCGATGGTGTGATAGACGACGTCATTTTTGGCTGTGCCAACCAGGCGGGGGAGGATAACCGAAATGTATCGCGCATGGCGCTGCTGCTGGCAGGTATACCCTGGAGTGTACCCGGAGAGACGGTCAACAGGCTCTGTGCTTCCGGCATGTCGGCAGTGATCAATGCGGCGCAGGCAATAAAAGCGGGCGATGGCGATGTATTTATCGCCGGCGGCGTGGAGCATATGACACGTGGGCCATGGGTGATCTCTAAAACATCACAGCCATTTGGGCAGGATGCGCAGATGTTCGACTCCAGTTTCGGATGGCGCTTCATCAACCCGAAGATGCATGAGTTGTATGGCACAGACGCCATGGGTATGACGGCCGAGAACCTTGCTGAAATGTACAATATCAGCCGGGAAGACCAGGATGCTTTTGCTTACCACTCACAAATGAAAGCTGCCGATGCACAATACTCTGGCAGGCTGGCACAAGAGATAACCGCCGTAGAGATACCGGGCAAAAAGGGCGAAATGCATGTGGTGGATAAAGACGAATTTCTAAAACCCGGTACCACCGTAGAAAAACTGGGGCAGTTAAAAACGGCCTTCAAGAAAAACGGCACGGTTACCGCAGGCAATTCATCCGGCCTGAATGATGGCGCTGCTGCGCTGTACATTGCATCGGGCGATGCGGTGAAGAACTATAATGTTACCCCCAAAGCGAGGATAGTAAGCTCCGCCGTAGTGGGCGTAGAGCCACGCATTATGGGCATAGGGCCTGTGGGCGCTACAAAGAAAGCATTGGCTAAGGCTGGGCTGACGCTGAACGATATAGACGTGATAGAACTGAACGAGGCCTTTGCTGCCCAAAGCCTGGCTTGCATTCGGGAACTGGGAATGGCGGATAATGATCCCCGCATCAACCCTAACGGCGGGGCTATAGCTATTGGCCATCCCTTGGGCATGTCTGGCGCACGCATCATTTACTCAGCCGCACTGGAGTTGCATAAGCAGCAAAAGAAGTATGCGCTGGCTACCATGTGTATCGGCCTTGGACAGGGGTATGCAGTGATATTGGAGCGGGTCTGAACCGTGATTTGTTTGATTAACTTGATTCAGCTAGCAGACGCTCGTTACTCCAGCACGTATCCATTATCTCCTTCCGACAGCAGGTTCAGGTCCACATCCATACCTGCTATACCTTCTATGGAACCTTTGATGTGAGCGGCACTCAGTAACACTCGTTCTAGTTGCTTTTCCCGCGATTTCCATAGCTTCTCCATGGCATCCCGCTCCTTTTGTATGGACATCCTCATGCCCATAAAGCCATCGCGGATCGCGCTCCATTGCTCGGAGAATTCGCTGCTTATGAGGTACTGATACAAGAGGGCCATCTTATCGCCCTTGCCTTCCTGGCTTTTGGCAGCATTGTATACTTTTATCACCGCATCCCGCAGCACATGCACCAGGGACCTTGCCTCACCAAAAGTGCATATCCAGACTCCGTTATGCTCACCAAAGCCATTCATGTCCTTGGGCATGGCCTGTGTAACGATCACCGCTACGTCTGCACCCAGCGAACGCATATCTGCCTTTAGCTTTTCCACCCAGTCTTCACTGAAGTCCTTGGTGCGCTTGCTCTCAAAGATGATCTTGCCACACTCCTGCCCGAAGCTGTTGCGCACGGTTTGTATGCAGTCTGCGCCACGCACCCCCTTGCCCACTTCACTCACCAGGTCGAATGGGAAAGCATAGCGCAGCATATGCTCGAGCGCCAGTTCCTGCACCTCGCCTTGTAGCTGCATAGAACCTTGCTCGCTCTTACGCTTCATTTCTTCTATCAGCTTGCGCTGGTCGTCCAGTTGCTTGTCACGTTCTTTGAGCTTCATTTCGAACTCGGTATCGCGCAGTTTGTTTTTTTCTTCTTCTTCCTTCTTTACCTGCTCGGCAAGTTTGTTGCGCTCATCCAGCAGACGGCGCTGCATTTGCAGCTCCATCTCCTGCTCCCGTGTCTGTAGCTCTTGCATCTTTTTCAGGAAGTCCATTTCCTTTTCCCGTGCCTCGGCTAGTTTCGCCTGGTTAGTTTTGTTGGCGTCCTCAAGCAGCTTTAGCTTGTTTTCAAAGTCAGCCCCTACTTTTTGTTCGAGTTCTCTTTTTAGTTGGGCTTCAACTATTTTCTTTTCTGCTTCCGCTTTCCTGGCAAGCTCCTGCTGCTGCTGTTGCCATTGCTGCTCTTTCTCCTGCTGCTGTTTCAGCCACTGCTCTTTTTCCTTTCTGAACTGCTCCTCCTTTTGTTTGGAGTTTTCCACCCATTTCTGGTTATACTCCTTTGCCATATCATCTCTTACCGACTGAGCAATGGCAGCGGTGGGTTCAAACTCCGTTTTACAATTAGGGCATACTACTATTGTGGACATGTAGATTGTTGGATGTGATTTGGAAGGTACAAAATTATGTCATTTTGAATCAGCAGGTGAGAAAGGGATTTTCAACTTTACACTTTGAAAAATCTCTATGTTTCACGAAAGAACAATATATATTTGACTGATAATTTTACATAAATCCTCAATAAATGAAAAATGCATTTTGCACGAAACAAATAAGTACTGGGTTAATAATCATGGCTTTGCTTTTGACCAGCCATTTCTCGCAAGGCCAAAATATCCACACCATATGCGGGAACGGAACTGCCGGCTATGCGGGTGATGGCGGGCCAGATACGCTTGCGGAGATAAACTTCCCTGGTTTTCTTTCCTTTGGCGGATCAGGATACGGCAGCCTGTTCATCGGCGACAGGTTGAACTACCGAGTGAGGCAACTGAAACTAGGGCCGGGAGGCATCATATTTACTAAAGCAGGCGACGGCATTGATGGTTTCTATGGAGATGGCGGCCTTGCCGATACAGCTCACATGAGCATACCGGGTGGCGTGGCAGTTGATAGGCATAACAATGTTTATTTCTGCGATTATAACAATCAGGTGGTTCGCAAAGTGGATGGGGCTGGTATAATAACGACGATCGCGGGAACCGCAGGCGTGACCGGTTTCTTCGGAGATGGCGGACCTGCTACATCCGCAAAGTTTAATTACCCTTTAGGTATTACTGTTGATTCTCTTGGTAATCTGTTTGTGGCAGACCAGCACAATAACCGGATACGCAAGATCAGCACATCGGGCATTATTTCTACAGTTGTAGGCACTGGCACGAGCGGGTTTAGCGGCGACCTGGGGCCGGCAACTGCTGCGGACATATCCCTTCCCAACTATGTGCGGATGGATTCCGTAGGCAATTTGTATATTACAGATAACGGACATCACAGGATACGAAAGGTAGATGCATTTGGCATCATCAATACGATCGCCGGAAACGGTACCCTCGGATCAAGTGGGGACGGCGGGCCAGCTACTGCTGCGGAATTAAACTACCCCGGCGGCATAGCCATCGACCGGCAGGGAAATATCTTTATCTGCGATTGCTACAACAACCGCATCCGCAGGATCGATGCTTTTACCGGGATCATCTCTAGTGTAGCCGGAACCGGAACAGCGGGCTATAGCGGCGACTGGGGGCCTGCCACGGCCGCAGAGGTAAACCAACCTGTGGACGTAACAGTGGACTACTACAATAATGTATATTTTGTGGATTGGAACAACAGCCGCATACGTGCCTTTTACAGTCCGCTTACTATTACTTGTGACACGGTTACCGGACTTACTGTTTCTTCCATTAGCAGCACCAGCGCAAACCTTACCTGGACAGCGGTTGCAGGATCATCCGGATACTGGTACGTTGTTGATATGAATTCAGCCTCGCCCAGTGTGCTTGGTTCGTTTGTTGCCGGCACAACAATAACTGTGACCGGCCTTACCCCCGGCCAAAATTATTACGCCCATGTTCTCGACAGCTGTGGTGTGGGAAACCTTTCGGAATGGGTGACCGTTCCTTTTTCAACCCTATCGGTTACTGCGTGTGATACAGTTACAGGGCTCTCTGTATCTTCCATCACAAACACAAGTGCCACCTTAAGCTGGACGGCAGTTGCAGGCTCTTTAGGGTATGAATATATTGTGAATACAAGTGCAGCTGCCCCCGCAACACCGGGCACTGCGACTACAGCCACAAGTATACCGTTAACCGGCCTGACCGCAGGACAGAGCTATTATGCCCATGTACTTGACAGCTGTGCCATAGGAAACCTATCGGCATGGGTAACGGTGCCTTTTTTGACGCTTCCGGGTACTACCGGTGTTACGCAGATTACAGGCAGCTTACACATTACTGCTTTTCCGAACCCTGTGACCGATGTACTGACGATTGAAATAAACGGAACCATACGAAACGGCGCACAACTGATCGTTAGTGACGTAGCGGGCAGGAAGATAAATTCACAACAGGTAGACGGCCACAAAATATCTATAGATATGAATGGTATGTGTACAGGTGTTTATTTTGTACGTTTTATAGATGACTTACAGGTGCAAACCCTGAACGTCATCAAGGAGTAGGTGCACAGAAGTCGCCGAACAATCTTCCGCGAGGAAGAGGTTTATGCATTTTTTCCGTACTTTTCGCGACTGATGCGACTGAGCATATTAATTTTATTTTGCTGTTTGTTTTCGTGCTTTATTGCAGTGGCGCAGGTTCCCAAGCGGGCGGACCGTTGCTATGAGGCCGCATTGCGCGAACGTGCTGCCAAAAAACCAGATAAGGCTTGTAAAAAAATGGAGCACGCGATAGCCAAGTCGCATTCCTTTTCAGATGCGTACGCACAACTCGGCCAGTGGTACTTTGAAGCTCGCAAATACCCGCAGGCTGCTGATGTATTCCGCAAGGCAGTTGCACGATGTGCAAATGGCAAGCAACGATTCGGCAAGCCGCTCGTAAAAAGCCTCATTGCCTGCGGATATGCAGACGAGGCGCTGCAAACTATCAATTCTCACCTCGATGACCCGGAATGGCGAAAGCTGAAAGCACAGGCCGAGTTTGTAAGATCCGCGTTGATCAACCAGTCGCGCAATTGGCCGGAAAACCTGGTACGGATCAACACACCGGATGCGGAGCTCTATCCTTGTATGTCGGCAGATACAGGCCTGCTGTACTATACCCGGCGCATGAACAATATGGACGATGACCTTTATTACAGTGCGATGGATACCTGCGGCGACTGGTGCTCCGGGCGAAATTTGGGCATCTTCAACACACCTGATCCGGAATCTGCTCAATTTATTTCTACGGATGGGCATTATATGTTTTTCACCCGTTGCGATAACCGTAGCTGGGATGCCTGGACAGAAGGCGGCTGCGACCTGCTGATGTCCTACCGGGTAACCAAGGATGGTGAGTGGACGACACCACAGCCATTCGGCGCAACCATCAACACACCCGCATATGAGGGCCAGCCATCTCTATCTCCGGACAACAGGGAACTCTACTTCGTGAGCGACCGGCCCGGAGGGTATGGAGGAATGGATATCTGGATATCACGCTTCGACAATGGATTGTGGCAGTTGCCGGTAAATGCAGGGCCTAAAATAAATACAGCAGGTAATGAAACCGCTCCCTTTATCTCGGTAGACAACCGCACCCTTTTCTTTGCCAGTGATGGCTGGCCGGGCATGGGCGGCTCAGATATTTTTATGAGCAAGCGCATCAACGAGCACACCTGGGACCAGGCGCGGAACCTTGGCTACCCTATCAATACAGCCAGTGACGAAAAAAGCCAGTACGTGACCATGGATGGCCGAAAAATGTATTTCGCTTCTGACCGTAACGGCCCTCCCGGTAATTTCGATCTTTACCAGGTTTCCCTCCCACCCTTCCTGCAGCCCATACCCACCGGCAACATAGAGGGCTATGTATATGACAGTCTCAGCGGCCAGCGGCTGAATTACACCGTGATGTTCGTATGCAATGCGGTGACCGGTGATACACTTTACCAGTTCCAGAGTAACCGCGGAGATGCGAGCTTCCTGATATCGCTGGCGGTGGGGAAAAAATATGCGATACATAGCTGGCACGTGGAATACACTCAGGTGCATGACACGCTGGATTTTGATACCTCTTACCTTCATAAACCGCTGGTACACAATGTGGTGATGCTGCCATCAAACTACAACCCCATAAAACCAGTGCATGACAGCCTTGTGGCAACCATACACTTTGATGTGAACAGGGTGGAACTCGCGGATTCAGATGTGGCTGTATTACGCTCGGCTCTCGAACCGCTGCTTAGCAATAAAGCCATGGTGGTGTTTGTGAATGCTTATACCGATAATACGGGCACACCCATGATCAACGAGGAGCTCTCCTACAAAAGGGCCGGCATGGTGTCAAAAACGATTACGGCTTTTGGTATAGATGATGCCCAGGTGCAAGCCAAGGGTTGGGGTGAAGCCAAAATGATAGCGCCCAACGATACCGAGGAAGGACAAAGGAAGAACAGGCGTGTGGAGATCATTGTAAGAAAGTAAATCGGTGCTGCAACTCCAAAAAAGTAATCTGCTCATGAATTACAGAGTGCTGCGATCTTCTCGAAAGCATCTTCGGCCTTGATCACGTACTCTTCCGCTCCCTTGGTTATGGTCTGCAGGGCAGTGCCATAAGCCTCCTGGCTAGATAGCATTATTACTCTTATGCTCCGGTCCTCCTTTTTTATTGCTTCCAATATCTTCATTCCGTTGGCCGCATTTTTATACACCGAGTTGAGGTTGTAATCGAGAATCACAATATCCGGACTTTCGTACAGGTGCTCCAGGCATGCCTCTCCTGTATTGAACAAGTGGACATCGTGGTGGGTTTTCCTTGTCAGGTAATCTTCAAGCGCAGCAGACATCATTTCATCATCATCAACTACGAATATTTTTTTGGCCAATTTGCTAGTCATACCTTTCCATTTGGTTTAATAATTCTTAACGAATTTAGGATATTATCCTTAACTCAAAGACAGTTGCAAGTCTACTTCAAATCAGCTGGTAAAAACGTGGTGTAAACTCAACACCTGTCTTTTAGTTCTTCCACCGACCGATCGGTCTGCAGCAGCACTAACATAACGTTTTCATATACGCCATCGTCGTTGTCTTTACACTGCTGGTCTATTTTTGTAGCGAGTTCACTTGTTGTTTTCATGCCCATCATCATCCATTTCGGTTTGAATGAATGTACGTGCAACGCTATTTCTGTCGTATCTTTTGTGGCTACTCCCGCCAGTAATTTTTCTTTAAACGCGGGTATTGCCTTAAGATATAGGTTTACATATTTCTTCATTCGCACTTCATCTCCTTCACAGAAATCCCGCAGGTAAAATAGATCGCTGACTATCCCCCTATCATCCTTCAATGCGGCCTTTTCGCCGGAATTAGTTCTAGCGGCCTTAAAATCTTTCCGTCCCGTCACGTCTGCGATTGTGTGAACAAGTTGCCATGCCTTGAACGGTTTTGGAACATAGGAATTCATGCCGGATTCCGAACACATATCAAGGTCAGCCCGGAGTATGCTGGCAGTTAGGGCAATAATAGGCACCTGGTTCTTTGGCGCAGGCATTTGCAGCCTTATGTATTTCGTTGCATCTATGCCATTCATTACCGGCATCTGCACATCCATCAGTATTACATCGTAGTAGTTTTGTGCAAGCTTTTGAATGGCTTCTTGTCCGTTCGTTACTAGATCTACGTCCACTATTGCCTTAAGTCTTAGCGTTTCATTTACCACCATACGATTGTACTCGTTATCATCTGCCACAAGAATTCGCAAACCGTCGAGCATATGGCCATCTATCTTTTGTTCCTCGGCGATACGCTGCAGCAGTTTTTCAGCTGAGCCTTCCTTGTAAGTGATCACAAAGCTGAAGGTAGTACCACTACCCTCTTTGCTTTCCACACTAATGCTGCCTCCCTGCAATTCCACCAGCTGTTTTGAAATAGAAAGGCCAAGACCAGTACCGCCAAACTTGCGGGTATCTGAACTGTTGACTTGAGTAAAGCTCTCAAACAGGCTTTGCAATTTGTCTTGTGGTATGCCGATACCGGTATCTGTTACAGAGAAGCGCAATGCCGTATTGCCATTGGTTTCGCTTACCCTTTTTACGTCTATCTGCACCCCACCTTTATCCGTGAATTTTATTGCATTACCACCCAGGTTGATGAGTACCTGGTTAAGGCGGTAGGGGTCGCCTATCACCACATCTGCTACATTACTGTCTATATGGGTAATTAGCTGCAGGCCTTTTTCCTCTGCTTTGTAGGAAAGTGTGTCCTTTACTTGCTTTACTGTTTCTGCAAGTGAAAAATCTATTGTTTCCAGTTCCAGCTTGCCGGCTTCTATCTTAGACATATCCAGGATGTCGTTGATAATATGCAGTAATATCTCTGATGACTTACTGATTGCCTGGAGATACTCTAACTGGTCTGGCCGCGGACCTTTTTCAAGTAGCAGGTCTGTCATGCCGCTTACGGCATTCATGGGTGTGCGTATCTCGTGGCTCATATTGGCCAGAAACTGTTGTTTGAAGCGCTCGGAGTTTTCGGCGCGTATCCGTTGCACATCCGCATTTTCTTTTTCGGCTGCTATTACCCTGTTTTTTTCCTCAAGGTTTTTCCGGTTCTTTTTTACAGTACGAAAACGGCCCACCATACCTAATGACAACAATACGAGCCCCGCAATCCCGGCTACATAGTATTTGCGTTCATTCTTTACTGCGTTCAGTTGCAGTTCCTGCACTTCTATTTGCTTCTGCTTCAGTTCCGTCTCACGCTTTGCATCCAGTGTCGCTATCTTTCTGCTGTTTTGCGCCGAAAATATCGAATCCTTTAGTTGAACATAATTTTTGAAGCTTACTAACGCAGCCGCATGATCGCCGGTAAGTGCCTGAGCCTCCGATAGCAGTTTGTAACAATCGCTAACATCGTCTATTGCTCCGATTTCATTATCTATACCTATTGCATCTCCGAGATATTTTATTGCCATTTTCAACGCATCTTTTTTGGTCTGCGGAACATACCTGCCCGGCCTGAACTTTCCTGCCGTATCTCTAGCAATATCCAGGTAAGTACTTCCTACCCCACCCGTCATCCAGGCTATCTGCTCTTTATCGCCTACCTCGGTTAGTATCTTCAATCCCTGGAGCCCCAATTCCAGGGCCTTTTCATACTCACCCCGGACCTGGTAGTGATAAGAAATCTCACCAAGTGTTCGCCCCTCAGCTATCTTGTAACCAGTTTCCCTCGCAAGTTTCAATGCGCGCTCAAGATGCTCCATTGAGCGGGTATAGTCTTCTAATTGAATATAAGTAGTGCCAATATTTACCTCTGCCATGCAAATCATTACTTTATCTTTTAATTCTTCGGCAATTTTCAATGTCATGTTATAGTTCTCCAGCGCTTTTGCATAGTCTTTTTGAACCTTGAACACATTACCTATGTTATTATACCACGCGGTCATTTGCGACCTATTACCTGATTCCTCTGTAATTTTGAGACCTTTGTAATAGTATTCGAGTGCTTTGGGATAGTCACTTTGTACGTCATAGACCTGACCTATGTTCCCAATGCTAGCCGCAATGAGGTTTTTATTGCCAATCGCCTCAGCTATTTGCAGAGACTTTGTATAATTTTCCAATGCCCTGGGATAGTCGTTAAGCGATTTATATACAACACCGAGGTTGCCATAACAGTTTGCCTGGCCGGTCTTGTTGTTTATTTCAATCTCCAGTTTCAATGCTCTCTGCAACTCCTGCAATGCCTTTGGGTAGTCGCCGGTATTCACATACACGACAGCGATGTTTTGATAGTCATTTGCCAGGAACTCTTTTTCTCGGATCTCGCTCAGCATTTTTTCTGCCTTGCTATAGTAGAAAAGCGCACTATCCCATTTAGCCTCGCTGGCATATATCATTCCGATATTCACGGAATTGCCACCTGCCCACTTTTTGTTACCTATCTGTCCATTAATGCCAAGCGCCCTGGTCAAAAAATCCAATGCCTTATCAGGCTCATTTTTATGCATGTAACACAACCCGATATTATTATAGGCATGCGAAATATCTTTTTTACTGCTCAGCCTTTCCGCAATTTTTAGCTCTGTCTGTCCGTATTTTAAGCCCTCGTCCGGGTTAATATTAGGAAACTCATCGGTCAGCAGATTGAGCACGCCCAATTTAGCGACGTCATCGTTAGCTTTGGATAGCAAAGGCAGCAATGAATCAACGGTATGCTGGCCGTGTTGCGGCTGGGCATAAACACTCTGTCCAGACAGGATAAGAAGAAAAAACAGAAAAGATTTCACCGTTTTGCTCATTTAGATATATCGTTATAAGCGGGATACGCCCGGGTTCGTTACTAAGTCGGTCACAGTTATGATCAGAATTGCGAAACAAGTTCCATCAGTTCCTCCTTCTTTCTTCTCGACACATCAAGCGTTGCGCCGTTGGACATTACGACCTGCCCACCCTCGCCACGCAAATATTTTTTCAGGTGCTTCAGGTTTATCATGTAGGATTTATGAATACGGAAGAAACCATGCTTTGATAATAGTTCTTCAAAATCTCCCAGTGTCCGCGAGGCTACTATCCTTTTCTTATCTCCAAGGACGATAGTTGTGTACTTATCATCTGATTCGCAGCTGACAATATCCTGCAGACTAATAAATAACAGCCCTTCCATTGTGGGCACAGCAAGATTGTCCATCTGCTTACCAGCCGGGTGATTTATGATCTCTAATTGCCGTTGCGGAATTTCTATATGTTTTCTCTTTTTCTCAATAACCCGGTCCAGCGCCTCCTGCAACGATGTAGCATCTACCGGCTTCAACAAGTAATCTATCGCAGAAAAGCGTATGGCCCTGATCGCATAGTGGTCGTGGGCGGTAATAAAGATTATCTCAAAATTGATTGCGGGTAATTTTTTCAACATCTCAAATCCATTCATGCCGGGCATCTCCACATCAAGAAATACGATATCCGGTGATAACTGCTGAATCTTAGAAATGCCTTCTTCAGCATTATTGCACACGCCTAAAATGTCTATTCCGCGCACTTTACGCGTAATAACATCCTGCAGCTGCAGGCTGCAAAATTCATCGTCATCCACTATCACCGCCTTTAAATTATCTATTTTATTCATTGAATAAAAGTAATTAATTATGCCTGTATTTTTCAGAATCAACTACCTCAATTGAGGTAGTTGATATTCTGATCTGTGATCGGGGTTTATCTATACTAAACTTCTTGGTGTTATTGTTTTACCAGAACATGGGAAGAACCGGGTTGCAACACCTTCATATTTGTTTTTTCGGGCACAGCTTCGTGTATTTCCGTGCGTTGTACTACCGCCGAATAGGGCATACTTCCATTCATTTCTACAATTGCGATCCTAAAGTATTTGTAGTTCCAGGCAGTAAGGTCACAACTGTATTTATTTGGCATGACAGAGTTCCCCTTTGATTTTAGTGTTGCAACTACGCCAAAATGCACGCTATCATCGCTTGCCTCGATCCGGTAGTGCCTTACGTTCACTTCCCGTGGAACGGTAAAATGGATGGCCGTGCGGCCATTAGCTGTGGTCAATGATATACCAGCAGCGGCTACCTCCTGAGCACTTGCCGCCGCGATTGTTGCAAGCAAAATAAACATCAGCGACAGTAAAAAGTTAGTTGTTTTCATATCTCTTCGATTTTGTAACACAAACTTCCGGCTAGTAGCGCTATTGGAAAAGCCGCAGGTAGCAAGTGGCGGTTTTAACGCGGGAAGTGCGGAAACGAGGTAGGGAAGGCTTACGAGGAAAAGTGGAAATTGTCATTCTTTTAAGCGGGGAATAATACTTTATATTCATATAATTTATTCCCACGGGAAAATTATGAATTTCCACTCCTCCTTTTTTTCTACTTTTACCGCCTGTATAAATAACACATATGCCAAACCAATTACTGAAAGGGAAAAAAGGGATCATTTTCGGCGCGCTGGATGAGCGCTCCATAGCCTGGAAAACTGCGCTGGCTGCCGTGGCAGAAGGTGCGGAGATAGTGCTGACCAATGCACCTATAGCCTTGCGCATGGGCAAAATAAATGAACTGGCCAAGCTGTGCAATGCGCAGGTAATACCGGCAGATGCTACATCGACGGCAGACCTTGATAACCTGATGCAGAAAAGCATGGAATTGCTGGGTGGCAAAATTGATTTTATCCTGCATAGCATAGGCATGTCGCCAAATGTGCGCAAGAACATAGAATACACAAACACGAGCTACGAAAACTTCCTCAAAACACTTGATATTTCCGCCTTGTCGCTGCACAGGGTCTGCCAGGCTGCTATGAAGGCAGATGCCATGAAGGAATGGGGATCTATATTAGGACTGAGTTACATAGCCGCGCAACGCACCTTCCCTGGCTACAATGACATGGCTGATGCAAAGGCGCTGCTGGAAAGCATTGCCCGCAGCTTTGGTTATCACTACGGTTTTGCAAAGAAAGTGCGTGTAAATACGATCTCACAGTCGCCCACAGTTACAACCGCAGGGTCGGGTGTGGCCGGATTCGATGTGTTTTTCCATTATGCCGAAAAAATGTCACCACTTGGAAACGCCAGCGCGGAGGATTGCGCTAATTATTGTGTGATGCTGTTTAGCGACTATACACGTATGGTAACCATGCAAAACCTCTTTCACGATGGTGGTTTCTCCAATACCGGGGTTAGCACGGCAATAGTGGAAGAGATGCAGAAGGGCGCTCAATAAACAATAATTAAAGTATCGGTACGTTATAGCAGAGATATGCCCCTTAGAATAAGCATTATTTTTCTCCTTGTTTGTTTTGTGATAGCAGGCGGTAGTGCCACCGCCCAGGTAAACGGTGGCCAGTCAGCTTTTCAATACCTGAATTTATCGGACGCACCGCATGTTTCTGCATTAGGTGGTATCAGCGTTGCTGATCCGGATAATGACATCGCGCTTGCGCTGCAGAACCCCGCCATGATGCGCCCTGGGATGCATAACGAACTGCAACTCGTGTATAACAATTTCTTTGCAGGCATTAACATCGGCAACCTGCAATACGGCTATGACGTACCAAAGATCAACACTTCATTTTTCTTTGGCATGCAGTACCTTAACTACGGCGCCTTCGACCAAACAAACAGTATTGGTAATGTGATTGGCGAGTTCCATGCCGTGGATTATGCGGTAACGCTTGGGGCGTCGCGCTCCTACCTTGAGCATTGGCGTTACGGGGCGGATATCAAGCTGGCCAACTCCTCTCTGTACCAATACAAAGGGTCGGCAGCGCTGGTAGACGTGGGGATCAATTATTTCGATACAGCCACCCTTTTTGACATTGGGATCGTAGCGAAAAACATGGGCGTGATGGTACAGAAATACAATACTTCAAACCCCTCAGAACCCGTACCCTTCGACCTTCAACTGGGCGCTTCGAAAAAATTCAAACACCTGCCGTTGCGCCTTATAGCAACGGTACAGCATTTGTATGAGTGGGATATCCGCTACGATAACCCCGCAGATCTTACCGGCACCAACAGCCTGGGCACTACTGATACAGTGAAAGACAATGGTTCGCACTTTGGCGATAAGCTCTTCCGGCATTTTATTTTTGCCGCAGAACTCACGCTTGCAAAACGGATTACCATAACCGTTTCCTACAATGATCTGCAACGCAAAGAGCTCGCATTACAGAGCCAGCCCGGCCTTGCCGGTTTTTCATTTGGTGCGGGGCTTAACCTCAATAAGTTTCAGATACACTACGCGCGCACGTATTACTATGTTTCGGGTGCATATAATGAGTTTGGGATTACCATGGCCCTCAACAAACTTTTCGGCCTGAACCAGCTTGGAGAAAAGATACACTGGAACGCCGAAAATCCCGACTGGGAATAGAATCTAACAATTCAGTAATAACACTACGAGCTGATTTTATTAATTTGCAGGAAGCTGCCTGCTGCAACTGCCAGCTGCTTTCTAATTTATGCCCTGGCTTCGCCTTATTCGATGGCAAAATTTACTGATCATATTTCTTACGCAGTTGCTTGCGTGGGGCTGCATTGTTCTGCCTGAAAATCCTAAAATACTTACGCCGCTCAATTTTCTGCTTCTGTCTCTTTCCACTATGCTGATAGCGGCCGCTGGGTATATTATCAATGATTACTTTGACGTTAAGATCGATATTATCAACAATCCCGAAAAAGTAATACTTGAAAAAGTTATACCGCGCAAGCAGGCTATTATCGCGCATACCCTACTAAACGTTATAGCGCTGGCAGTAGCGGGTAAAGTAGCTGTAGAGGCAGGTCACCCGGAGTGGCTTTTGTTCCAGCTATGCTGCACTTTGCTGCTGTGGTTTTATTCCACTGATTTCAAGAGGCAATATGTAACAGGTAATATTATCGTAGCGCTGCTTACGGCCATGACGGTAGGTGTGTTCTTCGTTTATGAACCCCAGATATTTTTTCGTTTACGAACATCCAGGTTTGGTGATCGCCTATTTCTGCCTGGATGGATATTGTGCGTTTATGCTTATTTTGCTTTCATGCTTACCTGGATGCGCGAAATTGTAAAAGATATGGAAGACCTGAAAGGTGACCAGGCGGAGGGTTGCATTACCATGCCCATTAGAAAAGGCCTTAAATTTTCCAGGACGTTCACTACAGTTTTATCTTTGTTGGTGATCATGCCTTTGTGCTTAGGCTCTTTCGTCCTGTTTGCGCATCACTATGTATCAATGTCTGTATATGTGCTGGTATTAGTGAGCTCGCTCGTTGCCTGGACCACATTTCTGTACAGACGAAACACACAGGCTCACTATCATAGTACCAGCCAATATCTTAAAGCGATCATGATTCTCGGCATTTGTTCATTCATTATATACTACTTACAATTATATCTAAACAGTGCAACATAAAATAATCCTCGCGTCGCAATCTCCCCGCCGCAAACAGCTAATGGAAATGGCTGAACTGGAATTTGAAGTGCTCATAGCCGACGTAGATGAAACAAATCCACCGGGTATGCCCGCAGCGCAGGTTCCTGAGCACCTGGCGCGTAAAAAAGCAGATGCAGTATCGCTCTGGGTAAATGATGCGCTCGTGATCGCTGCAGATACGCTGGTATTGCTGGACGAGCAAATACTTGGGAAGCCAAAAGATGCGGCACATGCAATAGACATATTAAAACAACTATCCGGCCGAAGGCATACAGTCGTTACCGGCGTTTGTATGCGCAAAGAGAATAAAGAGGTTTGTTTTTCAACGATAACCGAGGTGTATTTCCGGAACCTGACAGAGCAGCAGATTGAACACTATGTGTCGCACTATAAACCATTCGATAAGGCAGGCGCATATGCGATACAGGAGTGGATAGGTGTGACAGGAATAGAAAAAATAAACGGCGATTATTATAACGTCATGGGTTTGCCCATCGGTGAGGTTTGTATCCGGTTAAAGGAGTTAACTGGGCAATAGGTTAAAAGGGTTGATAAGGCAAAACGTTATTTCGTCCTATCCTTCGCGCTTCACCCTTTTAACTTTTTAACCCTTCAACTTTTTAACCTTTTATCAACTCCACCAATTGCGCCGCAGTCTCGCTGCCCAGCGCGACACCCATGCCGCCCATACGGAAGGCGCCGAATACGCGCGGTGAAAATGCTTTTACTATCGGATACTTATTGGCCCCAAAGGCCATAATGCCCGCCCAACGCTGCGCCACCTGGAATTGTATACTTGGCAGGATAACATCCGCAAGCTTTTGCTCCAGGTCTATTTGTATCAGTGAGTTCAAAGAGAAGTCCGTTGTGTTTTCTGTTTCAAAATCCAGGTTCCTGCCCCCGCCAAATAATACCCGCCCATTTATTTCGCGGAAATAGTAATATCCTTTATCGAAATGGTAGATGCCTTTAAACTTCAGGCCCGGTAAGGGATATGTCACCAGCACCTGTCCGCGGCCGGGGATTACATCTACATCAGGTAATAATTGTTTGGTGAATGCATTCGTGCAAATGCTCAGCGTATCACAGCTAAGCAGCCAAACATCAGTGCGGAAAGGATCTTTGACCCGTAGAAAAACTTTTTTATCATCCTCTTCAAAGCCCAGCACTTCCGCACCTGTCTTCACTTCCACACCACACCGGCAAGCCATATCCAGCAGTGCACGCATCATCATCCCACTGTTGAGTTCACCTTCGCAGGTATTTTCAATTAGTCCTTTGGAATAAGCACCCGAGAACCCGAATTCAGCGATGCGATCATTAGCAAGTTTGAAAGCATCCTTTCCGGTAACCGGCTTAAGTAAAGTATTCAAATAATCCAGTTTGTCCAGCACCGCAGCCTCCTGTTCGCTGATCAATTCGTAACCACCATTTTCTTCGTAGCCTATTCTACCGTCTCCTAACATTTTTCTGAGCCGCTCCAATCCCTTCTTTCTTACCGCAAACAGGCCCACGACTTCCGCTTCGCTGGTATGCTGAAGGTCGTCCAGCAGTTCGGTCGCACTGCCCATACATGCAAAACCGGCATTTCGCGTGCTCGCGCCAGTGGGCAATAAGCCGCGTTCCAATACCAGCACAGTAGCCTCCGGATAACGCTCCCTCAGCCCGATAGCTACGCACAGGCCCACGATGCCTGCACCAACCACTATGTGGCCATAATGCGAAAAACTCTGCTGTTCCCAGTAACTAAACATGCCCCCACCCCCTGAAGGGGAGTCATAAATTTAGCTATTTTGTTTTTCACATTGAGCAAATAAATCCTTTTTCAAACCGTTATCTTCCTATGAAATTGTTTATCG
This sequence comes from uncultured Bacteroidota bacterium, assembly GCA_903905065.1. Taxonomy (GTDB): domain Bacteria; phylum Bacteroidota; class Bacteroidia; order Chitinophagales; family Chitinophagaceae; genus Nemorincola. Next base: position 161,483 of record CAIVEW010000068.1, on the reverse strand, counting down.
GGTTCTTCGCAATGTGGATCACCGTGCTTTATGTTGGAGTATACCTCGACGATTATTATTCTACTCGGACTCCGATTTGTGCTTGCGTGATTGACAGTACACGTAAAGACTCGTATTATATTTATCGTCTCAACGCCGAACATAAGCAGCAAATTCATGGCAGGGAAGAAAAACACCACGCAATTGACAGTTCAAGCTACGATTCGTATTGTCATATTAACACTTTGTATGATCCGAAAATGTCTAATGACGATGAAGAAAAATGCGACTCAATATGCAAACACTATCACTGGCATAAAGCCGAGTTGCATTCCATCCACAGACATGTAAAGCCACGGCATTACGACACATTCTCAGAAAGCCTGATTATACTATTTTTTGTAATACCAATCATTTATTTTATTATCCTTGCAAAAAAAAATAAAAGGTAAACACAAACTTCAACAGTGAATGATTGTTCCAGAAATTGAAAATATCTTTTTTAGCAAGCCCCTTTTTTATGAGTGCGGCAATATAATGCAAACGCAAAAAGTTGAAAATATATTCCCACTGTGAAGCCCCTTTAGGGGTTTGGGGTTAAATTTGCCGCTACATGGCCGAACGGATCTCCATACTTATTATCACCTACAACCGCCCGGCGGACCTGCTGGAGTTATTAATAAACCTTGGGGGACAATCGGGCCTTGATGAAGTGCTGGAAGAAATACTGATACTGAACAATGCGTCCACAGAACCTTATGACGAAGTAGTGAATTATGTAAATACACATCCGCAGATTAAGGCAAAGTACATTTTATCGGATGAAAATCTTGGCGTGGCAAAGGGCCGCAACAAACTGATGCAAATGGCCACGGGAAGCATTTTGCTGAATATTGATGACGATATGGCCTTCACCGCGCCAACCGATCTTCAACGTTTAGCGGCATTATTTGAGGAGCCATTCTTCAAAGACGCAAATACAGGAGTCATCACCTTCCGTGTTATATACTACGAAAACAAAGAAGTACAAGTCACCGCTTTCCCGCACAAGATGTATGAAAAATACAAGTCGAATCCACGGTTTCTGACCGCATATTTCGCCGGGGGTGCCAATATCACTAAGGCGGAGGTAATGAAAAAAACAGGCCTCTACCCTACCGATTTTCATTATGGCATGGAAGAATATGACCTTGCTTACCGCATACTCGATGCCGGCTATACTATTGGGTTTGATAACGGCGTGACCATCGCCCACAAAGAATCTGCGTTGGGCCGCGCACCCAATTACAAAAAATTGCAGATGCAGTGGATCAACAAGAGCAAGGTGGCGTGGCGCTACCTGCCCTTTAAATATTTTGTCACCACTTCAGTAAGCTGGGCTATTTACTACCTGCGCATGGCCAAAGGCCATTTGGGAACATTCTTCGCATCGCTGTGGCAAATAGCGAAAATTCCATTTATCGAAAAACGCCACGTTGTCAGCAAAAAAACGCTTGACTATTTACACGACGTAGAAGCCCGGTTAAAATATTAAGGTATCTACCTGTACTTGCTTTTTAACTTCGCCAGTTTCCGCTCTATGAAATAATAAGAGCAGGAAGAAACAAGAGCCATCGCCAGGATATTGAACCAGAGATCGCCCGCAAAACGAAACGCGTGCGCCCACGGCACCTGCAGCAGAAAAATCTGCTGCCATACATATATCGAATAGGAAGCCAGGCCTATGGTAACCAATAGCTTCGAATTAATCAGCCTGAAAAACAAATTTTTTGAATACGCTATGTTGTTTGCTATCACTGCTGCAACTATTACGGAGCTGAACAAATTATTGCATTGTATTTCATACAGTACCCCATGGGTGCTATAGCAGAAATAAGCTAAAAATAGCAATAGCAGGTTAAGGACAATATGATTCGGGTAAAGCCTTTTTACGATCACTTTCTTGAAAATAAGCAATGCGCACAATGCACCAGCTAGTATCGGGATAATGAACCTGAAAAAATCGAGGAATACATGCATGCCGCGAGTACCAAAAAACCCGGCATTGCTTTGCTCCAATATCAGTAAAACGGGTATGGTCACCAATAGAAACAGGATCGTCACCATGTACTTATTTGTACTTTTCTTCAGGATGAACGGGAAGAAAATATAAAATTGCTCTTCGACGGATAGAGACCAAAAATGGCCTGTACTCCAATCCCAGTTTGAAGATAGGACACTTGTATTCTTAATAAACAATACGGAAGATAGCAACTCCCTTTTGGAAACGAAATGATAATGCAGGTTAAGCAGTATCACCACCAAAAGGAAGAGGTAAGCCACAGGTAAGATTTTCAGGAACCGCCTTATTTAAAATTTCTTAAGCGATACTTGTTTCGTCCGGCATTTTTCTTTCAGCAGTAAAGTGGTGATGATAAAGCCGCTGATGACAAAGAAAATATTTACGCCAAACATGCCGTTAAAGTTCCAGCCTTTATTCCTTTGCAATACGTGAAAAACCAGCACAATAAGAATAGATACCCCACGCAATCCGTCTAAAGAAGGAAGATGTGCCTGCTGCAACATTGGAGGTATCTCCGTTATCTCAGCAAATAGCTTTTCCTTAAAAACTTTCAGTGCAATCACCATAGATGGGTGTAACAATCATTAGGAAATCAGAAAAGAAATTGACCTAGTTCCAGTTTTCCCCCTACTCACAATTTATCACAACTAATGACTAATCACTGTGCAACCGGATTATTGGTAAACACATATTGGATGAGGTTAGCCCCCATCTGTAGTGCTGCCTGGTGTTTTTCAGGTGGATCCCGGTGCACATCAAAGTCTTCCCAGCCATCGCCAAGGTCGGTGTCAAAACTATAGAAACAAACCAGCCGGCCTTTATAGATCAATCCGCATCCTTTTGGCGGACCGCCATCGTGCTCATGGATCTTTGGGAGGCCATTCGGAAAATTGTACTTCTGATGATAAATGGGATATGAAAAAGGCAGCTCTACCAACTCAAGATCAGGAAACACTTTCTTCAGCGCCGGGCGCACATAAACATCAAGACCGTAGTTGTCGTCGATGTGAAGAAAACCGCCGCCCTCGAGATACTTGCGCAGGTTTTGTGCTTCGGCGTCACTCAGCGCCCACCGGCCGTGGCCGGTCATGTGAATAAAAGGGTAATTGAAAATATCCGGGCTGCCCACTTCCACATGTGCCTCAACCGGGTCGAAATTAGTATGCAATTGTTCGTTGCAAAATAATGCCAGATTTTTGAGGGAGGTGGGATTCGCGTACCAGTCGCCACCACCATTGTATACCAGCAGGCCCAGCTTCATTCCTTGTGCCTCTGCAGCAAAAGAGCAAAGAGTAACTCCAAAAAGAAATATTGCTGCTGCTAATAAACACTTAGTTCTGCTCATCACTCATTACATTAAAATAAGCCGCTGCAGCTATTGCTGCTGTTTCGGTACGCAGCCTTTGCTTTCCCAGCGACACGGGCTTAAACCCGCTCCCTAAGCACAAATTTACTTCTTCCTGCGTAAAATCCCCTTCCGGCCCAATAAGAATAATCGTATCGCCTTCCGGTTTTAACATTTCAGCGAGGCTTTGCTTTTTAACATCAATGCAATGAGCAACAAATTTCTGAGGGACATCCTCATATTGTTTTAGCACCTGCGGCAAGGGGGTGATCTTCGCTAGTATAGGCAGGTAGTTTTGCTGCGACTGCAAGATCGCAGATTGCAGGATTTTTTCCCACCTATCCACCCTTACGTGCGCTTTTTCCGAACGGCTTGTAGTCATCGGGATAATAGATCCGACGCCAAGTTCGGTCGCTTTTTCAAGCAGCCATTCATTGCGGCTATTGTTTTTTGTGAAAGCGACACAGAGATGCAGCATCTTGCCTATGCGTGCGGTGAAAGACACCTTCGTAATAGATACATTGCATTTGTGGCGCTCAGCAGTATGTATTTCGCCTTCAGCAATAGTTCCCTTGCCATCGGTCAGAAGAATGTGGTCCCCTTCTTTCATCCGCAGCACCTGCCAAATATGTTTTGCAGTATCGGCGTCAAGGGTAACAATACTATTTCCAGCAATAGGGCCGGCATAAAAAAAGCGATGCAGTTCAGACATGTATGGGGCAAAGTATAAAAATAAAACGAAATTATCAACGAAGCACCATCTGCTTATCGGTTATCATTTTTCTTAGATTGATCAACGCATACCTCATCCTGCCAAGGGCTGTATTTATGCTCACCCCAGTCACATCGGATATTTCTTTAAAGCTCAGGTCGGCGTATATACGCAGCACCACTACTTCTCGCTGCTCCTCGGGCAACTCTTCTACCAGCTTACGCACACTGTCATGCACCTGGCGTTTTTCGATGCCGTCAGAGGCCATATCACCGGCGCCAAACAGGTTTGATATGTCCTGGCCGTCCGGCAGGGTTATGGGAATCTGGTGCCGGGTGCGGCGAAAATGATCCATGCACAGGTTATGCGCTACCCTGATCGCCCAGGGCAAAAACTTTCCCTGTTCCGCATAGCGGCCTTCCTTTATGGTTTTTATTATTTTCAGGAAGGCATCCTGGAAGATATCCTCCGCCAGGTATTTGTCTTTTACCAGCATATACACAGAGGTATATACCTTGTCCTTATACCTGTTGATAAGTACCTCTAAGGCAGTTTCGTGTCCCTGCATAAATGCATGGATCAGTTGGGCGTCTGGTTGTTGGGTTAACTGCATAACTTCTACTTTTTGGGGTTTGAACGCTCCGGTCTTTTTCCAGGTCAGGGATGTAAATCATGAACATCCATTATCCTTTAATCAAGGTTCCGCGGTTATTAGTAGAAGTTTCGCTTATATGCAGTAGTTTTTGTGAGTAATTGAGTGCAAAAAAGTTAAAAAATCTGGTTTCGCCAAATAAAATTTGCTGTTTCTTACCAAATTTTTAACCCTTCATTAATAATAAGACGAGTTAAAGAAGTAAAACGTTGGGAAAAAGTAAAAAATATTTTTCTTGCCTTCCAAAATATCTGTGAAACCAAATGTAACGCGGGTGAAAATTGAGAAGGATGCTTCATGGCATCCTTCTCAACTAAAAAAATGACTTTATTTCTTGATCTGTATCTTAAATGTTTCTTTGCTGCCATCGGCATCTTTTAGCACGATGAAATAATTACCCTCCGGCAGGTAAGAAAGATCAGCCTCGTAATGAGATGTGTTGTCGATATCTTCATGCAACATACCCTGGCCATAGATATTATAGATGTCCATTTTCAGTGTTGCAGCATTGCTGCCGAAATCAAAATCAATGATCCCGGTTGTAGGGTTGGGATAGATCTTTACGTTTTCTCCATGATTAATGTTGTCGACACCAACAAGAGAGATATAAAGCGTATTCGATGGTGCGGAGGGACAATTCGCGCTATCCCTGATAGCGTAGTAATACCCTAACACAAGCGGATGGTACGTTTGCCCGATCGCGCCGGGGATAATGTTGCCATTGTAGTACCAGGTATACGATCCTGCATTATTTGCCACAAGCAAGTCACCGATCAGCGATATAAGCGGAGCCACCGGAGTACTATCGCGAATCAATATCACCGCGGGACTGTTAACTGTATCGGTATAATAGCAACCATTATCCGTGGTAGCTACCTGGAAAGTCATCAGGTCGCCATTGTTATAGACGTGTGTAAACGTAGCCGTATTAGTTGCCGTAGCCACTCCGTTTACAAACCAGGTAAGATCCGGTGCAGTGCCGAAATTGGAGTAGGTTCCGGTGAACGTAACCGCTGAGTCAAGACATCCGGGATTGGCGCCCTCTGTCAGCAGCACGCTTAGCGATGGGCTTTGCAATGGTATAGAGGTAATCGTGATGACATTTGAGACGGTAGTATGGTTAACAACACAAGGTTCCGGGTCGGTAAGAACACAATAAACCTTCGAGCCATCATGCAGGCTGTCCGTAATAAACATGGGACCAACAGCACTCGGGAAGCTTGAAGTATCCACATACCAAGCAATTGAATAACCGGAAAGGCCAGGGGCGTAAACAATCGCATTGAACGTATCAAGCGTACCAAAGCAGATCGGGTTCCGGTTGGCATAGATGCTGTCTGTGGCTGTAAGTGAATCATGTATTATCGGCACCAGCGACGAATAGGCCGTGTCTGTCGGTGACGCGCATGGAGAATTAGATACCATCATGCACGACACAGTGTCCCCGGCATTGAAATAACGGGTGATCGTTATGCTGTCCTCGCCGGTCAGCGGTGCGCTGTTTACCATCCATTGGTAGGTTGGGCTCGTTCCGCCGTTGACTGGATAAGCTGTAAAGGTAAGCGGTGTGGCGCCGCAACCCGGATTACTGCCCGTGGTCAATGAAATAAGCACTCTTGGAGGAATAGTGTTACTACGATGCACAATGATCACATTCGATTTAAAACTGTCCAGCACACCAAGGCTGTTTGTGTACAATATTTCGCAGTATACGCTATCGCCGTCTACCAGTGCCGTGGTGTAAAAAGTATCGATAAGCACCCCCGTAAACACATTGTCCGTGTACCATTTGTACTGCGTGGTCGAAAATGTATCGTTGCTTTGAACAGCGGTAAAAGTCAGCTGAATACCAGGACAAGTAGTATCGGTGCCATAAGGAATGTAGATGCTGACAGAGTCAATAACCTGGCCATTTGCTGCACTATACAAACCTATACACAACAAAAACAAAAGAGTACATTTACGTAGCATAAATAACATTTTAGGCTCACCTATCGGGCGAGCGGATAGAATTAGTTCGTGTAAAAATAACATATTCACTGAATAAAGGAAAAGTTTTACCTTGATTTTCTTTTTATTAGCCGTTGGTTGATTTTTTTGTTAATGAAGGCTTGCTAACAAAAGTTTTCGCTATTTTCGTTAATTGATATTTTTTGACGATGTGATTTACGATATATCGTAAATCACATCCGATAGGCCTTTATATATATCGACTTCATTATTTCAATTTATTTGTTTTGTGTAGGTCGCATATATGGCATATTTTCACCGTTAAATAACAAATAACAAATTCTTATCACCTTGCGGGCAACAGTTTTCACTCTTTTTATATCGCTGCTTTCCCTCTGTTCGTGTTCCTACAAGAGAGACAAACCGCCTGTAAGTACGCCTGCATTTGACAGTGTGATAAAAAATGCGGAAAAACTGTATGATGCCGGCAATAAATCGGAAGCCCTTGCATTCGTTATTTATAGCCATAGAACTATGCCTGGGCTCACTTTGATCGATGATCTGAATTACTATTACTACTGCTGGGATGTTTATAAAAAAGACCTTAACGACTTCGATAAGTGCATTGCCTACAGCGACAGTATGATACGCGCACTGGACAATAGCAAATACGGCAAAATCTTTCAGGCAAAGTATGTGCAGGTATACAACATGAAGGCTGATGCATTGTTTGCCAAAGGGCTCTATAATGACTCCTATGACTACTACTACCGCGCAAAAAACCTTGCGGATGAAAATGGCGATAGTTGCTCCATGAGCAAATACAGCTACAGCCTGGGAATGGCCCTCTACCGGCAGCAGAACTATCTGAACAGCGCCAACTATTTTATTGAGTCGTATGGAGAAGCGACACAATGCAAAGATGAGTTCGCTTTTTTTTATCACCGGCAGGAACTTCTGGATAACATTGGGCTGTGCTATTATAAAAGCCAGCGCTACGACCGCGCGTTATTTTACTACGACAAAGCCATAAAGTATATTGACTCCAATTTCATGCGCTTTAACAAGCCAGCCAGCGTTTTTCTGAGCGCACGGGCCGTGGTACTGGGCAATGTCGCCGATGTTTTTATTGCGCAGAAGAATTTTGACACAGCAAAGACGTTGCTGAAACAAAGCATACAAATTAACCTCCAGAAAGGTTTTGAAAATGAAGATGCCCTGCTGACACAGGTGAAGCTGGCCAGCCTGTATTTTAAAACAGGACACACGGGTGAAATGAAAGAGGTGCTGCAACTAATACGGGCAGAACTGGACACGATCCCTAATAAAAATACGGCGCTGTCATGGAATAAGCTGATGTGGCAATACAATGACCATGAAGGCGATTCTGCAAAAGCCTACAAATATTTCCTTGCCTATACAGCTCTTAATGATTCCGCTATGGCAAAAAATAAAAACCTGATGGCGTCAGATATTGATGGCAGGATACAAAACATAGAGCGTGATTACAAGATAGACCTCTTGAATAAGAATGCTGTTCAGGAGCGAATATACGTATGGGTACTGACGTTGATCGCGGTAATGGCACTCATTATTATTATCCTCACCCTAAGAAATGTTGTCCGGTCGCGGGAGAATGTGGTGATGCTGAAACGACTGAACAACCAGGTGAACGAACAGAAAGACAAACTCGAAAAAGCCATCACACAGCTGAACCAAAAGGAAAAAGACAAAACTCGGATACTTAGATCAGTGGCGCATGATGTGATGAATCCGATCGCTTCGATAATAGCGCTGGCTGACATCCTGGAACAGGATTCAGCCAATTATTCCGAGGAGAGCAAAGAGATTCTCAACCTTATCAAAGAAGCATGCAAAAATTCGCTCAACCTAAGCAAGAACATCCTGGAAGCAGCCATGGATATAGATGAGGGAAATATGGGCAAGGAATGGGTGGACATGAAAAAACTGGTTGCGAACTGTGCTGAGTTACTGAATTTCAGGGCTCAGGCCAAGCACCAACAGATCAAGACCTCCATCGGCGCCGGAGATATATTGGCATTTGTAAATAAAGAAAAAATATGGCGCGTTATCAATAACCTCATTGCAAATGCCATAAAGTTCAGTTACGAGAACTCCGAAATATTGGTGAGCGTCGAATTGATAAATGATAGGGTTCATATTGCAGTTAAAGATTCAGGAGTAGGTATTCCGGAGAAAAACAGGCCATTTGTGTTTGATATGTTCACCCAGGCCAAAATACCCGGAACTTCAGGAGAAGTACCATTCGGTTTGGGATTGTCTATTTCGCTTCAAATAGCTCGCGCCCATCAGGGCGACATCCGGTTTGATACAGAAGAAGGAAAGGGGACCACATTCCACTTTGAATTCCCCACAAAAACAACTGCGTAGTGCATGCAATTAAACAATTAAATTACAACATATTATATATTAATATTTTAAATAGCTTTCCATGAAGTTGGCTTAGTAATTAGATAATGTGTCGCTAATGCACTATATTTGGAACAAAAAGCAGATATTTGTAACCTATTTAAAAAGCTCATTTGTTAATTTGCCGGGAGCTGGCACTGATTTTATAGTTATCAAGAACCATGTCCAACATACTTGTAATTGAAGATGATGATATAATGCTCAAAGCCATCAGAAATATCCTGGGTAAGGATGGCTATGTTGTCATTACAGCAAAAGACGGTAAGGAGGCTTTTGAAAAGCTGGAAAATGCCGACTACCAGGTTGTAGTCACTGACTTGATGATGCCATATGCAAACGGACTGGAAGTGGTAAGCCGGCTGAGGAGCGATGAAACCAAGAGGAATGTAGGTATTATCGTCATTTCATCGGTCGGAAATGAAGAAACGATCACGGAGGCCTTTAGATTGGGCGCCGACGACTACCTGAAAAAGCCCATCATGGCAGGAGAACTACTGATACGCATCAGGAAACTGCTATCAAACAAGAATAGTACATCACAGCTAGTTACGAAAAAAAAATAGCGACAATCCATGTGGAAAGATCTGGCAGACCTCTTATTTCAGGCCTATGAGCAATATAGCCTCCTACCTCTTTTCATAGAAATAGCGCTGGCTTTTATTTTCCTTGCAATTTTGTCAACACTTATTGCATACAGTGCTATTCTATATAAGCGCTATCGTGCTTATGTCTATGAGAAAAGATTGGCTTTCATCAGTCCCAAGATCGAGGACATGATTACGGAGCAGGTGCTCCTCAACCCCAACCTTGGCTACGACATCCCGCTGGAAAGCATCGAGTTTGATCCAAAGGCCCTCAGCGACAAAATATATCGCAAACCGTTTGTGCGGCAAATGATGATCGATACCCTGATACAATACCGCAAAAACTTCAGGGGCGAAGTAGGTGAGTTGCTGCGCAAACTTTATATCGACATGGGCCTTGACAAGGACTCATTTGCCAAAATGAAAACGCTGCGCTGGGAACGCAAAATAAAGGCGGTAGTGGAACTGACACAGATGGACATCCCCATTTCGGACGTGACTATTCTCCCACTAACCAATAGCGGCAACCCGGCGCTGCGGGCGGCAGCCAGGAATGCCTATATACAGCTAAGTAAAAACGAACCTTTCAAATTCTTTGATATCGCGACTGAGCCTTTACTGCCTTGGGACCAACTGGAGATGTTCAAGATCATAACAACAACCAAAGACATCGCGATCCCGAACTTCTCCCGCTGGGTGAGCTATTCCACCAACAAGAGTATCGTTTCCTTCTGCCTGAAGCTGATCGCGCATTATGACCAGCAGAGCGCTATACCTGCAGTAATGGAGTTGCTGTCAAATAAAGACCATTACTTCCGGGCTGATGCCATCAATTGCCTGGGCAAGTTATCGGCAGAGGTAGCAGAGGATAAGCTTGTGAAAATATACAACAACCAGCCGCTAAACTGCCAGATAGAAATATTAAAAGCATTGGGACGCATAGCTTCGGGCAAACACCTGGAGTTCCTTAAGTCAGAATTTCTATATTCTTCCAACTTCGATATCCGCATGAATGCCGCACGCTCCATCATCAAGCACAATACGCAGAATTCACGATTGATGGTTGAAGAATTGATGGAAATGACGCATGAGGAAAACCAGTTGATCATTAAGCATTGCCTGAATCCGCTAATCAAGTACTAATGCTGAGAACTTTATTAGAACACTTACAACTGATTTTTGAAAAAACCGTATACATATACGGTCTGGGACTTCTTGTTATTTATGCTTGCCTGGCGCTTTTGTCATTCTACAGCGTTCGCAGATTCCTGAGGAAAGAAAGCTATACCGACTATAAAGTCATTGTGGGCTCGGAGCTTGCACCGGGCGTATCGGTTATAGCACCAGCGTTTAATGAGGGTCTTACGATCATCAGTAATGTGAGATCGCTGCTTACTTTCGACTATCCTAAGTACGAGGTGATCATTATCAATGACGGTAGTACCGATGATACACTTGAAAAGGTGATCAAGGAGTTCTCGCTGGTGAAAATTGATTTCGCATTCGATATTAAAATTGCATCGAAACCCATAAGGGGCATCTACAAATCAACGGACGACGCCTATGCGAAACTGGTGATCGTGGACAAAGAGAACGGGAAGTCGAAGGCAGACGCTACGAATGCCGGAATAAATATTGCCTCGTTCCCGTACTTTTTGTGTACGGATGTGGACTGCATATTGCATGAGCAAACGCTTCAGAAGTTGATCCGGCCGATCATGGAAGAGGAAAATGCACGTGTGATCGCTACTGGTGCTACCCTAAGAATGGCGAATTCGTGCGAAATAGATAAAGGGGTAATTATTAAGGTGAAGGCACCCCGGCCGCTGCTTGCCCGTTTCCAGGAACTAGAGTACATCCGCTCCTTTGTGCTTGGCAAGATGGGCTGGAGCCAGATCAACTGTGTGCCAAACGTGTCGGGCGGCCTAGGCATGTTCGACAAAGAAATTGCCATTAAAGCAGGAGGATATGACCCCGCGTCTTTTGGCGAAGACATGGAACTGCTGATGCGCATGAACCGCTATGTGCATGATAATAAGATCAAAGCTGCAGTCCGTTATATACCGGTAACACTGTGCTGGACGGAGGGACCTACCTCATTAAAGGTATTCATGAGACAGCGCACCAGGTGGGGACGGGGTCTTTTTCAATTGATGCTCACCCACAGGAAAATGCTCTTTAACCCACGCTACGGGAGAGTGGGTATGGTCATGTTCCCATACAACTTCCTGTTTGAACTTCTGGCGCCCTTCGTTGAATCCATAGGTATCGTCTATTACATCTTGTTAGCCATATTTGGCCTTGTGAACTGGCCCTATGCCATAATACTTTTGCTGTTTGTTTACTCTTTTGCCATCATGATCTCTACCCTTGCAGTGCTGTGGGATCAGTTGACTTTCCAGTATTATAAAACCTGGACGGACGTGGCGAGGATTGCGTCGATGGTGTTTGTCGAAATGATATTATACCATCCACTGATCGTGATTTTTGCACTGAGAGGATATTTTTTCCATATTTTCAACAGGAAGCATTCGTGGGGAAATATGCAGCGGCGTGGTTTCAAACCAAGTTCTGCAGCTGGTACAACCGCTGCAACATAACTATTTATTGAAAACTAATGAGGGCGATTTTAGAGTTTTTTAACAAGGGGGTGTTTTGGGAAAATCTGGGTAGCTACTACCAGTCGGGTGTATTCGTTTACGGTACCACCCTGCTCATGGCCTACGCCTCGCTTGCTATTATGTCACTTATCTCCATCAGGCGGTACATGAAGAAGAACGCTTCCGTCGATTATAATATCATCGTTGAGTCTCCGCTGGCTCCCGGCATATCGGTAATAGCCCCGGCTTATAACGAAGGCGTAACGATCATATCGAATGTGCGGTCGCTGCTTACATTCAATTATCCGAAGTTCGAGGTGATCATCATAAATGACGGTAGCACAGATGATACACTGGAAAAACTCATCCGCGAATTTGACCTCGTTCACGTAGAGTATGCCTTCATCGAAAAGCTGAACAGCGAGCCGATCAAGAGAATATTTAAATCTACGAACCGCGCTTACGATAAACTCATAGTTGTTGACAAAATAAACGGTAAGAGTAAGGCGGATGCATCCAATGCGGGCATAAACATTTCATCTTACGAATACTTCCTTTGTACCGACGTGGATTGTATCCTTGATAAAGATACCCTGATCAAGCTCATCAAGCCTTTTATGGATGAGGAGATGACCAAAATAAAGGAAATTGGCACCCCATGCCCTGAATGCGGCTACACACACGTAAAAGAAGACTTTAGAAAAGTAATAGCCACCGGGGCTACATTGAGAATGGTGAACTCGTGCGATGTGGACGAAGGATTGATGATCAGAGTACGCCCACCGGTGAAGTTCCTGCCCCGGTTCCAGGAAATGGAATACATCAGGGCCTTTGTGCTCGGTAAGATGGGCTGGGACCTTATCAACGCGGTGCCAAACGTTTCCGGCGGTCTTGGAATGTTCGATAAAGAGATTGCGGTGAAAGCGGGCGGTTATGACTCCAAGTCATTCGGTGAAGACATGGACCTCATTACGCGCATGTGCTGCCTGATGAAGGATAACAAACGGAAATACTCCGTTAAGTACGTACCCATCACCCTTTGCTGGACCGAAGGGCCTGCTACGCTAAAAGTGTTTGGCCGCCAGCGTAGTCGCTGGGGACGTGGTATGGCGCAAATCATGAGCATCCACCGCAAGGTGATCTTCAATCCGCGCTATGGCCGGCTTGGCCTTATCGTATTCCCCTACAATTTTCTCTTTGAGCTATGGGCGCCGCTGATTGAATTTACGGGTATTCTTTTTTATATTTACCTGATATTAACAAAACAGATCAACTGGCCGTTTGCGATCATTCTCCTGGTGTTTGTTTATACGTACTCGGTAATGATCACCACATTGGCCTTGTTGTGGGACCAGATAACATTTAAGTATTATAAGACGTGGGGCGAAACAATAGGCCTTTGTTTGATGGCGTTTATTGAGCCGTTTGTTTATCACCCCCTTATCATGTTCTTTGCACTGAAAGGATATTTTAATTTTGTTACCGGGCGTAAACATGTATGGGGAAATATGCAACGGCAAGGGTTCGGGGGCCAAAGAAGGAAAAATGCTGTTAAGGCAGGCTAAGTTAACCTTAAAAATATAACCAAAAATGAGATCAACCCCAAGGTTGGTAATTCTGGCAATACTTATCACACTGAGCCTCGGCGCAAATGCGCAATGGCTCAAAATGATCGAGTCGTCCGACAATTTGTATAAAGATGCAAAGAGGGAGATAGACTTAAAACATTACCAAAAAGCCATTAACCTCTGCAATAAAGCGAAAGATATTTCGCCGCACAACCTCGATATTCACCTGCTGCTGGGGCGGGCGTTCTCGCTGGCTGGCAAAATAGACAGCGCACGCTATGAACTGAATTTCGTTATCGAAAAAAATCCGAAGTACCGCGATGCTTATATATATCTTATTAATCTTGAGGCCACCGCATGTAACTACCTGCAGGCCCTGGAATATGCGGGCATGGGGCTTAAATACTTCCCTGATGACCGTGACATCCTTTTAAAGAAGCTGGACATCTATCTGAAAGAGGGCGACTGGATGGAAGCGAATAAAATGGCTGACTACCTGTACGAAAGGTTCTCCACCGACGCGTACATCAGGAGCGTCTTCCTCGATTTTAAACTCAACCTTGCGCGACAATATTCTCACCGTGGTTACATAGAAATAGCCAAGCGCGCGTATGAGTCGGTACTGGAACAGGACCCGATGAATAAAGAGGCACTACAGGCTATCTATGCCCTTGATGTAAGGTCGGGCAACTATGAAAGCTCCTTGGAGTACGTGAACCGTGCGCTTACCGCTACGCCGAACTCATATGAGTTCCTTATGAAAAAAATTGCCATACTCGACGCAATGTCCCGCTATCTTGAGGCTATTGAGGTCGTAGAGAAATTGTCCAAACTGTACAAAGGCAACCCTGAGGTGCATAAACTGAACGTTTACATACGCATGGAAGCAGGTAGGTTTTTCCTCAATACAGACCCGTACACTCAATTCCAGGCGGTCCTGGATAAGGACCCGGGGAATACAGAAGCACTCAACTACTGCATAAACATAGCCTTCAGCAGGGGATTGCTTACTGAGGCGCTAAGGTGGGTTAATTATGGACTGAAAAATTCACCGAACGACCGTGAGCTCCTGAAGAAAAAATTGGGTATCCTTGAATCACTGAAGAATTATGGCCAGGCATCAATAATTGCTGAAAAGCTATACAAGGAAAATCGCTCGCAGGCAGCAAAAGACGAATTTATCGAGCTGAAGCTCCAAAGCGCAAAGCTGTTCATGAACGACCAGGCATACGATAGTGCTGCGAAAGCGCTGAAAGTGGTGCTTTACTATGACCATAATAACCTGACTGCACTCAATTATCTCATCAATAGCTACCTCGCGGAGAAGCGCTATGATGACGCGCTGCAGGTAATAGACCAGGCGCTGGAGCACAACCCGGACGATGAACAAATGCTGTTCAAAAAAGCTGGCATACTGGAGACAAGCCAGCGATATGAAGATGCGGCTGCAATATCGGGTAGGCTGCTACAGAAGCACCATGATAACCGGCAATATCTGGTGAGCCTGGTAGAGCAGTCTCTTGCTGCTGGCCGGCAATCCATGCAATACGACGATTATTATAACACCCTTAAAATATTGAAAGAGGTGCTGGACGCCCAGCCAGATAATGTAGACGCCCTGAACTACATGATCAATATCCAGATGGCACTGAAGCAGTATCCCGCTGCACTGCAGTTTGTAGACCAGGCGTTGCGTTACTACCCCGAGTCCACTGACTTCTTGTTTAAAAAGTCGGTAGTGAATGCAGAAGCAAAAAATTACCAGGCGGCCTATGCTATCTCCGGACAACTGTATGCAAACTATCCATACAACAACCGTTTCAAAACAGCTTATGTGGACCAGCTCGTAGGATCCGGAAGGCAGTACATGGAAAACAGCAATACGGACAGTGCGCTTATCGAATTCAAAAAAGCACTTGCCGAAGCGCCCGCTGATACTATTCCACTGTATTACACCATCAACCTGCTTAACCAGACAGGCCAGTACGACAGCGCGCTGATTCTTATTGACCGTGGCCGTTTCTATTATCCCGGAAATCCTTACTTCCTATCAAAAAGGGCAGTGATACTGGAAAGTCAGAAGAAATGGCATGACGCATGGCTATCAGAAGATACACTGCTTAAAATGAATCCATTCGACCCCAAGATATCCGACTATGACCAATACCTGTACAGTCACACGCTTAGGAATGAGATCGGCTTGTTTTATCTGCATTCCTTGCTAACTGACTCGACAGGAAAACGGAACTTGACAAGCATAGCTACTGCACAATACACCCGCAAATGGGATGGCGGTTCATTAACCGGCCGCATTAACTATGCGGGCAGGTTTAATGGTACCGGCTATGAATTCGAAGCCGAGGCCAATATCAACCATAAGAAGAACTGGTACTCCTGGGGTATGGCGGGCTATTCTCCGGATCCCACGGAGTTTCCTGACCTTCGGCTGGGCTATTCCCTGTTCCACAGTTTTAAGCACGGCTACACCGGCGAACTAGGGATACGATACATGTACATCTCCCTGTTTAACAGCGCTACGTGCATTTCCCCGGTAATTGGTGTTTCTAAGGAAGTGAATGATTTTTACCTGAGCCTGCGCGGTTCACCTATCTTCGTCAACTATACCGGTATTCCTAACAAAGATTATTTTGCGGTAAGCTTTTCTTCAAGGTATTACCTGAGAGAAAACCGTACAGAATACTTTTCATTTTTCGCAGGATACGGCAACGCCCCGGATGATATCATACATGACTTTAGCGCGTTTGCGCTGAATGCTTATAACACGGTAACTGTCGGCGCTGGTTATCAAAGGCAACTATTCTATCGTACAACAGTCATGGTCAATGTAGCCTGGTCTAACCTGCAATCGGCAACGAATTACTTCCTGAACCAGTATGATGTGAACGTGGGCCTGTTGAGGAGATTCTAAAATAGGATAAATGACTAAGGGATGGCTTTACGGGTGCCTGGTTGCGCTTATTTCACTTAATGCCTGCCACGGCAGCGCACAGGAGCTGGTCTTAGCCGACAACAACAATTCAGAGTACAAGATCATAATTCCGGTCCAGGCAACCAAGCTGGAAAAACATGCGGCTCAAGTGTTGCAGGACTATGTGCAACGCGTGTCTGGAGTACAGCTCACCATACAAGACGACCACGCATCGCTGAGCACACCCGGCATATACATAGGGCACACCGTCAAAGAAAAAAAGATAATTCCCGGCAAAATACCTGCTGAAGGAAGCTTGCTGCTTTCCGATGGCAAAGACCTGGTTTTTTATGGCGGCAGTGGTAAGGGACTTATTTATGGGGTATATGGTTTTATCGAGAAGTACCTCCATTGTAAAAAGATCAGTAATGACTCAGCGATTATCGCGGTCGCTAAAAAAATAGTCATCCCGGGGCACGTGCGCGAGGAAAGCAAGCCGCAGTTTATTTACCGCGAAGTATACTACCCTGCCAGCCATGATGCCGAATATTTGGAGTGGAACCAGCTCCAGCAATTCGAAGACCTGTGGGGATTATGGGGGCACTCCTACGACAAATTGGTGCCGGCGAAAACTTACTTTAAGCCTCATCCGGAATATTATGCACTGGTAAAAGGTACGCGGCAGCCCACACAATTATGCCTGTCCAATGAAGACGTGTATAAAATAGTTGTTGATGGCCTGAAAACAAGAATGGCTGCTAATCCCGACGCCGTTTACTGGTCAGTGAGCCCTAACGATGATATTGGCTATTGTGAATGCGACAAATGCAAAGCTGCAAATGATGCGCAGGGCAGCCCCTCTGGCTCCCTGATACAATTTGTAAACCGCATCGCGGCAGCTTTTCCAGATAAAACGATCACTACCCTCGCTTATGGCTTCACGCACCGTGCACCGAAGGATTTAAAGCCTGCGCCTAACGTCTATATTTTCCTTAGCGACATAGACGCTTACAGGGATAAACCATTGCTTACCGAAGGTTCGGCGGGTGCATTCAGGAACGATGTAAAAGCCTGGGGCGCCCTCACCCCCAACCTGTTTGTGTGGGACTATATCACTGAGTTCACCAACTACCTGGCGCCTTTTCCTAACTTCCGGACACTACAGCCCAATATGCAGTTCTTTATGGAGAATGGTGTGAAAGGAGTTTTCGCGCAGGGCAGCGGCGATACTTATAGCGAATGGGCGGAATTGCGTAGTTATCTTACCGCGAAGTTGCTGGAAAACGATAAGGCAGATGTGAATCAGCTGACCACCGATTTTCTAAATGCTTATTATGGCCCGGCCGCGATCTACATGCAGCAGTATAAAGATCTCCTGGAGGAAAAAATGCTGGCCTCCCACCGCAAACTGGATATCTACGGGAATCCGGTAAACGAATGGAACTCCTACCTCACACCGGAATTCCTCGACCAATACAGTGTTATCCTTGATAATGCAGAAGCCGCAGTGGAAAACAATGCTACGCTCCTTGACCGCGTAATAAGGGCAAGGCTGCCGCTCGAATATAGCGTGTTGCAGCAAGCTCGCTTTTACGGCATTGAAAAATTCGGAGTCTTTGTAAAAGACCGCTCAGGCCAGTGGACAGTAAAACCAAAGCTGGCGGAAAAAATATCCCGGTTTGTTGCAAATTGTAAGAAGGCAGGTGTTACGGAACTCTCCGAAGGCGGCCTTACACCAGATCAGTACCAGGCTGAGTGGGATGCGATCTTGAAAGCAGGCGTAACACCGACCAGGGCAACGGACGCTACAGTGACACTGCAATACCCTTTTGCACCCGACTATCCGGCAAAGGGCAACCGCACTCTAGTTGACGGCACACCCGGCTACAATGACTTTAGCTACAACTGGCTATGCTTTTATGGAGTGCCGATGGTGGCAACACTAGACCTCGGCCGAGTCGTGGCCCTAAGTAATATAAAAATGCACTTCCTTGATGATCCACGGCACTGGATATTCCAGCCTGAAAAAATAGCTGTGGAGGTATCCGTAGATGGTATGAACTACCATTCGATAAAAGACATTACCAACCGTGCACCTGAAGAACATTACGATCTGTCTATAAAAGAATACAATGCGGAAAGTAAAGCTCAGGCTAGATATATCCGCATTACCGCAAATAACCTGCCCAAACTGCCCGAATGGCGCTACCGTGATAATAAAAAGCCAATGATAGCCTGTGATGAAATATACGTGCAATAATGTTCTGGCACGGATATTGCGCAGGATGTGCTGTTAGGTCTAAAAACAATATTGTCAAACAATCAACCGGTGTACCGAGTTATATTTGTGGTATGAAGCTGGAAGAAGCCATAAAATCAAGCCGGTTTACCGATTCTGCGCATAAGGCAGCGGTAAACCTTATGTACACCAGCTATTGGTTAAAAACGCACGTTAACGCAGTCCTTAAAGACAATGGGTTGACCATTGAACAGTTCAACGTGCTGCGGATACTGAAAGGCAAGCATCCGGAGCAAATGTGTGTAAAGGACATCGGCTCCAGGATGATCGAAAAAAGCTCAAATGTTCCCCGGATAATAGACCGCTTGCTCATAAAAAAATTCGTAAAACGCACGACCTCAAGAGAAGATAAACGGGAAACACTGATATCACTCACGGACGATGGCTTGAAACAGGTAGAAAGCTCCAATATTCTTGTTGATGCCATGCAAAAACGAATTAGCGGCCTGGATGATCGGGAAGCGACGCTGCTTAGTGAGCTGCTTGAAAAAATGAGGACTACAGACTGATTTCTCCCCAGAAACTTTTTTTGCTCATTTTACTTTTTACTTTATACTTTTGCGGTTACAAAGGTTCCTCCTGCCGGTGGCAGAAGGATGAAAAGGGAACCAGGTGTGAATCCTGGACATTACCCGATGCTGTTAGCTCCGCTAAAAGCTTTTTTGCTTCCTAAATAGCCACTGTCCACCTTCGGCGGACGGGAAGGCCGCGAAAAAGTGGAGTAAGTCAGAAGACCTGCCTCTGTAACATTTTCCTTTTGCCTTGGCTGGAGGAAAGCTTATCGCAGCTTTCGGGATGAAAAGCGCAGATGAGATAAAGGCAGGGGTGTCCCCGTTTTTCTCTGTATCTGATTTTACCCAATTGCTGCGTGATGGGAATTGTTTTTAAAACCCAATTGATATATGCGCACCATTACACTATTTTTTTCAGCTCTTGTACTGGGTACAACAGCACCCGCCCAGACAGTTGCGACTTTTGATGACCTGACGCTGGCAACCGACACTGCCTATGTAAACTATGTGGCAACCGGCACAGATGTAGGATTCTATGACGGCAATGCGCATTTCCCATGTGTTTACGACAGCGCCTATGGCTGGCAGGGTGGCTTCGCTTATTCCGATAAGGTTGATAGCGTACATAGTGGCTATGGCAATGAGTACTCCGCCAAAGCAGCAATAGGCTATGCTGGCTCTGCAAATTATGCGGCAGTTTATTGCAGCGATCCGGTGACATTTGCTTTTTACACCCGGGTAGTTTTAACCGGTATTGCCGTAAATCGGCCGGTTGCCGGGTTTTACGTAACCAACAGCACTTATGCCTACAACGCAATGAGGGATGGGTATTTCACAGCCACAGCTTTTGACAGTGGCTCATGGTTTCTGCTAACCATTAAAGGCTATACAAGCGGAGTGTTGACATCTGACAGTGTAAACTTCTATCTCGCAGATTACAGGTCTCCGGACAGCGCCTCACGTTATATCCTGAAAACGTGGGAATGGGTAGACTTAACCTCTTTAGGCAATGTGGATAGCCTTCAGTTTCACCTTAATTCGTCTGACACCGCCGGCGGGTTTGGCATGAATACACCGGCCTTTTTCTGTATCGATAATTTCACCACCAATCCTGGTAGTCTTGGTGTGCAAAATGCACAGTCATCCTACGCAGGAAAAGTTTATCCTAACCCCGCAAACAATGTTTTGTACATGGATATAACAGACAGTTCAGTACAGCAGTTAGCAATAATGGATATGGCTGGTAAGGTTGTAAGCACTACTGAGGCGACGTCAAAGCATATGGAGATAAATACCTCGACTTTGCCTGCTGGTACGTACTTGTTACAACTATCTGGCGGTGGTAAAACAGCCACAACTAAGTTTGTGAAGAAATAGCGGCAGGTGTCCCACCCAGGGAGGAGTTTACTGTATTCGCGAGATTTGACAACTTTTTAAAAGTTGTCAAATCTGCAGATAAAATGGAAGTTATTTATGAAGGCCTTTTTATTTTTTATTTTTTATTTTCTCTTTCACACCGCATACGCGCAATATGCGCCACAGGCAGGCCTGACCGGCAGCACGGCCATAAGTGCATCGAGCAGCCTTTTTGTGGGCTGGGCCACCCATTGTACCGTATACCGTGGATTTATGGACATTGCAAATCCGGGGCTCGGCTATGCATCAACAGGAGACAGCAGCATGGCTATAGGCGCTCCCGATCTGGGAGTGGTGAGCCTGGGCGATAGCGGTGTTGCCGTGCTCACTTTTGCACATCCCATTTATAACGGCGATGGGCCAGACTTTGCGGTTTTTGAAAACGGCTTTATTAATGCGTCGAACGATTCACAGGCGTTTCTTGAACTAGCATTCGTTGAGGTAAGCTCCGATGGCGTGAACTACTTCCGGTTTCCTGCCACCTCTTTAACGCCCGACAATGTGCAGATAGGTAATCCCGACTATATAACGGCTAGTAATCTCAACAACCTCGCCGGAAAATATACAGCGATGTACGGTACCCCGTTCGACCTTGAGGAGCTGTCGGGCATCGCGGGGCTTGATGTGAATAATGTTACCCATGTTCGTATCGTTGATGTTATTGGTGCTATCAGCGGCCATTCTTCGCGCGACAATGTTGGCAGGGTAATTAATGACCCCTACCCCACTGCTTTTCCCTCATGCGGATTTGATCTCGATGCTGTGGGGCTGCTCAACGAATTAGGCATCACAGAGGTTCACTCCCTACGCGATAATATAACCGTATCTGTATTTCCAAACCCGGCAACCGATAAGGTTTTTGTTTGTGTTAAAGGGGATGTTCCTGCTGGTTTAAATGCAACGCTCGTTACTGTTACCGGCAGCGTCGTTAAGCGATTTGAGCTACAAGAAAACACGAATTCACTACCGGTATCTCAATACCCGGCCGGGATGTACTACCTGCTATTAAGTGATGCTAACGGAAACAAATGGGTAAAAAAGGTTACAAAACGCTGATCGTTGCGTTGTTCTGTCTTCTTGCAGCCTGCAAAAAAGATAAGCCCGATGCGGTGAGCAACAGAGTGCCCGGCGCTACCGGTAATGCGTACGTAGTATGTGAAGGGAACTTTGGGAACGGCGACGCTTCCCTCTATGCTTTCTCACAAACGACTGACAGTGTATATGGCGATCTGTACTCGATGGCGAACGGCCGGCCGCTCGGCGATGTCTTCCAGAGCATGCAACGCATAGGCAGTAAGCTGTTCCTATGCGTCAACAATTCCGATAAGATGGTCGTGTTGAACGCTGACACAAGGAAACTCACTGGCGTGATCAGTATACCAAAGCCCAGGTACATGCTGCCTGTAAGCCCGACGAAAGCTTATATTTCCGCAGAATATAGCAACAAGGTTTATGTCATTAACCCGCAGACACTACAGGTGACCGACACAATTGTCCTACCCAGCCAAAACCCGGAAGGAATGTGCCTGTACAATAACTCAGCGATCATTTGCACGTGGGATACAGCCGACAACGCCGTCTATAAAATAGACCTGGCTACTGATAAGTTGGTACAAACAATCAAGATAGCTGGCTATGCCCCGCAGGAAGCCTTGATAGATATGGAGCAGATGCTGTGGGTGCTGGCGGGAGATCAATATTCGGGTAAGACCGCAACCTGGACGCGTATTGACCCCTCAACCGGCGAGATACTTAAGTCCTACACTTTTCCTGCAGATGCTAACACAGTAAGGCCGGTGTTTAACAACACAAGGGATACGCTGTATTTTATAGAAGCAAACCAAAACGGCGGCACCGCGGACAACGGCATATACCGGATGGGCATACACGATGCCGAGTTACCGACACAGCCGTTCGTCGCTGCTAAGCAATACCAGTATTTCTGGGCGCTCGGCATTGATCCTTTGAGCGGCAACATCTATATCGGTGATCCAAAAGGCTTTATTCAAAAAGGCAGTGTATATATTTATCGCCCTGACGCAGTACTGTTAGAAACTTTTACCGTAGGCCTTGGGCCAGGGCATTTTTATTTCGATGAGTAAACTATTTTGAACCACGGATACAACATAAAAATCGGCGCTTATTCATCACTACTGATAGTGATGATACTTTCGTTTGCACACCATACAACCGCCCAAACCAGGGATACCGTATTAGAAGAAGTAAAAGTAAAAGCAAGACACAAGGTGTCAAATGATGACCGGGTCAATGAATTTTCACCTGGCCAAAAAGTAGTCTCCATTGATTCCGCAACGTTGCTGCAGTACCAGCTTCAGAATATGGCAAACCTGTTGTCGCAGCAGGAACCCGTTTTCGTGAAATCTTACGGCATGAACGGTTTGGCAACTTTGAACTTCAGAGGCGCTTCAGCAGCACAGTCGCAGGTAATATGGAATGGTATCCCCTTACAAAATGCCGCGCTGGGCATTGCTGATATTTCATCACTGCCGGTAATGCTGATGAGCAAAGTAAACATTGTATATGGCGGTTCTGCCGCATTACTAGGCAGCGGCAACGTAGGCGGTGCCCTCATGCTGGAAGATGATGCACCCGTTTTTCAAAGTGATGGCAACCGCAATACTCATCTTTCAGTCAGTTTTGGAGGAGGCAGTTTCACCCAATTAATGGGTGGCCTTAAAGTCAGCACATCAAGTAGCAGATGGTACTTTTCCCTAAATGGCTTCGGACAATTCGGGGCAGATAATTTTAGACACCAGACGGAACAAGGTACTTATACGCGGATGCCTCATGACACTGTGTATGGAACATCAGGATTGCTGCGGGCTGCATATAAAATAGCAGAAAAGAATACGATCTCGCTCACCGCCTGGTACCAGCAAAACGACCGCGATATACCCCCGGCCTTATTTGAAACCTATTCCGACAAAACAGAAACCGATCGGTCGCTACGTTTGCTGCTCGACTGGAACAAGCAAACCACAAGCAGCACCTGGTACGCCAAATCATCCTTTATCCGCGATGAAGTCACCTACAGTTATCAGGCTGTGCAACTCCATACAGATGATATTGTCTATCAGTATTACCAGGAGGCAGGATGGAAAGAACAATTTAGCAGGTATGGTCAATTACTTCTTTTCATTCCGGTGCAAATAGCATGGCTCCCCCTGCCGGATAGCAATAAAACAATGCAGCAGGATAAAATAGCGCTGGCGGGCGCTTATGATTATAAACAATTTAATGACCGCCTCGATGTTGCGGTAAATACCCGCGTTGAAGAAATCACTGGGCAAGGGGGCTCAATTAATCGCCAAAATGTTTTTCTGCCGGGCGCTGATGCCTCTTTCGCTATCCTTGATTGGCTTACATTCCGAGCGAATGCCCAACGCACCTACCGTGCGCCAACCCTCAATGAATTGTATTTCAACCCCGGTGGCAATTCCAGTCTTAAGCCGGAACAAGGGTGGAACGAGGATGCAGGCTACACACTGAAAGTCAAATTTGGGGACTTTGCGCTTTATCACGACCTCTCCGTTTTTAACCGCGACATACATGACTGGATACTTTGGCTCGGTGGCGCCATCTGGACGCCCCATAACATTGCTGAGGTGCACAGCCGGGGTGTAGAAACCGCAAATAATGTCACTTACTCCACTGGAAAATGGAAGTTCCACGTTGGCGTTAATACGGCTTACATATTGGCTACAACGGTTTCCAGCTACATATACAACGACGGCAGCATCGGAAAGCAAATACCCTATTCACCAAGGTACAACGGACAACTTAATGCGGGCTTTACTTACCGGCGATTTTCATTTAATTACAACCACACTTATACCGGCTACCGCTTCACTACTACCGATGAATCGACTTATTTATTGCCCTATCAAACCGGCAATGTGCAACTCATGTACGCAACCCCGGTTCACGGGCATCAATGGCAGTTTACCGCGCAATGCAATAATATCTGGAATGAACAATACCAGGTTGTTGCCTCCCGCCCTATGCCCGGCATCAATTGGCTGGCCGGCTTAAAGGCTGACTTGCTGTAATCGGTTTAGGCATTCCTGAACGAGAAATAAAAGGTCGATCCTTTCCCTTCTTCGCTTTCTACCCAGATGTTGCCTCCGTTCTCAATAACGAATTCTTTGCACAGCATAAGGCCCATGCTTGTGCCCTGTTCATTCGCCGTGCCGCGTGTGCTACTGCTGAATGGTTCGAAAATTTCCGACAGGTTTTTCGTCTTTATCCCTATCCCGTTATCTTTTACGCTGAATACTATAAAGTCGGGTCTCGAGGTCGTATCGGCACTTACCGAGATGGTTCCACCTTTATTAGTAAACTTTATCGCATTCGATAGTAAATTGCGGATAATAAAATCGAAGTGAGCGGCATCAGCTAAAATACGGGTATTTGGCGGCACGTTATTTACAATCGCAATTTGCTTTTGGTCCGCGCTGTTCTTTACAAGCTTAAGATTCTCCTGCAAACGCTCGTCAACAGTAAAGGTCTCGGCCTGCGGCCCGATATTCTTTATCTGCGACTTACCCCAGTAAAGCAGCTTATCCAGCGTTTCAAGCGACGCAATCGAATGTTCCATCAGTACGTCAATGAGGTATTTCCGCTCTTCGGATGTCGTACTCTCATCCTCCAGTATTTTCAGCATATTGGGAATATTACCCACCGGTCCCCTCAGGTCATGCCCGATTATCGAAAATAGCTTGTCTTTCACGTTGTTCGACTTCTCCAGTTCCGCTTCGCGCTTCTTGAGTTGTTCGTTCAGCCTGTTTGACCTCCTGTAAAAAATAGTAGTAAACAACAACGCTATACCCAGTGAGAAGGCAATACCAATTATGACATTTCTCTTTAGGCTATTGCGCTGTTCGTCCAGTTTGAGGACTTTTATTTTATTGTTCGACTGTTCCAGTTCATATACGGACTCAAGATTCGCGATCTCCCTCGCTTTCTCAATGTTGAAGGTGCTGTCTTCCATCTCCCGTTGCTCTTCCATCATGGCGACAGCCTCTTTATATTGCCCGGTTATCTTGTAGTTTTCAACAAGGTTCCCGTATATATCTTCAAGTAGCGATCTTTGTCCTATTTTTTTCGCAGTAACCAGAGCCTCCTTCAAATCCGCGGTAGCCTTTGCCGGGGAGGTTAATGTAAGAACAGACGACCGGTTAACAATAATGCGGGTACGTTCTTCAGGTATATTTTTGTCCTCTGTTATTTTGAGTGCTTCATCAAAGTATTCAAGCGACTTTTTGTTGTCCCCAAGGTTCTGATAAACAATACCAATGTTCATCAGCGTTGATATTCTTACGCCGGTTAATACGGGCTTGTCACTGGCAGCAAGCGCTTTTTGAAAATATTCCAGTGATTTTTTAAAATCGCCCTTTTTACCATACACTATCCCTATGTTGTTCAGCAGGTACACCGCAGTTACTGATAACGGAGAATCAGGGATGATGTTCGAGGCCTTCGTGTAATATTCAAGCGCTTTATCAAGGTTATTATTTAGCTCATTCACCACGCCAAGTTTCAGGTAGGTACCCGCCATACCTTTTTTATTGTCGGCTTCTTCAAATATCTTAAGTGCCGTCATAAAATGACGGGTTGCGTCGCTAAAGTGGCCAGTCTTGCCGTCTAAGACGCCCAGTGCGTTATTGCCGGCCGCAGTACCTCCCTTGTCATTCAGATCCTCAAAAATCTTCAACGCGTCATTGAGCCTTTTCCTTGCCAGTTCCATTCTTCCCTGGTCACCATCTTCCGTGCCCAGCAGTAACATCATAGACGAAATGCCCACTTTATTGTTTCTCGCGGTGAACAGCTTCAGGCCTTGTTCTATATAATGAATGGCAGAGTCAGGATTGGAATACTCATAATGTTCGAAAATGTCATGATAGGCAGTTAATAGATCACTATCTGCCTGGGCATTTTTGAGCCGGCTAAGCAATTCAGAGATATTGTTTTGAGCAGCAGCCGCAGCGGCAAACGACACTGCCATTATAAAAATAATGGCATGTTTTAAAAACCGTAAATAACGCAGGTTAAAAATCGACAATCCCAACTGTACTTTTGAATTCGCAATATACGAGATTCCCGCCGTTTAAACCGTTTGCGCGTTCACTTAATTTCTGCTATCTTTTCTGAAAATTATTTAAATGAGAAACTTTACCTTATTACTGTTCGCCGCACTGTTGGTATGGAGCTCGTGTACGCAGAAACATAATGAAAGTGAAGAGCACCTGATCAAGGGCAACGACTATGTACTTAATGACGATCTTGCCAACGCGAAGAAGGAATATGATATGGCAATAAAAATAGACACGGCAAACTGGCGTGCATGCTATGAGCTAGGTGGTGTTTATGAGCTCCAGGGTGACTTTACTAATGCGCTCTACTATTTCAACCGGTCTATTAAGCTCAATCCGAAATTCACCCTGGGGTATTACAACAGGGCAAATCTCGAAGAAACGATGGGTGATGAAAAAGCAAGCATGGCTGACCTGAAGATCACAGTTGGCAACAGAAAAGACTTCTTTCTGGCATTGATTGCAGTGGGTCGTAAAGAATACGCTGCGGGGCATATTAAAGAGGCGATAAATGCTCTTGACCAGTCAATACAACTCCGGCAGGATTACTATCTTCCATACAGTATGAGAGGCTCCTGCAAATTCAAATCGGGAGATATTGCAGGGGCGATCAAAGATTTTAGTATGGAAATACAAACTTTGCCCGGCCATGCTATGGGGTATATGAACCGGGGTATCGCCTACGGTGAGATCAAAGATTATCGATCAGCCATTCACGACTTCGATACTGCCATTAAGTTTGACCCTAACTGGTCGCAGCCATACATATACCGCGGACAATTTCTGTCGAACCTGAAAAGCAACGACAGCGCTTGCGCCGACTTCAGGATGGCCGAAACATTGCATAACCCTCAAGCCGGCGACTACATAAAAAAGTATTGCGGAAAATAGAAAGCAGTTGGCAGTATAGTTCGCAGTTTCCTGGGAGTATACAGTTCGCAGCCTCACTTTATCCGACTTCCAAAACCGGCAAATTCAACCGTAAATTGTAAACTGCCGACTGCTAACTAATTCACCAGCGCCCAGGTAAATCCAAATCTTATCAAAGCATCAGGTGCGGCGTATACAGGGATATAGTTACTTCCTGTACCGCCATAATATTTTTGCTCTGAAGTCAAAAAGCTATTGGCCGGCGTGGCGGTAAACAGTATGGTATTGCGTGTAAAAAACTCCTGGAGCTGATCGCCCATCACAAATGCTCTGAAACGCTTGATCCGGAAATTAACAAACACAGACGCAACCGGGGCATTCCCCACATAGGTAGCATTTTGATAAAAGAACCTGTTCAGCAGTGCGTCATAACCCGCCGGGTGGTATGCCGTATTATATCTCACTTCTATACCTGCAGATATTTTGAGCGCATGTTTGAACATTGCCTGCTCATAGCTCAACTGGTGCCGGCCCATCAGCGCGGGCACATTCACCGGTGCATTGGCTGCGGTCTGCTGGTAGACCAACTCATTATCAAGGACGAATCCACCTAGCTTGAATACCTTGCGCAACCAGCCCTGGTTCAGCGTGAAGGGTATCGTGTATTGCGCAGGCTTTTCACTGTCGTTTACATAGATGTAGTTGCCGATCACATAGCTCCTCACGCCACCTGACAGACGTATTTTGGCAATAGCAAGCGTAGCGTAAAGCTGCGTTACACTTTCATTATTGAATGTAAAAAATAATTTAGTATACTGGTTTTCATAGTTCGTGTAATTGTAGGGCGCGCTGTTTAGCTGTTCCCTGAACCCAGCAACGAAACTGCTGTTCTTAAACTCTTTGCCAATGAGCACATTCAGTAAAAAATTACCCGCATCCTGGCCCGTGAAAAAAAGCTTTCCATTCGCCCCATACTCCCATTCACCGGGATGAAGCGCTTCTTTTTTCAGTTCGCCTTCCGCATAATTGCTGAATATGCTGCTTCTATCCCTACCCAATGAATAAACTTGTTTCGGCAAACTGTCAACAATCAGATTGGAAACGGGCTGAGACGTAAACTGGTCGTAACGGTTACCTATACCTGCGCTGAATTTCAACTGGTGCCCCTCGGGTCCAATAAATCCATTCAATAATAGCTTATTATCTATCCAGAACCATTTTTGCTGGGCAAAGACCGAATCTGTTTCGGTAGTATAATAGCCGGTACCATTGTTTACAAAACTCTGGGCAAACAGCGTGGTGTACCTGAGTGAGTCGGGCGCAAGGTCTTTATAAGTGTGTTTTTCCGAACTAAGTTCCATTTTATGCGTAATGCTGAAGCGTGGTATCAGCCGGTAACTGTACTGGGTGGAATCTGAATTATAAGTAGTGTCGGTCTTTCCCCAGGTATAGCTATGCTGCAGGAGAAAAGTAAAGTCCCGTTGCACATTTGAAACCGTTGATCTGGTTTGGCTATAGTTGCTGTTCTCATAGGCAGCATCCACTGTTCGCCGGTCCAGGAAAGCAGCGCTGTCAAGCTGGGCTGGTATTACAATACCCCCGTTCTCATCATGCTGTTCATTATTATAGACCATTCCGGCATATAGGGTGTAGTGCTTGTTAAGGCTTAAATAATTGGTACTGAAGTATGCATTGTCATGATTGTTGCGTTCCGTTTGAAAAAAGCCAGGCGAATTGGTCTTGTGGTATTCTACCGCGAAGTTCCAGTTAGGCTTTATGCTTTGCGTATGCATAATGCCCGCTGTCTGCTCCAGCTTGGAGCCGAGCTGGTAGTTGAAAACGGAATAAGGCCGAGTAGTACTATAAAAAGGAAGACTATCCACATTGAACCGATATACATCGAAGACGTGATAGCCCAGTGATGGGCCAAGCCTGTCTTCAGGGGTGAACATAAGGTTATACACCGGACTGCCCAGGTTGCCCAGGTCGCTATACCACGGTTGTGTAAATGGCTGTCGCTGAAAAGCGTGCAAAGAACTGTCCGGATAATAGACACGTGCCGAATTCAGTTTTTGATAGGAGACCTTTGCTTCTTCATCCTTCCACTTTGCGGTGTTGGTTTTATTAGCATTCGTATCCCTTTGCGGCGCATTGGCAATGGTATTGGGCTGGCTCGGGTTACCACCGGACAGTGAAGATTGAGCAAATGCCCTTTCTCCGCAAAACAGCAGGCAAATCAGCAGTATGCGGACACCTATCTTTTTCCGAATGATATCTATCAAAATTTGGCCCAAAAATATTTGGGGCAAAGTTAATGGTGTTAAGTATAAAATCTGTTAAAATGGGAGGAGCCAATAAAAAATGGCGTTTATAGCCGCTTCACCAGTTCCTCCACCAGTCCTGCCATCTTGGGCGCAGCAGCATTAGCTGCTTCCAGCACCTCTTCATGAGTTATGGTAATGGGCACATCGCTCACGCCTATATCTGTGATCACGCTGATAGCAAACACCCGCATATCTGCATGGCGTGCCACGATCACCTCGGCCACTGTACTCATGCCTACAGCGTCTGCGCCAAGAATGTGCAACATCCTGTATTCAGCCGGAGTCTCGAATGTGGGCCCCTGCAGCCCGATATATACCCCCGTGCGTACACTGATGCCGCGCTCGGCGGCTATTTCTTTGGCCAGCGCTATAAGCCCATGGTCATATGCCTTGCTCATATCCGGGAAACGGGTGCCCAGCCGCTCATCATTCGGCCCGCGCAACGGG
The DNA here is from genome assembly GCA_903905065.1 of uncultured Bacteroidota bacterium. GTDB lineage: Bacteria > Bacteroidota > Bacteroidia > Chitinophagales > Chitinophagaceae > Nemorincola. Next base: position 130,670 of record CAIVEW010000068.1, on the reverse strand, counting down.
TGCTCCGGGCAGATATTAATATGATCCTTTATGATCATCAGGTCGCCTATAGCGAAACCGGGATTAGTACCCCCGGCAGCGTTTGATACGATAACGGTCTCCACTCCCAGCGCCTTCATCACACGCACCGGAAATGTCACTTCTTCCATACTGTATCCCTCGTAGTAGTGGAATCTTCCTGCCATCAGCATTACCGGGCAATTACCTATCTTCCCGAATATCAATTGACCAGAGTGGCCTTCCACGGTGGAAACAGGAAAATTTGGTATCTCCGAATACGGAATCGTAGCTTCCCGCTCAATAATATCCACCAGACCACCAAGGCCGCTGCCTAAAATAATACCTGCTGTTGGTTTTGTGTTGGTTTTTTCCCTGATGAAAGAAGCGGTAGCCTGAATCCTGTCGTATAAAGTCATTAAAAAAATTTGAAATAATGGCCGTTTTATAAATTCAGGCCGAGGCCTCAAAGATAATGAGGATAAATTTACTTTAAAGCAAAAACGGAGAAATTCTTATCCTTCTGATGTGGGTAAAACGTTATAAGCCAGCGCTGTCTCATAACCCGGGTTCATCACATCATTTACGTACACCTTTTGCCTGGAGGGTGTTGCAGGTGCCGGGGCTGTATTCGGCACACTTATGCCAGACAGGCCCAGCATATGGCGCTGCTCAATGGTGTCATGGGCAGCCTTACGCTGCAGGTGCTGGCCTACAATGGTTTTTATATCCTTGCCTGCCACATGCAGTATATCATTTTTCAGCCTTATCTCCCGCGCCATACGGCCTATAATAAAGATGAGCACAACACTTACCGCTGTTATCCCATATACGGCAAGTATAAAATAGATGAGGTCCACGTTGCCCACCCGGTTGCGTATCTGCGGATTGTAAAACAGTTCTCCCATCAGGCTGAACGGGTAAATCATATGCATAAACCCGATGAAAGCGAGGCCGCCTAAACTAACGATGTAACAGCTGATCTCGGAGATAATTAAGGTGCCGCTGCTTAAGAGCCTTTGGGCCGCTGGTTTTCTGAGGGAGGTTGCCAGTGGGTCCAGCAGTTCGATCTGTTCATTGATCATTATGCGCTCTTCCCTAAATTCATGCAACAGGTCATCTTTAAGGGTGGTTAATGCCATTCGTAAAGATTGTTTTGCTACAAATATAATGTTACCGTAAAGTTATTTGCACTTAAGTATCCACAGGGTGTTAATAACCGTAAGCCCGCGGCCACCAAATTGGCCTTTCGCATAACAATCTCCGTACCTTTGCACACTTTTATATTAGCCATAACTCACTTACAATCCTGCCTACCGGCAGGCAGGTTATGACTCACGACTGACGACTAAAAATGAAATACGACAAAGAAATATCGCTCCGCCGCACATTCGCCATCATCTCCCACCCTGATGCCGGTAAGACCACGCTTACCGAGAAGCTGCTGCTGTTTGGCGGCGCTATACAGGTGGCGGGTGCTGTGAAAAGCAACAAGATAAAGAAACACGCAACCAGCGACTTTATGGAGATAGAGCGCCAGAGGGGTATCTCTGTGGCCACTTCCGTAATGAGCTTTGAGTACAACAAAACGCTCATCAACCTGCTGGATACCCCGGGTCACAAAGACTTTGCCGAGGATACTTACCGCACCCTTACAGCCGTGGACAGCGTTATCCTGGTGATCGATAGCGTAAACGGGGTGGAAGAGCAGACCCGCAAACTGGTGGAAGTGTGCCGCATGCGCGATACGCCGGTGATCGTGTTTGTGAACAAGCTGGACCGCGATGGTAAATTTCCATTCGACCTGATGGACGAAATAGAAAAGGAACTAAAGATATCCTTACATCCGCTATCCTGGCCAATAAACATGGGCAAGGAGTTCAAGGGGGTTTACAACTTGCACGATAGCAGCCTCAACTTGTTCACGGCCAGTCAAAAATCTACAGAGGAAAATACCGTTCCTATCGAAGATCTCAACGACAAACTGCTGGATGAAAAAATAGGTGAACGCGATGCCAACCAGCTACGTGAAGACGTCGAGCTGCTCCAGGGTGTCTATGGCGCGCTCGACACCGACAAATACCTTGAAGGTAAAATAGCGCCGGTATTCTTCGGTAGTGCCGTAAATAATTTCGGCGTAAAGGAACTGCTGGATACCTTCATCCGCATTGCGCCCATGCCACAGGGCCGCGATACCGATAAGCGCTATGTAGCGCCCAACGAAGACAAATTCACCGGCTTCATTTTTAAGATACACGCCAACCTCGATCCCCGCCACCGCGACCGTATCGCCTTTCTGCGCGTTTGCTCCGGCCGGTTTGCCCGCAATACCTATTACAAGCATACCCGTCTTGAGAAAGATGTTCGTTTCAGCAATCCGTACTCCTTCATGGCGCGCGAAAAAGACATCATCGAAGAGGCTTATCCGGGTGATGTGGTCGGCTTATTTGATACCGGTACCTTCAAAATAGGAGATACACTTACTGAAGGAGAAATATTACAATTCACAGGCATCCCCACCTTCTCTCCGGAGATCTTTAAAGAACTGGTGAATAAAGACCCGATGAAGACCAAGCAAATGGAGAAGGGTGTGCGCCAGCTTACAGATGAGGGAGTCGCCCAGCTGTTTACGCAGCACGGCGGCAACCGCAAGATAATAGGCTGTGTAGGCGAGCTTCAATTCGAGGTGATACAATACCGCCTGCTGCAGGAGTATGGCGCATCCTGCTCCTTCGTTCCGCTGTCCTTCTACAAAGCTTGCTGGATAACCGGGGATAAAAAAGCCATAGAAGATTTTGCCCGTTTTAAGCAAAGCAACATTATGGAAGATAAAGACGGGAACCTTGTCTATCTCGCACAAAGCGAATGGTTCCTGAACACCGAAAGACAGAACAATCCTAAGATCGAATTTCACTTTACCTCGGAGTTTAAGACTGCAATGGCTAAGTAAACCCCCAACTTATACGATGCTTAGCTCTTATCAATTTTGGCAAAAAGCAAAATAGGCATTCTGTCATGGTGAGCCCCGCCGAACCATGACGGGCCGAATTAAGCACTTGGCCAAATAGGATTTTGATAGCTGGCATTATCACTACTTAGCAACTATAAGGTATCTTTATTTTCAAAACAACTAAGTATGAAAACCTATCTATTGCTTTTTTTGTTCGTTGCTTTGTTTTCTTGTTCTGACAAGAATAGCACCAAATCAGTTCTTAAGATAGTTAACGATTTGACGATACAGGGACTAAAAGGACATATCAAATCTGTTGCTGAATATGATTATAAACTCGATGAACGCTCTGGAATACTTGATAAAAGCCTTGTCAGCAAAACAATACATCTCTTTAGTGACAACGGTAATGAGCAGGAAACAATTTTATACAATGGTGATGGGCGTATAAATACGGATGAGAAGTTTAGTTATAATCAATTGGGACAGAAAAAAGAAATGAGGAAAGTCAATGCCTCTGACAGTTTGCTTGAAAGAACCATTTACTATTATAACGCCATAAACCGGGATACAGAAAATATCAGCTACAACAGCAGTGACGCTTTGGAAGGCAAAGAGAGCTACAAATATGATGAAAAAGGCAATCGAATTGAGGAAGCACACAATTTTCCTGAACCGAAGCGTAATTATAAGATAGTCTCAGTATTCGATGGTAGCAACAATGCCGTTGAAGAGCGTTTTTACGATTCTTACGACACATTGGTTAGCCTTTTCAAACAGCAATATGATGCAACTGGGAACCTTACAGGCACTAAATACTACGATCACGGTACTCTCGTTGATGAAAGAACAAAGTTTGAGAATTATGACAAGGAAAAAAATTGGCTAAAAGAGACGATTTTTTTAAAAGACAAACCTGTAAACACTGTTGAAAGAACAATAGAATATTACTAATTGTGAATTTTAGAGCCAGGACTGGCAATTGCGATTAGCACTAACTTACTATTCACACGCCTAAAAAAATTCACCCCATAGTTGGCCTGTTTGCATTTTGCTAACAGCCCATTTTACATTTATAGAATACCTTTGTGATGGCCAGGCACCAAAGGAAAAATATGTATCACGATCACGACAACCAGGTTGAAATCATTGTAAAGACTTTACTTCAGGTTGGTGAGCGGGTGGTAGAAGTGTCGCGGGATCAGGTAATGACCCGTATATGGGATAGAGAAGGCTCGCCATTGAGCGCTTTCAAAAGCCACTACGAAGGCAAAAAAATATCAGAGATACGAAACGACAGTACCATTACTAAATGCGTGGAGCTTATAAAAGAGGCTTTCGCTACCGGCAGCAATAGTTATACTGAGTATATTTCGGACAACAATGATGTAAAAGCAGTTCTTACGCTTTCATTGCGTATACTGGCTTGTCATCCCGATAGCAACTATGTATTCCTTGTCATCGGGAACATCAGCAGCGGAAGGCAGCATACGCTTGTAGAAAATAAATGGAAGCTGGCGCTTGATGCATCGAACCAGGGTGTGTGGGACGCCAACCTTGAGCACAAAACAATTTTCTTTTCGGACAAATGGACCCAACTATTCGGTTACAACGCTAAAGAAATTTCCACCTTTGCCGAATGGTCGTCAAAAATACATCCTGACGATATAAAGGCTGCCGAAGAAAAAAGAGACGAATACTTTGACGGCAGGTCGCCTCATTACGCTACCGAAATACGCTATCGGTGTAAAGACGGTTCTTACAAATGGATATTGAGCCGAGGCCTTGTCATCGAAAAAAAACCGGATGGCTCACCCTTACGTTTCATAGGCACGCACATGGATATCAGCCATCTCAAGGAGGCTGAAGAAGAGTTACGGCAAACTAAAGAGATGTTTGCCAATTCCTTTAATTACTCTGGTTCAGGTAAGGCGCTAATTGCGCCGGGCGGCAAATGGCTACAGGTGAATAATGTAATTTGCGAGCTTACTGGCTATACCAAAGAAGAATTACAGGAACTGCATTACAATGACATTACCTTCCCTGAGGACATAGGCAATGATATTCCACTTATACAAAAACTACTGGCCAAAGAAATTCCCTCCTACTCCATTGAGAAGAGATATGTCTCAAAAGAAAGAATGGTGATAGCAACTGTGATCATTGTTTCGTTGGTTTGGGACAGAGATGGTCATCCTAAATATTTTGTTTGTGATGTGATAGATCGTACTGCACAACAACGGACAAGGGAAGAATTGAAACGGAAGAACCAGGAACTGGAAACTGCATCTGCCAGCCTGCTCAACCGTTTCAACCAGTTGGAAGAGCTGCACCACATGATAGCCCACAACCTGCGGGGGCCAGCCAGGAACATTGCATTTCTTTCCGAGCGAGGTGGGGTGTTTCCCGATGAGGAGGCACTTAAAATGATAAATGAGGCCAGCGGTTCCCTGCTCACCAACCTCGATATGATGGTGGAAGTAGCCCGCATAAAGCTGGACAAAGAAATACAGCGCGATCTCTGCAACTTCTCAGAGATCGTGGCCCGGATCACCAGCCAGTTGCAGGGCGATATTTATCAGAATAATATTAAGGTCACTCAAAAATTCGATGTGACTGCGATCCGCTATCCGGCTATATATCTGGAGAGCATATTGTACAATCTCATCAGCAATGCTATAAAATACAGGCGGGAAGATATAGAGCCAACTATACAGATATCTAGTAGTAATGTCGATGGCAGAACACAGCTTTCCGTAAAAGACAATGGTCTCGGTATCGATCTTAGTAAACACGGAGACAAGGTATTTAAGCTCAACCAGGTCTTTCACCACGGCCACGACAGCAAGGGCGTAGGGCTCTTTATCACCAAAACGCAAATTGAATCACTCGGTGGTACCATAGAAGTAAAAAGCCAGCCAAACTACGGGTCTGAGTTTACCGTTACCTTTTAATATCCCTCTTTACAAATTGTACACAATACGTAGAGACGCAATATTTTGCGTCTCTACTTGCGATAACAGAACACATAAACAGCTAACAAACAAGAGGCTCGATATTTAGCGTCTCCAATTGTAACAAATAACAAAGGCCACCTCACCGGGCAGCCTTCGCTATTTTATCAACTAAATTTCTTAAACGTTCGGGTTCAGAATGCTCTCAGGAACCAGCGGATCTTCATCGGCTGCAATCGCATCCTCGTAAGGGCGCTTTCCTAACAGCCTTTCCATATCGTCCTTAAAGAGCACTTCTCTTTTCAGCAATTCCTCGGCTATCATCTTCACAGCATCTGTCTTGTCTACCAGCATCTGTTTCACTCTCACGTAAGCAGTCTCTACAAGTTTCCTCACTTCATCATCTATCATCTTCCCGGTCTCTTCTGAGAAAGGTTTAGAGAAGCTGTTCTCATTCTGCGGATCGTAGAAAGAAATATTGCCGATCACCGGGTTCATACCATACATCGACACCATCGCATAAGCCAGCCGGGTCACATGCTGCAGGTCGCTGAGTGCGCCTGTAGATATTTTACCAAAGATCAGTTCTTCCACGGCCCTGCCGCCAAGCGACATGCACATATCATCCAGCAGGTGGTCTGTGGTGCGGATATATACCTCCTTAGGCAGGTACTGGGCATATCCCAGCGCAGCCACACCACGGGGAACGATCGTAACTTTTACCAACGGATGCGCATGCTCCAGGAACCAGCCCGAAACCGCATGACCGGCCTCGTGATAAGCAATAATGCGCTTCTCTTCCGGCAGTATGATCTTGTTCTTCTTTTCCAGGCCACCTATTACGCGGTCTATGGCGTCGTTAAAGTCGCTCATATCCACTTCGCTCTTTCCTTTACGGGCAGCTATAAGCGCAGCCTCGTTACATATATTGGCAATATCTGCGCCGGCAAAGCCCGGGGTCTGCAATGCCAGTTTCCTGATGTTCAGGTCCTTTGATTTTTTGATGGGCTTCAGGTGCACATCAAATATTTTCTCACGGCCCTTCACATCGGGTATGTCTATTGATATCTGCCTGTCGAAACGGCCCGGACGAAGCAATGCAATATCCAGTACATCAGGCCTGTTGGTTGCAGCCAGCACTATGATGCCGCTGTCACCGCTAAAGCCGTCCATTTCCACCAGCAGTTGATTCAGCGTATTTTCCCGCTCATCATTGCTCATCACTACATTCTTTCCGCGGGCGCGGCCTATCGCGTCAATTTCATCAATGAACACAATACAGGGCGCCTTTTCACGCGCTTGCTTGAATACGTCGCGAACGCGGCTGGCGCCCACACCTACAAACAGTTCTACGAAATCAGAACCAGACATCGAGAAGAACGGTACCTGCGCCTCACCGGCCATCGCCTTTGCCAGCAAAGTCTTACCCGTGCCCGGAGGGCCTACAAGTAGTGCGCCCTTTGGTATCTTGCCACCGAGCGCGGTGTATTTTTTGGGGTTCTTCAGGAAGTCAACGATTTCCATCACCTCTACCTTAGCCTCATCAAGGCCGGCTACATCATTGAAGGTGATATTTACGCGTGTGCCTTTTTCAAAAAGCTGCGCTTTAGATTTTCCGATATTAAAAATACCGCCGCCGCCCGGTCCGCCGCCGCCCGCGCCTATCTTGCGGAAGATGAGGAACCACATAGCTACGAGCAATACTACGGGTATCAGGAATGATTTCAGTATCTGCATGTAGTCGCCCTGCGTGTCATAGTTTACCGGCGGCCTGCTGTCGATGGGAATATTTTTTTCAGCCTCGTCCAGGTCTTTGCCAAACCTGTCCACCGTACCTATCTTAAAATTGAAGGCTGGTCCTTTATCACCGGGGTTAGCGATCATTGGGGATTTGCTGCCCTGGGGCGTCGGAACAGATCCCGGTTTCAGGTACACGTCCACATGTTCGTTATTGATCACCACCAGCTTTGCTACCTGTCCCTTGTTCAGGTATTCCGTAAAATCCTGGAAACTGTGCTCCGCGGTTACGCCATTAAAATTACCGCCGTATATCTGTGCCGCAACTATTGCAAGGAGTATAAGGCCGTAGATCCAGTAAATATTGAACTTAGGGCCCTTCCTTGGGGAGTTCGGGTTATCATTTACCGGTTTCATCCCCGGCGTCTGTTTATTGTCTTCCATTTTCTCTTTTGATCGTTATTTAGTCTAAAGTCAGTAGTAGAAAGGTCTAAATTAAAGGCGCATCGATCCGCAATCTTCCCCGGGCACACTTCCATCCAAATTCCAAACTACTATTTCCCAATTGCATAAAATTTAATACTCCGTTCTCGGTGCATCTTCCCACAGACTCTCCAGGTTGTAAAACATCCTCTGCTCATGCTGAAAAATGTGTACCACAACATTCACGTAATCCACCAGCGTCCATGTATCTCCATGCTCCATATGGTAAGGCCTTTCACCACATTCCGTTTCCACCATTTCTTCTATGTTCTGGGCAATTGCCTTGATCTGGATATTCGACCGTGCTTCACAAAGAATAAAGTAGTCAGCTACCGCCTCATCGATCTTTTTCAGGTCCAGCGAAACGATCCCATCACCCTTTTTTTCCTGGATTGCGCTGATAATAGTTTTAAATAGCTTGCTATTTTTGGTAAGACGCGCAGGCGCTTTTTTCCTTTCCTGCAGGGCAGTTATGATTTTCTCCAAATCTTATATCTTATTTTTGTTCGGTAATCGCTTTCTGGATTATCAAAATTATAAATCTTTTCTCACTTAACCTCATGCTTTCTCATTCTGCAGCCACATGCTTTCTGATTCGCCTATAATAGAAGTTGATAGTATAGACAGCACCAATAACTATGCCATGCAGCTTATAGATGCCAATAAAGCACAGCAGGGCATGACAATAGTGGCCCAAAGCCAGTTTGCAGGCAAGGGTCAGCGAGGCAAGGTGTGGTTAGATGCGCCGGGTCAGAGCCTGTTAATGAGCGTTATCGTCGTTCCGGGGCGGTTAATACAGGAACAATTTGTATTTAACGCCGCCATAGCGGTTGCCATAGCCAATGTTTTACAAAATTTGACCAAAGAATGGCGGATACATGTGAAATGGCCTAATGACATCATTATCAATGACAAAAAGGCAGGGGGAATACTGATAGAGAACGTGCTGCGTGGTAGTAAATGGGCCAATAGCGTAATAGGGCTTGGGCTTAATGTTAAACAACAGCGGTTTCCCGAAGACCTGCCATTTGCCACGTCCTTGAAAATAGCATCAGGAATTGACTTTAATATGACACAACTCCGTGATGCCCTGCGCGAAAGTATTATCCTCTGCACGATATGCCCGCCGCCCGCGGAGAAAATTATGGCCCGATACAATGAATTGCTTTATAAAAGAGGCCAGAAACAGTCTTTTAGCAGTAACGAGGGTAGTTGGCATGCGACTTTGTTAAAGGTTCATACTGACGGTACTCTGGAGGTTCAACTAACGGATGGTACAACCACTCATTACCATCATGGGCAAGTGGCCTGGGAATGGGGGTAAAACCAGGCAGCACATGCATGAGCGCATGTGCCGCTAGTTTCATCTTTTATCGCCTCCGCTCTATCACTCCACAACGATCCGCACTGCTTTTCTGCTATCACTGGTTGTTGCATTCAGCAAGTATACGCCCGCCTGTGTGGAAATCCTTAACTCGAATGCCTGGTTGGTCGTTGCATCGCCTTCCGTAATTTTCCGGCCAAGAAGGTCCATCAGTGTGTAATGCAGCGGCTGGCTGGTTGCCGATGAAAAATTCACAACAAAGGCGTCCTTTCCGGGATTTGGATAAACTACAACATCACCGGTAGCTAATTGCTGCGGATTGCTGACGGACAGTGGCCCGGCACCCGTAAACTTGCGCACACGATCGTTCTTGCGATCGGTGACGTAGATGGTACCACCCGCGTCTTTTGTAAGGCCCACAGGCATATTCAACTGGGCAGAACCAATCGGCCCATCCCCATTGAAGCCTGGCACGCCGGTACCCACATACGTGGAGATGTTGCCCGATGTATGTACGATGCGGATGCGTGCATTGCCGCCGTCAGAGATATGCACGTTACCCGTATCATCCACTACTACACCCATGGGTGCAGTGAGCTCCGCGCTGCTGGCTGCCGTGCCATCACCGCTAAATCCGCGTGTACCTGTACCGGCAAACGTAGCAATGTTTCCAGAAGTATGAATGACACGCACACGGGCTGCTCCGGAATCTGCAATGTATAAATTGCCCACAGCATCAAAGGCCAGCCCCATCGGGTACACCAACTGTGCCGAAGCAGCAGAACCACCATCACCACCCGACCCCGGACTCCCGTTGCCGGCTACGGCGCCGATATTTCCCGAGGTATGTATGACGCGCAAAGCACTATTCCCCGCATCTGAAACATACACATTACCCGCCGTATCCACGATCAGTCCCGCCGGGTCGCTGAGCTTGGCCGAGAGCGCACTGCCGCCGTCCCCGCTATAACCAGCCACCGTCGGGGTTCCCGCAAACAGTGAAATGTTTCCGGATGTGTGCACCACACGAAGCGCCGAATTCCCGGCATCTGCTATGTAAACATTACCTGCGGCATCGGTTGCCACCGCTTTCGGATGGTTTAGCTTCGCAGCCGTTGCCGGCCCACCATCGCCGGAGTAACCAGGACCCGCAAGCGCATCGCCGGCAAATGTTGTAATAGCGCCGCTGGGCGATACCATACGCACACAATTATTCCCATAATCGGCTATGTACAAGTTGCCTGCCGCATCATAGGCGCTGGCCATTGGTGAATCCAGTTCGGCCTGCAGGGCAGGTCCACCGTCCCCGCAAAACAAACTGTCGTCATGCCCCGCAACCGTAGAGATGATCCCGGCAGTGGTTATTCTCCGCACAACTTTTGAAAGCCGGTCACAGAAAAAAACGTTTCCTGCCGAATCAGCTGTGATACCATCCGGCTGATTAAAGGTAGCGGCGGTTGCAGGCCCGCCGTCGCCGGTATAGCCTACAGTTCCGGCCGTACCGCCAAAGGCATAGATCGTGCCTGTCATAATATTCACCCTCCTGATCACATTTTCAAAAACGTCTGTGAAATATAGGTTTCCAGAATGATCGATCGTAATACCGCGCGGTATGTTTATCTGCGCAGTGCTGGCTGGCCCGTTATCCCCTGTGCTGCCGGGTGTTCCATTTCCCACGAAGGTGTTAATGATGCCGGTTGTTGTATTTACCCGCCTGATTCTGTGATTGGGCCCGTCGCATATGTACAAGCCTCCATGCGCATCGACTACAATATGACTCGGGCTATCCAGCTGTGCAGCCGTGGCCGCAACACCATCGAAATTATATCCGGGCGTTCCGGTGCCCGCAATAGTCGATATGATTCCAGACATATCGATCTTCCTCACCACGCTGGCGCCAAAGTCTGATATGTATACGTTCCCGCTGGTATCAACAGCCACGCCAACCGGAAAATTCAGCTCGGCTGCCGTTGCCGTCAGGCCATCCCCTGTATTGCCGGCAGTGCCGGTTCCTGCTATAGTTGTGATTACACCTGTTGGATCTATCTTTCTTACCACATGGTTGCCCGCATCAGCCACGTAGGTATTCCCTGCTGTATCTCTTACTATACCCTGAGGAATGAATAATTCCGCACTGGTTGCCGGGTGCCCGTCACCTGTGTATCCACCTCCGCCTGTGCCCGCTCCAAATCCGTTGCCCGCATAGTTGGTCACGATCGCCGAAGAGTTGATCGTCCGGATAACGTTATTGTTTGCATCGCATACATACAAAGTGCTGTTTGGCGGGTTGAAGAATATTCCCGTAGGCCCGTTAAATGCAGCGGTGCTTGCAGGTCCGCCATTACCGCCAAATGAATTCTGGCCATTCCCGGCAACGGTTATCAGGTTTTGCGCCAATGCAGGAATTGAAAAGCAAATAACTGCGGCGATCGGTAGTAATTGAACTAGCTTCTTCATAAAAAACGATTTAGATAGTGTGCTAATGCTTTCTTCCTATTTAACGGATAAATTTTGCTTTTATTTCTTACTATCAACGAAGTACATTTTCATGTTTCCTTTATTCTTAGCTTCTATTTCTCCACGGTAGCTGCAATTAAAAAAATCATGGACGAGGTCATAAGTTGTCTGTGAAATATTGATCCTTCCCGCTACACTGTTTTGTTCCATACGCGCTGCAGTATTTACCGTGTCGCCCCAGATATCATAAGCGAATTTTTTTACACCCACAATGCCCGCCACCACACTGCCGCTGTGGATCCCCAGCCGGATCTCGAATGCCCTTTCTCCCATCTTCTCTTTGCGCGCCAGCATGAAATCCCTGATCTCCAGCGCAGCATTTACCATATTTACTGCGTGTGCACTGCTGGCCACCGGCAATCCGGATACTGCCATATAGGCATCCCCGGCCGTCTTTATTTTTTCTATACCATACTTACCGCTTATATCGTCAAACGCTTTAAAACACATATGCAGCTCGGCGATCAGCTCTGCCGGGCTCATTTTTTCTGCGTGTATAGTAAAGTCGACAAAGTCAGTAAAGATCACGGTCACCGGGTCGAAGTAGCGGGCTTCCGATTTTCCGGTTGCCTTCAATTCCTCGGCCACTTTTGCCGGCAATATATTGAGCAGCAGCTCGTCCGATCTCTGCTTCTCCGCCGTCACCTTCCGGTTATTCCAGATCACGATGCCTATGATGGTTATCAACACAAAAAAACCACCGAAGATGACCAGTGTCTCATTGCGCTTTCTCAGCGTTTCCAGCCTCGCCAGCCTCGCAGCGAGCTCAGTCTCCCGCTGCTTCTCCAGCCCGGCAAGTTTTACTTTATTCTGATCAGAGAAAACAGAGTCTTTTAATGTGGTGTACACTTTTAGGCTGCGTAGCGCAGCATCACAATTTCCTGCAAGGAAGTAAGCATCCGAGATATCCCGGCTGAACTCTATTTGATGCTCCAGGTTACCAATCTCCTTGCTGATGACAGATCCCTGTTCCAGGTATTCTACGGCCTTGTTTAAGTTTACTGCTTTTTCGGCAGGCACCGCACTATCTTCTTTTGCAATTGCAAGGTAAGCCTCGCCTATCGCATCCAGTTCCACGGCTATGCCATCTTTGTTACCTAGTTCCTGGTATAAACGAAGGGACCTGAAACTATACTGTAACGCTTCCGGATAGTTGTTCTGCGTAAAGTAATCCGTACCTATGTTGGCGTATATCTCTCCCTTACCATCTTTGTTGTCTACCTCATAATCGATCACCAATGCCTGCTTATAATATTCCATTGCCTTGGAATACTCTTTCAGGCTGCTGTATACTATACCAATATCCACAAGGTTAGCTGCTAGTCCCTTCTTACTTTCAATCAGAGCTTCCGCTGCCTTCTTTTGAGTCTTTATGAACGTTGTATCTTCCTCGTTTTTATGCTGTTTTTTCTCGTTCAGCAACTTAAGTTCCAGTTCCTTCCTGTGGGTCAAATTGTTGTTTAATGGTAACGCCTTCAGATAATAATCAAGAGCCTTGTTAAAATCATTTTGTCGGTAATAAATAATTCCAATATTCAGTGAATTCACGGCGATCGCTCCTGAGTCATTCCGCTTTTCGTTGATGGTCAGCGCCTTAAGATAATAATCCATTGCCTGTGGAAAATCCGACTTTGCGTCATAATTACTGCCGATGCTGTTATTGGCATACGCTATTCCTTTTTCCCATTTTTTTTGCTCCGCAAGTGCAAGTGCCTGCTTCCCATATTTAATCCCTTCATCGGGATTCACATTTGTATATTCATACGACAGTTTTTCAAGCAATTTTACCTTGGCGGTATCCTCCTTTTTAGCCGGCAACTCTTTCAGCAATGAGTCAATAAGGGCCTGTCCCTGTTTTTGGGCAAAGACAGGTGGTGTCAAAAACGATATAGCGGAAAAGCAAACCATAACCGCAAAAATAACCCGCATGACAAACTATTTGACAGCAAAATAGGAAAACTTTGGGGGTGTTTTTCCTTTTAGACGCTTATTGTGGTAAAACCCTTCGCCCAGGGGCAAAATCATGTTTGCCGTAACAATCAGAATTGCCTAATTTCATGTCAATCAATAATGACCATGGATTTCGGAAAAATTGAAGAAAAAGAACTCGCCCAAATAGATTTCACCCTGCCGGCCGAGCCTTCGGAAAATAAAGCCGTGCTAAAGAAGGGAAAGGGAAAAACCAAGTTCTACATAGGCTGCGCAAAGTGGGGCCGTAAAGACTGGATCGGGAAGCTATACCCAAAGGGTACAAAGGAAAAGGATTTCCTGCACTACTATGCTACACAGTTCAACAGTATTGAGTTCAATGGTTTCTTTTACAACATCCACTCACGCGAACAAGTGGAAAAATGGGTTGCTGCCGTACCCAAAGGTTTCCTGTTCTGCCCCAAGTTCACACAGTCCATAACCCACCTGCGCAGACTCAAGAATGCAAAGGCAGAAGTTGATGCCTTCCTGGACGTAGCGTCCGCTTTTGGCAAGCACCTAGGTCCTATCTTCCTGATGCCGCACCCGCAGATGGGTGTAAAGCACCTTGCAACCATCGAAGAGTTCCTCGACGATATGCCAAAGGATGTGGATGTCTTCCTGGAGTTGCGCCACGAAGAATGGTATAAAGACAAACAGGGCTATAACCCGGAACTGTACAACTATCTACGCACCCATAAACGAGGAACCATTATAACCGATTCCGCGGGCCGCAGGGACTGTGTGCACATGCACCTGTCCACACCGGAATGTTTCATCCGTTTCGTGGGCAATGGTCTGCACCCTACGGATTACACCCGGATCGATGAATGGGTGCAGCGAATAAAGCTATGGATGGACGAAGGATTGCAATCCTGTTACTTCTTCATGCATCAGCACGAGGAGCTTCATTCGCCGGAGTTGATAAAATATTTCATTGAGCAAATGAACGAGCACTGCGGTACCAAAATTCAGCTGCCTGCCATTCAAAATGAAGGTTCGCTTTTCTAATGACGAATCATACTACCCCGCAATTGGGAAAGTGATCTTAAAAGAGGTGCCGTTGCCAGGTGTAGATAACACTTCGATATTGGCTTTGTGGGCCTGCAGTATATTCAGTGTAAAAGTAAGCCCTAGTCCCACTCCGTTCCGTTTTTGTGTAAAGTAGGGCTCAAAAAGGCGGGAAATATTTTCTTCACTGATGCCGCAACCATTGTCGGAGATCACAAGAACAACTGAATTGTTGGCCTGGTTTAGTGACACAGACAACAAACCCTCCTGTTCTTCCATGGCCTCAACAGCATTTATAACAATGTTGAGCAGCGCCAGCTTCAGCTTCTCCCGGTCTGCCTGTATCTCCAATACGCTATTGGGGTAAGTTACTTGCAGCTTTATCTTCTTCAAGGTAAGCCGGTCTATTGACGCAGCAATAACGTCATCAAGTATATTCTGCAACACTTGTTTCTCCAGTGTGTTTTCAGAGGGTCGGGAAGTGTTGAGGAGCTCGCTGATAAGGTCATTTATCCGCTTGCCGTTTCTTTTTATGATGTCCATGTAGAGCTGCATTTGCTCATCTTTCATGTCCTGCTGCATTTGCTCTACCGATAACGTAATATTGTTGAGTGGGTTGCGCACCTCGTGGGCTATAGTGCGCACCAGCCTTCCGGCCGCAGCAAGTTTCTCGCCCTGCAATGTTGCTTTCTCTACTTTCTTCAGGTTCGTTATGTCGTGTATTATTCCCTGCACATAGCCATCAACCTTATCACTATCCTCTATAGTAAGGGTCAGGATGCAGTATTTCTTCTCGCCATCCTTAGTGTTCATTACCACCTCACGATCGTTCACGTCGTTACCTGTCTGTATAGATTGTACCAGGGATGTTTTATTAGCGGGCATGTCCAGGAGGTCACCTAAGTTCATATCCAGTACCTCGTCCTTGTCATAACCCAACAGGTTCTCAATTGCCTCGTTCACGTCTTTAAAATTCAAAGCATAGTCCGTTACGAATACCGTGTCTTTCGATTTTTCAAAAATGCTCCTGTATTTACGTTCGTTGGCCTTCAGCGCTTTTAGTGTTCCCGCGCGCTCCAGCGCATACCTGATGCACCGCTCCATTTTCTCTACGCTGAGTTCTGTTTTTACGAGATAATCTACTGCACCCAGTTGCATGGCCTGGATGTCCACTTCATAGTTCCCCTTCCCGGTCAGCAATACTATCGGTTCCTCACAATTGTAGCTGGCAGCTTCTTTTAAAAAATCAACACCGGATTTTGCGCCGAGGCGGTAGTCAACGAAATATAAATCATATTCCTTCGACTGAAGTGTTTTCAGCGCATCATTGTAGGTTTTGCACCAGGTCAGTTGGAAAGAATTGCCCGGAATGGAATGTATATACTCGCTCGTGATGATGAAGTCATCTTCATCGTCATCTACGATCAATATCCTTGCCTTGTTATTTGATAGGCTCATTCGCTGACTTGTTTAAGGGCCTCCTGCTGTTCCGGGAGTATAAACACGAACCGCGCACCGGTGTTGGGAATATTTTCGGCAAAGATAACACCGTGATGATATTCTAATATTTTTTTGCAAATGGCCAGTCCGATTCCTGACCCCGGATATTCCGACTTTCCATGCAGTCGCTGGAAAACCTGGAAGATACGCGTACTGTATTCATCCTCAAACCCTATTCCATTGTCGGTAATGGATATCTTATAGTAAGCTTCGTGCAGTTGCAGCTCGAAATGATTTTTCTCAATGTCACTGAGCCTGGTCGTTTCGATTGTTATTAAGGGGCTCACATCTGGTTTGCGGAATTTTATGGCATTGCTGCAAATGTTCGCAAATAACTGCTTCATTTGCGATGGTATCGCCTCTACCATTGGTAAGGAAGAGCTGTTGATCACCGTACCCGTCTCTTCTATTATCAGTTCAAGATCCGTTTTTACCTGCTTCAGTATCAGGTTAAGATTCACAGGCTCAAATGGCTGTTTGTTTTTAGAAATTTTTGAAAAATCCAGCAGGTTGTTTATAAGCAGCCTCATGTTCTCTGCCGAGGCTACCATACGGGACAGGTACATAAGGCCATCCCCCGCCAGCACATCTTTATACTTCTCAAACAGCCGGTCACTGAAAGTGGTGATTTTCCTTAGTGGCTCCTGCATGTCATGGCTGGCTACAAAGGCGAACTCTTCCAGCTCCTTGTTGGAGTGGTTAAGCTCCTCAACCTTATCTTTCAGATTTTGCTCTATGTTGCGTTGCACAGTAACATCCCTGATACTGCCGATAAGTTTTACAGCCTTGCCTTCATGGTCTTTAATGACTCTTGCCAATGAGTGAATGATCTTGATCTTCTTTTTGGCAGTGATGATCCTGTATTCAAGGTTAACATCTGTACCATTCACCACGGCATTCGCAGTTGCATCTTCTGTGGCAGCCCGGTCTTGCGGATGAATAAAATGACTCGCTACCTTTCTGTTTATGACAAGCTGTTTGTCTTCAATTTCATATATCCGGTATACACCCGCCGACCAGAATACTTTGTCCACGCCCATGATCCATTCAAATGTGCCGAAGTCCTCGCCGTTAAATTGCTCAAGGAACAACTCCCTCGTATTGAAAGACGTAAATGGCATATCCCACTTCGAAAAATCCGGATGCAGAACAAAGCTGTACATATCCGGCTCGTCACCGGAATGTATCAACGACACATAAAGGTAATAAGGGTTTGTTCCCTCACCGTTTTTGCTTATCAGCGGGTATAATACATATCTGTTGCCGGCACCTGGATCGCTCGTTACGGTATTTAGATGAAAACGCAGGCGGTCTGTGAGATAATCGCCCACAAGGTCTGTAAAGAAAATACCCCTGCCCTGCAGGTCCTCGTTGGAATACCCTAAATATTTTTCGAACTTGTCGTTGGCATACAGGACTTTTAAGTCTGACGGTCTCACGACCATCAGAAGCCCGGCCCCTCCAGCCATGCATCTCATCACGACATCTTGTGTGAGTAAGCCAGTTCCTTTTTCTGTTGTTTCCAATATTTGTACATTGTCCATGACCACCTCGATATCCGTTCCGATAGGCATTTGCTTTACCATGTTCCGCTAATCCAGGTTAAATTCTTTGAACTGCCTCATTTTATTGTACAAAGTTTTCCTGTCCACGTTGAGCAATTTGGCGGCTTTGCTTTTATTATAGTTAGCCTGCTTCAGTGCATCCAGTATGACTTCGTATTCAGCATCAAGATTCGCGGTTTTCAATTTGTTTTCATAGGATATGGCTCCATCACCAGGGGCAGTATTTGCCTTTTCTGTTGACGCCGCAGGTGTATCAAACTGGAGCTTGTAAAAATTACTGATCTCAAAAGGCAGCGTTTTCGCTTCCACCAGGTCCCCGTCGCTAAGCAATGTAGCACGCTTGATCACATTTTTCAGTTCCCGCAGGTTGCCATACCAGATATAACTGTTCAGTATAGTTTCTACCTCCTTGGTGAAGCCTTTTACATTTTTGCCTAATTCTGAATTGGTAACCTGCAAAAAATGATGCGCGAATAACATAATGTCCTGTTTCCGCTCACGCAGCGAGGGTACCGAAATACTAAACTCATTGAACCGGTGATAAAGGTCTTCCCTGAATTTGCCGGCACGTGCCAGGTCCCAGAGGTTCTCGTTACTCGCAATGATGATCCTTACGTCCAGCTCTATATCTTTTACCCCGCCGACCCTCCTTATTTTTCGCTCCTGTACCACGCGTAAGAGCGACACTTGTATGTCATAAGACAGGTTACCTATCTCGTCAAGGAATATGGTGCCGCCATTCGCTATTTCGAGGCTGCCGGTTTTTTGGTTCAGTGCCCCGGTAAAGGCTCCTTTTTCATGCCCGAAGAGCTCGCTCCCGGCCAGTTCTTTGGATAATGCCCCGCAATCTATAGCTACAAACGGTTTGTCTGAGCGTTTGCTTTTCTGGTGTATCTGCTGCGCTATTGCTTCCTTCCCGCTGCCGCTTTCGCCATAAATAATGACACTGAAATTTGTAGGTGCTACAAGGTCTATCTGTTTAATGATCACTCCGAATTCGGGGCTGTCGCCAATGATATATTGGTTGTTATAAGCGCTTTTTGCTTTTACGGTTGTTCCGTTTGTGCTGGGAGAAGGCCTGGGAACCACACTCTCCTTTGGTTCGTCTGAAAGCGCTTTTTTGATGGTCAGCAGTATCTCATCCGGGAAAAGGGGCTTTGTAACATAGTCATATGCGCCAAGTTTCATCACTTCTACCGCATCCTTTACATCGCTGTAGCCGGTAATAATGATAACAGCGGCGTCCGGGTGCATTTCTTTGATCTTCGACAACAACTGAACACCGGTCATGTCATCCAGCCGGAAGTCGCACAACACCAGGTCGGGTGTATTTTTTTTCATCCATTCTATAGCTGCCTGACCGCTCCTCGCACTCGCAACAGTATAGTTGTTCCGTGTAAGAAAACGGGTAAGCAGCAGGCACATATCATTGTCGTCGTCTACTACTAGTATTTTATGCATAGTTCAAATTGTGTGTATCAAATATAAGGATTAATGCCTTGATTATTGGTTATCTAAGCCCATACTGCACGCACCTGGGCAATGGGTATGTGCATTTGTTCCCGGTATTTTGCTACTGTGCGCCGGGCGATGTTGTATCCCTTGCCGGACAATAGGTTTACCAGTTGCTGGTCGGTATAGGGATGCTTTTTGTCTTCGATGCTTATCGCATCTCCTATCACCGACTGTATCACTTTGTTACTGATCACATCTCCCTTTTTATCCGCTATACCCTCACTAAAAAGTTTTTTCAGATACAGCAACCCAAAGTGCGTTTCCGCGTATTTATTACTGGTAATGCGGGAAATAGTAGAAATGTCATAGCCCGAAATTTCGGCAACGTTTCGCAGTACCATTGGCTTCAGTAATTGTATATCTCCTTCCATGAAATAGTCATGCTGTAACTCTACAATGCACTGCATTACGCGCATCATGGTTTCCTCTCTTTGCTTCACCGCATTCACAAACCATTGGGCGCTGCTCAGCTTGCTTTTAATATACTGGCTGGCAGTTTTGTCCTTGCTGCTCACGTGACTGGCAAGCTGGTCATGCAGCGATTGGTTTACGAAGACTGACGAAGACTTGCTGGAATATAAGTTCACCTGTATGTTGTCTCCGTAATTAGTAATGATGTAATCCGGGATGATCGTATTCTTGGGGTCGCTGCGGGCTATTTCTGTTACAGGGTAAAATTTCAGGCTGCCGATCAGGTTTAACACAATCCGCAGCTCATCATCATCTATTTTCAACGTATGATATAGCTTTTCAAACTGGCGGTGCATGAGGTCGTTGTAATGATGCTCCAGCAGTGCTATCGCACATTTTACGTCAGGCCTGCTCTTATTCATTTTTGCCAGCTGCAGCAGCAGGCATTCCTGTATGCTGCAAGCGCCAATACCCGTAGGGTCAAGTGTTTGCACAATGGCAAGGCCCTTCTTTATCCGGTCAACGCTCACCACGTTTTGAAAATGAAAAGACATATCGTCAGCCACTTCATCCAGCGGCCGGTCCATAAGGCCCTGTGGGTTTAGTATATCTATCAGATATTCCGCAGTCTCCAGGTCATCAGTAGAAATATCCAGCATATGCAGCTGCCGTTTTGCCTCTTCTTTAAAGGTGGCAACATCTGCTATCGCTGAATTCGGTGCGACTTCCGCATCAAAATAGTTCTGGTATTCCGCTTTGTAGTCCGGCCGGTCTTCATAGATCGTCTCTTCCCAGTCCTGGTAATCCTGTTCCGAATCCTTAGTGGATTTGTTTTCCTCGTCGGGTGCGGTTTCCTCTTTGGCGTCAAGGAATGGATTTTCTTCCAGCTCATTTTTTATCCGCTGCTGCAGTTCCAGTGAATTCAGGAAGTACAGGTTCAGCAATTGTATCTGCTGTGGAAGTATCTTAAGTTGTTGCCTCTGCGACTGTTGTTGTGATATCATAGTGTGCAAATTGTATTGCTCACTATAAATCAAGCTTAAAGCCAAATTCGTTTTTTAAACCAATATTTTATTACCGATATAATAAAACGCTTATTATCAGTGCTGTTATACTGATATACAAAAAGTATATGCATTTGCTACTATTCATTATCACATAATCTTTGTTTCCACCATGAGAAATTTGTTCCACAACATGTAGCTTTGAATACCAATGAAAAGGAGGCTGCTGGTCATTATTATTGCTTTTTGCGTTTCATTTGTCTCAATGATTGCGCTTTCGCTGTTTTCAATGGCGAGGTTCTCCACATTTACTCAATTCTCTGATGCCGTTGACCATACCAATCTTGTTATCATAGACATCCGTTCAGCTGAAGTCGCGCTGAGGGATGTGGGCCTTACGGAGCGTGGATATATGATCACTCACGACACGTTATATCTGAGGGGTTTGAACAACTCTATTGACAGCATTAATAAGTACGTAGACACACTTGAAAAAATAACCGCCGACAACCCGGAGCAAAAGAAAAACGTTACCCTGCTAAAGGCCAGCGTGGCAATACGAATAGCTGCGGTACGGGCGAATATAGAATATGTGGACACCAGCAGTTCTACAACCCCGTCGAAATTCTACTTCGACAGCCGGCAGCAAATGATAGAATGCTCACACCAGCTCCGGGCTATGCGCCTTGCCGAAAACAAGCTCCTGGCAGAACGAACGCAGGGGCAGCAATTTTACCAGGCGCTCACTACGAGTACCCTGAAGTACCTATTGGTTATTTTCTGTGTCATTACGCTCATCCTCTTTGCAATAATGATCAAGGAACTACGCGAAAGGATCCGGTACCAGGAAGAGCTCCAGACAAAAGTGATCGACCTGCGCAGATCGCACAATGAGCTGCAGGAGATAGCTTTCGCTGCTTCTCACGACCTGCAGGAGCCCTTGCGCAAAATACAGGTGTTCAGCAATATGCTGCTCTATAAAAACAGCGACCTGGTGACGGAGCAAAACAAAATAACCATTAGCCGCATCATTTCGTCAGCGAGCAGGATGCAATTGCTGATATCAGACCTCAATGCCCTTACCAGCCTTACAAAAATAGACGAGCAGAAAGAAATTGTTGATCTCAACATTACCTGCCAGTACATTCTTTTCGACCTGGAGGAGCAAATAAAAGCAATTAGCGCGTCAGTGGATGTGTATGCTTTGCCGTTAATAAAGGGATTCCCCAACCAGTTGGCAATTCTTTTCAGGGCATTACTTGATAACTCTCTGAAGTTCACAAGGGACGCCGTAAAAACAGTAATAACGTTAAGCTGTGAGACCATTAACGGGCATGAACTGGTCAGTATCAACCCCAGCCTGGCACACAAAAAATTCTACCGCATTACCTGTTCTGACAATGGTATCGGATTCGACAATCAATACATCAACAAGGTTTTTCAGATCTTTCAGCGCCTGCATGCAGAAGAATCGAAGTACGACGGCAAAGGAATAGGGCTTGCCATTTGCCAGCGAATTATGGCCAACCACGAGGGCTATATCATCGGCCACGGCGAGCCAAACATGGGTGCTAAATTTAAATTATTTTTCCCGGTGGAAGATTGATCACTTAGGTTTCTTTTTATTTATGTCTTCCACCTCCGTCATAAATTTATTTACGTGTTCGTCGGCATACGCGCCATAGGCGTCCACTAAAACACCTTTTGCCCCGTCTATAGTTTCCACAACATACATTATCGCGTTATCCGCCGGATCTGACTGTCCTTCAAAACGGAAAAAATCGATCACCCGCACCTCATCTGCGCCATACGTCTTGTCCTTCGCTGTTGAGTATAGTCCCTGCTTCGTTACTTTTAAGCTATCTGTATAGCCATCTTTAATGGCCTTGTTCACACGCTCTGTAAGCGTATTCATAAATGGTATTGGCTCTGCTGGCCCTGGTTTACCTTTCAATTCGGCTTTCATAGTATACTAATTAAGTTGGTGTGAAAAATTTGTTTAGCCTTCATTAAGATCGTTATTTGCTTTGCAGCGACTTATGTGCGTTCCTTTGTTGTTTGATAACATCGTGCGATTTCCTGAGAGATGCTAGTTGCCCATCAACTAGCTCCTTAAAAGAGGCATCCAGCAACAGCCCGGACGACAACGCTGACTCATAAGAGCGCAACGCTGCGTCTTCCCCAAATTCACAAGTCGCGAGTATAGAATGTCGGTCGCTGGCAGTAAACGTAGATTTAATATCCATCCATGCGCGGTAGATCTTTCCCGCCGAACTGGTATCATTATCCACAATACCTCCTTTTTCCTCTATCTTATTTATCAGTTCTTCTTTGTTAGCGTTGCTCTGATGTATCATTTCTTCAAAAAGGGCCTTAAGGTCAATATCAAGACCGTTCAACTCGCTTTTTGCTTTCTCATAGCCGGCGATGCGATCATTGTTGATCATCACCAGGTCATTTAGTACTTCGGTCATTGATTCGTGCGTTTCCATAAAAAAGCTTTGTTTGACTAACAACGGTAAAAACTGTGCCACATGCCCGCCAGCGATTTTAAATTGAGCTGAAATTTCAAAAATTTATCCTAATATTAATTTGCCGTGCCCGAAAGATTTTGAATTGTTACTTTTGGCCCTTGAATTGATTTTATGGACATAATGGTTGCCACACTCGAAATTCTGAAATACACAATACCATCATTGGTGGTGCTGATAGCTTGCTACCTGATTGTCAGGAAATTCCTTGTTACGGAAATGCAGCGCAAGCAACTGGCTCTGTTCAAAGACACCCAGGATATTACCATGCGGCTAAGGCTGCAGGCTTATGAACGGCTCATTGTCTTCCTGGAACGTATCAGCCCCAGGTTGCTTATACCTCGCGTTTACGACCCGTCCATGACCGTGCGTGATCTGCAACAAGCAATGACATTTAACATCAGTGCCGAATTTGAACACAATCTTTCACAGCAGATATACGTATCAAATAATGCGTGGGAAACGGTAAAGAACGTGAAAGAGCAGGAATTGAATATGATAAACCGCCTCGCGCAAACTGTAAACCCCGATGGCCCCGCCCGTGACCTGCATGCCCGTATACTCGAAGTATTGCAGCAAGCAGAAGGCGATGTGCCCACCGACATGGCCATACAGATCCTCAGCAATGAAGTCAGAAAAGTAATGTCTGTACCTAATATGTAACCAGGGATTTCGTTTGTTGCTCGCACCTTAATGCATTCGCGATGGAAATTCCCCCTTGAGCGAAAGCCACATGCAGAGCGAAGGTGGTTAGGGGAGTGTAAAATGCTTCAAATGGACAAAAAAACGATCAAGACCGATTCAGGGATAATAATTAATGAGCTCTATTGCCAGCCGGTAAAAATGGACGAATTGCCTGGGCAGTTCCCCTTCACCCGTGGCGTTCACGCCGCCATGTATCGCGACCGCATGTGGACGATGCGGCAATATGCCGGCTTCAGCACAGCAGAAGAATCGAACAAAAGGTACCACTTCCTGCTCAGCCAGGGTGTAAGCGGACTTTCGGTAGCGTTTGACCTTCCCACTCAGATCGGTTATGATTCAGACCATGCCATGTCTGAAGGCGAGGTTGGAAAGGTTGGCGTCGCTATCGACTCACTGCAGGATATGGAACTGCTCTTCAAAGACATCCGCCTCAGCGACATTTCCACATCTATGACCATCAATGCCACGGCCTTTATCCTGCTGGCATTTTATATTGCTCTCGCCAAAAAGCAAGGCGCCGACATAAAGAAAATATCAGGCACTATCCAGAACGACATACTGAAAGAGTACGCTGCCCGCGGCACTTACATCTATCCGCCTGCACCCTCTATGCGGCTGATAACGGATATCTTCGAGTATTGCAGCAAAGAAGTGCCCAAGTGGAATACCATCTCTATTTCCGGCTACCATATACGGGAGGCAGGTGCAAATGCTGTGCAGGAACTTGCATTCACGTTGGCCAATGGCAAAGCATACCTGCAGGCCGCGCTGGACAAGGGACTAGACATTAACGTTTTCGCGCAGAGGCTTTCCTTCTTCTTCAATGCCCACAATAACCTGTTTGAAGAAGTCGCCAAGTTCCGCGCAGCCCGCCGCATGTGGGCGCACATCACCAAAGAACTCGGCGCTACCGACCCGCGCGCCCAGATGCTTCGCTTCCATACCCAAACCGGCGGCAGCACACTCACGGCACAACAACCCAAGAACAACATCATACGCGTTGCGTTACAGGGCCTTTCAGCAGTTCTTGGGGGCACACAGTCGTTGCATACCAACGGCTATGATGAAGCGCTGTCTTTGCCTACGGAAGAAGCAGCATCTATCGCGCTCCGCACCCAGCAAATACTCGCCTTCGAAAGTGGCGCAACCGACACAGTAGATCCGTTGGCCGGCTCGTTCTACGTAGAATCTCTCACTAACGAAGTAGAAGCTGCCGCATGGAAACTCATTGAAAAAATAGACGCAATGGGCGGCTCCGTAAAAGCCATCGAGCACCACTTCATGCAGGATGAAATAGCCCGCTCAGCTTATGCCTACAACAAAGCCATAGAGGACGAAAGTAAAGTGATAGTAGGCGTCAACAAATTCACGTCTACAGAAGCCGCTGCGCCCCCTGTATTCCGCATAGACGATTCTATTCGTATTGTGCAAAGCGAGAAGCTAAAGAAGCTTCGTGCGGAACGCAACAACGAAGCTGCCGCAGCCTGCCTGGCCATCATAAAGCAAAAGGCAACGACCACCGAGAACCTCATGCCAGCCGTAATAGATGCCGTGGAGAATCTCTGCACACTTGGTGAGATCTCAGATACACTGCGTGATGTATGGGGAGAATATCGTGGGTAATATCACACCAGGTGCTTGCGGCCTTAAAAACTAAATGAGTGCATCGCGAGCTTAGCGCCTTTGCGAGAGATCATCCTTCACGGCACCCGTATCACCGCCGCATTTCGGTTCAGCTCCAGCAGCCAGGCGCTGGTCACCACATTGCCATAACTCCTGATGCCCTCCTTCTGGTGCTGCATCTTCAGGTAGTTATCGTAGAACTCGGTGCTGTACCTGCTGGCTTCATTATCATACTTCTTGCTCAGCTCTTCCAGTGTATCCAGGTGTGCCTTCGTAAGCTTGTTTAGCTGCGACTCAAAATGCTTCGCCATCACCGAGTCCCGCCTATACAACCGGCTGTTGGCATAGAGCCATATGTTCAGATAAGCAGAGTAGTTAAAACTCGGGTCTGCCGTTTGTGTGCCCAGCGCATAGGCCATAAGGTTGGCGTCTCCCTCGGCAGCTATACCCGCCTGGTGCGCCATCTCATGACATACGATGAACGGCAGCACAAAACCCGGCAACCGACCGTTTATCTGTCCCTCACCCGTAAATGGGTTATAATAACCATCCACAGCCACACGCTCCATAAAGTAGCCAAACAACGACCGCTTCACATCCAGGCCATGCATCTTCACCTTACTATCTGTGTAGTGCTGGTAGAATGCTCTTGATCGTTCATTCACTTCATGCAGCTGCAAATTGCGGTACTGCGGAGCAAATACATTCAGCCTCTTCACCAGGAAATCATTGTAGGCTATAAGCATCAACGAATCTGCCGTGCGCCGTTCCTCCCGTGTTTTGTAAACGGGGTTATCCATTCCCCAATACTCATGCAGCGGCCGCTTTGCGTAATTAGCGCCCCATCCCAATAAGAAAAACAAATACACAAACAGCGTAGCATTGATTGTATCCAGCACCGACGCTGCCAGCCTGTCCCTATACTCCCGGAAATTAATTAGGTAATAAACCCACCGTACAACCGTAAACAGCAGCCATGCACCACCTGCCACATACAGCACATCCCCCACGCTGAATGGCACCCATCCCAGCAACACGATCCGGGCTTGCTGGAAAGGATAAAAGAAATACTTATCATAAAACGAGACATGCCCGGGCAGCACATATACGCACATCGCGATCAGCCCCACCAGCCCCGCCATCCGTACCAATTTCCTGATCCAATTCATCGTTTTAAGAAATTTTCACGCAAAGGCCGCAAAGGAAAAACGCAGAGATCGCAAAGAAACAATTTCATTCGGGCAATGCTTTGCGCCCTTTGCGTAAGGTCCCGCAAAACAAAATCTTTGCGTTCTTTGCGTGAACCTCCCCGCGCCAGAAAAGCTAAAACTCCTTATCCGACCGCAACCCCTTGATCTTTCCCGTTTTCCACGCCTTCATGTCTTCCTTATACAGCGCCTTGTTGCGGTCCGTCATAGATGCCGGGTCCAGGTCATCAAGATCTGGCTTACCTGCATTTACCCAGGCTGTGTACCAGAAGTCTGCAACATCTGCTATCGCCGATCTCATCTGCCGCTCCACCATACCATTCAGCAGCTCATGATACACATGTGCGTACTCATAGCTATGCACCGGGCTGCCAAATTTATTTTTTGCAGGTTTGCCACCCGCATCCATAGCGTACTGCTTGTCCTCGGGCTTGTCCTTTCGCATCTTCAGTTCTATGCCCAGCAGCGTATCCACCAGCTTGTGGCTGCTGTCTATTATGTCCCACGTTGCCTTTTCCACATCGCCTATATAGTGCGCCGTGCCGGAATAAAGGTGGTAGCTCTTCCCAAACAGCTCCGGCAATTGCGACTCCCAAAACGCATGTATACCCACCTGCCCTGTTAGCTGCCCGTTATGATTCAGCGAGGTGTGCAGCGGCATATGTGCATCTGCCACATAATGACCCAGGTCTGCAGCAAGCAGTAGTATTTCCGTTTTCCTTTTGTGCTTCATGGCATCCGTCAGCTTAGCCATCATATCCTGTATGTACCATGGCAGCAGCCCATAGCGGTCCAGCGTATCCTTACTATACTTTGTTATTGCCTCATCCATGGTGCGCGGCATTGTAGTGCGCCCCGCATAACTGTAGCGCTCCAGGTCTATGTAGTGGCGGCTGGCCTCTGCCTTGTCGTTCATCACATGCTTGCGTATATCCGGCACCGTGCTTTCCTCCACTATAAAATCGCAATGGTTGTAAAAGAACATCCCCATCTCGGTTGGCAGGCTCAGCACCGCACCCTTATTGATATGGTTATGCCCCCATACCCCCCATCCAAACACCGCAACACTGCTCGCCATTAGGACAGTAACAATAAGGGTAACAAATATTTTCTTGTTCATAAAAAACGTGTTGATTTATCGTTGTCATGGTGAGCCCCGCCGAACCACGACAAGAAGGCCGTTACCAACCGTGCTGGTAAAATAATAAAACTTTTGGGTACTTAGCTATTTTGCTTATGTCCTGGCTTTAGACAATTTTTTAGCACCTTTAACGGTGCCTTTTGCGACAGGATATAAAAAAGCCAGCCTGAGAACAAGCCGGCCTATAAACCTATCACTATGAAAACCTGGAAGAAACTCTTTAAAAACGGTTTGTTAGCCATTTGCTGAACTGCCGGGGCCCTTATTGCCGCATCCTTTTCTGGAAACTATAAGTAGATAGTTTTTACGATCAGGGGGCATTGTCAAAGTTGTAGTTATCGCATATTTAGTCGTTCTGCAAATAGGATTACTTCTTCAATGCGCTGATAGTTCAAGGAGTAGTATATCTGTTTACCTACGCGTTCGGTGGACACCATACCTGCGGAACGCAAAATACCGAGTTGTTGTGATGCGTCTGCCTGCTGCAGGCGGAGCTTCACGTATATTTCAGTTACATTCATGCGTCTTCTTTCTTCGAGTAATTTAAGAATCTGCCGGCGCATGACATGATTAATTGACCTAACCGTTAAAGCTGCCGCCTTAACTGATTGCATATTTATAGTATATATTTTATCTGCATCTTGCATAGCCAAATTGTATCGATATTTAGATACCACAAAACTAGAACGACTTCCGCGAAATACAGCCCCTAATAATAGTAGTTTATTTTTTTCGAACGTATCTGGCTAAAACTGATAATCACAATTTTTTCAAAGCACATCGAAAAAACTACTAATTCTAGGGGTACGATGCATGCCATGCCTGCGTACATTGCAACATGAAGTAGTATCGAAAACATGGATTTGCAACAAATCGAACAGACAGCCACTTATCAAGCATTTACCGAAAAAATTATTTCTTTAAAAGAACAACATTTGCGTTTCATGCAGCTTGCGGCAGGACGCAATGGTGCGATATCTGATGGCTATGCTTCCCTCGCAGCAAACACGCTAACGACATTAATTCTGATAGATAATCTTTTCACCGTCTTCCGCGTGGAATTTGACAATCTGGACAAAGACGCGTAGTCCAGGTATAAATGAGCCCAGCCAATTTAACTTTACATTTTTCGCTGAAACAGTTTTTGCGTCTTTTCAACATATTTACTACTAACATTAGTAGCTAATTTCGTTAACAAATTATCGACCTTTGCTGCTTACTAAAAGATCAGCCCATGACATACTTAGGTATCTTGGAGGATAATCA
Organism: uncultured Bacteroidota bacterium; assembly: GCA_903905065.1. GTDB lineage: Bacteria > Bacteroidota > Bacteroidia > Chitinophagales > Chitinophagaceae > Nemorincola. The sequence continues at coordinate 101,260 of CAIVEW010000068.1, read as the reverse complement.
GCCGTTGAGGGAATCAATAGCCGATTTTCTGGAAGCAACAGGCAGCTACAAAGTTGTCTTTTCTGCCGCCTCCTATTTCGAAATCAAGCGCGTAAAGCTCGACGTGGTGCCACACTTCATATTGTTGGATATTCATCTGCTCGATGGCTCGGGTATCGATCTTATTGCTGATCTACACCAACGGTTTTCAGGGGTCCAGATAATTGTGATCACCGGAGATAAAGACAATCATGACCTCCTCCTTCGTGCTGTAGAAAATGGTGCCAATGGCTTTCTTTACAAACCAATTACCATGAACAGCCTGGTGAACATGATGGAACAATTACATGAAACCGGCAGTTTTCTGGAGCCGGAGATTTTAAGCAAGCTAATGTGGCTGATGAGGGAAAAGAAAAAATTAAATAACCAGTCAATTGATGATGAGCTCACAAACCGGGAAATGGACATCATAAAACTGGTTGAACAAGGTTTGAGTTACAAAGAGATCGCTGAAAAACTAAACATATCCTATTACACCGTCAACTTTCATCTAAAAAAAATATACATAAAATTTGACGTAAATTCTAAAATGGAGCTGGTAGTGAAACGCAACAACCTCAATTAACTTAGTCTGAAAAAATGTTGGGAACTCAATTTAATATTGCTGAAAACCAGATCAACAGGCTATTCCCATTTTATATTCTTGTTGATAGGTCTCGCCGTATAAAATCTTTTGGCTCATCGCTCGCCAAAGTTGTACAACTGCGGGCAGGGCAAAAGCTAACGGAAATATTCACGATCCAGACGCCAGACCTCGATAAACACACTGTGGATGAAATTACCGGCACACATTATCAGTTGATCAGCTGCTTAGACAGCGCCGGTCGCAACCCCATCCTGCTGCAAGGCGAACTTTTGAGTATCGAAGACAGCGGTGATATTTTCTTCCTGGGCTCGCCAAAAGTGAATATGCAGCACGGGATATCTAATAGCCAGCGACGCGACAATACACAGATCCGTCACGAAGATATTTTCTTGAAATCTTCCGGTATCACTACCACAGAATCTTATAGCCTGGTGAGTGGCAACGCTATCAGTCCATTCGATAGTACCGAAACCATAAAAGGTGTTGCCATTACGGATGCGAAAGGCGCAATAGAATGGGTCGACCGCGATTTTGAGCGCACTACGGGATATCACCTGCATGAGGTGATCGGAATCCGGCCAAGACAGGTGATCTATGGCTCCGGGTCTACCCACATTCCAAAAAGCTATGTGGATGAGATGGTGAAGCTGAAAGAACCATTTTCATTTGATAACATTGGGTACAACAGGCGCAATGCGTCTTTCTGGTTCAGAACAACTGTGCAGCCCATACTCGATGGCAATAATGAGGTAAAGGGCCGCTACTACAGCTTTGAAGATGTAACCACGCTGAAGGAAAACGAGAGAGCCCTGCTCGAAACACAGGAGCTGTGGAAATTTGCGATGGAAGGTGCCGGAGATGGGGCGTGGTTTTACGACCTCAGTAAGTCAGACCTGCAAGTATCATTCAAATTCAAAGAAATACTCGGCTGGCAGCCAAAGGACGCTTACAGAATAGAAGATTTTATAGCATCCATGCAGCCGGAAGACCTGGAACATATCCGGTCAGGCATCATTCGGCGTTTCACCAAAAGTGAACCCACTTTTTCTTATGAGCTACAGCTTAAAACTAAGAACGGCCAGCCTAAATACTATAAGACGAAGGGCAAAGTAATAGAATGGGCGGAAGATGAGCGCGCACGTATCGTGTTCGGCACGCTTACGGATATAAACGAGGAAAAGCTGAAAGACATAGAGATAAAGGAGCAGCGGGAGTACTACCACCGCATTCTTAATGAGCTGCCGGCTGATGTCATTATTCTATCTCCCGACCAGAAGTTCAGATTTCTGAATAAAGCAGCCGTTAGGGATGACAGAATGAGGGAATGGCTGATCGGTAAAGACATGTATGATTATTGCAGGGAAAGAAACTTGCCCACGGACCTTGCCGATAGCAGGAAGAAGATTTTTGACGAGGCGATCATGTTGCGGAGAGCGTCTAAGGAAGTAGACCGCAGATTGAAACCTGACGGTACGGAAGAGTATAAGTTGCGATTTCTTTATCCTTTCCTGGACAAGGATGAGCACATTGATTTCCTTGTTGGGTTCGGGATAGACATTACCGATCAGGTGATCAATGAAAAGAAACTCATAGAGCAAAGAGAATACTACCACAACATTCTCGATGCCATTCCTGCCGACATCGCCATCCTCAGTCCGGATCACAAATATGAATTTGTCAACAGGTCTGCCGTGCGGGACCCGGAAATGCGCAAATGGATCATCGGTAAAGATGACTACGACTATTGCGTAAGAAGAAACCTGGCTCCCGCTATCGCTGACGGCCGCCGGGCAAAGTTCCGTGACGTTCTGGCTACGAACGAGCCCGCAAGCTTTATAGATGAAATAAAAAATGAGGACGGCACCAGTACATTCAAGCTCAGGTTCTTTCATCCTCATACCAGCAGCGGGGGGGCATTAAAATTTGTAGTGGGTTATGGTGTAGATGTTACAGAGCAGGTAAAAAATAAGAGATTCGCCGAATTACAAGAAGCGCGAATCCGGATGCTGCTCAATATGATCCGTGACGGCGTTTTTACATTCGATGAGGTCGGACACATAAATTTCGTCAATAATTCTTTCCGGCACCTCCTCAATATCGCGGATAGCAACTTCGATCAACCGCTGAGCCTTTTTGACCTGCTCCCTGCTGCAGAGACACTAAAAGTGAAGCAAAAGCTATCGCAGCTCAACCAGACCGGACAGCCGCAATCCGGCATCATTCATTTTATTGACGACCGCGGCCAAAGCGCCTATCTTGATTTCTCATTAACAAAAGCTATCGGCAGTATCGAAGCAGCCTTTGTGGGGCGCATATCGGATATTACAGAGATCGCGAATAAAGAAGAAAGCCTTACGCAGATCATTGCAAAGGAAAAAGAACTGAACCTGTCTAAATCGCGTTTTGTAAAGATCACATCTCACGAGCTGCGCACACCACTGGCAATAATATTGGCCAATGCGGAGATACTGGAAATGATACGAACTGCAGGCACGCACGGTACCTCCAGGCTAGACCCGGCTGTCATGCTCAAAAGGATCATCAAGGAAGTCACTATCATGACAGACATACTGGACCAGCTGATGACCATCAGCCGGATAGAGGCCGGCAATATCGAGTTCAAACGGCAAACTGTGGATCTCCCATCCTTCTTCACCGGCATAAAGCAGGATCTGTTCGATCCACATACCGATGGCCGCGTACTGGAACTGCATATAGCTGCTGCAGTGACTACGGCAAGCATTGATAAGAATCTTACCCGGCAGGCGGTTGTGAACCTGGTAAACAATGCCTATAAATACTCACCGGGCAAGCCTGCTCCTGTTATGCAGGTGGGTATTGAAAATGGTAACCTGGTTATCTCTGTAACCGACCAGGGAGTGGGTATACCCGCAGCGGAGCAGGGAAAGCTGTTTACGTCCTTTTTCCGGGCCACAAATGTAGCAACCATACAGGGCACGGGCCTGGGGCTAATGGTGGTAGACTATGCGGTTAAAAAACATAGCGGCGCTGTTACGTTCACAAGTCAGCAACATGAAGGCACCACATTCTCCATATCATTTCCAATATAAAAAAGCATGAAAGAAACCATACTCATTATAGAAGATGAACTGGCCCTTGCGGAGTCTATTAAATTTATCATTGAGGCAGGCGGTTACGAAACTCTTTTTGCCCCGGCTGGGTTTGCTGCCTTTGAGCTTTTGAAAAAACATGCACTAGAAATTGACCTGATCATTTGCGACATAAACCTGCCGGACATCTCCGGTTACAACATCCTTACGATGGTAAAAAGCGAGCCGCGCCTTTACAAGATCCCCTTTATTTTTCTCTCTGCATATGCCGATGAGAAAGATGTGCTGAAAGGCCTCAACATGGGTGCCGACGGCTATGTTACAAAGCCATTCTTTGCAAAAGAGCTGATCAACGTGATCAGCCACGCCATTCGGAAGGAAAAAGAGGCAGACCTTAATAGCAACAAGCATTAGAAAACCGGTTCCAACAATTACCCTCAAATGGAACCTGCTGGTTACACGCCCGTGGAGTGCACATAAACAGCTCATACTGATTAGTAAATAAAAGGCCGGCCTGTTCTCCGGCCGGCTTTATTATTTCCGGGCATAGTCAAAAAAACTACTAGAACTAGGGATACGTGCACCGTTCGTTAGTGGTATGTTTGCCCCCCGATAAAAAACGGGGCCAATTGTAATGAGAGATATTATTCCTATGACTGCTTATTTATTAGTTCTTATCGCGTTTTTTACATTGGTAGTATATTCTGTGTTTTATTTTTTGTGATCGAAGTTGCAGCAGACAAAAGCTCACACTGGCGCAAGTATGTAACAAATCCATGGGCGCAGCCGACTCGTGCCCAAATAATTTCACACTGGCGCGAGTCTGTAGCAAATCCACGAGCGCAGCCGACTCGTGCCCAAATAATTTAGCCAGTTTAAAACTGGCTTCACCATAATTTCTCATCGTAATTTTTCCATCGCGAATAGGTTGCGTCCGCCACGGGGGGCTGTATCTCGATCGATTATACTTGCGCTACAAAGCCGTTGCACTAACGGAGCAATAACATGGTATCTTTTTCGCTCAATTCCGAAAATTCGACAATTCTGGCCAATTCTGATTCAGACAAGATTTGTGCATATCTTTTCGCCCCAAAAGCACCACCCAGTGCGCTTCTTGCTTTACCTTTGTGCCGGTTTTCAATACATGGGCGTAGCGGAAACTCAGTTACAAATAACAATAAATGGCATGCTTCAGCGAGCCCGCAAAACCCCAAAAAAACATGTGATATTCGTGTGATATTTTTGTGATATTTTCAAAAAGTCTGATCATTGATAACCAGCAAAATATGTGCAGCTGTCCACAAAACTTTTTTTCTTGAAAACTGTGATATTTTGATCGTAGCATAAACTATGAAATGTATAAAAGGAAGTTGGCAATAAGGCGTAATTTTAGCCTATGGAAAAAGTTGTAGAACAAAACTTAACGCAAATAAAAAAGCTCATGCTGGAATACGGCGTGGAGCGCGCATATTTGTTTGGCAGTGCTGCCAGGGATACGATGACTGCCGAAAGTGATGTAGATTTTATTATAAAGTTTCCGGAGGATATGAACTATGTGAGTTATGCAGACAATTACTTTGCGCTTGCGGATGCGCTTGAGGCACTATTACATAAAAGTGTTGATCTTGTTACCGAAAAAACGCTGAAAAATCCCTATCTCGTCGCAAACATCGATAGGCATAAACTGCAACTAATATGACCGAGGAAGAAAAAAAACTGTTGAAAGATATAGAACAGGCAGCATCAAACGTAGACATTCACCTGGAAGGAAGAAGGATATGGGATGAATATGCTGCTAATATTACCAAACGCCGTGCAATAGAAAGAGAACTGGAAATAATAGGGGAAGCGACAAATAATTTGCTGAAGATAGGTACTGAAGTTACGCTATCCTCCGCTCGTAAGATCGTAAACCTTCGCAACCGGGTGATACATGCTTATGATGCAGTAGATGATACAATAATATGGAAAGTAATCGTCAAGGATATTCCTCTTTTACTCGCGGAAGTGCGGCAATTAATGGATGAGAAATAACTTTCTAAGGAAATCCCTATCTCTTTGATGGCAACAAAAATCAGGAAATCCTTGAATCCTTTAACCTGCCTGCCGGCAGGTCATGGTTCAGATGTCACCACTTCCTTATCCACGGTCTTAAACGTGAATTTCCGCTGGGAGATATAGCTGAGCACAGCGGTGATGATACAGATGGCGGTATAGCGCACTGTTTGGTTGATCATGGGCAGGCAGAAGGTGAATGCCTTGATGAGCAGGTAGGTCATGAGGATAAACGTAGCCGTGGTAAGGGCATACCGGAAGAGCTGTATGCGGCCGTGCAGGTTAGACTCGGGGAACACCACATGCCGGGACAGTATGAACCCCGCCGGGAAACTGATAGCAAACGCTATGATCCAGGCGCCTACCTCGGCAGTGATCGCCAGGTTGCCATAGATGGGGAGGGGATGCTTGTGAAAAAGGTGATTAAAGCAAAGGGATTCGATAACAATGTTGAGCACAGTGTTAGAACCGCCGCAAGCGAGGTAGCGGAAGGTTTGGGTAGGGATGATACGGGCGAACGGCCGGTGAAAAAAATCAATAAACCCAACAATACTATGTCTGATCCTATCGTGCACCTGTAAATTTAGGATGCAAAGGTAAGGGATTTTGATAAATAAGTTATGTTGGGAGGGCGGCAGCTGGTGTCATGTAGACATACGAAGCATCCCTGCCTGCCCCTTATAAACCTGCTCAGGGAGAAGATAGCTACCATTTCAGCTTGCGGAGTTTTTGGAACAGTTCCTTTTCCTCGGCGCCGCATTTACGCAGCAGGTCGCTGAGCTCGTCGTAAGAAACAATGTCAGATTGACGGGCCTTGAGGATGCGGGCAGCGCTATAGGCAAAGTGCCGCCAATCGTCGCCAATAGCGGTGAGCCGCGCGGAAAAATCAAGAAGGTCGTCGCGCTTCAGCAGCTGGCCTGCCTCCTGCAGGAAGGCCGCGTAAATGTACCGGAAGCCTGCTCCGCCGGTACCTATCTCCTCCTGCATCCGCACCACATTTCCCAGGTAGAGGGCAGCTTTGCGCGGCTCTAGTTTCTTAGGGTACTCGCTGATGCGGTTGGCCAGCAGGAAAATAGCTTTATTGCCAAACCAAGGCAGGGGAGGGCTCAGCATGAAGAAGCAAGTTTGCCTGATGCCTTGCTGAATGGCCTTGGCCATATCCATATCGCGGGAGGTGCTGGTGACGTAGTACATAAACCCTTTGGGCTCCGGTACGCCCTTTGCAAAGCGCGACTTAATGAGATCCGCCGGGGCTATGCGGGTTACGTCCTCCATTATGGGATCGCTGATGAGGTATTCGCCATCCTGCTTGCCATAAGACACCAGGTTGTGGGCATTGAAGTGGAAACGGAATGCCTCTGGCAGGTAGGGCAGATAAAACACGCTGCCCAGTATGCCCACAGGCTTGCCTGTGGCCAGCACTGCGTCAAGGGCCTGCATGGCCTTATCCGGGCTGTTGAACCGTTCTGAATGTATGGTCACGTTAAGCCGCTGGGCCACTCGCTTGAAGATAGCGCCCGGCCATGTGCGGTAGGTGGTGCCGGGTATGCCGCTTACCTTCAGCATGGGCAGATGCCCGAAGAACAGGCCAGCGCCTATCCCAAAGGCCATAGGCTCGCTGATGTTGATGCCTTCATGTGCCAGTAGATTGGAAGTCACCCCGCTCTCGCAATGGGCATGCTGGTGGTGTACGTAGGGTGTGTTGCTCATGAATTGTTTTTCCCGAAGCCTGTAAGCTCGGCGGTAGTGATGTTGAAAATTTGTGCGTATTTATCATGCATAGCAGGGGATAGCTTATTAAAAACTGCTGGTTTAAAGTGCCGCTTCACCTGCCACTGCCACTTACCTGCATACCGGGCCAGCAGGGCCAGGTCCATCAGGTTCTTTTGCATGAAGTATGGCAGCGGGCTTAGTGTACCAGCTTTCACCTTTGCTTCGGTTTCGGCCAGGTGCTCATCTATATCGTCCCACGCCTGTTTGATTACGACGTTCTCGGCCTCCCAGCCCACAGAATTGACACCGGTGTACTTGCCGTCTTTATCCACAGCATACACCAGTTTCTTCAACTTATCTCCGGGCTTTATGTTCCGGGGGTCTTGTGGCACTTCGTTAATGTTCATTGTAAAAAGTCGTAAGTCATAAGTCGTGAGTCAATAAAATAAACCTCAATTGGCTTTTGAATTTGAAAGGTAAAGAATAACGGGGAAATGGTCGCTGTAACCATTTATCCAACGGGTTCCTACGAAGGAACGGTGCGGTTCGCCATCGTGCCCTTTGTAGTGGTCTACAATAAAATCGGGCCGGTATATTTCTGCCCTGTCGTAGCGTAGCTTATTGTTTCTGTTAGCCAGAAAGCCACCAGAGATAATGACTTGATCGAAGAGGTTCCAGCTACCGCGGAAGGACTCGGTACCGGCTGCGCCCTTGTATATGCCGGTCCACGGATCGTACAGGCCGGTTTCAGTAACATCTGTCGGCTCCGCTTTGGCGCCCAGTATGCCGGTTATGCTATTGTCGGTGGGGTTGTCGTTGAGGTCCCCCATGAGGATGATCTTTGCGCCCGGCCGGTTCTTCATGATGGTGGTGATGGCATCTTTGTCCACCTGTGCGGCTGTTGCCCGCTTGGCGTCACTGGCATCTTCACCGCCCCTGCGGGATGGCCAGTGGTTCACAAATATGTCAACAGTATCGCCGGCGAGTATGCCATATACATGCAGCACATCGCGGGTCAACGACTTGCCTGCGAAGGCCGAAAGGTCCACATGCAGCGGTTCTGTGCCGAGCATTACAAAGTATTTGGGGTTGTAAAGCAGGGCCACATTTATACCACGTGGGTCGGGTCCGTCGAACCACGCATATTTGTAATTGCGTTTTGCGAGTTCCGGCTGGTGGGCAAGGTCTGTGAGTACAGTGTTGTTCTCTACCTCAGCCATGCCTATCATCGCCGGGCCGTCATCGCCGCCCATACTTTGCAGCACCGTGGCAATGTTGTGGAGTTTCTGTTCGTAGATGCGCTGTGTATAGTGGTATCTGCCTTCGGGTGTAAAATCTTCATCTTCCTTTGCGGGGTTGTGGACGGTGTCGAAAAAATTCTCGCAATTGTAGAATGCGACGGCTATTTCGTGATTATCAGCTTGTTGTGTGCAGCCGTACAAGCCCGTTAATGCCACGAAAGCCAGTATGGGAAACATTATTGTTTTTAGCGTTGACCGCGTTAACATGATATTTAGGTTAAATCAATTTTCAAACGAGATTTATTCCTTAATTTCCATAAAAATATACAACTATGTCAATCAATCAAGGCTTAATTGCTGAGCTTCGTATGGAAGCTGCCGCTACCAGGAAAATTCTGGAGCGCGTACCAGTAGAAAAGAACGACTGGAAACCACACGACAAATCTATGAAACTGGGTAACCTCGCCAACCACATTGCGGAATTACCCGGATGGATCAACTTCACCATGGAATCACATGAGCTTGATCTTGCTACCATGAACTACAAGCCGGTAATCTCCACCAGCACAGAAGAGCTGCTGGCCAAGCTGGACACGAACGTAAACAAAGCTATTGCTTGCCTGGAAAATTCCAGCGATGAAGACTTTGGTAAAATGTGGACCCTGCGCCGTGGCGACCATGTTATGTTCTCCATGCCGAAGATAGCCGTGGTACGTTCTATGGCCCTGAGCCATCACTACCACCACCGCGGCCAGCTCAGCGTTTACCTCCGCCTGCTGGATGTGCACGTTCCCGGCATGTACGGCCCAAGCTATGACGAAATGAATATGCCTGTTGCCGAAGCAGCAGCGGTGGCCGAGATGAGTTAATTTTTGCTGTTTGAATAGTAAAGTAAAAGCGGCCTCTGGGCCGTTTTTACTTATTGTAACTTCCTATGTTTTGGGCTATCATTTCAAATATTCTTTTAGCTTAACCCAACTAGTTCTTTTACGCGTACGCCTTTCTTTTTCATTATGTTTTTGCGGTGGTTGGAGACTGTGAATTCGCTGATGTAAAGGATGGCAGCAATTTGCTTGGTGTTGAAGCCGGCGGCTACGAGGTTATAGACTTCCACTTCGCGGCGGGTGAGGCGGGTGCCATAATTTGCGGGTTGTGTTTTCATGATCCTGTGTGTTTTGATGATGTAAAATTGCACACAGAAACAGCGCTTATTAATGTGATTATCCCTGATTTAAAAAGGGTATTTTTCCCGTGGGCAATGCAGGAATTACTAAATATATTATAAGGGAGAACAAAAAGTCACTGGCCTATTACAACAGTAGAATGGAAAGCCCATAATCAGCGCAGAGGATCATCACACAGGTAAGCACCACAGCCTTGGTGGACGACCGGCCTATCTCCAGCGCTCCGCCTTCTACGTTATAGCCGTAGTAAGCAGGTATGATGGTTATGAAGAATGAAAAGGTAAATGCTTTAATGATAGCAAAGAAAAGGTTGTAAGAATTAAAACCGGTCGTAAGGCCGAGGAAGAATTGCTGGCGGGTGAGGATGTTGGAGAACATACCAGCCAGGTATCCTCCCCATATACTTATAGCAATGGAGATAATAATGAGACAGGGTATCATCAGCATACCGGCAAGTATCTTTGGCATGATGAGGTAGGTCTTGGTGTTGATGCCCATTATCTCCAGTGCATCAATTTGCTCGCTCACCCGCATATTACCCAACTCTGAAGCGATCTTTGAACCAATAACGCCCGCAAGCACTATGCACACTAACGTTGGAGAAAACTCAATGATCGTAGAATCCCTTACCAGCGTACCTATTACAGATTTAGGGATCAATGGGCTTATGAGCTGATACGCAAATTGCACGGTCATCACCATCCCCATGAACAAAGAAATAATAACAACGATGGGCAGCGACCCGATGCCGATATCCATACACTGTTCCATAAATTCGGTCCAGTAAACTTTAAGGTTCTCCGGCTTGCTGAAGCCATCCCAAACCATTAAAACCAACTTGCCAAAATGCCCGAAAAAACGCTTCATAACCGGTGCGAAGGTAGGGAAAAGTCATAAGTCGTAAGTCATAAGTCGTGAGTCCGGCCGTAATAAATTCACGGGTGGGTCGTGAGTCATAACCTGCCTGCCGGTAGGCAGTGTCGTAAGTCCGGACGTAATAAATTCATGGGTGAGTCGAATGTCGGGTCATCAAAAAGAAAATCCCGCTCCGGAAAAGGGAGCGGGATTTCAATTGATTATTTTGTCTTGGTGCATTCGAAGACTCACGACTCATGACTAGATTAAGCCAGCTTCTTCAGTTCTTCTACACGGGCTTCGTGGTCTATTTCTTTTTTCAGGGAGCCTTTCTTGTCCATGTCAACAAGTACCGGTGCTGCAACGAATATAGATGAGTAAGTACCTGTAAATACACCTATAAGCATTGCGAAAGCGAATCCTCTTGTAGCTTCACCGCCGAAGATGAATAATATGAGCAGCGTAATAAATACACACAATGACGTCATTATCGTACGGCTCAGCGTATCGTTGATGGCACGGTTGATAACACTAGTCTTATCCTCATCGGGCGATTTACGGAAGTACTCACGTATACGGTCGAATACGATAACAGTATCGTTCATCGAGAAGCCGATCACCGTTAGGATCGCTGCGATAAAGTGCTGATCAATTTCCAATGCGAAAGGCACCTTGCCTTTGAAGTAAGAGAACACAGCAAGTGTAAGACATACGTCATGTAACAGGGAGAGAAGGGTTCCTATTGAATACTGCCACTTGCGGAAACGCAACAATATGTAAAGGAATATCGCGATCAGAGAAATAATAGTTGCCTTGATAGCGCCCGCCTTCAGGTCATCGGAGATGGTGGGTAATACCGTTTGCGAGCTTTGGAGGTATTTTGCATTAAAATTGGCAAACGTGGTGCCATCCGGAATCAGGTGCTCCTTGGTAAGCCCCATCCACAATGTCGAATCCACCTTTTGCTGAATGCCCTGGCCTGGGGTAGTGATGAGGTAGGACGTGGTGATGTTCAGTTCGTTGTTTGTACCCACAGTCTTCACTATCGGGCGCTCACCGAAATAGGATTTCATTTTCTCACGTACATCTTCGGTCTTGTATTTCTGGTCGAACTTAATGGTATAGCTACGGCCACCTTTAAATTCAACCCCTTGCTCGAATCCTGTAAACCAAGTACTTGCACCCATAAGCAATACAGCAACGGTAATGAAGTAAGTGTACTTTCTTGCCTCAACGAATTTAAAATGCGCCTTTTTGAAAATGCTCTTGGAAAGGCCCGTAAAATATTTGAAGTGGCGCTCACGCTTTGTATACATATCTGTAACAAGACGTGATACGAGGATACCGCAGAACAACGATAATAAGATACCGATGATCTGTGTAGTCGCAAAACCCTTAACCGGGCCGAGACCGAATACAAACAGAATGATGGCCGTGATCAATACAGTAATGTGGCCGTCGAGCACAGGTGCGTACGAACGTTTGTATCCATCAGATACTGCTTGCTGATAACTCTTGCCCAGCATCAACTCCTCTTTAATACGCTCGAAGATGATAACGTTGGTATCCACAGCCATACCTACCGTAAGCACAAGGCCAGCTATGCCCGCCATGGTGAGTGTGGCGTGCAATGCAGCAAGTACACCCACTGTAAATATCAGGTTGAGGATAAGCGAAATGTCTGCTATGATACCGCCTGTGTTATAGTAAATCAGCATCAGGACGAAAATCACAACGAAAGAAAGTATGAGCGAGTTCATACCCTTGTCGATATTTTCTGCACCGAGGGTTGGCCCTACTACCTGCTCCTGCACGATATGCGCGGGGGCTGGTAACTTACCTGACTTAAGGATATTAGCAAGGTCGGTTGCTTCATTTACATCGAAGTTGCCCGATATTTCTGTATTGCCACCGCTGATCTCGTTGGTAACGCTTGGGCTGGAATAAACACGGTCATCAAGCACTACGGCAATAAAACCTTTAGCATCTGCAATACGGCCGGTCATTTCTTTCCATATGCGGGCACCGGTAATGTCCATTTCCATGGTCACGTCGGGCTTGCCGGTCAGCGGATCGAAGTCATTGCGGGCTGAGGTAATGTGATCACCTTCAAGTTTAGCGGTACCGCCAATTGGCACTTTCAGCGCGTAAAGTGGGAGCCTCGCATTTGGGTCGTGGTTCTTTTTACTGTCTTCAATACCGTAAGCAAAATGAACGTTTGCGGGGAACTTGCTCTTTATCGCCTCCAGTGACAGGTATCTGTTTACTTTGGCGGTATCCCTTTTCATTACATAACCCACAACCGGACCAGGTAAAATCTCTGTTTGAGTAGCTGCCAACTGTATGAGCCTGAGCAAAGGAGCCTTCTTGTCGGCTTCCAGTTCCTTAGTTTTAGTGGAGTCGGCCGGATTGGCGGTGCCTTTTTTGCCACCCGCAGCCTTATCGCTGGCCAGAACGCTGGCAAGGCTGTTTGTATCTGACTTAGCAGTTTTGCCGGTAGAGTCTCCAGCAGCAGTTTTTGTAGAATCAGCAGCAGTTGTATCGGTTGCGCCAGATAAATAATTGGCCAGTGTTTCGTTGGCATTTACCAGCAATTGGCATATTTCCGGGTTGGTATATGTTTCGAAGAACTGGAGCTTGGCAGTGGCCTGCAATATGCCGCGTACGCGATCGGGGTTATGAACTCCGGCAAGTTCCACAGATATGATACCCTTAGCCTCATCAAGGTTCAGGTGATGGCTGGCAACACCAAATTTATCAATACGCGTCTGCAGTACATTGTATGTACGGGTGATCGCGTCCTTAGCTTCTTTGTTCAATTTAGCCAGCACTTCCTGGTTAGTGGACGCCAGTGTAATGTCTTTTTCAGAAGGCTTGGTAAACAAGTATGCCATGTTCACGTTCGGATTTTCCTTCTGGAAGGTTTCACCAAAAAGTGTTATGAAATTGGCCTCGCTGTTCGCTTTTGCGGCATTTGCGTCGGCAATGGCTTTGTTTAATGCAACATCGCGCGGGTTGTTCGACATAGAACGAACAAGATCATCGAGGCTTACCTCAAGGGTCACGTTCATACCACCTTGCAGATCAAGGCCGAGGCTGAGCTCTTCGGCTTTTGCGGCCTGGTAAGTGTATTTCTTCAGCACCGGAATGCTGAAGATCACTTCACCCTGCATACTGTCTGTAATAGACTGGTAATGATTCTCAACTAACTTATCAAGAGTAGTGCCGGATGCGGTGGGGTCATCGGCCTTTGCTTCGCGCATGGCCTGCGCGTGCATTTTCTTTTCTTCATTACGAACTACTAATGTCAGGGATAGCTGGTATAGCGATATAGCTATAAGCGCGACAGTAAAAAATTTTACCAAACCTTTTAAATGCATGGGTTCTTGTTGAGATTATCAGTATAATAAATGCCTGCCCGGAGGTTACCGTTCCGGTTCAAGGGCTGCAAAGATAGGATTTAATATAAAAAAATAAAGCCTCTTTAAAACTTTCGTGTTTTTTTCATGAAATAGAACTGAAATAAAATTGTTCGACGCTTTAAGTCCGCCTATTAAAGAGCAAATTAAATTTCGGATAAATTTAATTTGAGTGTCCGGACCCCGAATCTTGACATGAAATAACAATGCCTCGGCCAATTTATATATAGACATTTTTATTTGTAAAGATTTACCACGTAGACAAATTATTCGAAAATAAATCTTTACTTTACCATTGTTTATGGATTGAAAAAAATTAACTTTATCCCGTGTTTTTCTCCTCTCCGGCAAGGGAGCAGGAATAAATTTGGAATTGATGCAAACCATTTCATCATTTTAGGCCGTCTATATGGTAGTCGATGATGTTATGGTAAAAGGAATTAAGAATTATAACTCACTTTTTTATTTGTTTGTATGAAAAAATTATTACCCGCCTGTTTTCGCACCCTTATCTGTTCCGTTGCATTGCTGTGTATGCATTTCAGCACGTTTGCGTCCCACATCGTGGGCTGCGATATGTACTATACCTGGGTCACCGGCAATCAATATAATGTGACCGTTATTCTTTACGGGAACTGCGGCACGGCCAGCAGCGCGGCATACAGCACACTGCCTACTGCAACACCATACGTGTGCATATGGGATGCAGGCACTTACTATACTACCATTCACCTGGCCATCGTGGCCCCGTCAGCCGGTGTAGAGATAACGCCTGTTTGCCCTGCAGACTCAGCGCTGACACAATGCCATGTGCCATCTTCCACAATACCCGGGATCACAAAATTTGTGTATACCGGTACCGTTACACTTCCACATACGTCGCGTTACTGGCGTTTTGTTTATACAGGCGACAACGGTACTGCTTCTGCTTCAGGCCGGGCGGCTTCTATTACAAACATCACCGCCCCGGGAAGTTCTATTATGCAATTGATCGACACGCTGAACAACTCGGGCTCCGGTATCTATAGCCACAACACCAGTCCGCTGCTTACCGTGGTTCCTACTCCGTTCTTTTGCCTAAGCAGTACCGACTGTTACAATCCCGGGGCCCTTGACCCGGATGGTGACAGTTTGAGGTTTGCGTTGGTGCCCCCAACAAATGGCAGCGATAATGGCGGCAGCGCCGCAAACTGTGCCGTAGGCGCGGCTTTAACCTATGTAGCTACCCCTGCCTGGCCGGGCCAGCCGCTCACCGGTGCGACACCGCTTGAAAGCGTAGTGGCGCCACCATCGTATTATTTCGACCCATCTACAGGGCAAATTTGCTTTAATCCGACCGCAACCCAACGATCGGTGGTGGTTTACAATATTGAAGAATATCGGAATGATACGTTTGTAGGCACTTGCCAGCGCGAAATGACCTTTGTGGTACTGCCGTGTACAACTCCATCGCCGCAAGCAACGCTTACTGATACGAGTGGCAGTATTACCCAGGATGATTCAACTCACTATCACATTTGTGGTAATTCGGGCCCCTGGTGCCTCACATATAGTGCCACAGAAGCGGCAGATACCTCAAACCTGATCACGCTTACAGTAACTGGTTTGACCAGTGGTATGACCTACACAGTAACAGCGAACGGAACAAACCATCCGTCGGTAACGGTATGCGGCAATACCACGTTAATGACTCCAGGGCTTTACACGTTTTTCGTACATATGCAAGATAACAATTGCCCCCTCACGGGCAATAATACGCAAGCCTATTCCATCAATATCTATCCGGTGCCTTCCATCACCGCTGCTGTGGTATCGAACGCGACGTGCCTGTTGGGTGAGGTCGTCAATCTAACCCCTGGTGGGACAGGCAAGCCCTGGACGATAGATGTCTCCGGTAACGGGCTGGATACATTCCAGCGATATGTGGATTCTGTAACATTTGCAGATACACTGAATCCCGGCGTGGATACTGTGAGTATTTTCACCAATGTGTCTCATGAATGCGGCGCATACATTGTCGTGACTGTTAACCCTCCTACACCTATTGTACCCGTATTAGCATCTACGAATCCGACTTTTTGCGGTGCTAACGATGGATCGATCACATTGTCGAATCTTGTGCCTGGGGCGATAGATACGGTGCGATACAACTATAATGCCGTGCCACAGCCATTGTTCTGGCAAACGGTCAGTGCCGGGGGCACGATCACCACTCCGCATCCGCCCATATCGATGCTTGCTGGTACTTATGACAACATCATCGTCAGTTACGGTTTTTGTAAATCGGACCCGCTCTCGGTGGTGCTGACGAATCCGCCGTTCCCCATTCGAGCGGTATCTTCCGTAAACCCGAACCGATGCGGCGCATGCAATGGTGCCATCACGCTGTATGGCCTTAATCCGAACCAGCTTGATACTATATACTATACCTACAATGGTACAGCAACATCTGAAAGTTATTATGTAGGGCCAGATAGTTTGGTATTGTTCACAGCGCTCTGTGATGGCGATACTTATACTAACTTCTTCGCACGTACAGATAGTGTCTGTCTAACGAATACATTGATAGGCGTAACATTGACGGGACCAAAATTGAACGACGTTTTTACTGATGCTATACATTATGGCTGCCATGGAGATACGGTGATATTTACAAATCAGAACCTGTCTGATTCAGATCATGTGCTGACCTATCACTGGTATTTTGGTGATGGTTACACAGATACCGCTCAAAACCCGAACCATATTTATAACAACAGCCTGACAGATACTGCGTTCTCCGTGAAGCTTTACGCAACCAATGGCGTATGTGTTGACAGCGTTTTTGCAAATTTGAAACTGCTCAACTACATCCAGGCGTCTTATACCTTTACCCCTGCACCATATGTGTGCCAGCTGACCCCGGTAGACTTTACCAATACGTCTATCAATTTGAGCCCGCCGGATAGTGCAGCAACAATTTATACCTGGAATTTCGGGAACGGTAATACTTCTGTGGGTACAACACCGGCCAATATTTACAACAATACCGGTGTTTACACTGTAACTCTGGTAGAAACCAATTTCGTACCGTGTAGCGATACATTTGCACAGACGGTGGTTGTAGACACAATAAGTAACATAAAAATGCTCGCTACCGATACTACGGTTTGCCGAGGCAAGGATATCACGTTCACCGCACTATATGCCAGTGAAGGCTCTACGGGCAATACGTGGTCGATAAGTGACGGCTACAGTATGATCAATGTGAACCCGATACTGCATGGTTTTGATCAGGCTGGCCAGTTTATAGTTACTGTTACTGCGTTGTACAGGGCTTGCCCGGAAACCACTGCTACCAAGATCATTAATGTCTTCAGCTATCCGGACGTCTACCTAGGCCCGGACACATCAATATGCCCGGGCAGCAATTCTATTATTCTGGCTGACAACCAGAATGACCTGGCATCTGGAGCCAGCTGGTTATGGAATACAGGCGAGACAACCTCTTCGATCGTGGTTGTAAAACCAGGTTACTATTACACAGTTGTAACGATCAATGGCTGCTCGTCGGCAGACACCGTATGGGTGCAGAAGGATTGTTACATGGACATCCCGAATGTATTTACCCCTAATGGCGATGGCGTTAACGATTACTTCTATCCACGCCAGCTTCTTACCAGGGGGTTAACTTCGGTGAATATAAATGTCTACAATCGCTGGGGGCAGCTCGTGTACCAGACTACCAGCCTCGATGGCAGGGGCTGGGATGGCACCTTTAATGGCCAGC
Source organism: uncultured Bacteroidota bacterium (assembly GCA_903905065.1). Lineage (GTDB taxonomy): Bacteria > Bacteroidota > Bacteroidia > Chitinophagales > Chitinophagaceae > Nemorincola. The sequence continues at coordinate 83,328 of CAIVEW010000068.1, read as the reverse complement.
CACAACCCGAGGGTGTATATGTATATATCATTGACGCCAATTTCAAAGATGGCCAAATGGAGCATCACCAAGGCAATGTAACCCTGCTGAGGTAGTCATAACAAACCAGATTTTCAAAAAATCCCCGTAACATCGTTACGGGGATTTTTTTATCGTGCTACCTCATTACGGACGAAGGCCTGTTATGCAATTTCTCTGAAATAATGTGCAACTTTACTGCCGGACTTTCTATTTAAGTGATACCAACAAAGCCTCATTTGACTTCGAAAAGAATACCCGGCCTTGATATTGTGAGATCTGTCGCAATTTTAGCGGTAGTAGCCGCACACTCTTGCGTCTACTTGCTGCGCGTAGGTGATACGGGCCTTTTAGGAAGTGTGACTCACGGTTTTGCAGCGTGCGCCTATCCTCTTGCCGCATTTGGAGTAGACTTGTTTTTTGTTTTGAGTGGCTTCCTCATTGGCAATATTCTTATCAGGACATTCATAAACGATGCGACCTTTTCATTCCGCGACATACGCAGTTTCTGGATACGTCGGTGGTTTCGCACACTTCCGCTCTACTGGCTCATTCTTACTGCGGATATTGCTTTGTATCACTTCCTTGATCTTCGAAGCCATGAAATGAACAAGGCATTTGACTACCTGTTCATTCAAAACCTATGGTATCCACACCCGGTCTATTTTTTTGGCGAGGCGTGGAGCCTTTCGGTAGAGGAATGGTTCTACATTACGTTGCCGATAACCATGTACCTGTCTGCGTTAATATTCAAACCGGAAAATAAAAGGAAGTTTTTATTCCGGATTTTTGCGGGCTACATTGCTGTTTTTGTAGTGCTGAGGTTTATCAACGCGTTTCATCCTATAAATGGTCCTGACCAGGAAGCAGGCATAAGAAAAGTAGTGGCCTTCCGGCTTGATGCCGTCATGTATGGGGTGCTCATTGCCTACTTCAATCACTACCACGGTACTGCGCTAAGAAAATTAAAAAACATCCTGCTGGCGACGGGGATAGCCGGCATAATATGTATCGCCTGGCTGATGACTGCTCCCAGTATAAACATAACCGACTCGCAAAACCATACAGTTCGCTTCGCCAGTGATGCGTTCCTATATTTGCTAACGCCCTTGCTCTGCGCGCTGTGCCTGCCATTCGCCAGTAATATCCTTTCGGTCCGCAACAGGTATCTTTCCGGCTTTTTTAAACACATCAGCAAGATATCTTACTCCATGTACCTGGTGCATTATTCACTGGTGTTTATTCCATTTTTCAACAACATGAAGGCAGTATCTATACCCGCCACTGTTTTATACTATTTGTTGTATTGGACTATAGTAATCGGCCTTTCTTCGTTACTGTATAAATATTACGAGTACCCGGTAATGAAGCTCAGAGATCGGTTTTCAGAGCGGGAGCGGTAATGGGGAAAAGTTCGAGGGGTATCGCTTCAGCCACCCCAATGTTACACGGGGCACCACTGTGGCGTTTCTTCAGAGAAATAACCGATGCTCAGAGACAGATCGCCCTTACTACATCTGTAAGCCTCACCATCAAATCCAGGCCATGATTGAAGACCATTGCCAGGTAATCCTTTGGATCGAAACTTTGTATCATTTTATATGGTTTGCAATTCAGGTTTTTTTACCGGCATTTTATCGCCGGCATGTTTCATCACTATCTTTTTAATGATCTCACCGGTAATGTCCGGATAGTTTACAGTTATTTTTTTTCCGTTCTCCAGCCAGTCGCCAATAGTGCCATAATATTTCTCACTCAATGTCTTTATTACCGTAGCACCCATAGCCTTTGCGCCGGCGGCATTGCATTGCTGCTCGTACTGGATGAGCATGGGTATTACCAGCACTTTTTTGTTGAGGTACATGGCCTCTGCAGGCCCCTCAAAGCCTGCGCCGCACAATACGCCTGTGCTTGCCGCCATACTTTTAATAAATGCCCTGTTATCGATCTTGCTGACCGATACATTACCGGCAACAAAAGGCTGTTTGTTATGCTTTGAAAACACCTGCCATTTTGCATTCTTAAAATGGGACAGGTGCTTTACTATCGTTGCGTCGTCGTAAGCCGGAAGATAAACCGTGTAATGGCCTTCATCCGTAGGCGTGAGTTCACGTATTTCCTTGCGAATCACCGGGGTGAAGATGTTCTCTGCAAATGCTTTGAAATGAAAACCGTATTCCGCCGTTACAGGTGCATAGTTCATCAAAACAAATTTGCCCATGGGGTCGCCGGACTCGGGCGGCGGTGCATTCTTATTAGCCACTGCGCATTGGTGGCTTACTGAGATGCAGGGCAACTTTTTGCGCTTGCAGGCCCATGAAGATATAGGCTCAAAGTCATTGATGACAAGATCGTAGTCCTCTATCGGGAAATTGCGGATGTCCTTAAATAGTTTGAAAAGTTTCAGGGTTTTCGCTGTTGCCCACAAGTCAACTCCGCCGCGCTTCCCGAAGATGAAGCTCATCCCATACATCTTGTATTTTACCGGGAAAGGAACATCTACATCGGCTTGAATGCCACTTATCAACACATCCACTGTTCCATATTTCGCCAGCTCAGGATATACATCCCTGGCCCTGCTCAGGTGGCCATTTCCGGTACCCTGTATCGCAAATAATATTTTCATAAATCCCAAAAGGTAAAATCCAAAATCCAAAGAACAAAATCCAGGCTCCGAATCAAGACAACAAAAGAATACAAGTAACAATGCTAATCCCTACCAAAATACTAATTCTCCCGATAGCTATCGGGATCATGCAGCTTCTGATTCTTCATCATCCCTATCTTCATCCATCTCCTGCATTTCTTTTACCTGGCCGGGCTTCATATTCATTTCCAGCATCAGGTTGGCCATAAGTTGTTTCGCTGTTTCCTTACCCTGCTTCTTTTTGTTGATGTCGATGGTCTTCGCTACCGGGTCCTCGTTGAAACTATAGAGACGCCATTTTGAGTCATGGTATTCAAGAGCTGTAAGGTTTTCGATCCAATCACCTGAATTCATGTAAGTGACGTGACCGTGCTTTGTATCTACCTCTTTTATTTCGGGGTGGTGAATGTGCCCGCAGATCACATAGTCATAATTATTCTCGGCGGCAATGTCACAAACCGTGTCTTCAAAGTTATTGATGAATTTTACGGCGCTTTTTACGCTATTTTTTACTTTTTTAGACAGCGATATTTTGCCGCGGCCCATTTTCAGTGAAATGTAGTTAACAAACCTGTTGATAAGGATCAGCGTATCATATCCCACTGCGCCCAGCTTAGCCAGCCAGCGGCTGTGCTGCATTACCACATCAAATACGTCTCCATGAAATATCCAAACCCGGGCGTTATCAATTTTGAGGGAAAGCTTGTTAGTGATCTTCAGTGAGCCCATCCGGAACCCTTTGAACTTACGCAGCATCTCATCATGGTTGCCCGGAATGTAGTATACCGGTACGTCTTTGGCAATAAGCCCTATGAGGTGCTTTACCACCATCATATGTGTTGCGGGCCAGTATCTTTTGCTGAATTGCCAGACGTCTATTATGTCGCCGTTGAGGACTACCGCTTTGGGTTTGATACTTTTCAGGTATTGGAGGAGTTCGGTTGCGTGGCATCCGTAGGTGCCGAGATGCAAATCCGACAACACCAGGATGTCCACTTCTCTCTTAGCCATTATTCCCTTCGACGAAGCATTTGGTTATACAAAAGGACTACTTTAATATGACCAGAATGTTATGCGGTAGTTAAAAAAAAGTTATAAACAAGTCTTAATACATAACTTGTGTCACACGTTGTTGAAACCATCTCCGCAATTAACCTCTAAAAAGCAAAAATGAAAAAAATAGTATTCGCCATCTTTATTGCACTTATGCTCACCGTAACCGGCAACCAACAAGCGTTAGCGGGATTTGTGATCTCCAAACACAGTACCACGGAAACGATCAATAAGCCGGCTGATACGAAGCTGGATACCCGCGCCCGAAAGAAAGCCCTTGTAGCTGAGATCAAAAGCAAGCTAAAAAACACGTTCTCCGACGACCATAAAGCAGGCAGCAAGCGTAAAAAATCAGCCTGGCAGGCAATTACTTCTTTCGCGTGCTCCCTGGTAGGTTTCATTTGCATAATTATCGGATTTTCCGTGGTTGCCGTGGGGACAGGCACTACGGTGATCGGCGGGGCGGCGATTCCAGCTATCATTTTCGGTATCTTATGCGGCCTGGCGGGGATCATTTTCGGGGTAAAGGGCAGGCCGAGCAGAAGGCATAAATTCATTGGGCTCGCGCTGGCGGGCATCATTCTTGGTAGTATTGATGTATTCTTTTTGTTTGTACTCGCGCTAATTGTGGCTGCTTTCGGGTAGCGGCCAAGAGGGCATGATCGCTTGCCATAGGTATCTTTCGTACCTTTGTATAGATTGTTATTCTGCTCAACAATGACGGAGAAGTTATTCACATTTGGTGCATTACTTATTCCCGATGGATTGAACAGGTAGCCTAATTTCGGTAGTGAAAAAGAAAAGGAGAACAGCATGGATATCGAACAACTGATGCCGCACGTAGAGGCCCTCATATTTGCAAGCGAGCGGCCATTAACACAAATGGAAATAACAGAGACGCTGGGCCAGGCGCTGGAAACAGCAATTGAATCTGAAAGGATAGCCACCTGCATAGACGCCATCCGTGAGAAGTATGATGTTGACTACTACCCTTTCCATTTGAAGGAAATAGGGGGTGGTTTCCAGTTCCTCACCAAGAAAGCATTCCATAAAACAGTGCTGCAACTGAACGGCGACAAGCATATAAAGAAGCTGTCAACCGCTGCAATGGAAACACTGTCTATCATAGCTTACAAGCAGCCTATTACCAAGAGTGATATAGAGTACATACGCGGCGTGAGCGCTGACTACAGTATTCAGAAATTGCTGGAAAAGGAATTGATTGTTATTGCAGGCCGTAATGAAGAAATGGCCGGCAAACCATTGATCTACACGACCTCAAAGAACTTCATGGATTACCTGGGTATCAATTCTGCTTCGCAATTGCCGCAGCTGAAAGATATCAGCGATGTGCAACTGGTGACGCCTACCAATGCGGAAGAAGCACAGCCAAACGACAACCCTGGTATAGCTTTGCTGCCAGAGCATACAATACTGAAAAAAGCCTCTTGATGCCGTGGTAGCACAAGAATAATATTGCATATTCACAACTCGCCGCCTCCTTCCGAGGCGGTTTTTTTTATTTATCACACTCTTTAGCCGAAGCTATTCTCCGTATATTTGTCAGCAAATACTGCTATGCTGATCCGTATTTTTACGCTGGTTTTTTCGATACTCTTTTTGACAGTACAGCCTTCCGTCTTTGCACAAAAGAAAGCGGCGAAAAAGGTGGCGCAGGAGCTGCAGGCAGACGTAGCCTACCTGGCATCGGATGAGCTGGAGGGCCGGCGCACCGGCACAGTGGGCGAACACAAAGCTGCTGATTATATTGAAAAGCGATATAGGGCGGAAGAAGTAGCCCCTTATAAAAGCCAGTACAGCTACCCGTTTCATTTTATTTACGGCAAGGAAATAGCCTCCGGCACTGCGGTACTCATTAATGGTACCCCGATGAAGATGGATGAGGACGTGTTCCCGCTGCCGTTCAGCGCAAACAAGCATATGGCAGGTGATGTACTGCCAGATGTGATGGAACAAGGCAACATCTGGCTATTGCCGCTGTATGCCGACCAGGACGCGGCCAATAATCCACATTTTGAAGCCGATCAGTCCATGTTTGACCGCAGCAAAGAGGCTCAGAAACAGGGTGCCTCGGCTGTGATGTTCTATGATGGATATGGTAGCAAGTGGGAGCCGGTATTTAACAAACACTCCGAGCTGGAGCAGTTGGGGATACCTGTAGTATATCTCACTCATAGCGCCTACCAAAAATATGTAAAACAACCCGACACCGGCGCCCAGAAGGGCTTATCGGTAGACCTTAATGTGAGTGTGAACAAAGTGGAGCGCACCGGTACCAACATTGCAGCCTACATTGACAACCACGCACGCTATACCGTGATATTGGGCGCGCATTACGACCACCTGGGTTATGGCGAAGACGGCAACAGCTTGTATGCAAATGCAGTCAAAGAACACCAGATACACCATGGTGCGGATGATAATGCGAGTGGTACGGCTGCAGTGCTGCAGATGGCCAAATGGGTGAAAAAGAACAGCAAGAAACTGAATCATTACAATTACCTGTTCCTGAACTTCTCCGGTGAGGAGCTAGGGCTATACGGATCGAAGAATTTTGTGAAAGACCAAAGCATAGACAGCGCACATATAGCCTATATGATAAACATGGACATGGTGGGCCGCCTGAACGACAGTACCCATTACCTGGAACTGGGAGGCGTGGGTACCTCACCGGCGTGGGGTGATGTGGTAGCAGAAGGCACTGATTTTAAACTGAAACTGGACAGCTCCGGGGTAGGGCCATCGGACCATACCAGCTTTTACAATGTGGGTATTCCTGTGCTTTTCTTTTTTACCGGCCAGCATATGGATTACCACAAACCCAGCGACAAAGCCGAATTGCTGAACTATGCCGGTGAGGCCATGGTGCTGGACTATGTAAAAAAAGTAGTGACCAAGCTGGACAAGGAAAATGTGAAACCGGCTTTTACGGCCACCAAACAAACAGCAACCGGGAGAAGAAGCTATAAAGTATCACTGGGAATCATGCCCGACTATTCGTTCCAGGAAGGCGGCGTGCGCGTGGATGGCGTAAGTGACAACCGGCCAGCCATGAAGGCAGGGATAAAGCGCGGAGACATCATTACCAAGCTGGGCGATGTGCGCATTAACGGGCTGCAAAGCTACATGGAGGCGCTGGGGAAACTCTCGCCAGGTGATAAAACGCAGGTAACCGTTACCAGGGACGGCAAAGAAATGGTGTTACCGGTGGAGATGAGTAAGTAGTTTGAACCTCAGATTAGCCGGGATTAACTGATTTACCGATTATGGTAAAATACCGGCACTCCATACTCAATAAGCTGAAAATTTTCCGCAGAGCAAAACAAGCTTGCATTTGGAGGGTTTAACCAAAACAATAAACCACCTGCGGTTAGCAGATGGTTTACTATTTTAATTTTGTTACAGTAAAACTTACTTAGTCTTAGTTTTTGTTTTTTCTGTAGTAGTGGTCTTAGTTTCCATTTTGCTTTCTGTAGCTGGCTTAGTAGTATCAGCAGCTGGCTTTGCAGGACCTGCAGCCATTGTATCAGCAGGAGCTGGTGCTGGAGACGCCGGTGCTGCAGTAGCAGTAGATGTAGTTGAAGTAGAATCAGTTGTCTTAGTAGCGTCAGTGCTGCTGTTGCCGCAAGAAGCTACAAAAAGACCCATCGAAAGTGCAAGCACGCTTAATTTTACGAATTTCATAATTTTTTTCTTTTTAGTTGGTTATACAGTTAATACCAAAAAGGAGAAAAGGTAACCCGGTCGCGGATCAGGATTTCAGATTAAAAGGACCAGCAGGACTTCTATCTTTCTTATACGACTGACCGTCAATTGATTGTAAACAAAAGATTTTCGGTTTCCTTCTGTATTTTTTTTCGTTTTGCGTTGCCGTTTGCCCTAAAATAATAAAACATCCCTGTTGGGATGTTTTATTATTAAGATCGAAGGAGAAATAATTATTTCTTCTTTTCCATTTTCTTGTCATCTTTCTTCTCCATTTTGTCAGCAGGAGCAGCAGCCTTAGCTGTTGTATCCATAGCAGCTGGCTTAGCAGTAGTGTCAGCAGGAGCTGGAGCCGGAGCTGGAGCGGCTGGAGCAGCAGTGGCAGCAGCAGCAGCAGAATCTGCGCTCGCCTTAGCAGCATCACCGTTGCCGTTACCGCAAGAAGCTACAAAAAGACCCATTGAAAGAGCGAGTACGCTTAATTTTACAAGTTTCATAATTTTTTGTTTTTTGAGTTAGATTTTGCAGTTTATACCGTAAACAGAAAAAGGTAACCCAGTTCCTGAAAAAAAAAATCCGAAATGGTCATAATTCGTGAGTCGTAAGTCATCAATCTGCGCTATTGTGTTAATAATCAACCAGTTATCACAAATCAATATTCGTGCCACGAGGGGCGGGTTACTCCATAAAGAAAGCCGCAAGCTGATGTTGCGGCTCCCGGAAGGATAGACTCAAGTAAGTATTATTTAAGCATGGCTACTGCGTCTGCTGCTTTTACGTTCATTTGTGGTGCGGCCGAGCGTGCGTCGTCATAGTATGCAAGCAGGATCTTGTAGCCGGCACATTTTTCGCCAAGTACGTTGGCCTCGCAGCCGGCATACCCCACGAACTTCTGCTCCTTTGGCCCGATCTTCTCTATCACCTTTATTCTTTTTTGTAAGTAGTCATTGACCATTACCGATTCTTCTATACGAACCGTAACCGTACGGTCTACAGAATTATTAGTGATGGCACAGGCTTTGCGGTCTGTGAGTACTTTAGCATCTTTGGCTGGAACGAGGGCAACTTCTTTGCCGGCATTCTCAACGATGCGTTTCTGTGCAAAAGCGCCAGGTGCGCTGATGATTGTGATGGCTGCGATTAGGAGTATCTTTTTCATATTTTTTAATGTTTTGTGAAGCGTTTGTGATTGATTTGTTAATACAAATGTATATCGTCTTTCTGAAACTACCAAACGTTCTGCAAAATATTTTTCAAAGAATTTTATTTTATAAGTGTATTTAATTGTAATATAGCTAATTAACAAAATAAATTCGCTTAAATTTTACTGGCACGTCATTTGCAATTGATTAACAAAGCGGGGTTATCTGGATTTTTGAAGGAATTATGATCAGTTAGTTTGGATGGTAACCCCGCTTATTTCTTTTGTATTAGGGTGAAGTAATGTTTATCAACCCCACCCAGAATAAATCAATTAGCGACATTTAATGTTTAGATTTGATAAATGAAGAAAGCCTTCTTCCTATTGCTTCTTGTTATTGCCTGTATGCCGCTTGTGGGGCGGGGGCAGGTCATTACAACCGTTGCTGGCACCGGGACAATAGGCTATACAGGCGATAACGGCCCTGCGATAAACGCGAAACTACGGCAGCCGAGTGGGGTGATACTGGATAAAAAAGGTAATCTATATTTTGCTGATGCAGGTAATAGCGTTATTCGTAAAATAGATACTTCAGGAATCATTACGACTATTGCCGGAACAGGAAGCACTGGCTACAATGGAGATAGCATACTGGCGACTGATGCGAAAATATATGGTCCATGGAGCATTGCAATAGATGATACTGGCAATATTTTTGTTGCCGATGTAGGTAACAACAGGATACGCAAGATTGACACATTTGGCTTTATTTTTACGGTTGCGGGAACCGGTACTCCCGGTTACAACGAAGATGGCATAGCTGCTACGGCCGCTGAATTGAATAATCCTTCGGGGATAGCCATAGATACATCCGGCAATATATATATTGCAGATTTTGTAAACAATCGAATCCGGATGGTAAATGCTTCCGGCATCATAACTACCATTGCCGGAACTGGTACTGCTGGCTTTAGCGGCGATAATAATCCGGCTACTTCAGCTACGTTATATCACCCATACTGGATAGCAATTGATAAATCGATAAATTTGTTTTTTACTGACGAAGGAAATAGCCGAGTGCGGAAGTTCAATCCAAATACTGACGGAATTATCACGACTATTGCCGGTAATGCGACAGTTGGCTATACAGGCGATGATGTGCCGGCAACGTCAACATCACTAAATGCGCCATCCGGTGTTACTTTGGATAAAATTGGCAATTTATATATCGGTGATGCAACCAATAACCGAATACGCAGAGTAGATACTGCAGGGATCATCACCACTATTGCCGGTAACGGCACTAGTGGTTATGGGGGTGATAATGGTAGTCCGCTAGCGGCAGAACTTAAAATTCCTGTTAATGTTGCTATAGCCCCCAATGGAAACATATACATTGCTGATGCCGACAATAACCGCATCCGGCTGATACGGTACAATGTATTGGTAGGCAGCATATCCAGTAATAGCAAAGGCATAATTACATACCCCAATCCCACCACCGGTAAATTCACTATCCAAACACGTGCATACAAACAATACTCAATAGATGTACGTAATGTGGTTGGTGAGAAAATATACGAGTCCATAAGTAATGGTACTATAACGGAAATAGACATTTCTAACCAACCTGCGGGGCTGTACTTTGTTTATCTGCAGAGTGGTGAGGAGCGGGTGGTGAAGAAGGTGGTGGTGGAGTAGCTTCACCCCTTGAGCTACGCCCCTTCGCTGGCCCCCTCCGAAGGAGAGGGTGAGGTCGAATGAGTTATGAGACATGAAGATAACTTCCGGTGAGCAGAAATGAAACGTGAGCCTACATTGATTTCCACGTTCAAATAATATTCAGACAATTAATGTTTAGATTTGATAAATGAAGAAAGCCTTCTTCCTATTGCTTCTTGTTATTGCCTGTATGCCGCTTGCGGGGCAGGCGCAGGTTGAGATTATTGAGACCATTGCCAACAAAGACACCAGCGCAGGCTATGGTGGAGACAACGGCCCTGCAATAGATGCAAAATTGTGGTTTCCGGAAGCAGTATGCTTTGATAAATCGGGTAATTTGTTAATTGCGGATGTTGCGAACAACAGGGTAAGGAAAATAGACCCCGCAGGTATTATTACTACAATTGCAGGCAGAGATACTACAGGTTATTCGGGCGATAATGGACCAGCGACAGATGCCGGATTATGGGAACCCGTTGATGTATTTATAGATACGGTAGGAGATATTTATATAGCCGATGGGCTAGATAACAGAATTCGTAAGATAACTGTTTCCACTGGCATTATCACAACTGTTGCAGGAAATGGTATTACGGGATACTCCGGTGATAACGGCCTAGCCATAAATGCAGAATTAAATGCCCCCAGTGGTTTATACGTTAATACCCATAAAGATATTTTTATTGCAGACTATTACAACGATGTAGTCCGTAAAGTGGACGGATTTACTGGAATTATTACAACTATTGCTGGGAATGGGTCAAACGGATATTCAGGCGATAATGGTCTGGCAATAAATGCTGAATTAGATGGCGCTCAAAAAGTTTGTTTAGACAATGCAGGCAATATTTTCTTTTCGGATCAGTGGAATAATGTAGTTCGTAAAGTAGATGCTGCTACAGGTATTATTACGACATTTGCCGGTAATGGCACAGTAGGTTATTCCGGCGACGGCGGTCCAGCGAATAATGCTCAATTAAACCGCCCTGCTGGTTTATTTTTTGACAAGCAAAACAATCTTTTCCTTACTGAATTTGGGAATGGAGTTGTGCGCAAAATAGATGCTGTAACAAACATTATTAGTACAGTAGCAGGCAATAATACATGGGGATATTCAGGTGACGGTGGCCCGCCTTTAAATGCTCAAATGGTCCCTGGTGATGCGATACTGGCGGATAATGGCGACATAATCATAGCCGACTACGACAACCAGTGCATTCGCAAAGTATATAACCCTACTAGCGTAAAAGAGCCGCAGAATGTGAGTGATATAAAAGTGTACCCCAACCCCACCACTGGAAAATTCACAATTCAAACACGGACAAACAAGCAATACTTAATTGATGTACGCAATGTGGTGGGTGAGAAAATATACGCGTCCGTAAGCAACGGCGCTACTACTGAAATAGACCTTTCTGACCAGTCTGCGGGGGTTTATTTTGTTTATCTGCAGAGCGGAGATGAGCGTGTGGTGAGGAAGGTGGTGGTGGAGTAGAATTTCATGCGCAAGTCAACCACCCCGGCCTGAAAACACTGCTTCGCTATGTTTTCAGGCACGCCCCTCCTAAAAACAGGAGGGGAGATGTTGCGCGGCCCGCATTTTTCAGAGAAATGGTAGAAGTATAAAGAAGATGATGATTTTAACACACCTTGTGCGGGTTCTCGAAATTATCGCTCTGATCTTCGTGTACGGGAGCGTCTATGCACTTAAAGTCTTTTTCCAGCAGCAGGTATAGTTGCTTGGCATCGCCGATGTCCATGTTGTTTTCATAGCCTACGGTTTCATTGGCAGCCCATGCGGCGGGGATGTTTGCAGGCACGTACATGGTCATTTTGTTCCCGGAAAAATCTGCTGCGAGTGCGGGGATGCCTTCCTTGCTCTGCAGCGCGTATATAAAATGGCTGTTGCCAAATTCCGTCTGCTCTTCCAGGTAGCCTGTTTCGGCAAAGTGGTCCACCTCAGAGCGGGTGAGGCGCACACGAACCGAATTGCCCTTTATCCTGATCTTCATGGTGCAAAATTAAGAATAAACGACAATCAAAATTGCTATTTGGCTGCGTGCTATTTTCAACATGCCATCCTTCGGCGGGGCTCAGGATGAGCGTATTCTCCTAGTGCAGGTTCGCCAAATTCGATGCGCGTACAGATGCTTCCTGCGTCAGCATGACAAATGCGAAATCTTCATGTTACTTCTATTCTTTCCGCACCAGAATAAATGTTGAAGCGCTCACCACGCAGGAAACCGATGAGGGTCATCCCCCACTCCTCTGCCATCTCTGCTGCCAGGCTGGAGGGTGCACCAACGGCGGCCACTATTTTTATTCCTGCCATTACGGCCTTTTGCACCAGCTCGAAACTGGCCCTTCCGCTTAGCAGCAGTATGTGGTTGTCCAGCGGTATCATACCGGCATTCAATGCAGCACCTACCAGTTTGTCCAGGGCGTTGTGCCTGCCCACGTCTTCCCGGCTCAGCAGCAGCTTGCCTGATGTGTCGAATAAGGCGCAGGCATGAAGTCCGCCCGTATTCTCAAACACTTCCTGCTGCTTGCGCAGCAAGCCGGGCAACTGATAAATAAGAGATACCGGCACTCGCAAACGATCGAATGAATCGGGAATGTTGCAGGCTGTTCTTACTGCCTCTATCGACGCCTTGCCGCACACTCCGCAACTGGAAGTGGTGTAAAAATTGCGTTCGAGGTTGGCGGTGTTAAGCGTAATATTTTCAGCGAGTGAGACCATTATAATACCGTCATTTCCACTCTTCGGGCGGGTAATGGAAACAATATCGGCTGGCTTACTGATGATGGCCTCTGTGAATAAAAACCCCGCAGCCAGTTCTTCGTCATTGCCCGGTGTGCGCATGGTAACGGAAATACTTTTTTGCACCCTGTTATTTCCGGGGCCATACTCCAGCCGTATCTCCATGGGCTCCTCGGTAGCAAGCAGATCATTGGCGTCAGTGACTGTTGCTGCTTCTACTTTTTTTATGGTGGTACGGGAGGTCTGCGGCATGCCCAAATTTAAGGAAAACATTACCTTCCTTTCTTAAAATACAGCCGTGCGCAAGCAATGATGCCAAAAATAAGCACTACATACCCCAGCCCAAAGACACCGATATCGTGTACCTCTTCTGTTTTATCCGGGTTTATCGGCTTATCAAACAATACAAAATAGATGATCGTTGCTGCGATCGCCAGTAACAATATCAAATCATATGGTTTGCGCATACAATCAGTTTTTATATTCTTAAACGGTGCCTACTGCTTGACGATTGCCTGCCTGTGCAGCACATTTCCTGATTTATCCCTTACAAATATCCAATACACGCCGGGCAGCGTATCTTCCGTCGATAGCCGTACATCACTTTGTCCCTGCACATCTTCTTGTCTTACTGTCTGCCCATTTACATTAATAAGAACAATACTCGCCATGCTTTGTTGCAGTCCTTGCTGCGATATATTTATCGTATTCCTAGCCGGGTTAGGGTATACAATTATCTTGTCTTCCGCAGGTGCGATATTTTGCGCCGCAGTGGTATTTAAGTAAGTCTGGTAATAATACACGGTGTTATAACTGGGCGTTGATGGGAACGCAGTAAAGTCATAATCGTACTCATGCAGCGAATCGGGCAGGTTAAAACTGTTATAGTTGACCACATCCATTGTTTGCGGCACCCATGCATTCATGATGCTATCAAACCCCTCTATGTTCACTGTATCTGGAAAGCCTGCTGCGTTAAGTGTTTTCGACATGAAGAACAACGGCGCCCAGTAGGTATTTATCGGGTCATACTGGTATTCTTTCCATGAAGTATGAAAGGCGTGCGTGCCGGTATAGGCGAATGTGTCCCTTACATAACTGTCGAGCACAGCCCCGGTGTAGAGTTTGGTGAGCACAGTCAGCAATCTGTTACTTGCATCGTAAGTATTGATGTACTGCTCCTTCTCTTGCAGCGGCTGTGTGAAGGAGGTATCGGTGTCATTTGCGAAATAGTCTATTTGTGTAAGGTCATTTGATGCATCATAAGTGTACAACGATCTGGCCACCAGGTGCCAAGAACCTGAGTGGTATTCATACACGCTGTCTTTAGTTAGCAAGCCGGCTGTGCTATAGGAAAAAAACTGCTCAAATGTACTGTCGGCCATGCCGGCACTTTCGTGGAACCAGTAACCACTGTCTATGTTATTGGCGATATTGAACCTGTTTATGTAGCTCATGTTGGTATTGGTAACCGAGTCGGCAAAAAGGTCGAGGTAACTTACCATGTTTTTCGAGGCATCATACCCTGCTCTCGCTGACTCATATAGCCCGTAGACGAGGGTGAAGGGGTCTTGTGTCCAATGCAGGAAGGTATCAAATAATACCTGCGGCTTTGTGAAAGCCCCCGCGTAATTGAACATGGGCGATGCTGAATACGGATAGTTGTAGGGGTAATCCATCATATTGAAATCGTAGGCGGACGTCATATTGGTTGCATAGTTCAGGGCAACAGAGTCGTCCAGCACACTCATACTGTCGTGGGTGCTTTGCCCGATAACGCGTTCAGTACTAACGCCTGCTGTTGTCTTCATAGCGTCGTGGCTCTGTCCATGTTGTTGCAGCAGCATGGATAATACCTGTCTGTGCTTTGCGGAAGCCGCAGAAGTGATCGCCTTTTGTGCTGACAAATAGTTAGCGCAGAGCAGCGACATCATCAAGGCAAAAATGTATTTCATCGGTATAATTTTATTGCCACAAATATGGTAACAACGAAAGTTACTATTATTATTAAATAATTTTCGATTAACGCGGAATAATAATATTTCCACCTCATTTTTCCGATAATAATAAAAAAGAATGTATTTTGTGTGTATCCGCTTATAAACAAAATGGGCATGAAAAGAAACACGATAAAATTTCCAGCGGTCTATGCAATCGCTGTATTAGGCCTGGTCGGGACGATGATCGCCTGTAATAAGAGCAGGACGGTTACACCTGTAGCCGTTACTGAGGAATCGCTGAAAAAGGCATCCGGCACACCGCTGGTACAAAACGCGGAGATAACCAGCGTGGTAACGATAGCAAATATCCGCACGTCGGCAGACGGCAGTACAACAAAGGTTATGTTTTGCCAAAACGAGCAAATTCTGAACGTGGTCAACTCAGCGGATTTAAACACGCTAAAGGATGCCTTTGCTAAAAACCATGCTGTGCAGGTCACGTTCGATCCCTGGCATGCTGCGGTTTCACACGTGGCGCTTGCCTCTGCAGAGGACCAGGCTTACTTTAATAATAAAGAAGTAGTCAGTCATGCAGGTACCGCAATGAAAATTGAAGCCACGACCTCTGCAGAAGCCATTGATCATGCGGCAGACATGGGCGTCCTTAACCTGACCGGAGACACGCTTACCAATGTGATCCCTGATTTCAATACGGCGCAGCTCATGTTCGATTACATAGCCCACCAGTGCTGCCAGTTGGCCGGCCCTTACGCCATCGACCACTGCATCAGTTTCCAGTATTGCGAAGACGGCTGCTATGCCCGTGCGCACAAAATGTGCATGATCATTAACAGTAAGTACCATTATGGCACACAAAAAGTATTCAGTTTTGCAAATGCCGGCATCGACGAGCTTTGTGTGAAGGCTGAAAAATGGAATGGCTGTTGCATAAACTGGTGGTACCATGTAGCGCCACTGGTAACCATAAAAACCGCTACCGGCCCCAAAGCATTCGTATTTGATCCTGCCATGTTCGACCAACCCGTACTGTTATCCACATGGCTCCATGCACAGACTAATCCCGCCTGCGTTCCTTCGGGTGATGTACCGCATGTCAGCATGATAAACATTCAGCCTACTGCCTCTTACAGCCCATCGGGCGGCAGCGGCTATTTCTTCGATACGGACCCGCTTTATGTAAATACAAATTCCACACTGGTTAGCTACCGGCACCTTATTTCATGTCCGTAAAGAAAGTTATCGCAAAGCATTTTTCATGCCCGGCATACTTACCAAGTATGCTGGGTTTGTTATTTATGCTGCTTACCGTTCCATCATTTTCGGCACCAAAGCACAAACCGAAAAAAAAGGGCGTGGAAAATACAATGACTGTTGCCGCAATACGCCCGCCAAATGGCGGTGAGACCTTTGTAAGGGTCACCTTCTTGCAATCACAGCGGTTCTATAAACTTCCCAATGATGCTAACCCCGGTTACCTTGTTCTGCTTAAAGAGTCAGAGAAAAGCCATACGCCTGTTGTTATTAAAAGGGCAAAGGAGGAATCAGATATTATTCTCAGCGTAAGAAAGCCATAAAAAAAACCGGCTTAAGTTTTTAGACTTAAGCCGGGTATATGTACTTACTATTTCTTTTATTTCCGCAATATTAGCTCGTTGGTCCGTTGTCTACCGCTGCTTCAATCACGGCCTGTATGCTCACTGGCACATTAGACAGGAAATCGTAACCAGTCAGCGTTTCTATAGCATCTACACTAGTGCGGTAATAGTCCCAGGTATGTGCATTCACCGATTGGGTATTTGGCATTTTCACCGTTATCACACGGGTAGAAGTGGTTATACGACTCACGTCATTGGTTCCCACCGGAAGTATCACTGCTATTTTCCAGAAGTAAGCGGGAACATTGATAGCGCCACTTGCAATAGTATTAGTAGTGCCGCCATTGCTGCCGCTGCCGCCCTGGCCTGACCATCCTGCTATGATGTACAGCTCATTACCCGCAGTTGCAAGCGACCTGCAATAGGATTCAAAAGCTTCCCAGGTTACTTCGTTCATATTTGGCGCTTGTGGCGTCATGTTAGTCATCAGGAAGGTACGTGCGTTGTCTGTATCGCTGTATGTGCGGTCGCCAGATGGGCAAAGATGCCCGCGGTCAAAACCTGTGCTGGTATAATTTGAAGTTGAAGCATGAAAGAAACTCGAAGGCAATGTAGCATCAGAAGTAAAACAATTGCAACGGTCTGAAGAACCTAACCATGCAGTGCTCAGGTGCCAGCTTACCCAGTTTGGCTCGCCCTTTGAATTGTTATAAGAAAGGGTGTACTGTGGTTTTACCATCAGGTAATTGTTCGGGTTAGCAACATTGGTTGTAGCACCACTTGGGTTACCGAGAGCCATGTTATCGTCGCGCCCAGGTACCCCACCGCCTCCGCCGCCGGAGCCAGAGTTATCAGTAATGCTGAAATCGTCTATATTTAGTCTGCCGCCGGTAAGTTTACGCACCTGGAAACGCACATTGCCGCTAACGCTCATAGTATATGTAGCCGTAGCGAGTGTGGTAGATGAAGTAGTGGTAGTGCCGCCGGTTTGTGTCCACGAGCTGCCGCTGTTGGTAGAATACCACAATTGCCATGTGCTCGAAGCGTCTGTGCCATATACACCATGTGCTATAGTTACCTGGCTTGCACCATTTGTGACGTCAAAATTCATGGTAACAGTACCCGTGTTCTCTATCCTTACAGATTTGGTCCCATTCTTACGATCACCTGATAAATTACCAATTAGTGCGTCATTAAGGTCCCATATCCCAGTTGACAGTGTCACCGTACCATCGGCATAAGCGCCCTTGGTCCCGGTTTCAAATGTCTCTGGCCAGCCTGTATAAAGGGCGCGTGCCTCAAGGTGATGTGGCGCGGCGGCCGTTGTAGTTGCAGGCGCTACACTGGTAGTGCCTTTGTCTTTAGAGCAGTTGCTCATGCCCAGTACAACGATTGCAGTTGTAAGGAGTAAAAAAAATCTCTTCATAAAATTGGCGTGTATGTTTTGTGTAGCAAACATACTTTTCTGATATTAACTGTTAATTATTGCAATGTTATCATTTTTTTGGTTAATCTCATAGCGCATTATCTTTATGTTATGGACAAGCGTTTCAACATACGTGTATATGGTATCTGGATACAGGACGGGAAAATATTGGTGAACGAAGAACTGATACGCGGGAGGAAGATCATCAAGTTCCCCGGGGGCGGCCTCGACTGGGGTGAAGGTATTAAGGACTGCCTGGTACGCGAATGGAAAGAGGAACTAAGTATAGATATACAAGTACTCGATCATTTTTATACTACCGATTTCTTCCAGCCATCCGCCTTCGACAATTCACAGGTCATCAGCATATACTACTTTGTTACCGCACCCGTGCCGGATATCTTTGTAAACAGTGAAGCCAACGAGCGCACCTACTGGATGAATATATCTGATGTTTCGGCAGATACGTTTACCCTCGCCATAGATAAGGTGGTGGGCGGGATGCTTTTTGAGCACTTTCATGCCATTACCTACTAAAAGGAACGGTACGGTTTCGCATACATAATTTCGGTTAAGGGCTGATAAGCATTATCAATATACCTATTTGCGCCATAAGTGCGCCTACCCATTACCTTTGCACGATATGAAACTATTAATGCAATACCTCAGCCGCTACAAGCTGATGATATTACTGGCAATTATTCTGGCTGCGATCAATCAAAGCTTTTCGCTGTTCAATCCCATCATATCCGGTAAGATACTGGACAATTTTGTGAACCACCCGTATACTGATAAGGCTGGTCATGCACGCACAATGGCCGTTTATCTGCGCGAGGCCCTAAACCCCATCTTGCTTATAATGGGATTCGCCATGGTATCAAGGATCGCAAAGAACTTCCAGGACTATACCGTGAATGTAGTAATACAGAAATATGGCGCCCAACTATATACAGACGGGCTCAAGCATGCACTGCGACTACCCTACCAGGATTTCGAAGACCAGAGCAGCGGGCAAACATTGTCTGTCTTGCAAAAAGTCCGCGCCGATTGCGAAAAGTTCATTATGTCCTTTTTTAACGTGCTTTTGCCTACCATCATTGGCATAGTGTTCGTGGTAATTTACTGCGTGCCCATCAGCCCTTACCTGCCGCTCGTGTACCTGGGTGGTGCCGTGGTATTGGGTCTACTCACCAGTGCGCTGAGTAAACGAATAAAGATCGTCCAGAAGAATATAGTCCGGGAAACAAATGCGCTCGCCGGTTCTACAACAGAATCACTTCGCAATATAGAATTGGTAAAAAGCCTTGGCCTTACCGACCAGGAGATACGCAGGCTCAATGCCACGACGATCAAAATACTAAAACTGGAGCTCAGAAAAGTGCGGAGTATCCGCACTATTTCTTTCATACAAGGTACGTTCGTGAATTTCCTGCAGCAGGTGATCGTGATGACTTTCCTGTTCTTCATTTTTAAGGGCGCTATTACTCCCGGCCAATATCTCTCGCTTACGTTCTTTTCTTTCTTCATTCTCCAGCCTATGCAGGAGATCGGGAATGTTATCCTCTCCTATCGTGAAGCCGAGGCATCACTTAACAACATGCAGACGCTCTTTAGCAAACCGGTGGAATTCAAGCCAGAAAGACCGGAAGCAATTAACGGCATTGCCGAGTTGAAATTCTCTGATGTTACTTTTAAACACAACACCGCTAACCGCCCTGCACTCGACGGCATATCATTTGATGTGAAGCTGGGTGAGACCATTGCCTTCGTAGGCCCGTCCGGCAGTGGTAAGACCACATTAGTAAAATTGTTGGTGGGCTTGTACCACCCCATTAAAGGGCACATTTATTACAATGGCCATGACGAGGCCAATATAGATTATGAAGAGCTGCGCCGCCAGATGGGCCTGGTAACCCAGGACCCGCAACTGTTCTCCGGCACTATAAAAGAAAACCTGTTGTTTGTAAATCCCGGTGCAACTGAAGATGACATCAACTTAGCCTTGCAAAAAGCTGCCTGCCAGAACCTGCTGGCCCGCGCTGAAAAGGGGCTTGATACAGTGATCGGCGAAGGTGGGCTGAAACTGTCTGGTGGTGAGCGCCAGCGCCTGTCTATAGCCCGCGCCTTGCTGCGCCAGCCACGCCTGATGATCTTTGATGAGGCTACCTCTGCGCTCGACTCGCTTACCGAAGATGAAATATCGCAGACCATGCGCAGCATCACTTCGCAACGGCAGCACATCACCATCATGATAGCGCATCGCCTTTCCACTATCATGCACGCAGACCGCATCTACGTGCTGGAAAAAGGCAACGTGATAGAAACAGGCAGCCATGCTACCCTATTGGAAGAAAAAGGCCTCTACTACGCCATGTGGCGCCAGCAGATAGGTGAGCGCAAAGAGACAGCTAACATGAGGAAGGTGATGGCAAATTAACCATTGGTTTATAGTATTGAAAGCTACCGGATTTCATTTGGTAGCTTTTTTATTTTCCGTATTTTTATCAATACCTATGAGCTACAAAAACTTCCTCTTCATTTTACTATTGTTGTTGCTGGACAATGCCGTACACGCGCAAGACACACTTTCCCGGAAAGTTTATGAACCAAATAAATACTGGATCGCCAAGATCCCACTGCTCAATCTCATTGACCTGAACAGCCCCAACCTGAGTATTGCCCTGGAACGCCGCCTTAACGGAAAAAATAGTGTGCAGTTCCTTGCTGGTATCAGCACTGATATTAGCACCACCGCACTAAAGCCGCACGACTACTCTGTAGTGAATGGCTTCCGGCTGGCGGCTGAATACAGGCATTACTATCACGTGAGGAGAAAAGCATCTTTCTTTCTTGCGGCAGATGTTTTCTACACCGGCTATCGCCACTATACGGATGATTCATTCATCAGCCAATCAACTAACATACACTACTCTGACAGCTATTATCTGAAAAAGAAAATGGAAGGTGCCAACGCGAAATGGGGCGTTCAATATCACAGCGGGCATTTTATGTTCGAAGCATTTGCCGGCCTTGGGTTTAAGTACAAAACAGTAACAGAAGTAGGCAGAACTGCACCAGGGGATGAACATGTACCACCACCTCGTCTGACAGACATGAACCTTGGTGCAGTGGGGAATATGTTGGGCGCTTATACCACAATATCAACACCGGCAAACTTCGTGGTAGGCTATATTTTCCGGTAGAGAACTGTCGAAAAACATTCCCAATCCTATCCCCAATTCCTAATTCTACCGTTACTCAAACAGTTCGTCCTTGCTCTTCGGCCGCTGGTCGAATAACCACTTGAACCTGCTCAGCTTCATATTGGGCAGGTCCGCCTTTTCGAGCGGTGTGATGGTGTGCTTGGCATCCTGGGTGAACTTAATGAACCGGATCTGCTGGTCTGCAAAGAATATCCGCATCCGGGTGCTTGTCGCCTCATCCACACCTATATAAGCCTTGTCTTTGTCGGTGGCGTAGTATATACATTCAGCGTTCGGGTACACGGTCATATCCGTGATCTCATTGTTCTTAAAATGCCCTGTCAGCGTTTTGCCCTGCACCTGGTCGAACAGATGTGCCTGCTCGGGACCCGACCGCGACACGAGGAACGCATTATTGGGCACATACATTTTCCGAAGTTTGTTACTGTCCAGGTACAGCAAAACAGTGTCTCCCGTTATCTGGCTGTTATGCGCCCAAAGTATGGGTATGTTTATCATCCTGATCGTGGAGTCGCTGCGCGTATAGCATACGCTGTCACACTTACCCTGCATGGAATCAGAGAATATTTTCACGTGGTTGTAACCCACAAAGTACATCGGGGCAGTGGTGTCCGCTTCCGCAGTATCTGCCATTTTTAGCTTCGGTATTTTTACTGCGCTTTTTCTACCTTTCTTAGTCGTTTTCACCACGGGTTGCGGCTGACTGTTTGTTGCATTGGTCATCACCTTCACCGGCTTTGCTTTACTGGTGTCGGTCATGAAATCCGGTATACGATACTTGTAATCTGGTAGCCGCCAGGTAGTCAATTTGGGATTGGGGATTTGGGATTTGGATTGCGTCATGTCGCCCTTTTGGGAAACAGAGTCCTTTACACTTTTTGCCGAATCTGCGCTATTGCCAACTGAATCCCGCGGACTGACGACTAACTGACCCTGCCTGCCGGCAGGCAGGTTTCGACTTACGACTTCCTTTACCATCGGCGCGGTATAAAAAGTATCTGCCCGCATGTAGATCGTATCCTTGCCATTCACCTGTTCCATTACAGGTTTTACCATCGCCCACAATATCCTTTGCTTTTTGAAGTATACCGCATGCCCGCATTTCAGGGTGGAATGGTGTGCGGTATCTATAGAGACCACATTTCCTATTGCATATCCGTATCCGGTCACCTTGTTATAGTGCATTGAGTCGCCCTCTATGTATTGCCCGTCATACCATATGGACGAGGGGCCGGTGAACCTCGCGATCACATTTTTACTGTCATAAGTCCCCCTGGTAGTGGTGAGAATAGACCGGCCACTATCACTAATAACGGTAGAGCGGGAGTAAAAGGTCTCCACCTTCGTCTCGGTATTATAACCAAGATCTTGTGACGTAATATGATACTTTGGGTCAGTGATCAATACATCCACCTTAAACCGTGCGTCCTTGCTGTGCACATTGTAAACGCCGGTCTTGCTGGTTACATAAGTGCTGTCGCTATGCAGGGTACCCCAATCAAAATATTCGCCGGTTTTTGTTCCCAGGTCATAGGTAAGGGCTTCGCAATTCAATTTGTTCTTGCCATCAGTGAGCGTCACATTGCCCTTCATAAAGGCCAGTTTTTTGTCCGATGTGTAGCGCAGATAGTCGCTTGTACCCTGGGTTCCGTCCGTTTGAGATATCCGCACATCGCCAAAAGCCTCGAAATTCTTGGTCAGGCTGTTCTGGTAGGCGCTGTCGCAAAACAAAGTATCCGTGCCTTCCAGAAAAGCTACAGAATCAATGAACTTTCGGTATTCACCCGAATCCGTTTTATTGAAAGAGAGAACCCTTACATGCAGTATCTGAATGGTAATTTTGCCGGTATCCGGCTGTTGCTGCGCCATTGCATTGATACCGGCAAATAATATGCACAGGCACATTATCAAGGCCTTTGCGGGGAACAGTATTTCGCTTTTGCGGGGAACAGTTACCAAGTGCAAGATTGTTTTGAAAACCATTATTTTTTATTGCCGCTGCCAAATACGGTCACATTTATATAACGGCTCGGGTGCGCCTTTATGTCTTCCATAAGGCTATTCAGCGAGTGCATCGAGTTATTAAGGTTATTATAAACATCCTTGTTATTTATCAGCATCCCCAGGGATCCCTGGTTATTGTTTATTTTATCCATCACCCCATGCAGCTCACTGATGGTCTTTTGCAGGTCGGCCACCGTTTTCTGTATTGGCGCATTCGACAGCTGGCGGGTGATGTTGCTGGCATTGGCAAGTATGTGGTTTATCGTATCGTTGTTCTTGCTCAGGTTGCCGGTTATGCTTTTGGCGTTGTGAATGATGTCACCCATTTCACCACTCTCTTTGTTCAGCGAAGATGACAGTGCAGCAAGATTATCAGAAGTTGCTTTTATCGACGCCAACGCTGCCGCCAGCGCCTTCTGGTTATCCTCGCCTACTATTGTGTTCACGCTTACAAGTGCCCGGTTAAACTGTGTTATGGTCTCTTTCAGTTCTTCTAATCGCGGTGTGAGTTGGTCGCTTACTTTATCAATTACACCTGCTTCATTGTGGCTGGTCAGCGTATCCCCTATACCCATTAAATTCGGGCCGAGACCCAGTTCCAGTTTTATTATTTTAGGCCCCAGCAGGTCCGACGCGAGTTCCGCTATCGTGCCCCTGGGTATTTCCACACTCTTGTTGATGCTTATCCGCACCAAAACTCCCTTATTATCTATCAATTGCGTATGCGACACCCTGCCCACATTAAGCCCGCGCACCTGCACAGCGGCCGAGTTCTGCAGGCCGTCCACATCCTTAAAATAGCAGTAATAATCTTTGTCATTCGAAAAAATAGCAGCGCCTTTCAGGAAATAGAAACCGACGAAGAGAATCACCAGGGCTACTGTCACCATTAACCCGATCTTTACTTCCTTTGATATACTCATAGACCACTCAAATATCCGCAAAATAACGAAAAGACAGCCATAGATTAGCGTTTTTACCTGTATTATAACATTCTATGTGGGTATAAGCGACTGTACTTACCGCAATATAACTGTAGCCCCGGAGTATACCTGGTAGTTTTAGGAAAGAATCTCACGAAAAAAATAGTAAGCCGCTGCGGCCTACACCCGCTTTTTCTGGCGGCATAAGGCACGCTGCACGGAAATAGTAACGGCAGTATCTTTCAATTCAGCTCCCGTTTATATCGTGGATACTTTTTCGTTTGAAGCAAACGATAACGTTTACGTCATGATGGCTCATGTTTAGCCATTCTTAGCATGTAGCGCCATAAGTTACAATTATCTCCGGCTCTGCTCGCAGTTTGCCGGGCCTTTATACATTGCTCGTTGCGACTACCGCCCGTTTTTATTAATAAGTCATTGACTTCGCCGTCAAAAAATGATTCTTTATCCATCATATTTGTTAATCGCTTGCAAATTTAAATCAACGAACAAAAAATTTTCAGAAGAAGTATCAGTCAATTACCCATGAAAAACAACATCTTACAAGTATAAATTAATTTTCTTTGAAAAATTTATAAAAAATATTTTGCTGTTTCAGAAAGCCGACATACATTTGTGTTAACAAACGATTAGTAAACGCTTTGCAAATCATTAGGAAATGAAAACGAAAATAATCCTCCTCGCAATTACCATCATTAGCGCAACCGGCGCTTTTGCACAGAAACGCATTGTAGAGAATGCCGGCAAAGAAGCGGCGCTCGTTCCAGCCATTGGTGCCAAGGTTCTGCCAGACAGGAGAGCCTGCGCTATAACCAACAAATCTACCGACCGGTACATAACGGTAAGGATAGAAGAGTCGGTGATGGTGAATAACTTTTTGCAGAAGAGAATAAAGGTT
This sequence comes from uncultured Bacteroidota bacterium, assembly GCA_903905065.1. Taxonomy (GTDB): domain Bacteria; phylum Bacteroidota; class Bacteroidia; order Chitinophagales; family Chitinophagaceae; genus Nemorincola. The sequence continues at coordinate 58,208 of CAIVEW010000068.1, read as the reverse complement.
GTGGAGAAGATCGCCCCTAAGGAGCAGAAATTCGTAGGGTATGCGGGCTGCGAAGCCAACCCGATCTACGAAAAATGCGCAGGCTATAAGATCCTGCTGGCTTACTATGATGACGCCCGCTCGGCAGCACCAACGATGAACGCAAAGACAACAGAAGCCGTTGCTTCTATAAAATAACAACCAACCTTTCCGGAATATTAAAACCGCTCTGAATGGGCGGTTTTTTTCGTACGGTAACCCAAAGACATACACTTAGAGAGGCATAAAAAAACCGTCCTCAAGAAATAGGGGACGGTTTTTTTCAATGCGCTAAAAATTATTTCTTTTTAGCTACAACTTTTTTGGGAGCCGCTGCTTTCTTAGGCGCTGCCTTTTTGGGAGCTGCCGCTTTTTTCGGAGCTGCCTTTTTAGGTGCTGCAGCTTTTTTAGGCGCTGCTTTCTTTGGAGCCGCCTTCTTTGCAGGAGCTGCTTTCTTTGCTGTTGCCATAATTCTGAATTTAAGGGGTTAATAAATAAAAAACATTGGGCGCCAGGCGCTATTATCACTAAGTTGTGTTCCTGGTAAAACTGATATATCAAAGTTAATATTCTTTTGAATCAAACAAATGCTTTGAAAGACACGCATCTCCACTTATCCACATGTTTTGCAGGTACAGGCATTTGATATCAAACTGAGATAAATCCAGGCGACGGTGACATTCTGCTTAGGCAGTAATGAAGGTGGCCGGATAGATTACTGTGCAGGTTTAGTTTGCTCTTTTATGGCCAGATATTTGTTTCTACCGAGTGTGAGGTAGTAGACCATAATGAAAAAAACCGACAGACCTAAGTAAACTGCATAGTCCTGCTTCAGCAAAAATTGAAGAACAAATACTATTGTAAGTATGACGGCAGCAATAGGCATGAAATTCCACGAATAACCAAAACTGGACAACATCACAGACTTTGTTTCGTTTTCCGAAACGGAAAAAGGAAAACTACCGCTGCACCAATCGATCTTAGCCCTCAACACATAGTCACCTGGCGGAAGCTCTACATCACGTGTCTGCCCATTTGAGATCTGGCCTATTTCATTTTCGTTGATCGTTATCTTTATCCCCCTCGCCCGGTTTATCCATTCGCTGGAGCGGGTTATGATAAGTTTTGCCATGTCTGTTAATTTACTGATTATGCGCTCTCGACCAATGTCCCGCGACCGTCAAACAAAAATATATCTTTATCTTTAGTCTACTAAAGCAATGGAAACCAAAAAACAAAATACACCCAACGCCGAGAACCCGGAAGAGTTTCTCGATTTAAAACTGGGGCATCTTCAAGGGGCTGCTGCAGGCATGCCAGCAATACTCATCAGTGCAAAACATGTATTCAGCGAGATGAACGTAGGCCGCGGGCTGAAAGCGCTGGCCGCACTGAACCAGAAGAACGGTTATGATTGCCCCGGCTGTGCATGGCCAGACCCGGACGGGCACAGATCGTCTATTGCCGAGTATTGCGAAAATGGCGCTAAGGCTGTTGCCGAAGAAGCCACAACTAAAAAACTGACTGCAAAATTCTTTGCAGATAATTCCGTTTTTGATCTCGCAAAACTGAATGATTACGAGATAGGGAAAAAAGGCCGCGTAGCAGAGCCGATGTACCTGCCGGAAGGCGCTACGCACTACCAGCCGATAAGCTGGGAAAACGCCTTTGAGAAAGTAGCTGAACATCTGAATAAACTGAACTCACCTGATGAAGGCATATTTTATACCTCCGGCAGAACCAGCAATGAGGCGGCCTTCCTTTACCAACTCTTTGTGCGCGAATATGGTACAAACAACCTACCCGACTGCTCTAATATGTGCCATGAGTCGAGTGGTGTGGCACTGAATGAGTCGGTGGGTATAGGAAAGGGGTCCGTGAAACTGGAGGATTTTTATGAAGCGGAAGTGATCATTATACTGGGACAAAACCCTGGCACCAATCACCCGCGCATGTTATCGGCTTTGCAAAAGGCAAAGGAGAACGGGACAACCATTATCTCTGTGAACCCATTGCCGGAAACCGGCCTCATGGGCTTTAAAGATCCACAAACAGTAAAAGGTGCACTGGGTATCAAGGCGAAGCTAACGGATATTTTCCTGCAGGTAAAGCTGAACGGGGATATGGCGTTGCTAAAGGCCATTGAACTTCTGCTGCTGGAAGAAGAAGACAGGAATCCGGGTTCGGTTTTCGACAAGGAGTTTATAAAGGACCACACCAGCGGCTATGACGAATTTATTGCGCAGGCAAAAAAATATCCGCTGGAGACACTCGCTGAAGCCGCAGGTATCTCTCTTGCACAGATCCGCCAAACGGCTGATGTGCTGATAAAGAAAAAGAAGATCATCGCCTGCTGGGCGATGGGACTTACACAGCACAAAAATGCGGTAAACACGATAAAGGAAGTAGTGAATTTGTTGCTGCTTAAAGGCAGCATAGGCAAGCCCGGCGCGGGCACCTGCCCGGTGCGCGGGCACAGCAATGTGCAAGGTGACCGCACCATGGGCATCTACGAAAAACCGGCAAAAAAGTTCCTTGATAAGCTGGAGCAGACTTATGGCTTTACGCCGCCCCAGCACCACGGCTATGATGTGGTGGATGCCATACATGCCATGTACGAAGGCAAGGGCAAAGTGTTTATCGCAATGGGCGGCAACTTTCTGTCTGCTACACCGGACACGGAGTACACAGCAGAAGCCATGAGAAGATGCGATCTGACGGTGCATATATCCACCAAGCTGAACCGCAGTCACCTCATTCATGGAAAAGAGGCACTGATATTACCCTGCTATGGCCGCAGCGACAAAGATGTGATGAACGGAACCGAGCAATTTGTGACATGCGAAAACTCTATGGGTGTGGTCCAGATGTCGAAGGGCAGCCTTAAACCAATATCCAATCAATTGCTAAGCGAGCCCCGGATAGTATGTGGACTGGCAAAGGCGACACTTGGCAGCCGATCAAAGGTGAACTGGACGCTGTACGAAGAAAGCTATGATTATATCCGCAATGATATAGAACTTACCATACCTGGCTTTGACGACTACAATAAACGTGTGCGCGTGCTCGGCGGTTTTTACCTGCCAAATGGCGCCCGAGAGGGTAAATTCAATACACTTACAGGGAAAGCAAATTTTAATGTCTCTGATGTAACTTTTGTGAAGTTGGCGCCCGATGAGCTGACGATGCAGACCTTGCGTAGCCATGACCAGTTCAACACCACGATCTACGGCCTTGATGACCGCTACCGCGGCGTCTACAACGAGCGCCGTGTAATATTCATGAACGCCAAAGACATTGCCCGCCTGGGATTTAAAGCCGGCGATGTCGTTGACCTGTTCAATTATCACGGAGGCAAAGAACGTGTAGCCCACAAGTTCATCATTGTTGAATTCAGCATACCAGAGCAATGCACAGCTACTTACTTTCCCGAAACGAATGTCCTTGTACCTATTGGCACAACTGCAGATAAGAGCAATACACCGACTTCAAAAATGGTGATATTGAAGATCAGAAAGCATGTTGATTGAACCCCACCGGGTTAATTAAGGTTAATCATTGCCAACGACTGCGTTGGTGAGATTACTTTCGTTTTAAATGCAGACATCGATTAAGTACTTTTTGTTCAGGATTTGTTTCCTGTTTCCTGTTTTAATGCTTTGTTCTTCCGCAAAGGCGCAACAGGCCAACATAAGCGGCACCGTAAAGGATTCCTCTGCAGCTGTACCTGCCGCAACAGTCTCCCTGCTGAACGCCAATGACTCGTCATGGATCAGGTCCGTACTCTCGGATGACAATGGTGCGTTTACGATACCCAGTGTTGCTGCGGGAAATTACTTCGTTAGTGTAACCGCCGTGGGATACGCTGCAGCCATACAAACGGTGAATATAACCGGCAATGCCAACCAAGCGCTTGTTGTCGAGCTTCATAGAAACACCTCTGCTATTGGCGAAGTCACATTTACGGGCCACAAGCCTTTTATAGAAATGAGCACGGGCAAAGTGACCGTGAACGTAGATGGCTCACCTGCCGCAATAGGCTTGAGCACACTGGCCCTACTACGCAGAATGCCGGGTCTGATCGTTGACCAGGGCGGCAATATATCTATGCAGGGCAAGCAAGGTGTATTGGTGTTGATCGATGACCGGCCCACTTATCTTTCCACTGAGCAACTGGCCGATTACCTGAGGACGATTCCGGCAGATGAAATAGGACAGGTGGAGCTAATGACACAACCGCCTGCCAAATATGACGCAGCCGGCAATGCCGGCATTGTGAACATAAAAAGAAAGAAGATCAGGAAAAGCGGGTGGAACGGCATAGCCACACTCACAGCAGGGCAAGGCGTCTATCCTTATGGACTCGGCAGCGCGCTCATTAATTTTAAAAGGAACAAACTCAATCTCTCTTTAAGTGCCGATGAACACTTAGCTACAGGCTTCGCAGACTGGCAGGAGTACCAGCGCCTGAGCGACCCGCAAAGCGGCGCTCCGGGCAGTGTCACCAACATGCATTCTTCATCTATTGAGCATTTCAGTATTGCCAGTATGCGCCTTACCGCAGACTATGATATGTCTGATAAAATAAGCATAGGCAGCAGTCTGCGTGGCGGTTATCACACTAATTCATTTGTTGATCGTGTTTACTCAGGCATTTTTGATGTACCTGCCAATACAATGACTTATAATTCTATCTATAGTCCAGAAGGCTTTATCAGAAAGGACCTATACGCAAATGCCTACTTTTCTTACAAGATCAATAAAGCCCGGAGTATAAACTTTAATGCAGACTACATTGCTTACAACAACAGCCCTTACCAGGACATAAACAATACCACCTATGACGCGCAGATGCAGCCCCTGCCAGATCCGCTGCTCCTGCATAGTCACCAGCCGACGCTGATAGATGTATACAGTTTCAAGGGCGACTATACAGATACACTAAAGGATGGAACTAAGCTGGAGGCCGGCTTTAAAAGCAGCCTCGTAAATACCGATAACAACGCGCAGTTCAGCATCTACCAGAACAATATATGGATGAATGATACGAGCCGCACGAACCGTTTCCTGTACAAGGAAAACATAAACGCACTCTTTGTCGGCGCCGACAAAGTCATTAACGGCAAATGGGAAGCAAAAGCCGGCCTCAGGGCCGAAAACACCAATGCACAGGGCGAGCAGCAAGTGCATGACCAGCGATTCACCAAAAGCTATATTTCACTATTTCCTACGGCTTATATTTCCTATAAAAAAGATAACAATAACCAGTTTGAGCTCAACTACGGCAGGCGCATTGACCGGCCAAACTATCAATCGCTCAATCCGTTTATTTTTTACAATTTCCAATACAACTACTCAGTTGGGAACCCCTACCTGCAACCGCAATTCACCAACAGCATAGAGCTGAAGCACAGCTACAAAAATATGATCACCACAGCGCTTGCCATCTCTAATACAACAGGCGAGATCACAGACCTGCTGGTGGCCGACAACAGCGCCAACACTGTGCATACTACGCAGGGCAATACCGGTATCAGTAAAACAGCCAGTATCTACGTTCTTTTTAACAAAGACCTGTTCAAATGGTGGTCACTGAATGCTGCAGCTTCTGCTTTCTATATGTACTATAGTGGAGTCGTTAATACGGCGAAGGTCAACAACGACGGCACCGGATACGCGGTGAATATGACCAATCAATTTAATTTCCCCAAAGACTGGAAAGCGGAATTTGTCGCGTATTACGCTGGGAGATATGCGCAATCCCTTATTGCCACGAGCCTGCCCTCTGCATATTTCAGCCTGGGTGCGAGCAAAAAAATATCTAAAGCCTCCACCATAAAATTAGCCATCGAAGACCCGTTATATATCAATCGGACAAAATTGGAAAACAACCTGCCGGGGCTATACACCACAAGCACATTCCGGTATAGCACACGGGTGGTATCGCTGGCTTATACGTACAATTTTGGGAGTGGACCGGGTAGCCGGGAAACAAATACCCCGGAAGAGTCAAAACGGATAAAGTAAGGGTCTCGTTACAATATTTCGTAATTTTATGCGTTATATGTGGCCTGATGTATAAATATTTCGCCATACTATTTTTGTGCTGCGCCCTGGCCGCGCACGGCCAGAACCTGGTAACCAACCCGGGCTTTGAAGAAAAATATAAATGCCCCACCGGCCGTAGCGAGATCATTTATTTACCCATTTATTACGACTTCCCCTCTACACTCGATTGGGTGAGCCCTATGAATACCACACCGGATTATTTTAATACCTGCGCCACAAACGACCAGGTAAGGGTCCCAAATCTGTCGCTGGATGGCTATCACAAACCGCACGGTGGTGAGGCTTATGCAGGTATTTCCATGTTTGCGGGCTCTGTGTTTCACAATTCTTCCGACTATTGGGCCGAATACCTGGAAACCAAACTCTCATCACCCATGCAGGCCGGCCACGCTTACTATGTGAGCTATTATGTATGCCTGACCAACCATGCCCGCGAAGCCTACAATATTATTTCGGTGGATAATATTGGTGCCCGGCTCACGGTGAACATGCTGGACACTAATTGCGAGGGGCCTATGTTCTATGTAAATGGTCCGCCCGATATACATACTCCCTCCGGCTCCTTTGTTACCGATACGGCAAACTGGACATTGGTATCTGGCGTTTACCATGCCACGGGGGGTGAGCAATGGCTTACCATCGGGCGTTTCTTTTCCGATACACTGAATTACCAACTATTGTACTCGCCGGTGAATGACATCGGGAAGATACATTCCATATGCTATATGCTTGTGGATGATGTTTGTGTTACTGATATGGCAAACCCCGAAGCTACGGATACAACTATTTATACGCCTCAATTTCCCATCACAATTGGTGTCGGTAAAGCCGCGGGCCAGTATGAATGGTATAATGGAGATACCTCTTTGCAAATAACCGTGCAGGGAACCGGCACCTATACCCGGCAGCGCTGGAGTGGCTGCGGCTATGCGGTGGATACGTTTAAAGTGAAGGAAATGCCCGTGCAGGATTGCGTATGGCTGCCATCCGCCTTTACACCCAACGGTGACGGGCTCAATGATCTCTTTGGCCCCGGTAACAACTACTGCTCCCCTGACCTGAAGGACTATAGCTTCAATATCTACAATCGTTGGGGCCAGCTTGTCTTCCAAACGGTTGATCCCGGCGAAAAATGGAATGGCACCTTCGATGGTAAACCGCAGGAAATGGGCGTATACTACTATAGGTTGCGGTATTCCTACAATGGGGCGTTCGCAGGACTTAACTCATCTCCCGGTGGAGAAACTTATGTGAACGGAAACGTTACCCTGGTTAGGTAATTACTTTTCAATTGCGGCAATTATCTCCGGGCTCATCGGTTTTTCCTTAGGGGCGAAAACAGCTACCAGGTTGCCCTTTTCATCGATCAGGTATTTCTGGAAGTTCCATTTTACTTCACTGTCCTGGAAATTGTTGTGTGCCTTTTCAGTAAGCCAGTGATATATGGGGGCCATGTCATCTCCCTTTACGGAGATTTTAGCTGCCATAGGAAAAGTGACGCTGTAATTCTTCTGGCAGAATTCCGCTATTTCCGTGTTAGAGCCCGGCTCCTGTGCACCAAAATTATTGGCCGGGAAGCCTACGATCACCAGTTTGCCGGCATATTTTTTCGACAGCGCTTCCAGGTCGGCATACTGGGGTGTATTTCCGCACTGCGAAGCCGTGTTGACGATCAGTATCTTCTTACCCTTATACTTTGAAAAGTCAATAGTGCCCCTGGTAAGGCCGGGTACTTTGAACTCATAGATGGACTTCGGAATAGCATCTGTTTTCACCGGTGTATAACCGAACAGGAATTGGAACATCAGTAGAAAATGCAGTGTCATATGGCTGGTTTTGAGGTTTAAAGGTGATGATTTTTTTGCAATAAACAACAACCAACGATATTATATTTACTAGGTGCCGATACCTTGATAAATACTATGCTGTTTGTCATCGGTTTGGGTAGTAGTTATTTTGTTTTTATATTGCTATCGTATGGCTAAGAAACAACAGCAAAAACCAACACAGCCAAAGGCAAAGGAGGCTGCGCCGGTTATTACTAAACAACCGGTACAGGCTGCCATGCCGAAAATAAAGGCGCCGGGCGGCAAGTGGCTGGTGATGATACTAATTGCCGTTGCTTTGCTTGCAAACATCGCCACGCTCCGGTACGACTATACACTGGATGACCCCTATTTTACAAAAGATAACCCGCTGGTAAGAGAGGGGGTGGCATCCATACCACAATTCTTCACCCATGCCGCATACTATGGCGTATTTAAAAATCACGATGCCTCTTACAGGCCATTGATGCTGATCAGCTTCGCGGTTGAGAAGACGCTTTTCGATTTTAACCCTGTTGTCAGCCACCTGATCAACCTTATTCTTTTCGCCTTGCAGATATTCTGCCTCTACAAGCTGCTTCGGCGTGTATTCAATAATTATTCCGCCTTCATTCCGTTTTTTATCATGTTGCTTTTTGAACTGCACCCCATACATACCGAGGTAGTGGCGAGCGTAAAAAGCAGGGATGAATTGCTGGCCCTGCTGTTCACGGCCGTGAGTATGCTGTACAGCTTTAAGTACATCGACAATGATAAGGTAGTCAGCCTTGTATTGTCAGCGGTGTTCTTCTTTTTGGCGTTGCTGTCAAAGGAGAGTTCTATTACTTTCGTTGCCATTCTGCCACTGACTGCTTACTTCTTCAGGGATGTAAAAATGTCGAAGATCATTAAGGCAACCGCCCGCTATGTGGTCATAGCGGGAATATACATGCTGATGCGCGCAGCATTCATAGAAAGCGACGGCGAAAAAGTGAGGATAATGGTGAATAATAATGCCCTCATGGCCGCAACCAACTACGGCGACAAACTGGCCACAGCATTGTTTATCCAGTTTAAGTATCTCATTCTCTTGGTCTTCCCGCACCCGCTGTCTTACGATTATTCTTTTAACCAGATACCGATCATTAGCTTCTCGAACCCTAAGGCGCTTCTTTCTGTCTTGGTGATTCTCACGCTTCTGGGCTACGCACTCATCAACCTGAAGCGGAAGGATGTTTTCTCTTACAGCATACTGTTCTATTTTGCCGGCGCCGCCATCACAGCCAATATATTGGTGGATATTGGTGCGACAATGGCAGAGCGCTTCATGTACACGGCTTCGCTGGGATACTGCATAGCGCTGGTATTCCTCGTAGTTAAACTGCTGAAGTCGGACAAGGTAAATCTTAGCTATGCCACTGCCCCGCGCGTCTTTATGGTTTTGATCGCTGTATCTGTACTTTATGCGGTAAAGACCGTGGCCCGGAACGAAGTGTGGAAAAACAACCTGGACCTTTACAAGAGCGGCATGGAAACAGCCCCCAATAGCTGGCGGGCACACTATCTGCTAGGTGTAGAATATGTGCGGCTGCTGAACGCCGAAAAAGAGCCGAATGCCAGGAAAGAGCTGATGACGAATGCGGTTGAGCATTTAAATGCAAGCAATGCCATATTGCTGACCAGCGATGCCTGGCTGATGAAAGGATATGCTTTTGAATTCGGAGGCCGGGATGATTCTGCGGTAGCCAGTTATAAAACTACGCTCCTATACGATAGCCTGAGCAGGCAGGCGGCTAATAATATGGGGTCCATCCTGTTGCGGCACAATGCACTCCCTGAAGCCATACAGGTACTGGGCAAGCTTGTGGCGAGAGATACAACCTTCAATGATGCTATCTGCAACCTGGCTGCTGCCTACGGAAACAGCGGCAACTTCAAAGAATCTGAAAAATACTACATGATGGCCATGCGCAAAAACCCAAACCAGCCGCCAAATGTGCTGATGAGCATCAGCAATATTTACAGGTTCATGGGCGACTCTGCAAATGCCCAGCATTACCGGGCGTTGCTGAATAATGCGCTGAAGGGGGGAAAATGATTGCATACAATTTCGTATCTTTGAGAAAGCGAAACTCTTACTCCCTTTTTAATAATTAGGCGATGCACAGCACATATCATATCAGGATAAAAAAGCAATACGCGGCGGCACTGATTGAAGACCTTCAGAAGGTTGATGCTGTCGAGTTTCTTGTTGGACAGGAAGAGGATACTGAAATTTCTCCCGCTCAATTAACTGAAGTGAAAAGAAGAATAGATTATTACGATAAAAACCCGAACGAGTTAGTATCATGGGATGAAGTTCGTAAGCGCCTAAAATTCAGGTAAATGGCTCTTTGGTCCATTCAATTTTCACCAGAGGCAATAGAGGAATTGCAGAATGCACTCAATTATTACAATTATCAAAGAGACGGTTTGGAGATTGAATTCATGATCGAATTTGAAAAGCAGATTGAACAAATACAGCTTAATCCTTTCACGCGAGCTATCCGGTACCTGAATGTTAGGTTCGCTATTATCAATAGATTTCCATATGCAATACATTACACAATAAAGGAAAACACGCAGACCATTATTGTACAGACGGTACTTTCTACATTCAAAGACCCGAACGCAAACTAGATAGAACGATAATATCTTTATGTTTTAGGTATACATACTATATTTCCCAACTCAGGAGATCCTTTAATCAGTCAAATCGCGATTCAGACGTTTGTATAGTACTGATTTTGTTTTTACATTGCATAGAGATAGTATAAAGGATAAATACAGTGGCAAAAAAGAAACCCGTCCTGAGGGCAGAGGCGCCAAAGGCCCCACCCCAGGTACCCAATAAAAAACCGCAGCAACCTGCCCCCAAACCTTCAGCGGGGATGACCGATAAATGGTACATCATTGTCCTGATGGCTGTGGTATTTATTGTCAACGCCCGCACCATCGGTTACGAATATACTTACGACGATGCTGTCTTTACTTCCAAAGGCAACCTCATAGACCTGCCGGATATTGGCGGACTAAAGTGCATACCGGCTTTATTTACGCACGGCAAGAATTACTGTTTTGACAAAAGCAACAATGGTTCCTACCGCCCTTTGCTGCCTGCCACTTTCGCGGTGGAGCATGCTGTTGTCGGTGGATTTAACCCTTCGGTCAGCCACTTTGTAAATCTTGTACTCGCCTGCATACTCATGATGCTTTTGTTCCGGATGCTGCGCAAAATGATGCCCACGTATTCGCCTTACATACCTTTCCTCATCATATTGCTGTTTGAGCTGCACCCCATACATACCGAGGTAATGGCCAGCGTGAAAAGCCGCGACGAGATACTGGCGCTGATGTTCAGCGTACTGACCATGTTGCAGACGTTTAAGTACATTGAAAACAGCAAACCGAAGCACCTTATCCTTTCCTGCTTTTATTTCTTCATAGCACTGCTGGCTAAAGAAAGCCCCGTTTGCTTCATTGCCATTGCCCCCCTGACGCTATATTTTTTTACCTCTGCCAATCTCAAAAAGATCGTCATTGCTTCTGCACCATATTACGCCATGACCGGATTGTTTCTGCTGATACGCGGCATGATACTTGAGGCGGGCGCGGGAGATGTGTCTATCACAGAAAATACTTTCGCAGGGATCCATAATTTTGGCGATAAGATCGGCACTATCCTACGCATACAGCTTAAGTACCTCGAACTGCTCATTTTCCCCTACCGACTGTCGTTCGACTATTCTTATAACCAGATGCCGATAACGAATATCACCAATTTAATTTCGATCATATCGCTGGTAATATTCACAGGGTTGTTAGCTTACGCTATTGCGAATTTTAAGAGTAAGAATGTGATCGCCTATTGCATTCTCTTTTATTTCTTCGCCATGGGCGTTACTTCCGGTTTGCTCATACAGATAGGCGCCACTGCTGGTGAGCGCTTTACATTCATTGGCTCGCTTGCGTTCTGCATCGTGGTCGTTCTGCTGCCAGCCCGACTGTTCAAGTCTGATATGGCGACGGTTGCTTACGCCAACGCACGTAACCTCTCTTATGTGGTTATCGGCGTCTCTGTATTATATGCTGGTCGGTCAATGGCTCGTAATGAAGACTGGAGTAGCAACATGGCCCTCTTCAGAAGCGGCGTGGAGACAGCGCCCAATAGCTGGCGAAGTACCAATTGCCTTGCAGTGGAGTATAAACGTATAGGAACGGCGGAACCTAATCCACAGATACAAGCTACCGAGTGTGATTCGGCCGTCAAGTACTACAAGAAGTCTATCGCTATATACCCGTTAAAGGCCGATACCCATGCTGATCTGGGAGCAATATACCTGATGCAGAAAAAATATGATTCCTCCATTGCGGAGCTGACAAAGGCAATAGCGCTGAACCCGAAACTCTCCAGCGCCATCGCCAACCTGGGCACAGTATACCTGACCTTGCAAAAGTATCACGATGCGCTTGGCTATTACCGCACGAGCGTGCAGCAAGACCCAACGAACGTTATTGCACAGTTCAACCTGGCCGTATGTTATTACCAGGAGCAGAAGTATGATTCGGCAGCAACAGGGTTTACCAAATCCATTGCAATATCCCCGGCATACAATGATCACAAAGCATTTGGCTATGCTGGTATTGTGTACAGAACATTGGGTAAACTGGACTCTGCTGCGAAGTATGAAGCACTGGCAAAACAGTTTAAGTAAGTATAAGAAATTGAAAATATTCCAAAATGAAGGTCAATGAAAAATTAGCCCCGTACTTACCGGGTATTTTGCTGTTCGTTGTTTTACTCATCGTGGGTCTTGTTACGTACAGAGATTATGGCATGGCATGGGACGAACCCGCACAGAGAGGGCCCGGCCTGCTTAGCTTCAACTATATTTACCACGGCAGCAAGGAACTTTTCCTCACTCCGTCGGATAATCATGGAGCAGGATATGAGTTGCTGCTGATCTTTATTGAAAAAGGCCTCCGGCAGAAAGACCCAAAAGTGATCTACGAAACGCGGCATATTGTGACGAATGTATTTTTCCTCATCAGTTGCCTGTTTGCTTATGTGCTTGTTCTTCGCCTGTTTAAGGACAAATGGCTGGCAACGCTTGCCTTTTTGATGCTCGCACTCAACCCCCGGCTTTATGGTCATTCCTTTTTCAATAGTAAGGATATGCCGTTCCTGTGCATGGTCATTGTTATGCTTACCCTTTGCCAGGCAGCATTCGCGCAGCAGAAAAAATGGCTTTTCCTGCTATTGGGGGTAGCCGCGGGCTACGCCACCAGCATAAGGATCATGGGGGTCATGTATTTCCTTATTATCATTGGCTTTTTGGTTATTGACCTTCTTGCCGACATGAAGAAAAAAGAGAAACCGGCAAGACAGCTCATACACTTGGGGCTGTTCATGTTAGGCTTCTGCACGTTGCTCTATGCCTCATGGCCCTATATATGGAAGTCCCCGATAAAGAAATTTGGTGAGTCATTCACCAAGATGGCGAGCTTCGACTGGCACGTATCTGTGTTGTTCCAGGGAAAAGCCATCAAGTCAACCGAAATACCATGGAACTACTTCCCGGTATGGTTCACCATCTCTAATCCATTGCTGTGGCTTGTGGCCGGTTTTGCAGGAGCGGGCCTTATCGCTTATGCGTTCATAAAAAAGCCGCTCGCCTGGTTTCAAAACACTCAGGAGCGTAACTATGCATTATACCTCGCCGGTTTCCTGGCGCCCATTTTCGCAGTCATTCTTTTGCATTCAGTGATCTACGACGATTGGAGACACCTTTATTTCGTTTATCCCCCATTTGTATTCATGGCCATCTATGCTATCCACAGGTTCTGGAAAGGCAAGATGAAAACCGGATTGCTGGTGGCCTGCGTCCTGCAACTGGCGGGGCTGCTCTTCTTCATCGTACGAAACCATCCGTTTCCACAGGTGTATTTCAATCCGTTGGTGTCGCATGATGAGGAATACCTACGCCGAAACTATGATTTCGAATATTGGGCGTGCAGCTACAAGCAGGGGCTCGATTATATCATAGCCAATGATACCTCCCAACATATTAAGATATGCTGCGAACACAAGACCCCGCTCGACAATAACATACTGATGTTGCCTGCAAAGGAGCGCAATCGTTTTGTATGGACAACCAATGCGCCCGAATCGGATTATTTTATCACCAATTTCCGCCTTCATCCCACCGACTACCCTGACGACGCGAATCCGTCCCCAAATATTGAGTACGAGATACGGGCGGAAAACAGTACCCTGATGCGGCTTTACACCCCACGAGGAAAAAGGGGCGCTATAATCAGGTAAGAAGCCTGTAATTATATATTCGGTATCGCGTAGAGACGTTGCATTGCAACGTCTCTACATAATACTATCGCCACCAGCCCGGCTAGCTGTATGAAATAACAATATTATCGCTCCGATACAAACAACTCCGCGGCAATTTTGTCCGCGAATAATTTACCCTCATTGGTCAGCAGCAATATCCACCCCTGCTGCATAAGCCATTTTTTCTCCATGAAAAGATGGCTGCTGTTTTCAACTTCTTTGGCACAGGTACTGTCCCATTCGCGCGCTATTTTATCCAGGTCACAGCCCCACATAGTACGCAGGGAAGTCATGATATATTCATTGAGATGAGCTATCGGGCTCAGTTGTTCTTCTTCAAAATTCAGTTTTCGATCCTTTAAAATGCCCGTTGCATACAACGCATTGTTGGCCACGTTCCACCTGCGCGATGTACCATTGAACGAATGAGCCGATGGACCGATACCCAGGTAGTGATTCCCGCGCCAGTAGTTGGTATTGTGCACCGCATACTTCCCATTCGTTGCCAGGTTCGATATTTCGTAATGCTCGTATCCCATCACAGCAGCCTGCTCCATGAGTATTTCAAACTGTCCCGCCGCTTGTTCCGGGTCCACCGGTTGAGCCTTTTTATGTGCTATGGCGTATTGCAATGCTGTCTTGTCTTCCACGGTAAGTGCATAAGAGGAAAAGTGCGGTATGCCCATCTCCTTTACTTTAGAAAGATTGTTTTTCCATGCAGCGTCAGTAAGGCCGGGCGTACCGTAAATAAGGTCAATACTCAGATTATCAAAGCCGGCATCCTGTGCGGCTTTGATCGCATAGTCGGCCTGCTGTGCATTATGCGCCCGCTTCATATACAGCAGGTCTTCTTCCCGGAATGATTGCACACCTATACTAAACCTGTTTACCGGTGTACCTCTTAACGACCGCAAGTAGTGCTTATCCAGGTCATCGGGATTTGCTTCGAGTGTGCATTCTTTAAGTTCCTTTACCGGGTAATATTTCAGGATAGCATCAAATAATCTGTTTATCTCATCGGCCGACAATAACGAAGGGGTGCCGCCGCCGAAGTAGATGGTTTCTATCTCCATGCCCCGGAGGTAATCCCGCTGCATCTCTATCTCCCGAAGCATAGCCTGCATTACATCATCCTTGTATTTCAACGAAGTGGAAAAATGGAAGTTGCAATATACACAGGCTTGCTTGCAGAAAGGAATGTGCAGGTAGATGCCGGCATTCTTTGGGATTGTTTCTTTGTCGGGAGTAAGTGGCATTACGGCAAAGGTAGGCGATAATAAATGTGGTATTGTTTTCAAATAGTTTGATTTTAATACGTTCGCCATTTTTTATGTTATTGGTATTACTTTTGCCACCAAATACACATTATGCAATTCGACCGCAAAAACCTTTCTGATATAGAGCTCATTGAAATGTACAAAGAGTTGCTGCGCCCCAGGATGATCGAAGAAAAGATGCTGGTGCTGCTGCGTCAAGGTAAGATAAGCAAGTGGTTTAGCGGTATAGGGCAGGAAGCTATAGCAGTAGGCGCTACACTGGCACTGGACAGCGACGAGTACATTATGCCCATGCACCGCAACTTAGGCGTATTCACTACCAGAAAAATGCCGTTTGATAAACTGTTCATGCAGTGGCAGGGCAGTAAAGAAGGATTTAGCAAGGGTCGTGAGCGTTCTTTCCATTTTGGCGCTAATGAGTACCATATCTGCGGCATGATCTCTCACCTGGGCCCGCAATTGGCTATTGCCGATGGCGTGGCACTCGCGCATAAACTGAAAAAAGAGAAAAAGGTGTCGCTGGCCTTCAGCGGCGACGGCGGCACGAGTGAAGGAGACTTTCATGAAGCGCTCAACGTAGCTGCTGTGTGGGGACTGCCGGTCATCTTCATAATAGAAAACAATGGCTATGGCCTCAGTACACCCAGCGACGAGCAGTTTATCTGCAAGCAGCTTGCCGATAAAGCAATTGGCTACGGCATGAAGGGCATCACAATTGATGGCAATAATATCCTCGAAGTATATAAGGAGATCACAAAGGCCCGGCTGTACTGCATCACGGAGCAAAAACCGATCCTTGTCGAATGTATGACCTTCCGCATGCGCGGGCATGAGGAGGCCAGTGGAGTTAAATACGTGCCCAAGGAGCTTTTTGAAGAATGGGGCAAAAAAGACCCGGTGCAGAACTACGAAGATTACCTGAGGTCGGAAAATTTGCTTGACGATAAAAAAATAGAAACCTTACGAGCCAGGATCCAGAAGGAAATTGAAGATGGAATAGCAACCGGCTTCGCAGCTCCGCAAGTGGTGGCGAATACTAATGAGGAAGTCGCAGACGTTTACGCACCGCTGGCAGTCTCCACACGAAAACCTGTATCGTCTGGCACAGAAAAGAAATTCATACAGGCAATAAGTGAGGGACTAAAACAAAGTATGGAACACTACCCCAACCTCGTTCTTATGGGCCAGGATATTGCGGAGTATGGCGGCGCCTTCAAAGTCACAGAAGGGTTCGTGGCCCAGTTTGGCAAAGAACGTGTTCGTAATACACCGCTCTGCGAGAGTGCTATCGTTGGGGCTGCATTAGGTTTGTCTATCAAAGGGTTTAAGTCGATGATGGAAATGCAATTCGCTGATTTTGCCACGGTGGGCTTTAACCAGATCATCAATAACCTGGCAAAGATCCACTATCGTTGGGGACAGAATGCAGACGTGGTGATACGCATGCCCACGGGCGGCGGAGTAGGCGCCGGCCCATTCCACTCACAAAGCAACGAGGCCTGGTTTGTGCATACGCCAGGGCTTAAGGTGGTCTATCCATCTACGCCCGAGGATGCAAAGGGTCTATTGATAGCAGCCATCGAAGACCCCAACCCGGTAATGTACTTTGAGCATAAAGCACTCTACCGCAGTATCAGCGGCAATGTGCCGGATGAGTACTACAGCATAGAAATAGGCAAAGCAAGGACAGTACGTGAGGGAAGCGATATCAGTATCATTACTTATGGCATGGGCGTGCATTGGGCTATGGCTTATGCAGAAAAGCACCCGGGTGTATCCTTCGACATACTGGACCTTCGCACATTGTTGCCATTGGATTACGCGGCTATCCGCGCGGCAGTGTTGCGCACGGGTAAGGTACTTTTACTGCACGAGGATACCCTTATAGGCGGCATTGGCGGCGAACTGGCCGCATGGATCTCGGAGAACTGCTTTGAAAACCTCGACGCACCCATCGTGCGTTGCGCAGGGCTGGATACGCCTATACCCTTTGCTATACCACTGGAACAGAATTTTATGGCCAGCAGCAGGCTGGACGCCTGTGTACAAAAACTGATGTCATACTGATGCACTTTGCGGCATCAAATGGCATTTTGGCCAGCGACTTTTGAATTTTGCCTTTTTATAGGGTACATTAGCGGGCGAAACACGGTTTGTATGGATAAACGGTTGTTATATTTTGCTTTGATTACGGGCTCACTTTTGTTTTCCTGTAAGAATATGCCCCCGCAAAACCACGGGCCGATAGTCCTTGGCGATTCATCAACCATAGTTACGGAGACAGACCCTCAAAAGCTGAAAGACCTCGTAACCGATTTGCAGCCGGTGATCCCGGCACCTGAAAATAAAGATACCGCCGTAAATAAGCCGCCCGCAGCTGACACCAGCAAAAAAACGGCTGCCATAGCACCCTCAACAACAGCGCAACCGGCAAAGACGCTGCCTAATATTGCCGGTCTAAAGGCTGAATTCAAAGATGTATCGATCCTCATTCCCGGCCTTAATGCCAAACTTGCTGGAAAACCAAACCTGGAAAAAGCCAATGGTGCTGTTTACAGCTTCACGAGTGGAGAAATAAATGGCAATACGCTAAGAGTGACCGGTAACGTAACTAAAGTATCACAACGCTATCAGTCGGTGGTGGTGCTAAAAAATGAGTTGGGCACGCTGCCCATCGAAACGCTCTCGGTAACTACGGACTGGGAAACAGTAAAAGGAAGCAACGGTCAGTACAAAATAACAGATCTTGATACGAAGTCATTGGAATATCCACACGTAAATGGGAATGCCATACGCAGCGCCGTGGACAAGGCTGCAAAGCGCCGCCGCTTCAGCCACAGGAAAGTGCAGGAATGGGAAAGCAGTGTGCATCATCTGCGTGCCGTAAACCAGAAGCCTCTCTATATCATGCTCCGCTCCGTAATGTGGAAAATAGATGGCAAGGACGCCAACGGCAAATTGTTCTCGAAGCAAATCAGAATTGATATTCCGATGTAGGCCTATTCGATCCGAAAGGGCATTTTAATTGTCGAATTCCCGAATTATCGAATTATATTTTCTCCACTCTCCGTTCATGCCTGCCGCCTTCAAACGGCGTCACTAGGAAGTCTTTGGTCATCGCCTCCGCCTTTTCTAGGGAAACGAAACGTGCTGGAATACAAATAACATTGGCATTGTTATGCTGGCGCGCCAGTGACGCGATCTCTTCATTCCAGCAAACTGCGGCACGAATGCCTACATGCTTGTTTGCGCTCATACACACGCCATTGCCGCTGCCGCACACCAGTATGCCAGCAGTAGCAAGCCCATCCGTCACCATCGTCGCTACAGGATGGGCGTAGTCAGGATAATCAACACTATCCAGGCTGTAGGTACCTTTATCAGCTACCTGCCAGCCTTCAGCTACCAGCATTTTTTTGATCTCTTCTTTATACTCATAACCGGCATGGTCTGCGCCAATTGCCAATGGCAGGCTCTTATCGAAAGTAGCATTCATACTATTAGTCTTTTAAAGCGTCTCGTTTTCTTTTTGCCCTTACCACGCGGCCACTGATGCTCACAGATACCTCAAACAGAATATACAAAGGTATAAAAACAAGCAGGCAACTAAAAAGGTCGGGCGGGGTAATGATCTCTGCAAGTATGAACAGGATCACGATGGCGTACCTGCGTTTTTCCCGCAAAAATTCCGGAGTGAGTATGCCTATCCTGGAAAGGAAGTACACCAATATAGGCAACTCAAATACGATACCCAGCGCCAGTATCATATTGCTCATGGTATCATAGTAATTGTCGAGGGTAATGATGTTCTTCACTTTGGCGCTGAGCTGGTAATTGCCAAAGAAATTGATGGTATATGGGGCAACGATGAAGTAAGAAAAGAGCACCCCGGTGAAAAATAACAGTGAACACCAGAACACGATGCCCCGCGCCATTTTTATCTCATCTGGCTTCAGGGCCGGCTTTATGAACTTCCAAAGCTGCCATAGCACATAGGGGAAGGCGATGATAAAGCCGAGCATCAGCGAAACAGAAAGGCTCATCATAAACTGGCCGGTAACGGCAGTGTTCTGAAAATCCATTTTTATCTCGCCCAGGCAAAAATCGTTATAGTGCAGAAACCGGCCAAGCGCACAAAACCATTTGTAGGAGATAAAATCACTGTGCGCCGGGCCCAAGATCACCTTATCGAATATCCACTCCACTTTGCAGAAAATAATGATGGCACCGATGAGGATGGCAATGGCCGACCGGATAATATGCCAGCGCAGGTCTTCCACATGGTCCAGAAAGTTCATTTCGGCCTGCGGGTTACTACTCCTTTTGCTCAGAAAGTTTTTAAGGATACTCAAAACACTGTATTAGGGGTGCAAAGGTAGGGCTAATGAGGTAATAAGTTGATAGGTTAATAAGTTAAAAAGGGCTATAAGTCCCCTGTTCCTGTTGCCAGCGTCCAATGAGGGGGAAGCCACTTCAGGGCCCGCCTGCCGGTTGGCAGGGTTTGGGGCTACTTCTTATATACCTTCACCGAGAAGGTATAAGGCTGCATTTTCTCTATCTGGCTTTCGCGGCTCATATGGCCCAGCTTGTTGGCCCTTGGCAGGTGCAGGCTGTTTGCGTTAGGAATAGTGTGCAGTAGTTCCAGCAGCGCCTTTGAGCTGACCGCATAAGTGTTGGCTTCGCCCTGGCTGCCTACTGCTGTAAGCAGGCCCAGCAGGTTGCCCTTGCCATCTATCACCGGAGATCCGCTCTGGCCATGACCAGCGGGCAGCGACAACGTATACTGCAGATCATTGCCCTGGAATCCGTTCTTAGCACTGATGTAGCCTTCACTATACACCATGTCGTCCTTAGGATAGCCAACAGTATATATTTGTGATCCCAGCCCGGCTTTGCTGCTGGCAAACGTATAAGGCACATCTCCTTTGCCAAAGTGAAAATTCTTCTTCTCCACCTTCAGTATTGCCACATCGGCCTCCGCATTAAAGTTTACAAGGAACGCTTTGTAATACTCCCCGTTGTGGTCTTGTATATATACCGAGTCCTCATCGCTGATCACGTGGTAGGCGGTTACAAAATAACCATCATTGGTAAGCGCGAAGCCGGTACCAGTATACTTTACATCAGATGGCGGCGGGGCAGGTATGTTCTTATTTACTTTTTGTATCAGCTGGTTTTGGGTAGCCTGCTGCTGCGCCTGCACTTTCTTAATATCCTTTACCTCGCGGCTTATGTTGTTGTACTGCGATTCGCTTTTATTCAGCGATGGTTTCAAGCTCCATATGGTAATGGTAGAGGTAAGTATAGCTACAGTGGCTGCAACAGCCGCGGTACGCCAGAAATGAGCCGGCAACACAATATTCAGCCCTTTCTTTATCACCTTGCCCGCAGTTTGTTTTTCGTGGATATCGCGCAGCATGGAGCGGAAACGCTTTTGCTTGCCGTTGCCTTCCATGGAACGGATAAGATTAGCGGCTTCATTAAATTCATTTGCGAATTCAATATCAGACGCCAGACGGCCATTCAACTCGGTGACTTCACCCTGTGATAGCGAACCAGCTATGAATGCTTCTGCAAGTTCCCAGGTATTTTTATATGGAGACATGTTACAAATTCAAAATTAAAAAGTAAAAATTCAAAAACTCTTCATTTCCGACGCTCATTATTTCGCCTGCATGGTGTAAAACAGTTTACGAAGCCTTGCGAGACACTTGTATTTCTGTGTTTTGGCATTGTCTGGGTTGGTGTACCCAAAGTCTGCCGCTATCTCCTGCATGCTTTTATCATGATGATAGTATGCCTTCAAAATCGACCTGCAGGGCTCGCCTACCTGGTCCAGCGCACTATCCAGTTGCTCGTAGTGCGCTTCCCGTTCTTCATGCACATTTACATCGTCTTCATAGCCCACGCCTGCATCTTCGTCATCCGACCCCTCATTATCCAGTATATACACCGGCTCCTTATGCTGTTTTTGCAGTTTTTTATACCACAAATGTTTGCTCACAGCAAAAAGGTAAGTGCCTATGCTGCAAGTAAGCCGGAAATCTTTATCCTGCGCCTTGCCAAATAATACCACCATCGCCTCCTGGAAAAGATCTGCCGCATCTGCCGCCGAGCCTCCATTCTTAATTAACCAGCCGTTTATAACATGATAATGTTGCTGATATAATTGTTCCGTAGCACCTCGCTGCCCTGTCGCCAACGCTGCCAGTAATTGCTGCTCGCTATTTATCGGACTTTGCACTTATTAATACTGTTTTTTGAAAAAAGTAACCCAGCGCTACGAAACAATTTTTATTATAATACGGGGTGAATATTGATATAAAGGTAGATAAAAATGGGATTGGAATATCTTCAAAATGAGCTAACCGGCGATGATTGATCTTAGCAATTTTCTTAATTTCGTATAAATACCACAACAATGACAGCCACCGGCATACCCTCTGAAGAGGAAAGGGATTGGTGGGAGGAGCTACCACACGAAGTTCAACAATCTTTAGAAAGAGCTTTGAGAGAATCTGAAGACGGGAAGGGAATACCCTATGCCGAAATAATGGAAAAATACAGTGAATGGTTCAAGAAATAGGTTACTAGCCAACACTAAGTTTTCACGCAGGCTTAATGTTCATTCTCTCCTCTTTCTGTCGGATCCGGATTTTGCTGCTGCTTTCTCAAGTACTCGCGATCCGTTATTCTAAATAAACTCCCTGCTTGCCGTCTCCCGTCTATGTAATGTGGGCCCATTGCACAATACTTACTGCCAAATGATTTTTCGAGCTTAACCACATTTATGCCTGATATCTTATAGACAGAATCGTGTATCACCACCTCGAAATCTACATTACTATTTAAGTGATGTTTTCTGCGTACGATCAATTTACGAAACCCATCATCATATATTTTGTCCCGGCTATAAACGTTGAATGAGTCTATTAATTCGCTGAAATCGGTATTTTTTTTGAATGTTCTGATACTCACTTTAGCAACGTCGGGATAATCAAATTTCGACAATTCGATAGTTCTTATTGCTAACGCCTCGCAGGTAGGATCATTTCCGCCGGTTTTCCGCTTTTGATAATTCCTTCTTTCGGCTCCGACCCCCATGTTCGCTATACCGGCGCACTGACTGAAGAACAGGCAAATAGATAGTGCAGCTAAAATTTTTACTTTTATCATTGGCGTAAACCATAAAGGCATTTTAATCCAACGCAACATTGTCTTTAAAAATCCGTCCCCAGCGCAAAATAAATAACAGGCTTTTTGGGCGTATCAATACTCCATGCTGCATCCATGCGCACAAAATAACCGAACAGCGAAGTGCGCAGACCGCCGCCATAGCCTAGAGCAAGCCCATTGCTATTAGGTACGGTGAGTGTAAGAAACACATTGTTGAGCCCGCTGCTGGGTGATCCAAATGAAGGATAGTTGTAAGTGGAGGCAAGATTGTCGGCTGTAGGGAGGAAGCCCTTCCAGGCATCACCCATATCGCAAAACGCCACTACCTGCAGGTTCTTCAGGATGGCCGACTGAATCGGTCTTTTCAGGAACGTAGTAAGCACCGGCAGCCGCAGCTCCGTAGTGAACACAAAGAAATTATTGCCCACACGTGCATATTGGTCATAGCCACGCAGCGAGGTGCCCAGCGTCTGAAAACCATAATTGTCGGCTGGCGGTTGCCCGGCACCTGCAGCTTGCTTAGGTGCTATCCAGTTGTCCACTCCGCCAGTCAGGTATTCAACTTCGCTGTTACCATCTGAGTGCGCATAGGCGAGCCGGTTGGCGAGAATAAAATTTTTATAGAGCTTTTGGTAGTGCCTGATATCCACACCCAAATTGTAACAGCTCTTGTTCCCATTATTCAGGCCATACAATTCTTCTCCATATACCTTGAATTTAGTGCCGTTCGATATGTTCAGCACTGGACTTATGGTATTATCAAAAACATATTCCAGCCTGCTCACAGAAGTATAGTTTACTGTGTTGGGCACAGAATACCCCAGGCTAAGGGTATCTGTAATTTTTTCTACGAACTTGTCCTGCCTTAATGCTGTATGGAAACGTATGCTGCGTACCCTGTCCAGCGGATAGCTGAAATCAGCCTCCACCATGTTCGATACTGATTTGAACAACTGTGGCTGCACTAAAACAAGAACGCCTTTGCTATCTACATAACCTACGTTTTTATAAGATTTGTCCGCATTGCGCAGGAACAGGATGCCCCAATCCAGCCGGTGCTTCAGGTTCTGGTACTGCAGGAAATAGGTAGATGATGAAAGATTGATCGGCAACTGGAAACCAGCAGTTATTTTCTGGTCTTCCATCAGCTCATTCATGGCCAGGGTAGTAAGCGCACCCAGCGATGGGTTGTTATATTGCCCGCCATTGCTCGCTATAGACTGATATTGCGAGAACAATATACTGTTGTCCAGCTTCACGGAGAAAAAATCCGGTTTGAAACTTTGCCGGTAAGGCGATGGCTTCATGTTCAGGTACGCGCTGTCCGTTATTTCGGTGAGCGTAGAGCTGTCTGCGCTGCTATTAGCCTTACTCGCATTAAAAATGTTATTAGGCTTGCTTTTCACTTTCTTTCTTGGAGCAACAGTTGTGTCCGAAAATTCTGACTGGAATGCATTCCCACTCTTTATCTCCGGCTGTTCCGGTTGTTCCTCTTCCTCCGCCTTATACTTGCCACGGACAAATGGCAATGGCGAATTATCACTACCCACTTTGCTCTTGACCTCCTGTCTTTCCGCCGATAAGATCGTAGGCGACAGATTCTTTACTGTAGCATTCACCCCCGGCATCTGGAGTTCATGAAAGTACACCATGTATCGGTCCTCTTCCTGTATCACATCTGCTACATCACCGCTGGCCAGGTTATATTGCTGGCTCAGTATGCTTGTCGAATAGTTGGTAATGGGCACAGAATAAGCAGAGTCCTTGTTACGGCTATCGTGCGCAAACAGCACCACATATTTATTGTTGATGCCGTTGCTGTCATCCAGGTAAGCGAAGTTATCGAGGCCATACTGCGTGGGCTGCGAGATATGGCCTGTCCTTGTATTCGTCAGTTGCAGCAGCTCGGTTCTTTCGGTCTTTGTATCATAAAAATACACGTTCATCGGGCCGGTGGGAAGTTCGTTCACACCCAGTGGCACATTGAGGTTCGGCTTCGGCCGGTTAGAGAGGAACAATATCCCCGTGCGCGAGCCCCCGCTTATGAACTGCGGTGAAACATCGTCCCACACATCATCGGTTATGTTCGTCATCCTGGAGCCCTTGAACGTAAACATGTACAGGTCGGTCTGGCTCTTTCTGATAGCCGAGAACACCAGCCGGTCTTCATCCTGCACCGTCATGAAAGCCATGCTCAGCACACGGTCGAAACGGTTCTTCGGGATCACATAGTCATTCGTCCTGCCCTTCAGGCTGTTGTATACGCGCAGCCGCATGGTCTTTCCCTTTTTATACAGCAGCGCCATTTTATATCCGGTATTAGACCAAGCAACCATCGGGTAAGTGGGGTCTGTCTGTTCAGTAAGATCTTTTTGCCCGCCGGTCAGCAGCGTAGCCACATCCTGTTCTTTAGCGGTCTTTTGCTGATACACGGTAAACTCCCCATCTTTCCAAACCACATAGCAGATATCACTGCCCCTCGGCGATACCCTTATGTCCCGGATGATGCTGTTGTCTTTGGGTACTTTCAGCGCTATAAGACCCTTAGTGCTATCTGGCGTTTCCTGCTTCAGCGCATCCTGTGCATAAACACCTTTGTAAAAATTGATGCACGAATCATAGGCCTTCGTCACTTTCAATCCCAGGTTGGCCTTGTCCTTTGTTGCCTTATTGAGGCTCGTTTTCTGCTGCATGCTATACAGCAACTCCTTCACGGTTTTATTGCTATACTGGCTCGATACAAATTTCCAGAACGCCTTGCCGGCCAGTTCCGGGTATTGGTCAGAAAGTGCATAAAAACCTGCATCCGGCCGGGCATCCAGCAGGCTTTTCCACTCACTGTTGCTCTTCGCATCCCAGCCGTCTACCAGGTAGGCTATGTAGCCGTCGGTTACCCATTCCGGCAGGTTAAGCAGCAGGGCGTTCTTCACCATCTTCTTGAAGTTCTCGCCAAACATCATGCGCTCCATCACCACGCGTGCCATGCCGCTGCGTATCTGGTGTTGCAGGTCGTTATGCTCGCCCGTGAAGTACACCACGAGCTTATCGCCCACCAGGTTCACGGTGCCGCCCTTGGCATTGCCTATACCCTGCGCCTCATCTTTAAGGCCAACATTCGATTGCCGGTACTCATCGTACGAATTGTAGAGGATAATGTTGAAGCGCTTTGGAAACTGGCCACCGAGTTTTTTTTCTATGAGGCTTATATCATCTTCTGCCTCCTCGGCCACATACCGGCCCAGTTGCCGGCCCGCCTTGTCGTAATGATAGACACGAAAATGCTTGGTATCAAAATACTTCCACTGAAACTTGCGGTACTGCAATCTGTTCTGTCCAAAAGTCTCCGTGTATGATTGTGCACCGGCATCATACGACCACATGGCAATACATAGAAGCAAAATAGCTTTTAGTATTGTTCCGTACAAAATCCCGGTAGGAGCGGGATGATTAAGCCGTTGACTCATTATTGCCTTACTTTTGTCATACAAATTACTAAAACTATACGAATTCGATATGTTAAATGTTAACTATTTTACTTTCAATGCCTTTGAGGAGAACACCTACATCATTGCCAATGAAAAAAAACAATGCTGGATCGTAGACCCCGGCATGTACCAGCAAGACGAAAAAGAAGCCCTTTTTGCCTACATAACGGACAAGCAATTACTGCCGCAGGCCATCATTAACACGCACGCCCACTTAGACCATATTTTCGGGGCGCAAGCCCTAATGGACAAGTACAAAATACCGTTTCTCCTGCATGAGCAGGAAACAGAAGTGCTGAAGATGGCCGCCGGCTCTGCCACCCTTTTCGGATTCGATTTCCGGGATGTGCCCAAACCCACAGCCTATATCAACGTAGGCCAGCCGCTGCAGCTTGGCGATGACACACTGCAGGTATTTCACACACCCGGCCATTCTCCGGGCAGTGTGTCCTTCTACTACCCCATGGGCAACTGGGTCATCTCCGGCGATGTGCTTTTTTCCGGCAGCATCGGCCGTACCGACCTGCCCGGCGGCAACTTCGATACCCTGATAAAGAGCATACGCACCCATCTGTTCACATTGCCCGGCGAAACCACCGTGCTGTCCGGCCATGGACCCGCCACAACTATTGGCGAAGAGAAAAAGCATAATCCGTTTTTGAAATAGTGGATTAAGGGCAGAGCAAAAAGAGGATACAAGTTTCGCTGATTGAGACCAGTTAACCTCCTGCCAAATATTCCTGCCTTTTTTTTATATTTATAGCGCCGAATTTTACGGACCATGATAGATACACCAAGATACAAGGAGCTTCAGGCATTGCTGGCTACTCAAACTGATACCAAAGCGCGGATTGATACGCAATTAAATATTGCGGAAGAAGTGAAAAACTTTGAAGTAGATGAGGCGGCACAAATGGCCCATGACATCATTACCCTTTCGCGCACCATCGCCTATCCATCGGGTATAGGCCGTGGGCTGTGCCTGAAAGGGTTCTGCAACCGGCTGAAGGGTGAATACGATGCAGGGATTGAGGTGCTGGAAGAAGCGCTTTCCATAGCCCGCAAGATCCATGATAAAAACATGGAGGCAACCGCATTGTACTACCTCGGCAATATTTTCCGTGACCTTGGCGACCTCGCACGGGTGTTCAACCATTATGAAAAAGCCCTGGCTATAAACGAGGAGTTGGGAGAAGAATATTATCAGTCAATAATCCTGGCCAGTATCTCTAACCTGTTATACGATCTCAACGACTACGACAGCGCCCTGGAATACGCGATGAAGTGCCTGCCCATTTTTGAACGGGTACACAACGTTAACAGCCTGCTCAACATCTACAATACCCTTGGCAACATATACTTTAAAAAAGAGTCGCTGAATGAAGCGCTGCATTACTTTGAAGAAAACATGAACCGCTCCGAACCCGAGACTGCGGCTTTTGTGCTGGCAGAGAGTGGTGTAGGAAAAGTGTATTACAAAATGCTGGATTTCGCGAAGGCAGGTAAGTATCTCACCCATGCGCTGCAGGAAGCCCAAAAACTGGGTAATGCCGAAGTGCAGATCATATGCCTGTTCTACCTCGGCCGCATGAGCATGGACAACGAAAACTACCGTGAGGCTGCGAAGTCATTGGATGCCGCCTACCATCTTGCCGGTGAGTACACCCGCCGCCACGATATGATGAGTATACACGAGGTCCTGTCAGTGCTGTACGACAAAATGGGAGATATTCCGAAAGCTTTCTACCACCTCAAATCATTTGAAAAACTTAAGGAGGATATCTTCAAGCAGGCCACGCTTAATAAGCTGAAGAACCTGCAGGTGCGGCAGGAGACTGAGCTGGCGCAAAAAGAAAAAGAAGTAGCCGAGCGCACCGCATTCCTCAAGCACCAGTTCATGGCCAATATGAGCCATGAAATACGCACGCCTATGAATGCGATAGTGGGGCTTACCCGCCTGCTGCTCACTAAAGACCCTAAACCGGAACAGTTACGCTATCTTAACGCTATACAGCTTTCTTCCAATAACCTGCTCGTAATTATCAATGACATCCTCGACCTCTCCAAGATCGAAGCCGGCAAAATTATTATAGAGCACATCGATTTCTCCATACACGAAGTGGTACAGAGTGTGAAGGATATGTTGATGGTGAAAGTGGAGGAAAAGAAAATAGAATTACTGCTTACGATCGATCCCGCTATTCCGAAACGCCTGGTGGGCGACCCGACACGCCTTAACCAGGTGCTGATAAATCTTGCGGGCAACGCGGTAAAATTTACCGAAAAAGGCCATGTAGAGATCAAACTGACCCTGAAGAAAAAAGAAGAAAATAAACTCTGGATAGATTTTGATGTTACCGATACAGGCATAGGTATAGGTGCAGAGTACATAGACACCATTTTCGATAGCTTCACACAGGCTGGGGCCGATACCACGCGCAAGTTTGGCGGCACAGGGCTGGGGCTTACCATATCCAAGCAGCTCACAGGGCTTATGGGTGGCGAGATAACCGTGCGCAGTACCCTGGGTAAGGGCACAACCTTCACCTGTGCTATTCCGCTTGAAGAAGCCGATGTACAGGATCATGCAAAGAAAGAAAGCCTGCTGGACGCGCGGTCTATGGAGCGGCTGAACACGCTGAAAGTGCTACTGGTGGAGGATAATGAATTTAACCGGATGGTGGCTGAAGACACGCTAAAGGAAACCATACCCGGCATCAGGGTGCAAATAGCGGTGAACGGCCAGGAGGCGGTAGAACGACTGAAAAAAGAAATGTTTGATGTAGTGCTGATGGATATTCAAATGCCGGTGATGGACGGGGTAACTGCAACTAAAGTAATTCGTCGTACGCTGCCAGAACCGGCGAGGAGCGTGCGGATAATAGCTATGACTGCAAATGTGCTGCAGGAAGACGTGCAGGAGTACTTTAGCATAGGAATGAATGCCTATGTCTCAAAACCATTCCAGGCCGATGAACTGCTCCTGAAGATGGATACGGTAATGGATATTGCGCCGGAAAATGTAGCACCAAGGGACAATAACGCGGAACCAATAGTTGCCGAACCCATCAGACAGCCGGAGCCGGAAGTTATCAAACCAAAAGCGCCGCCTGTGTTGCCGGATAAGGTGACTGATATGAATTTCCTGAGGTCGTTTACCGGCGGCAACCCGGAGAAACAGAAGAAATATGTAGGCATGTTCCTGGAGAATGCCCCCAAGCTGCTGGACAGCATAGACAAAGCGATGGTGGTGAAAGATTATCCCGCCATAAAGATCGCTGCACACTCCCTTAAGCCGCAGCTATCTTACATGGGTGTAAAGGAAGACGTAAGCAAAATATTCCTGATAGAACAGTCTGCCGGTGAGGCCGCTCATTTCGATACCTTGCCCGAGCTTGTTAGCAATCTGAAACTTTTATGCACTAAAGCGTTCGTAGAACTTAGGAACAATAACTGATGCTCATGGCGTAATAAAAAACTGTGGGGGCCTGGCTCTCCTGGTTTGGAACCGAAATTCACCGCGTATGGCACAGTATTTTATCAACTATTGTCTGTATTATTCATTTTTCAGATTTTTTTTACTATTTTTCACCATTCGAAACACTTTTTATGGCAATAGAACAAAGCACACGCTATATTTTCCTGGTCGACGATGAGCCGATTCAGAATGAAATGCTGAAAGACTACATTTCAGATCGCTTCAAGTATAAAATAAAAACCTACGAAAGCGGCGAAACAGCCATCGCCGATCTGCACCTCAATCCGGAGATCATTGTACTCGATTTTCACCTCAATGCTCACCTGCCCGATGCGCAGAACGGAGTAGAAGTGCTTAAGAAAATAAAGGAATTGCACCCGTCTTCACAGGTCATCATGCTCTCCGGCCAGGACAAACTGGAAGTGGCAGTAGACAGTATGAAGTATGGCGCCTACGACTATGTGATAAAGGGTGAAACCGCCTTTTCGCGCATGGGCAATATACTCAACAACATCAATGAGCTCAACGGCCTGAAACAAGCCACGGGCAACTATAAGAAAATCATTAGTCTCCTCTGCGTAGCCATAGTAGCTATACTCGGTTTGTCCATATATCTAACGAAAAGATTGGGATAGAAAGAGAATCCTTTTAAAAATCAAAGCCCCGAAACCGGGGCTTTTGATTTTATGCGATGTTTACATTTGGGGGCTCCGAAACACGGCTCAGACATAAAACTCCTGAAACGCTACCTCCGCTTTGATCTCTGCCCTTTTTCCTTTTTCAAAGATCCCAAAGATAGCAGACCCGCTTCCGCTCATAGCTGCATACAAGGCACCACCATCATACAATTGCTGCTTTATCACAGCAAGTTCCGGGTGCTGTTCAAAGACCGGCCCTTCGAAGTCGTTGGCGATAAGCTTCCTCCATTCCCTGACAGGCGTTTCTGCCAAGTGCTGCAGCCCGAATGGTGCAGGCCGCGGTGTTATCATCTGGAAAGCCTTAGCGGTACTCACATGAACGGCGGGGCATATTAGCTGTATACTATAGGTAGAAATATCCACGTTTATTGCCGTCATCCGCTCCCCCCTGCCCATGGCCAGTTTCGGCGTATCGTAAATAAAGAACGGGCAGTCGCTGCCTAATCGCAATGCGTATGCCGCCAGTTGTACGTTCTCCAGTCCTAAGTGGCAATAGTCATTCAACAGCCGCAGCATATACGCTCCATCCGCAGAGCCGCCGCCCAGGCCTGCACCCATAGGTATGGCCTTGTGAAGGAAAATATCGAGCTGCGGTATTTTACCGGGGTAGTTTTCTTTCATTAGTTCATAGGCCTTCCATACCAGGTTGCCTGTCGCATCTCCGGCCACTGGCAATCCGCTAAGGTGAAGCCGCGTTTCTGGAGAAGGAACAATCTCCAATACGTCGCACAAGGGCAGGGGATAAAACACCGTCTCAATATCATGATAACCGTCTTCCCTTCTGGCGGTAACGTAAAGCCCAAGATTTATTTTACAATTCGGAAAACAGATCATTTTGAAAAATCCAAAGATAAAAATCCAAAATCCAAGAAAGGAGCAATTCGTGCAAATTATTGCCGAGAAGTTGCGACTTGGTACAAAGGGTGAAATTATGTGTATTTTTGAGAAATAACTACTCGTTTGCCATAAGCTGCCTCCCGGACTTACGACTTACGACTTATGACTTACGACTCAAAATGAAAGAAGTAATCAGGCTGAACGGCATTTGTAAAAGCTATTTCCTGGGCAAGCAGGAGCTGCCCGTGCTCAAGGGTATCAACCTGCTGATCAGCCAGAACGAATACGTGGCGCTGATGGGGCCCTCGGGCTCCGGTAAGTCAACACTGATGAATATACTTGGCTGCCTGGATTCGCCCTCATCGGGGCAATATATTCTCAACGGCAAGGATGTAAGCAATATGGAGGATGACCAGCTTGCTGATGTGCGCAATGTGGAGATCGGTTTTGTATTTCAGCAGTTCAACTTGCTGCCACGGCTCACTGCATGGGAGAATGTGGGGCTGCCGCTTATTTACGCAGGTGCTGGCAAGAAGGAACGGGAAGAGCGCGCCCGCGCCATGCTGCAAAAAGTAGGCCTCAGTGATCGCGCACATCACAAGCCCAATGAACTATCCGGTGGTCAGAGCCAGCGTGTGGCCATAGCCCGCGCCCTCATTAATAACCCATCACTGCTCCTGGCCGATGAACCCACAGGCAACCTGGACAGTAAAACATCGGTTGAGATCATGGACCTTTTTCGTGCCATCCACGAAAGCGGCAACACCGTAGTGCTGGTAACCCACGAAGAAGATATTGCCAACTGTACCCACCGTATAATAAGAATCCGCGATGGCCAGGTGGAAACCGATACCCGGCAGGAGCCAAGTGCGGCGTCATTAATGGCGCGGTAGTCAGTTTTTTGTTCAAAAAAAATGAATCAGCGAAATCCTTTAATCATGAAAATCCAGGTTCAGACTTATGTTTAAGATATACACAAAAACAGGTGACAAAGGCGGTACAAGTCTCATAGGCGGCGTACGTGTCCCCAAGAATCACATTCGCATTGAAAGTTATGGCACCGTGGATGAATTGAACTCCTACCTTGGCATGGTACGCGATATGGCTCAGAATGAGCAAATCAGCACATGGCTGCAAGAGATACAGGACCGCCTGTTTACTATAGGCTCCATACTCGCTACAACGCCCGATAAAGACGTAAAAATGAAACTGCCGGACCTTCATGATGCCGACGTCACGTGGCTGGAACAACGTATAGATGAGATGAACGAAGTACTCCCCGAAATGCGCGCATTCATTCTCCCTGGCGGCAACCTTTCTTCATCCACCTGCCACGTGGCAAGGTGCGTATGCCGCAGAGCCGAGCGTATTTGTGTGGACATGCAGGAACACAACGAGACGATAGCACCGCTTGTCATCCAATATCTCAACCGCTTATCTGATTATTTATTTGTTCTGGCCCGCTTTATTAGTCACATCAATAAAGCTCCTGAAACGGAGTGGAGAGCACGTATTTAATTTGAAAATTTGAAAATGGGGCAATTTGAAAATGTTCCCACAAGTCAAGAAATGCAGGTGCAAAGTACAGGCATTTTCAAATTTTCAAATCTGCACATTTTCAAATTAAACTAAAGATGCCACCACTCATGTTGGTGGCTCAATACCTTGTAGTAGAAAGTAATGGTAACAGTCGAGTAAGACTCATTACCGCCATTCCCTCTCAGGTTGCCGGCAACGTTAGGTGGCTGATTGTTGAAATACTGCTCTTTATCTGCCACTGACTCTGCCAGTGCCGCCTGTGTTTCCGACATATGGCTGTAGAAAGCCCTTGGGTCCACATATTTACCGCTTACGCCATCCAGGTACTTGCAGAAAGTATAACGGTACATATACTCTATGCCCAGGTTCAGATGTCTGCCTATATCCCATTTATAGCCAAGGCCCAGCGGAATCGCGGGTTGCCACAACGAGTATTTTTTTGGGTAACTGCCGCCCCAGCCTTGTCCTTCAAGGTTCAGGTCATAAGTTGGTATATACGTGGTACCGTTCCCGGCTGTGCTATACGGAGTAAAGTGAAAAAAACCAACGCCGGCCGTAAAAAACAGTTGTCCTCTTCTATGTGCAGACTTGCTCGTTGGGTTAATACGAAATGGTAGTACCTCCAGCAGAAGCGTTCCTTCATAGGTCTGGTCTTTGGCATTCTGCGACCGGAGGTAACGCTGCACCGGGTCGCTGCCTTCCAGCAATACCTGGTTCGCTGCAGTTGCTTTATCCGCATTCCATTGGTCTGTAGCATAGAGTACGCCATAGTTCAGCATCATCCTCACTGCCAGCGCCGGGTGTATCGAGTAACGTCCGAACATGCCGCCCATAAAGCACATTTTATCCGTATAGTGGCTGTTGGTGTAATGGTCCAATATCGACTGGGTGCCGACATTTCCCCATAGGTCGGTCATTCCAAAATCAGTTCCTATAGACCACCCATCAGGCTCTATATAAACCCGGTAAGCATCTTGTGCGCTTGCTTTTTGTGCAAATGCTACGCTAATACACAAAATCAATAAGTTGCGGATAAACCTGGCACGCATGTATAGAAAATTTTGAGGATGAAGATATAAATTATTTTCCTTTAAACGCAGGTTTTCTTTTTTCCAGGAACGCCGACGTGCCTTCTTTCATATCTTCTGTAGTAAAACACTCGCCAAAACGCACTATTTCATTGTCGAAACCCGCAGGAACGCATTTTGCAGCATCATTCACGCAAGAAATCACTTTAGATACCGCAACAGGTGCTTTTGTCTGTATTTTTTGCAATATCTCTTTTGCCTTGGCCAGCAGTTCCTCCTGTGGTACCACGTGGTTCACCAGTCCCAGGGCCTTCGCCTCGTCTGCGCCTATCATATCGGCAGTCATCATCAGCTCCATAGCCTTGCCCTTGCCTACCAGTTGCGTGAGGCGCTGAGTGCCGCCATAGCCCGGTATCAGTCCCAGGTTCACTTCGGGCTGCCCAAATTTCGCATTTGCAGACGCTACCCGGAAATGGCACGACATAGCCAGTTCGCAACCACCACCCAGTGCAAAACCATTCACGGCAGCGATCACAGGTTTGTGGCAATTCTCGATCTTGTTGAAAACTCCTTCCTGCCCGGCTTTTGCAAGTGCAGTTCCCTGCGAATAATCCAACGACACGAACTCGCTGATATCTGCACCAGCTACGAAGGCCTTCTCACCGGCACCGGTGATGATGGCTGTTTTTATTTCGTCATTGCCATAAACTTCATCCATTACTTTGCCCAGTTCCTGTATCACGTCTTTATTGAGCGCGTTCATTTTGTCGGGGCGGTTCACGGTAATCACTAATGTGCCTTTGTCTAATTCTGTAAGTAGTGTAGTGTACATTTTTGCTGTTTGTTATTTGTTATAGTTAGTATTCACCCCCCCGCCCCCCAAAAAACAAATTGTATTTCTTATCGTTATTCTACTTAAAACTCCTGTGTTCTACCACCCAATTAGTGATATAGCTTGCGATTTCTGCGGTCGGTGCGCTGGGTGGAAATAGCCTGCCTACGCCCATTTCCTGCAGTTCTTTCATGTCGGCATCTGGTATTATACCTCCACCGGTGAGCAATACATCGTCAAGCCCCTTTTCCTTCATTAGCTGCATTACCTTGGGGAATACCGTCATGTGCGCACCGCTCAGTATGCTGATGCCTATAGCGTCCACATCTTCCTGCAGTGCAGTGTTTACAACCATTTCGGGTGTCTGGCGAAGGCCGGTGTAGATCACCTCCATCCCCGCATCGCGCAGGGAAGTAGCCACCACTTTTGCCCCCCGGTCATGTCCATCAAGCCCCACTTTGGCTACCAGCACACGCACCGGGCGTTTCAGATCGTTATTCATCACTTTCTATTAGCGGGGCAAAAGTAAAGATTTATAGCGCAGTATCATAACAATACACTTGACAATTAAAAACTAAAAGTTTTTAATATCCTTTTCAAATTGCGCGTGAGATACCCCGAGGGTTTCCAGGTTTTTATGGATGTGCAAAATAGGGATATCCTTATCTTTAGTTCTAACGATGATTGGCCTGGATAATTGGGGCATCCCTTCCCTGAAGTTGAAAGAATCGTGGCTTGATTCCGTTCTTATCTTTATCAATCCCAGGGATTTGAGATATTTCAGGAATTTCTTAGTCGGAATAGGTTTAATGCCCATAAAAAGGAGCTATACTGGAATTAAAACCCTTTCTTTAAATGAAGAACGCAATGCCTTTAAAGGATACTTACCTGCCTTTATTTTTGGCGGTTCATATTTTGCGGTGGGTAGCTTTCTAAGCGACCAGCCTAAATTCAATAAGTTTTTTTCCAGGGTGCCGTGTTCCAGACAATATTCCATAAATATATTCAGGGCCTCCTCAAAAGACGCTTTAGCTTCTTTATTTGTTTTGCCAAACGAAGACAGCTCTAAGGAAGGGCAATAAGCGACGATATATTCGCCATCTTGTACAAGATCAACTTCCAATCCAACCGCAACACGCTTTCCTTTCTTTTTTGCGAGATCCGCCATTTTTGTAGAGATAAGACACCAACCAAATTTAGAGATAAATTTTCAAATCAAGATCAAGGCGGTCAATAAACTGCGGACCAACAGCATTAATCATGCTTCAACAACCGATCATTTTATTATATTACACATTATTTATCACTCCATGAAAAGACCATACATTAATATCCTGTTGGCAATTTTACAGGTATTTGCCTCCAGTACCACATTTGCTCAAACAGACACCAACGCCCGCGAAATGCCTTGGGAGCCTGTCAAAAAGGAAAATATTCTCTGGACAAAAAAGGTGTGGCGGGAGATACCTGTTTATGAAAAGCGAAACGCACCACTCCGCGATGACCCGCGGATACCACAGAAAAATGTGCTGGCAAATATTTTGTTGGCGGGGATAAATGAAGGTGCGTTTAATGCTTATGCAGAGTGGGGAGAAAAGCTCGGGCATCCGCTCACTAAAGAAGAAGTAAATGCATTGATTAGCTGCGACCCTGCGAGCCTTTCTGTTAACGCAATGAAATTCTGGAGTTTCTGTGTGGAGCACAAAAGTGACTCTGAGGAATTTGCCACTGAAGACCATGAAACGGACTCCAATCGGGTAATACTGTCTAATAGTGCCGTAGGGGTTACATCGTGCAAATATCCCCAGCAGATAGATCGGTACTGGATAGCTGAAAACTGGATATTCGATAAGGGCCAGGGACAGATGATAGTAAGAATTGAGGCAATAGCACCAGTAGTTCAGAATAAGCCGCTGTTTTGGCTATCCTATCCAGATATTAGAAAGTATATAGCGCGTTATGAGGCATACAAAGTGGCAAAAAGCAGACGCTACACTTGGGATGATTATTTTGACTCACGGCAGTTCAGTTCTAAGATAACCAAAGTGAGTGATCCGTTCGGTACGCAGGAAAATCGAAAATGACCATTAAAACATTTATCTCCCCCATACAACCTTTCCCAACCAAACTGCATATATCAATACAGTAACCCATTACTCGCGCTTGGCGGTCTTTAAAACGAAATGAGTGGAACCGCGCCTTTGCGCCTTTGCGCGAACCCTTTTTTACGCCTTAGCGAGAGATTTTTTTACGTTACACCAAAATCATTAATGACCGACCAGAAGGCCATAGAAGGATGCAGAAGACAAGACCGCATTTCGCAGAAGTATCTTTTTGATGCTTACTCCGATGGTATGCTCATGGTGTGCCTGCGCTATGTAAAGCACCTGCCCGATGCCGAGGAAATAATGCTCAATGGCTTTTTTAATTTTTATAAGTCCATTGATCGCTTTGTCTACAGTCACGAGAAAAGCATAGCTGGCTGGCTCAAAAAAATAATGGTGAATGAGTGCCTGATGTTCCTGCGCAAAGCGGGCAGCCTGAAAATAATTGATGAAGAACATGCGCTTGAAGTAAGTACCGATGATGGTCAGATAGCGAGGATGAATGCTAGTGAAATATTTAAGCTGGTAATGACGCTGCCCCCTGGCTATCGCACTGTTTTCAACCTCTTCGCTATAGAAGGTTACACCCATAAAGAAATAGCTGCCATGTTGAATATCACAGAAGGCACATCCAAATCGCAACTGAACAAAGCAAAAGGAATACTGCAAAAGGCAATGAAGCAAAACGAAACGTTTTATGAAAAGTAACAATGAGGATAAAGTGCTGATGGAGAAGCTGGGGTCGTTGGATACCCTTTCGGGCGGCATTGTATATGGCCGGGAAGAAGCCTGGGAAAAACTACAGGGCAGACTGGATGCAAAACCAGCCAAAAGAATAGTCTTAAAATACGGGATGGCCGCGGCATTATTGATATTGACTGGCATCGCCGGCCTCTATTTTTATGGTACCAAAGAACCAGTGAGTAAACCCCTGATAACAAATGTCGCGCTGACCCCGTCAACAGCCGTGCCGGATGCGGTCAAACCGCAGCAAGAGACAACAATGGCATATACTTCTGTAAAGAATAATCGCAGAGAAACGCAAAAAAGAAACGCACAGCCGGCGGTGTGCCACACTTCCAAGGTGTTGCACCCCTTGGTTGCCGAGGCATCCGAAGCCCTTGCGGCAAAAGAAGTTGCGATACCTCCAGCCACCCAGCCAACAGTACCAAAACCACTGCCTGTAGTCTGCATAAATGACCTTGAAAATGAAAGCCCATTACAAGATAAAAAGTCAATTACCGTTGCCGGCAATGCGCCGCTCGATTTTAACAAGATGCCGGTATTGTACATTGATGATGTCGTAAAAAACGAGGACGAGATCAAATCACTGCTTAAGGAGAACCGGATGTCTTTTGGACACAGCCTGCGTGCCCGGCGTATCCCTGCTGATGACAATTACAGTGTTGATGCCGGGGACGATATCCCAAAACACAACCTGATAAAAAACATTTTCAATACACAAAATTAAACAGATGAAAAGATTGATCCTGGCCACTGTGCTTATCTCCCTAAGCCTGGCGTCAAAGCTATATGCCCAAACCAGCGATGACAACACGCCGTCCTGGACAAAATTAATGAACCGCAGCAAGACAGAGGCGACATTCGACCTATGGGAAGGTCTGATCCAGATAAGGGATTATGTAGTGCTAAAGGAAGGGCGGATGATACTGGACCTTGGCGACGAAACAGACTATGAAGGCTTTCGCAACCTTGATTCCATCCTCATAGGTTTTCGGAAAGACATTGCATTCTATAAGGATTCTATCAGCGCAGACCCTACTGCAAGTGTCCGTATAGACTATGTTCTGAATTCTGAATATGCTTTCAAAAAGATACGCTTTACATCACACAAGGCTAAAGGCAGCAGCTTTCTAGACCGGGATGGCGAAATATCAAAGCTCAAATTTGAACAGGACACTGTTCGTATAATCATGCACAAAACAAAACCGGGTGTCCATACGGCAAAGAATGGGGGATGCAACGTAGCCTATACAGTACAGGCCACATTTCTGCTCGGCAATTATACCGATATCGACAAGATAATAGCAGACCATGTGCTCACACACATCATCGATACACTGGAAAAGGCCTCGCACGTCAAAAGGCGGCATAGCTACGACTACAAGCCGGTAACTATTGTTTATAATCCTTACTTTAATGGCCACAGCGCCCTTACTCGCCATAATTTTTTGATGGCCAATGAATTTGCCACAAACACCACTTATGGCAAGTACAGGATCAGCTTCAATCCCCAGTTTGGAGCAGGCATCGTAAGGAATACGCTTGCACCAATAGCAGATATTGCATTCCAGTACAACCGCTATTGGAACGATTATAAAGAACGCAATATCTTCCGCATTTCCGGAACGGGCTATTATTTCTTTGGCCAGGATAGTAAGGGGGGCGCTGTGGTCAATGACAATTGGTTTATCAATGGCACTGTAGGAAACGTATCCCAGCACAACGATCCTGGATGGTATGGACAAGAAGAGACCTTTGGCGTCGGGTACCTCGTTTCGCAGAAGGGCAATTATTTTAAGAGAAATACGTTCAGGGTATTCACAGATATTATGTTCGTCAGGGGTGTTTCCCTCGTGCCGGAAATTATCTTCACTGACAATTTCAAACAGGTCTTTCCAGGTATTTCAGTAAAAGTGTTTCAATAGTATCTTCACATCAATTACAGGATTCCTATGAGGAGATTTTCATTGTCAGTGTTATTCTTAGGCTGGGCCATATCTGGTTTTGCACAAGGGGTTTCTGAAACCGATAAGCTGGCCTCGCTCTGCCGCATCTGGGGTATGCTTAAATACTTTCATCCGGCAGTAGCACAGGGGAAAATGGACTGGGATGCCGTATTTATTTCAGAGGTGGACTCTCTTGCTCATATCATTACCAAAGATGCGCTCAATACACATTACTACAGGTGGGTTTCGAGCCTTGGTGACATTAATGCTTACCTGGCAGTCCCCGCAGGCTTTGATACAACCTGCAATTTCAATCATTCACTGGAATGGATAGACCGTAGCGGCTTATACTCGCCCCAGTTAGCTGCCCTTTTAAGAAATGTCGTCATTCATAGATGCACAGATCACAACCGCTTTGTTCATCCGCAAACAAAATTTGTGGCGGCGGCTGAATTTACAAATGAAAACGATTATCCTGACCTTGTTTTTCCTCCTAAAGATTATCGTATGCTCACCCTCGCGCGGTACTGGAACATGATCGAATATTTTTACCCCTACAAATACCTTACAGATAAACCGTGGGACGCGGTATTGACAGAGTTTATTCCCGCTCTTTTGGACGCACAGGATACCGTCGCCTATGTGCGGGCGCTTTCGCGCCTGGTAGCCAGTGAAAATGATAGCCACTCCAATCTGCCAATACCGCCCGGATTAAGGACCGGAGTATACTACCTCCCGGTTGTATTCAAAGTGTTTGCAGATAAGGCAATAGTAACAGAGATAGTCAATGACAGCCTTGCAAAAAAAGATGATCTGCAAACAGGAGACATAATATTCTCGTTCAACGATACATGCGTTGCAGACGTCATCAGGTATAAGAGCCCCTATATCGGGGCGTCAAATGAGGCAGTTATCAGGCGAAACCTCAGGTATATGATCTCTGCCGGCAAAAGCAGTTCTGTAAACGTTCGCATTGACAGGGCCGGTGTTGTAAATACAAGGACGATGGTACGTTACCCGCCCGGTATGATCGGCTCTAACAAGCATGTAGAAATGGAGGGGTCTTCCTACAAAAACCTTAGCGGCTACATAGGTTATGTAGACATGGGGCGGCTGAAAAAAGCGGAAATTAAACCGATGTTCAATAGCTTCAGCGGAGCTAAGGCTGTAATTTTCGACATGAGAAATTACCCCAATTTTATCGTTTATGACCTGTGCAATTATCTTGCGCCCGAAACAATACCCTTCGTACAATTTCTTGCGCCTGATTATTCCTTCCCCGGAAAGTTTGTCCGCGATGAGCGCTCGGAATATGGTCATAAACAGGAGGCTCCCTTCAAAGGAAAGCTCATTATCCTGGTCAATGAGATCACACAAAGCAGGGCCGAGTTTACCACTATGGCATTGCGTGCATTGCCCAATGCTGTTATCATAGGCAGCCAGACGGCTGGTGCAGATGGCAACGCAGTGGATGTGGTATTGCCCGGCGGCTACAAATTTATTATCAGCGGCCTGGGTGTTTATTATCCTGATGGCCGCGAGACCCAGCGCATAGGTATAAAACCGGACGTGTATGTAGAGCCCACCGTTGAAGGAATAAGGCAGGGAAAGGATGAAGTGCTGGAAAGGGCACTCACTTATCTATCCACAGGCAAATAAAATGCTGGTCGCTTACTGGAACCATACCGTTTTGGGTACATTGTTATACAGTATTCCAGTAGCCCTGCACTTAAAGCAAGGTCATTAAGTTAAGGAATATTGAAAACACAACAGCCATGAAAGGGCGTAATATATCAGCCCGGGGGTGAAGCCCCGGGATACAAATGCACACAACACAAAGCCCCGAAAGGGCGAAATACCTGTTAACTAAATGAAATAGCCTTTTAGGGCGGGGTATTAATAGCACCAACGCTAAAGGCTTTGGCCAAAACTGAGTAATACGAGAATTTAATGTCCAAACGGTATAATTTGAAATCAACTACTTTATATAAACTCATGAAAAAACATATCACAGTTTTGCTGCTATCCGTAACATCCATTTGCCGGGCGCAAGACACTGTGCTCACTGCCTACCTAGCTCAACATAGATATGCGATAGACCTCAATGACCCTGGAGCCTTTCATATGCTGCCGGATATGATGAAGGGAAAAAACCTTTTTGTTTTAGGAGAAGGGGGCAGCCATGGCCTCGAACTATATGCCCCCCTTAAGTCCGCAGTACTTGATCAGCTCGCTACTCAAAATCTTAAATACTTCTTTATTGAGCTAGGCCGGTCTACGGCTTATATCCTCAATAATTATTTGGACAAGCAAACTGATTCCTGCACATCTGCATTTACGAAGTATTGTAGGATCATGGACCACGAAAAGGCCACGATAAAAAAAGGTCATGATTTCAAACTGGTAGGGATAGATTTTGAAATCAGGATCGACTTCAACACCGCGCTGAACCAAATGTTCGGCAATGTCGATTTGGGTAAATGCCCTACGTCAAAAGCATTCCTCGCAGATCTGCTGGATAGCACCTGCCTTAAAATGACACACAAAGCATTCATGAAGTTTTACAAAGCAAAGCGGGAAGAATTTCAGCAGAACAAAATTGCTATCAAACTGGAGTTAGGCGATAAATACAATGGCCTCGAATACCTCGTTACAAATCAAAATACCACCCGCCCAAACATCGACAGGAACCCCGCAATGAGCAAGAATCTCTTACAGGAAATAAACCCGCTGGATACCTCGGGTGTTTATTTTCTTACAATTGGTATGGCCCATTCCATGCCTTGCGACAACTTTTCGGTTGTGCATAAACTATGTAAAAGCGATGTGCTTAAAGATCGCGTATTGGTGATGAACCTCCATTGCGAGAACTGTTCGCTAAACGGTGCGCCGTTGACCGGTAAAACCATGTTGCGATTTATGAACGATCAAGATATTGAAGCCTGTTTCAGCAAAGCTGCAATCGGTGCTTATACTCTATTCGATTTGTCACAGTTACCCGATGAGTATTCAGACATAAAGAAGTATGGAGACCTGCTGCTAATGGCAAAAGGACAACACTAACCTGCTACCATTGATTTCCGTTCATACTCCGCTATTTTGCATAATTTTAGCTGCAAATACATAGTCGGTTCCCGGAAATGAGAAAATTAATACTGCTGTCCTGTTTGCTGATTAAAACGTTTTGCCACGCGCAGCAATTCGGTTGTTTCCAGGTTTCTGGCAAATGTTTAGCATTGTCTGTGGATACTAGTGTCAATCTCAGTAAATACGACGCGTTCTTTTTCGGTGAGTTTCATGGTGTATACGGAACTTCAGAAGTGAAACTGGCACTGATCAAATACCTCAATGCCAATAACGGTGTCTCCGACGTTTTCATGGAGATCGGTTACAGTGCTGCATACCTCTACAACGAATTCCTGGCTACTGGGGATACAACCCTATTTTCAGCGCCAGTCCTCATTTATGCACAAAAGCGACCTAACGTTGATTTCTGGATCGGGCTGTATGAGTACAACAAAACCGCACAGCACAAAATAACGATAAGGGGAATGGATTTTGAGCGCGCTGAATTTCTGAAGGTGCTGAAAAAACTCATGCCCGAAGGCAAAGAAAAACCGTTGGATATATACACTACGTTGGCGTATATCGACACGGTAACCATTCAGGATATTGGCATCATAAACAGTGAAGAAATGGTGGCCTACAACAGCCTGTACGAAGATATCCGTGACGAAATAGACGCCAACCGGGCTACCTATGAATCGTACTATGGCACCAACTTCAAGACCGTAGAAGATATCATGTTCAATGCAGACACTTATAATAACTATAACAAGCGCAACAAGACCATGTACCAAAATATGCTGACGCAAATACAGCGCGACAGCATAGCCAAATTCATCGTTTTCGCAGGCCTGCAATATGGTAATATGGCTCACAAACGGACACTGGCAGGAATGATAAAGAAAAACGATGCCTTTCACGACCGGTTTGCCAACATCTCTATGACCTGCCGCAACTGCTACGACTGGCAACTGAAACCTAAATACAGGCATGCCGAAAACCGTGCCCCTTATACCTACTACCTCGATAAGAAAATGATGGACGAGATTTACAGCAAATTCTTTAACGCAAATTGCAAATACACACTACTCCCAACCCCGGTCATAAAGCATATTATCGTGTCGCGGTTCTCTGATTACATTATCCTCATGAAGGACCAGGGCGAATTTTGATGGCGCCAAAACGAAAAAGCCCCCGATTTCTCGAGGGCTATACTATTTTGCGTCACACATTCAACTGTAAACTGCGAACTGTAAACTACTAAACTAATTCTTGAACTGCGGTATCAGATCCTGTGCCAGCTTGGTGAGCTTTGCGAGGCCTTCTTCAGGAAGGTTGCCCTTCTTGAATTCCTTAAGCACATCGCTATGCTTCAGTTCCATTTGCTGCAGGAATGTCTCTTCAAATGCCTTTACATTCTTCACCGGTACTTCGCGGATCAGGTTGTTGGTACCCAGGTATAGGATAGCCACCTGTTTTTCCACGCT
The DNA here is from genome assembly GCA_903905065.1 of uncultured Bacteroidota bacterium. Lineage (GTDB taxonomy): Bacteria > Bacteroidota > Bacteroidia > Chitinophagales > Chitinophagaceae > Nemorincola. Next base: position 14,233 of record CAIVEW010000068.1, on the reverse strand, counting down.
GTATGGGTTGAACTGTAACTGCTTCAATATTTCCACGTTACGTGCACCCTTGTCAATGATGTTCTTGGTAGAAGCATCGAGGTCACCACCAAATTTAGAGAACGCTTCCATTTCTCGGTAGAGCGCCTGGTCCAGTTTCAGCGTACCCGCCACTTTCTTCATCGATTTGATCTGCGCATTACCACCCACGCGGCTCACAGAGATACCTACGTTGATCGCAGGACGGATACCGGAGTTGAACAGGTTCGACTCCAGGAATATCTGTCCGTCGGTGATCGAGATAACGTTAGTAGGAATGTATGCAGATACGTCACCGGCTTGTGTCTCGATGATCGGCAATGCGGTCAGCGAACCACCACCTTTTACCAGGTGCTTGATGCTTTCCGGTAAGTCATTCATCTTCTTGGCTACGTCATCATTGTTGATCACCTTTGCAGCGCGCTCCAGCAAGCGGCTATGCAGGTAGAACACGTCACCCGGATAAGCCTCACGGCCCGGAGGGCGGCGCAGCAGCAGCGATACCTCACGGTAAGCCACAGCCTGCTTGGAAAGATCATCATAAATGATCAGCGCGGGGCGCCCAGTATCACGGAAGAACTCCCCTATGGCAGCACCAGCAAATGGGGCGTAGAACTGCAGCGGAGCCGGCTCAGAAGCAGAAGCAGCTACTATGGTCGTATAAGCCATAGCGCCATTGTCCTCCAGCGTCTTCATTACCTGCGCAACAGTCGAGGCCTTCTGCCCGATAGCCACATATATGCAATACACCGTATTACCGGCAGCATGAAATTCTTTTTGGTTAATGATGGTATCCACGCAGATAGCGGTTTTACCCGTCTGGCGGTCACCGATCACCAGCTCACGCTGGCCACGGCCTATCGGGATCATAGCGTCTATCGCTTTGATACCCGTCTGCAGTGGTTCTTTTACCGGCTCACGGAAGATAACGCCCGGCGCTTTACGCTCCAGCGGCATTTCATACAGTTCGCCCTGTATATGGCCTTTGCCGTCAATTGGCTCGCCCAGTGTGTTTACTACGCGGCCTGCCATACCGTCGCCTACCTTGATAGACGCGATCTTGTTGGTGCGCTTTACCTTATCGCCCTCTTTGATCGACATATAGTCGCCCATCAGTACCACGCCCACATTGTCCTCTTCAAGGTTCAATGCGATCGCTTTTACGCCGTTAGCAAATTCAACGAGCTCACCCTGGCGCACACCGTTAAGGCCATACACGCGGGCAATACCATCTCCTATCTGCAATACGGTGCCTACTTCTTCGAGGGTAGCCGCGTTATCAACGTGGCTCAACTGCTGGCGGAGGATCGCCGATATCTCATCCGGTTTAATATCAACCATATCTAAAAATTAAAATTCAAAAGTAAAATTTAAAAAATCAAAACACCTTGAATTGTCAAATTGCCGAACCTGCCTGTCGGAGACAGGTTGGCTCATTATCAAATTTTCGGCACATAACTCGTATCTATAACCTGGTTCTTCAGGTCGTTCAGGCTCTTCTGCACACTCGCGTCAAACAATCTGTCTTCCATTTCCAGTACAAAACCACCTATCAGGCGCTCATCCACCGCTGTTTTCAGTTCTATCTTATCCGTCGGCATAAAGCTCGCCACTTTCGCAGCTATGTTGTTCTTCACAGCATCGGTCACTGGCACCGCCGTAGTCAGCTTCACCGTCCTTATGTTCTTCAATGAATTATACTGCTCAATGAACGCCGGGGCTATTTCCGACAGGTTCAGCTCACGTCCTTTTGCTACCAGCAGGTTAAGTAATGCCTGGGTAAACTGGTTGATATTAAAGCGTTTCAGCACTTCATTAATAACACTGAGCTTTTTATCAGCGTTGATAATAGGGCTGCGCAGCATCATATCAAAATCGCGGCTTTCAGTGCAAACGGCATTGAGCACCTGCATATCCTGCAACACGGCATCCAGGCAGTTTTTCTCTACTGCCAGGTCCAGCAACGATTTCGCATAGCGCGACGCAAGACGGGGATTTTGCATAATTTAATTCGACAATTTGGCAATTGGACAATTTGCCAATAACCAGTTTAAAAATTTATTTCTTTATTAATTGGGCAACTACAATTCTCGATTGACTAATTGTCGAATCGTCGAATTGTCACATTGCCTAATTCAGTTTAATATCTTCAGCCAGCATCTTCATGTAGGCTTCCTGGCCTTCTGCTGCGTTTAGTTGTTTACGCAGTATCCTGCCGGCAACCTCTATCGCCATGCTGCCTATCTCATTCTTTACCGCAGTGATCGCAGCATTCTTTTGCTGGGTTATCTGCAGTTGCGCATCCACTATTATCTTGTTAGCCTCGGTCTTAGCCTGGTCTTTCGCCTCATTGATAATGCGGTCTTTCATTTCTTTGGCCTCCTTCAGCATAGCCGTGCGCTCTTCACGAGCCTGTACCAGCAGTTTTTCGTTCTCTGCTTTCAGCTGGCTCATTTCGTTCCTTACGCGCTCAGCGGTAGCTATAGAATCGGCTATGCCTTTTTCACGCTCACCCAGCGACTCCAGGATAGGCTTCCACGCAAATTTTTTCAGGATTAAGAATACTGCCAGGAACGCTACCAGCGTCCAGAAAAATAAACCGAGTTCCGGGGTTAATAAATCCATATCAAAAAAGGTTACCCCCCGGCCCCCTGAAGGGGGAGTGCCGAAGGTTGTTAATATTAAGCTTTCGTTCTGCTATTTAGCAAAACCGTCTTTTAAAGAACTAACTATACTATTTCAATCAAGGCCCCCAGCTGACGTTATCGAACAAAAGCACTCCCCCTTTAGGGGGCTGGGGGGTGAAAATAACTGCATCCTCTGCCCTCTGCGTTGGATGCAGTTATTACTTTCTTGTACCGACTACTATACGAAGATAGCGAGGATGCCTGCGATTACCGCAAACAGGGCCACACCCTCTACGAACGCTGCAGTCAGGATCATGTTAGCGCGAATGTCGCTCATTGCTTCGGGCTGGCGGGCGATAGCTTCTACCGCACCTTTACCGATCTGGCCGATACCAACACCTGCACCCAGTGCAGCGATACCTGCGCCAACAGCGCCACCGGCTTTCGCCATGTCGCCTGCTAACATAATTGTGTTCATTAATACTGACATGTTACTTGGTTTTAATTAAAAAAAACGATAAAAAATATTTTCAAAAAACTATTATTCTCCTTACTCACTCGCTGCCAACTGCCCCTGCCTTCTCCACGCTAACCGGCCTCCTGCCCCTGCGCACTGCCGACTGTAAACTGCCAACTATCAATGCCCCATCACCGATTCGCTCAACTCCGCATGGTCATGATCATGGTCCCCTTCTATCGCCTGCCCTATGAACACCGCCGTAAGGTTAGCGAAGATAAACGCCTGTATCACCGCTACCAGCAATTCCAGGAAGAACATGAAGATAGAGAATGCCAGTGATACGATCACAAAACCACCACCCACATACACATTAAGCAGGGCAAAAATGAATATCAGGCAGATCACGCTCAGTATCACAATGTGGCCCGCAAGCATGTTTGCAAAAAGACGTATCATCAAGGCTACCGGCTTAATGCACAGCGACATCACCTCTATCAGCACCAGCAGGCACTTCACCAGGAATGGCACATTCGGTGGATTCAGCAGGTGGCCCCAGAAATGCTTATTGCTGTTGGCCATCATTACGATGAAGGCTATCAGTGCCAGGCAGGCAGTTACTGCTATGTTACCGGTGAAGTTAGCGCCGCCGGGCAGCAGGCCCAGCAGGTTGTTGATCCAGATAAAGAAGAATATCGTGAGCAACAGCGGCATGAACCTTTTGTACTTGTGCCCAAGGTTTGGCTTAGCCACTTCGTCGCGTATAAATATGATGATCACTTCCAGGCCATTCTGGAAACCTTTAGGTGCACCCTTAGATTTATATTTCTTAGCCGCCGATGTCATCGCCCACAATAAAAGCGCAACACCTATCAGCATGCTCAGTACATTCTTGGTAAGCGAGAAGTCATATACTTTCGAGCCATCGGTCGCCAGTATCTTTTCCTTCATTACCTTCTCTATATACAAGCCCTCGTATTCATTGCTTATTTTCTTACCGTCCGCATCCTTGTGCCACTCTTCAAAATGCGATGCCGAGAACACTTTCAATCCCTGGCCCTGTACATATACTATTATAGGCAGCGGGAACGCGATGGGCTTCTCCTCACCGTTCTCTTTCTTCAGACTGAATAAGTGCCATTCGTGCGAATCCGACACGTGGCCAAAAACTAGTTCTGTTATATTTATGCCTTTTTTTTCTTCGTGGGCTGGTGCAGCGCCTTCAGAGGGGGCATTTTCAGGTTTTCCTGCTGCTTGCGCAAAGGAAGAATTCACGATGCCAGACAGCCCGAAAACCAATATGAATAAGGAAAGGAGACGTTTACAACTCATTACCGCTCTGAAATTTTGCGCAAAGATATGGGTTTTATCTTCAAAAAAAAGTTCTTTTTGCGGTATTTGAAGGGAAGTCAACTGGAGGAGATGCGCAGGGATTTGTGATGGTGAGCTTAAGTTTACACTGAGCGTTAGCCGAAGGGCCGAACCATGACTGCTGAGCTGTATTCCCCGCCCACCGGGTCATTCAAATAATAAAATTATCCAAAGCGAGTGTCCTGTTTTTAATAAGCTCGGAGTTCAACCAGGTTGTCCTTTCCAATATACATTACGTAACACCTCCCTCTCCCCCGGAGAGGGCCGGGGTGAGGCCCATCGATTTAACGAACTGGTCATACTTTATTTCCTATCCCGCATTATCTTTACCCCTTTATTCCGTACCCGCCAATGGACATTTTAGGTAAATTCAGAAGGATCACCACAAACCAGCTCTATCTGCCCGAAATAGACGGTATGCGCTTCCTTTCCCTGTCGCTGGTTACCCTGTTCCACATCCGCGGTTACTTCCTCGAGAAAACAACCATAAAATTCACCGATAACCCCGCAGGCTATACGGTGCTCAACCGCTTCTTTATCAATTTCGACCGCAGCGTACCCCTCTTTTTTGCCATCAGTGGCTTTATACTCTGCGTGCCCTTTGCACATCACTATATCAACCACGGCAAAAAAATAAACCTCAAGCAATACTACATCCGCCGTGTCACCCGCCTGGAGCCTCCCTACTTTATAGTAATGACCTGCATCTTCCTGGCACAGTTGGCCTTGGGCATTTATACCTTCCCTACCCTGTTCCCGCATCTGCTGGCATCGCTGGGCTATTCACACAACCTCATTTATCACGAGACCCCCTGGGTTACCGTTGTTGCCTGGACACTGGAGGTGGAGATACAGTACTATATCATAGCCCCGCTGTTGTTCCGGCTGCTGGTATTCCCCAAGGCAGTGCGCCGCAGCCTCATCAGCGTCCTCATCATACTCTTTGTGATGCTGCAGTACTATTATCCGCCCACTTTTCTCAGCCTCTATGGTTCCATCCAGCACTTCCTTATAGGCATTCTAATAGCCGATTTTTATGTCAGCGGCGTAGCTATCGATCTCTTCAAGAAATGGTTTATGGCGCCCCTCGCATTAGGTGTGCTGCTCTTCATGTTCTACATGCCCCGTTGGGACTTCACTACCACCCCGCAACTGCATTTACAGATCTACGCTATTCTGCTGCCCTTCCTTATAGGCCTGCTGTACTACATCATATTGCGCAACGAGGCCGTAAAAAAAGTATTCAGCTGGAAATTCATACCCGTGATAGGCGGCATGTGTTATACGACCTATCTCATTCATTACACCATCATCTCTATGCTGGGTAAATACACCGTCCGCGTTCACTTCACCAATTATTTTATCCCAAATCTGCTCCTCCAATTCGTCCTGCTCATCATCCCCATACTGCTGGTTGCAGCAGTCTTTTTCCTCTACATAGAGCGACCTTTTATGTCCAAAAAATGGGTAGACAAACTCATGGGTCGCGACAAACACAAAGAAACCGCGAACCTACAATCTGAAGTACCCTCCGAGGCTACGCCAGGGAAATAGGTCTGCACTTTATTTTCGAGGACAGTTGATCTGTCATCATTACTAACAGAAGCTGAAAAGTTGATGTCATAGTGAGCCCACCGAACTATGACTGACGATTTTATCGCTGCTTAATCAAGGCTATTTTCACACTGGCGCGAGTTTGTCGCGGAGCCCTGTGAATAGCCAACTCGTGCCTACGTAATTTCGGCAGTTTAAAACTGCCGCATGAAACCATAAACAATCCCTCAAGCTAATCGCTTAATCACGAAAATCTAGGTCCCGATTCACACCAGACAATTTGACAACATATCCACAAAATGGTGATCGTTTCATTTTTCCTTAAGACCTTTACGCTCCAAAAACTCAAAATAGCTATGAAATCGGAAGTGACTGTAAGGAAGAATCAGGATTACCTGCCTGCCGATAGGCAGGTCTAACCAACGTGTAAGGTGATTTCCGGACGAGACATTTCTTCACTGGTGCATAGCCTAAATTCCGCTTTTTGGAAGTAAATTTATTGGGAACATTTTTTAATAATTCCTTTTATGTATGCCATCAATCATGCAGCAACGGCACTGATCATCAAAAAGAAACAGCCTGCAGCCCCCATTTTGCTTCTATTGGTATCGGTGCAACTTGTAGAGGTTTTTTGGGTATTGTTTAATTACCTTGGGTGGGAATATTTTACCGTAACCAATGGACGAGTGCACCTTTCGTTCCTGCCTTATTCCCATTCCGTATTTTCCGGAGCGGTGGCAGCATTGGTTGCTTTCGCAGTAATAAACTGGGGTTATAAAAAACAGGAAATTAGCGATAGCCTTTGCGATCGGTGTGCTGTCGCATATTGTGATTGATTTGGTATTTCATGAGAAGGATATCCGCATGTCGCCTTTCTCCTCCTTACCGGTATGGGGGCTGGGCATCATCGACCACCCATGGCTGAATTTTGCGCTGGAGCTTGCCTATGGCTTATTTTGCTGGTGGTATTTTAAGGGCAGCAGGTCATTGCTTATAGCCATCATTGTGTTCAATGTTTTGGACCTGCCCATGATGCTGGCCCATGGCGATATACTTAAGCCTTTTGTGCAGTATCCGTTCATCCTTCCGTCCGTTATTCTCTTCCAGATTTTAGTTACCTGGTATTTTGTGTGGCGGTACAGCAAGAAGCCTGGGCCAACGATATAAAACGGTGCGGTCTACCCATGTCAGCGATGGTCCCATTCAAGGCATGAAGGTGCGTGGGATAAAGAAAACTTATGGCGGTATGCGCGATACCAAACGGCAGACTGCTATAAAACCTCCACTTTTGCGCGATGAAAGACCTTTTCCCATTTTATAAAATAGGCCATTTTATAAACGAGCCCACCAGCCAAACAGAATTTGAGATCACTAAGTTTGACACGATGGATGAGCCTGATGTGGACGACTTTCATAAACACACGTTTTACGAAATTCTGTGGATAGAAAATGGCAAGAGCATTCAAACCATTGATTACAAGCAATATGAGCTGGAGCCGCAAACCCTTTTCTTTATCTCGCCAAACCAGGTACACAGCTTCGAGGGCTGGCGTGATGTAACGGGCGGCACCATCATGTTTACAGAAGAGTTCTTTTTGTTCAACTATACCGACAAGAACAAACTTTTTGAACTCAGCTTCCTTGACTGCATTTACGCCAGGCCGTACGTGCAGCTAGGCGATCAGGATTTTGCCGAAGTAAAGCACACCATAGAGCTGGTATACAGTGAGCACCACCGCGATGACAAGCGGGAGCGCATAGCCCAGGCGCTGCTGCATGTGCTGCTGGAGCAGATACAAAGATGTGTAGACCTCACAATGGCGCGTGATGTGCCTAGGAAAAGCCTCATCATCTATAAGCAATATAAAAATCTGCTGGAACAGCATTTTATAGAGCAAAAAAGTGTCTCCTTCTACGCCGCCCAGCTGAACATGACCCAGCACCACCTGAATTTCGTGATCCGCAACCTTACCGGGAAAACCGCTTCTGAAATGATAAGAAGCCGGGCCATACTGGAAGCGAAGCGGCTGCTTACCTATACAGACCATACAATATCCGAAGTGGCCGCAGAACTGAATTACTTCGACTCCTCCTATTTTTCTAAGATATTTAAAGCGGAAACGAATACCACTCCAGTGGCATTTAAAAGTGAAATGTCCGAAAGATACCGAAGAAGGTAGCTTTTGTTATAACACTAAGGCTGTCTCCCGGGTCACCTTTGCATAGTCAATAATGACAGGACCTAAAATAAAGATCATGCAAAACTTTCAAGACAAAAAAGTAGTTATCACGGGCGGTACAACAGGCATAGGCCTTGCTACCGCGAAAGAACTCGTGGCAATGGGTGCAAAAGTAATCGTTACAGGGCGGCACCGGGATAGCGTAATTGCGGCAGCTAAGGAAACTGGCGCTACCGGCATCGTTTCAGATCAGTCTAAATTGGCAGACATAGATGGCCTTGTGGGTGAGGCCGGCAAGCACCTGGGTAAGGTGGATGTGTTGTTTATAAATGCAGGTATCGCGGCATTTGCACCCATATCAGCCATCACAGAAGAGCATTACGACAGCATTATGGATATCAATTTCAAAGGCGCGGTGTTCACACTCCAGAAATTCCTGCCAATACTCAATGATGGTGCGTCTGTCGTATTCCTATCTTCCATCAACGCTTACAACGCCATGGAGAATACCACGGCATATGCTGCGAGCAAGGCTGCCTTGAACACACTTACCAAAATAGCCGCCATAGAGCTGGCACCTAGAGGCATAAGGGTTAATGCCGTATGCCCCGGCCCGGTGAATACGCCACTGTGGGGCAAGGTGGGTATGCCGGAAGAGCAGCTTCAGCAAGTAGCCGCACTGATACAAACCAAAGTACCGCTAAAGAAATTTGCCTCACCAGAAGAAATCGCCAAGACGGTGATCTTCCTGGCATCAGCTGATTCTTCAAATACCACCGGTGCTGAATTTGTAGTAGACGGGGGGTTCAACCTGCATACGATGATCGGTTAATGATAGTGAGGAAGAAAAAACAGAAAATGGCTTGGGCTTTACTCAGGCCAATTTCCTTTTCGGTTGGGTCAATTCAACGGAGCGGTGGAGGGCGATCCTATGCGAGCTCGAGGATTTTTTGCTTACCTTTCTGCTCAAAGAAAATAACTATTTTGTTACTTCTGCAAAAGAGCGTATGAACACCCGACAGATCATATCCTATTTTGACGGTTACCTGCCCCTGGATGCCCCAGAACAGGAGGCGCTATTGAGCTGCGTGGTTGAAAGAAAGGTCAAACGCAGGCAGTTCATCCTGCAGGAAAATGATGTCTGCAGACACTTTACTTTTGTTGCAGAAGGCTGCTTCAAAATGTACGGTGTGGATAAAAAAGGAACGGAACACAATCTGCAATTTGCGGCAGAAAACGATTGGATAGCTGATATAGGCAGCCTGCATAAGGAAAAGCCCAGCAAGCTTTACATCGAAGCATTGGAGCCCTCCGTGATCTTTCAAATATCAAAAACCGACCTCTGGCACCTGTACAATAACTATCCAAAATTCGATAGAAATTTCCGAGTGATCATAGAAAACAAGTTCATTGAATTACAAAACCGGATGTTGCAAAACATCAGCTCCACTGCAGACGAGCGGTACGAGACCTTTTTAGAACAATACGCACATCTTTCCAACAGGCTTCCCAACACACAGATAGCTTCCTATATCGGTATTACGCCTGAATTCCTTAGTAAAGTGCGCGCTGGGCGAGCCCAAAAGTGACGCTACTCTTAATCTACATTAAGCTTATTTCTTAAACCAGGTTATTGGCCAAGGATGGCCATTCATCGCACCTTTGTGTAGTCAATATTGACAAACAAATTCAATACAGAGTAAAATGAACACAGAAAATTCGGGTACAGAAGTAGCCATTATAGGGCTCGGAAAAGTTGGCGAGGCGATTGCAACAAATCTCACCAAGGGAAACCATACCGTAATTCTCGCATCAAGAGACATAGAGAAAGCACAACTATTGGCGGCGAAACTTGGAGGCCTTGCAGTAGCCAAAGACGTTGCTCACGCTATTCGCGAAGCCGATGTAGTAATCCCCGCCATTAATTTCAACAGCCTGAAAGACTTTTTCCAGGCCTACGCCAGCGAACTGGCCGACAAAACGGTAGTGAACGTCTCCAATCCTATCGCGCCGGATGGCAACGGAGGTTTTAAAAAGATTGTTGGGCAAGGTGAGTCCGCCGGGCAGATACTCTCCGGGCTTTTACCAGGAAGTGCACGTCTGGTAAAAGCCTTTGGCACTTTGGGTGCCGCCTCTTTGCGCAATGAAGCATTCAGCAAGCCGGGTAGAAAAGTACTCTTTTACGCATCAGACCACGCCAGTAGTAACAAGCAGATAGAAGAGCTGATCACCATCAGTGGGTTTGAGCCGTTGCTCGTAGGCGGCATAGATCAATCCATACGACTTGAAGTATTTGGCGACCTCCATGAGTTTGGCGGGCTGGGAAAAACCGTGACCGTTGATGAGGCAAGGGCCAAAGTCTAAAGTTGTCACAAAATGACTTATTGAGCAAATTAAAAACAATGAAAAAGATAGCAATAACGGCGATAATCGCTACACTTTTCGCCTTTCAAAATAAAGTGGAAGCACAAACTCAAAATCTAAAAAATAAAAAAATGGAAGCAACACAACAACAGGCAATTGAGAAAATGCTCTTCTCATACAGGGATGCGTTAAATGCGTCAAACGTAAATAAGGTATTAACGCTCTACACCCAAGACGGTGTATTTATGCCTTCAAACGCCCCTTCTGCTATAGGGCAGGAAGAGTTGAAAGGTTCTTACGAATTTGTCTTCAAAAACATCCAATTGAACATTGAATTTTTTATCGATGAAATTATTACCAAAGGTGATTATTCCTTCGTAAGAACTGTATCAAGAGGTACTACATTGATCCACGCCAGCGGGCAAACCGTTCCGGAGGAGAACCGCGAACTATTCGTGCTTCAAAACGTGAACGGTCAGTGGAAGATCGCCAGGTATATGTTCAACAAAATGAAATAGAAAGGTACGGCAAGCAGGTATTGGTTGGCGTATCCTACGGTTCTAGACCAACTTGAAACCAACAAATTAATATCCACATAGATACAGTAGTTGACTACGCCAAACTGAAGATTGGCGTAGTCAATGATTGTTGTATCTATTCAAATACCCAGATCTAAAATGTGCTATTAAGCTATTGAGCCATTTTCCAACTTCCTTGGTAGCTCGTAATCTTCCCAAAAATAAAAAACGTGATCGTTGAGCATAGGCTGTGCCTGCACCATTGAGGGTACCGGTCCCTGACTGGCGACAATAAACATAACACCTTGCAACTACCTGAAAACAGACTATGCACCCTCAATCCTTATTCCACAGCCCAATCGGGCCGCACGCTTTGCTGCGGGGCCAAATTGTATTCTCCACGATAACAGAGTAGAGCTATTTTTTTTTCCGGCGGACCTTGGAAAAAAATCGCCTTTTCCCTGCCTGCCGTCAGGTAGGTTTTGTTACTTTTTTTTTGGCGAAGCAAAAGAAAAGTAAGGTAACTCCAGGCAGGTAACGAATGTCACTGTTGCCCTTACTATTCCAAAAATAATAAACGTAATCTTTGGGCGCAGGCTATGCATACGTCCTCGCCGGTGCCAGTCTCTGACTGGCGATGATTGTTACGTAACTCTTGCGAATAACGCCTGCGCCGTTGACAGGATACAGACAATTTGACAACATATCCACAAAATGGTGATCGTTTCATTTTTCCTTAAGACCTTTATGCTCCAAAAACTCAAAATAGCTATGAAATCGGAAGTGACTGTAAGGAAGAATCAGGATTACCTGCCTGCCGGTAGGCAGGTCTAACCAACGTGTAAGGTGATTTCCGGACGAGACACTTCTTCACTGGTGGTTGCCTGTCCCTGACTGGCAATAATACATACAGCACCTTACAAACACATTTCAGCAGTCTACCTTCCTCTTATTCCACAGCCTGATCGGTCCGCACACTTTGCTGCAGGCATTTTTACCCCGCAAAAAGAGAATGCGAAACTTGCAGCACAAAATATTTTTTTTAATCAATACATTTTTATTGTTTTTCAATAAAATTTTACTGATATTTGTGCCATAATTTTTTAACTAACTAACAATTTATGGAAATTAAGATCACAACAAATCAGATTTTGAAAGTACTGCAGATACTTTCGTGGATAATCTTTATCGGATTATGTGTTGAAGCCGGAGGCATTACTGTCAACACTATTATTACGCTGTTCGTAAACCCTGCCGGCGTCAAAAATTTTTGGGCAGGGGCAGATTATTTATCCAGCCTTTATCGCTTCGACCGCGGGCATTTTTTTGCGGTCACGCTCACGATGATCATTGTAGCGGTTTTGAAAACAATAATGTTTTACTTTATCGTAAAACTGTTTACCGATAAAGAACTAAACATGTCCCAACCCTTCAATTCTGGATTGAGGCGTTTCATTGTAAAACTGTCTTACCTGGCTTTAGGTATCGGCCTGTTCTCTCATTTTGGATATAAATATTCGCTGTGGCTTACCAAACAAGGCTTTAAAGCAGCCGACCTCCAATCGTTGGACATAGCAGGGGCCGATGTTTGGCTTTTTATGGCGGTTATACTTCTTGTGATTGTGCAGATCGTAAAAAGAGGAATAGAAATTCAAAACGAAAATGATTTAACCATATAGCTTATGCCAATAATCGTAAATCTAGATGTAATGATGGCTAAGCGAAAGATGTCGCTAAACGAACTTTCCGAAAAAGTAGGCTTGACCCTGTCTAATCTTTCGATCCTGAAAACAGGAAAAGCGAAAGCCATCAGGTTTAGCACCCTGGAAGCTATATGCGAAGTGTTGAAGTGCCAGCCGGCCGACATTTTAGAGTATGTAAAGGAGGAAAATTAGTGGAAAATATAACCTGCAAGGAGTTTGATCCACGCCCTTAACTGGCTGACCAAGGCTTCAGGCCCCGACTACAAAGTGCTACAGGAACGCAATAACCAGTAGCTGCTATCGGATGCCCGAGCGCTGCCGGCGTTTTGCACAACAAAAATTGTCAAATTGAATCCAGCTTTTCCAGCGCATTTTTCGCGGCTACCTGGCCGGCTTCCTTTTTGTTGAATCCGGTGCCGCTGGCTATGAGTTCTCCGTCCAGCATGATGCCTACGGTGAATAGCTTGCGGACTCCCTCCATTTTCTCATCGAGCGTATCGAAGGTAAGCACACGGCCCTTGCGTTGCGCCCAGCTCAGGAGCTGGTTCTTGAAATTAGTATCGGTGCTCTCCATGGTGTCCAGGTCTATGTAGGCACGGATGAGCTGGTTGAGAATGAAGTCACGGGTTTTGGTGAAGCCTACATCCAGGTAGACCGCACCTATCAGGGCTTCCAGGGCATTGCCAAAGATGTGGCTGCGGCTGAGGCCACGGTCGTTTTGATTATATTGTACCAGTTTATTTAGGCCCATGCGCAGCGCCACATTATTCATGGTTTCCCGGCGCACGATCTTCGAGCGTAGTTCGGTGAGGTAGCCTTCGGGCTGGTAGGGATATTTTTTGAAAAGGTATTCAGCAACTATTGCGCCCAGTATGGCATCACCCAGGAATTCGAGCCGCTCATTGCTGTCTGTTACTTCCTCGGGCTTGGAGCGGTGCATGAGTGCCAGCCTGTAATAGCCTATATGGCGCGGTGTAAAGCCTAGCAGGTGTTCTAATTGCAGCAACAATTGCTTGTCGGGAGAGGAGGAGTTTAAGATGCGATTGAGGAAGCGCCGCAAAACTAATCGGATGGTTTTTTGAAGATAACGGAAGCATTATGCCCGCCAAAACCAAAAGTGTTGCTCAGAGCCGCGTTAACTACGCGCTTCTGGGCTTTAAGGAAAGTAAAGTTCAGACGGGGATCGAACGATGGGTCGTCTGTAAAGTGGTTGATGGTAGGCGGAATAATATCGTGTACTGTTGCCAGTATGCTTGCGATAGCTTCAATGGCGCCGGCAGCACCCAGGAGGTGACCGGTCATTGACTTGGTAGAGCTGATATTGAGATCGTATGCATGATCTCCAAAAACACGTTGGATGGCGGTGATCTCGCTTATATCGCCCAATGGTGTAGAAGTACCGTGAACATTGATGTAATCAATATCTTCCGGTTTCAGGCCT
>CAIVEW010000067.1 GCA_903905065.1 uncultured Bacteroidota bacterium | reverse complement strand
CCTGCCCGCCGAGTAACACACGGCCCTTTACCTGGTGAAAATTCATGACGATCTGGCCGAAAGTTACTTCAGTTTGTATGGTCTCGTCTATTTTAGGCAGTGCCGTGATGGTTACATTTTTCAGAGCAGCGATATAGCCCATGGGCATTGGTTTCCCATGCTGAATAGCCATATATCCCGTTCCGGCTCCTGCTGTTTGCGCCATATTCTCTACGAGGCCTCCTTCCGTAAAGAAACCGTTTTCCGTCATGATATTGTCGGGAGAAATGGTAAATGAAGTAAGCGTATGTTTTTCGTCTGCGCTTATTACATCGCCGATCATGACGAATGGCGGGCGTTGGGGGATATATTTCAAAGTCAAAAGTTAAATGTTAAAACTAAAAAATCCTTGAGTCGTAAGTCCGCGAAGCAAGCCTCTTATGTGCCAAACGCATTATTTCTGCGGCACACAAAATTAGGTTATTTGGCAATCCGGATGACAAGGTAGGCAACAACTGTTAGTAACAGGATGATGCCTATGGCTATCCATGTGATATGATCTGTTCGCAGCGAGTTGCGTTTACGTTGTCTGCCGAGCATTGTTTTTCGTAACCCATGCTTCAGTTTTCCCAGTGAATGTTTTGTCTCACCTGGTTGCAAGGTTTTCAGGCCCTCTAAAGCATCACTCTCCATGCCTTCCTCTGCAAGCCATAGCTCTACGTCATGCTGCTCAGCGGGGGATAATTTTCCGTCCAGGTAAGCCATGAGCTTATCTTCCGAGAGCTTTTCATTGCTTCCCTTACCAAATGGTGATATGTTTTTTTGCTCGCTCATAGCTGGCGCCCGGCGGCTTTTTTTAATAAAATCGTTTTCAAATTACGTTTTCCATTCTGGATGAAACTTTTCACCTGCATAAAGGTATAGCCCGTCTGGGCAATTATCTGCTCGTAGCTATACTTCTTTAAGTAAAAGAGTACTATGGTTTTTTTTTGCTCGTCATTGAGTTGGTCTATTGCTTCTTCCATCTGCTGCAAGGTGTTTTCGTGCCAGGCTAATTCATCTTTGTCTGTTTCGGTTGCGGCTATGTGGGTCAACGCTGCCTCATCTGTATGATAAGTTTTATCACGCATGAGCATCAGGCAATGGTTTCTCATCAGTACATAGAGCCAGCCTTTGAAATTATGTATCTCTTCCTGTGGCATGTGGGTAAGCACTTTCTCGAAAACCTGTTGCACCGCGTCTTCTGCCTGTATTTTATTCTTCAGGTATTTCATGGCCACCCCAAACAGCAATGCCGTATACCGCAGCAAAAGATACCCCAGCCATTGGTTGTCTCCATCGGCGTGGTAGTTTCGCATTAGCTCTTCGTCGGTTAGATTGCTGGTCATAACGATCGGTTCACAATATACTTCCTTATGCAGTAAAGATGAGAAAGGAGAGATATTCCATAAAAAAGCCCCCAAAGGCGGGGGCTTTAAAAGTTTTCATGGTGATAGGTGATCACTTTATTCTGGCGCCTGCATTGTGCGGGCCGGAAGAGTTTTAAAAATCATAGTGACAGGTTAAGGAGCGGATGGAAACTAACACAAAGAACGGACATCTTTCGATACGTAACACGGGAAAAACCCCGTAAAAAAAGGGTGTTTTCCCCGTATCTCCGTATATTGAAAATGTGCAAAAATGATGTTATCTTGTTCGCTCACGTTTTAAATAAAATATTTTTATGGCAAATCCCATGGTGATCACACTGGACCATTTTAACACGATGCAGAAAAACTTTCAAAAGCATTATTTCCTTGCGAACTGCAACTCAGATTTCGGCGGACAGGATATACAGGTGCCCTGGGATTCTTTTGCACTGGCGGTGCAAAATTTCATTAAAACATCGGGAGCTTCGCCAAACACTGTTGCGATGCGCTTTGTGCTCTGCTATGATACCGCCAACAATGCATTGTTCCTGCGTATGCAGATATGCACTATGACGGCGACAAGCGACCCCAATACGTTTAACCTGGACACCACCAACTGTGCCTGGTACACCATTGAGGATGGCTCGCTGGCGCCAACGGCCATCACTGATTTGTTTGACCAAAACTACCTCGATAACTTTTACTATTGCGATAAGGGGGTGTGTAATCCGAATACCCTCGTGAACCTGGCGTCGGACACAGCAGGAACAATATTTGTGCGCAACCTTGTTTTCCCCTGGATGCAGGAAATACACAAAATTTACGTGAATAACAGCTCACCTGCCGGGGCCTCTATTCATTTTGCAGCCGGCTCTCATGACAACACCAGTCCGGCTGTCGCTCATCCGCATGCCCTTGCAATATATTTGTGCCAAAGTGACGGTACCCCGCTGTTGGATAATGTAAATTATGGCGTGGAATTCCAGATGAAGGCTGGCGATTTTGGGACATTATGCCCACCAACTTGCAACGTATATATTCTTCCAAAGTAACTTTTAATTAAATGTTTAAATATTAACAACAAATTTCTTGCCCTTTCTTAATTTCGTCACGGGAAGACGATAGATATATGGGTGTATTTGTTTGTATTTTTGCAGGGAAGTTATTCAATCTGGCAACAGGCGGATATTACTTCCGTAGCTTGCCGCTGCCATACAAACTGGTACTTTTTCTCACTGCTGCGGCATTGCTGTTTGAATGTTATGGATACTACCTTGGTGTCCACTTGCATAAAGACAATTCATGGCTTTTCAATATTTATATTTTGGTGGATGCATGGGTTTTAGGCGTGGCAGCAATTTATTTAATGAACGTAAGTAAAAAATATTTGTTTTTTGCTGCACTGATAGCGCATACTATTATCTGGTGCGTTAATGTGTGCATGGGCTCCATATACACTTTTGCAAATTTCGGGTTGGTATCAGACTTTATATTGCTGACAGCGATGTATTTAACGGTGCTTATCAGCAACAGCGTTTTTAAAAAAAGCAGCATTCTAAGCCAGCCAGTGTTTTGGTTGTCCGCACCTATAATCTTTTGTAGCGCTTGCGCTATCCCTTACTTCGGTTTGCACCATTACTTAATATCAAATGCCCCTGCCCTGGCTTCAAAGCTTATAAGTATAAACATGTTTTTAGATATAATTCGTTACCCACTTGTTGCAATAAGCTTTATCTTGTTGGGGCGTCAGAAGCAGGCCGTATTAAAGGCCGCCTAAGTTATGTTCTCAAATCCCATCGTCGTTACCGTCCTGACAACTACCTTGTTAGTGGCACTGCTGATAGCAGTAGTGATCATCACCATGTTCGCATCCAATAAAAGAAATGTGCAGCAGGAGATGAAAATAACCCAGTTGCAACTGGACTATGAGAAAGGACAGCGGGAGGTACAGGAGCAGGTAATGACGACCGTAGCCAGGGAACTGCATGACAACATAGGGCAGCGGCTCACCTTTATGAATATGCAGCTACAGCAGCAAAAAGCCGTGAACCCTGCTGCTGCCGGTTCTCTGCTGCCGGTAAGTACCATGATGATCGAAACGATTGAGGAAGTGCGCGTGCTGGGCCGGAGCCTCAACAGCGACCAGATAGCAGCAAATGGACTCGTGTATACCATTGAGAAAGAAGTGGATAGGTTGCGGCAACTGAATAGATACACGGTACATTGGGAACATGACAAAGAGCCCGAGCTTAATAAGGATCAAAAAGTGATCGTGTTCAGGATATTCCAGGAAATGCTGAACAACCTGCTGAAACATGCCGATGCAAAAAATATTTATCTTAGCCTGAGCGGTGAAAAGAAGTTTAAGATGGTGGTGAAGGATGACGGCAAGGGGTTTGACGCCGATGAAATTATGAAAACGGCAAAGGGTGCAGGCCTGAAAAACATCATGAAGCGCGCTGATCTCGCGGGTATGAAATGCCAGATAGATTCGAAACCTGCTACAGAGGGAGGGACCGGAACAATTTTTACCCTTGAACAAATCACATAAATAGGAAAATGAGTAAAACAGTTTCGATAGCACTTGTTGATGACCATACCATTGTTCGGCATGGTTTAAAGTCGTTGATCGAAGTGCTGGGAGATTATAAAGTGACGGCCCAGTATGATAATGGCAAAGATTTCGTTTTGAACTCCTATCATACGGCAGATCCGGATATAGTAATAATGGATCTGAACATGCCGGAAATGGATGGAAGGGAAACCACACAGTGGATAGGGAAGTTCAAGCCACACCTGAGAGTGCTGATACTGACCCTGGATGAAGATGAAAAGACGGTCATCGATTTGTATAGGATGGGCGTGAGGGGCTTCCTGCGGAAAAGCTGTACCGAGGACGAAATGCGAAAGGCTATCAATGATATTATGACCTCTGGCTATTACCACAGTGAACTGTCGCACAATGCGCTGCTGAAGAATGTAGCACCTAATGATGCTGCAAGGCCCTCGCATTTGCTAAGCAAGCTGAATGAGCGGGAAGTGACCTTCCTGATGCTGGTGTGTGACAAAGAAGAATATAAGTATGACCAGATAGCCTTGAAAATGCAGGTTTCCCTCAGAACGATAGATGGGTACCGTGAATCCCTGTTCCGGAAACTGGATCTTAAGT
The DNA here is from genome assembly GCA_903905065.1 of uncultured Bacteroidota bacterium. Taxonomy (GTDB): domain Bacteria; phylum Bacteroidota; class Bacteroidia; order Chitinophagales; family Chitinophagaceae; genus Nemorincola. The sequence goes on along the minus strand of CAIVEW010000067.1, from coordinate 52,804 downwards.
CTAAAACGGGCCTGGTGCTTTTCGCAATAAAACACGGGATCGTGAAGCTATAAATTCGCCTGATGCGGCTATTTTTCGCCTGATAAATGTAAAAAGCTACCTTTGCACTCCTCCTGATAGCTCGGGATAATAATTATCAAACTAAGCCATCCGGCTACAAATTTTATAAAAATGAACAACGCGTATTTTGATTTCGCAGAACCCAAAAACGAAACCGTATTAAGCTATGCGCCCGGAAGCCACGAGCGGAAAGCGCTGCAAAAGGCAATAGCAGAAATGAAGGCGCAGCAACGCGATATTCCTGCTTACATAGGTGGTAAGGAAGTGCGCAGCGGTAATAAGAAAGAAATACGCCCACCACACGAAACCGCACATTTATTGGGGCATTTTCATGCGTCTGACGAGCAGCAGGTGCATGATGCTATAGATGCGGCGATGACGGCGCATGAAACCTGGTCGGCAACAAGCTGGGAACACCGTGCATCCATTTTTATGAAGGCTGCGGAATTGCTTGCCACGAAATACCGTTTCAGGATGAACGCTGCAACTATGCTGGGGCAAAGTAAGAACGCCTACCAGGCAGAGATAGACAGTGCGTGCGAACTGATAGATTTTCTACGATTCAATGTGCATTTTCTTAGCCAGATATATAAACAGCAGCCACTATCGCCGCAAGGCATGGACAACCGCATGGAATACAGGCCGCTTGAAGGGTTTGTGCTGGCCGTGACGCCGTTCAACTTCTCGGCGATAGGCGGTAACTTGCCCACTGCACCTGCAATGTGCGGCAATGTGGTGGTATGGAAGCCAGCCAATACACAAGTGTATTCTGCAAGCGTGTTCATGGAAATATTGATAGAGGCTGGTTTGCCGGCCGGAGTTATCAACCTTATCTATCCATCAGGCCCGGTGGTTGGAGAAATATGTTACGCACATCCTTATTTTGCCGGAGTGCATTTTACCGGATCTACAGGCGTATTTCAAAGCATGTGGAAAAGCATAGGTAACAATATTGCGAGGTATAAATCTTACCCGAGAATAGTTGGGGAGACAGGAGGTAAAGACTTTGTGTTTGTCCATCCATCTGCACATGTGGATGCAGTGGTGGCTGGCCTGGCACGGGGCGCGTTTGAGTACCAGGGCCAGAAATGCTCTGCGGCATCGAGGGCTTACCTTCCGGCAAACCTTGCGGACGAAATAAAGACGAAGCTCGTAGCGGAACTCAAGACCATGAAAATGGGTGTGGTAGATGATTTTACCAACTTCATCAACGCAGTGATAGACGACAAATCGTTCGCAAGCATCTCGAAGTATATAGATAATGTGAAAAACAGCAATGGCGCGGCGAAAATACTCTGCGGCGGCAAATGCGACAGCTCGAAAGGATGGTTTGTAGAGCCTACGATCATAGAGACTACAGACCCATCTTATGTAACTATGTGCGAAGAGATATTTGGCCCGGTGCTTACGATCTATGTGTATGAAGCCGACCAATGGATACAGACACTGGAGGTGCTCGACAATACATCTCCTTATGCACTTACCGGGGCCATATTTGCGCAGGACCGTCACGCGATAGAATATCTTACTAAAGCATTGGTGAACAGTGCGGGCAATTTTTATATCAACGACAAGCCGACAGGCGCGGTTGTAGGCCAGCAACCATTTGGCGGTGCGCGGGCATCGGGAACTAATGATAAGGCGGGATCAATACTTAACTTATATCGCTGGCTGAGCGCAAGGACCATTAAGGAAACTTATGTGCCGCCAACGGACTATAGGTATGCGTTTCACCAGGCAGATTAACCCCAAACCCCTGACCTGCCTGCCGGCAGGCAGGAGGGGCTTCGCTTGTGAATTTGTGCTCGACAGAGAATATTCGTTGGGCTGTTTGCGATGAAAGTAATACAAGAGGATTGCCAACTTTTTAAAAAGTTGGCAATCCTTATTAATAGCGTTCTGATTTTTAATAACTTTAGTATATGGGATGGGAAAATTTTATTGTATCTGATAAGGATATATTACTTGGGAAACCCACATTAAAGGGGACACGAATCTCTATAGAGTTAATTCTGGAGTTGTTGTCAACCGGCTGGACAGAGGACATGATATTTGAGAGCTATCCGCAAATATCGCAAGCCCATCTGCAAGCTATTTTTTCTTATCTCAAAGAGTGCGTTCAGCAGGAATTATTTTTTCCATTGTCAAAATCTGCTTAATGCAATTTCTAGCAAACGAAAATTTCCCAAATCCAAGTATCCGGATATTACGAGCAATTGGTTTTGACGTAAAGAGTATTGCGGAAGAAATGCCGGGCATCACCGATAAGGCAGTGGTAGAAATTGCTAGGGAGACGCATCGCACGATCTTGACATTTGATAAAGATTACGGAGAACTCATCTTTAAGTACGGTATGGCAAGCCCACCAACGGTTATTTTTTTTCGTTACAAAGGAGTTTTGCCCGGTTTTGCGGGTGAGTTCCTACTAAAAATGCTGACGGAGAAATTAATTTCACTCGAGGACAATTTCACCGTCATAGAAGAGCAGAATATCAGGCAAAGGCGGTATCAGTAGCTCACTTATTAAACTCCGTCATTGCCTTGCCTATGCCCTGCGTGGCAAAACACTCTATGGCATCCACGCTTTTTAGCAGCATGTCTTTTACGAGTGGTATTTCAGTGGGTTTCCATTTGCCGAGGACGAAGTCGACCTGGCGGCCTTTGGGGTAGTCGTTGCCTATGCCGAAGCGCAAGCGGGGGTATTTGTCGGTGGTGAGGACGAGGTTGATGTTTTTAAGGCCGTTGTGGCCGGCATCGCTGCCAGAGGCACGCAGGCGCAGTGTACCGAGCGGCAATGCGAGATCGTCTACGATCACCAGTACATTTTCCAGCGCTATTTTCTCCTTGTCCATCCAGTATTTCAGGGCTTTGCCACTAAGGTTCATATAGGTGGTGGGCTTTATGACAATGAAGGTTTTGCCCTTCCATTTTACTTCCGACACAAAAGCGTGCCGGTCGAGGGCATAGCTGCCGCCGTTCTTGATCACAAAGGTATCGGCCACTTCAAAGCCGATGTTGTGACGGGTGGAATCGTATTCCGTGCCTATATTGCCTAGCCCGACGATCAGGAATTTCATGTGACAAAGATAGGGTGGGGAGTCTAAAGTCTAAACTAGATAGAATAAAGTCAAGAGTATTGTTAGCTGGCGGCTTGCTGTTTTAATGGGAAATAATACATAATTTACCACCTCTCAATTTATACAACTATTTTTGCACTCAAATTAAAAGCGGAATGAGCCTGGAATTCAACAAAAATGATGACGCAATGCGGCTGGCTGTAAGCCAGATGAAACAGCGCCACGGCGTAATTAGCCAGGGCGGTGGAAAAAAGGCGATGGACAAGGCGCGGGAGAAAGGTAAGATGTCTCCTCGGGAGCGTATTGCTTATCTCACCGATAAGGGCAGCTCGTTTACAGAGCTTGGTGCATTTGCAGGGTATGATATGTACAAAGAGCACGGCGGCTGCCCGGCGGGCGGTACCGTTGCAGGGCTGGGCTATATACATGGCCGCCAATGCATGATAGTAGCCAACGATAATACAGTAAAGGCTGGTGCGTGGTTTCCGATCACAGGCAAGAAAAACTTGCGTATGCAGGAGATCGCTATGGAGAACCACCTGCCGGTTATATACATAGTGGACAGTGCAGGAGTATACCTTCCTATGCAAGACGAGATATTCCCGGACAAAGAACACTTTGGCCGCATATTCCGCAACAATGCACAGATGAGCGCTATGGGGATCACCCAGATAGCAGCCGTAATGGGCAGTTGTGTAGCCGGTGGCGCATACCTGCCTATAATGAGTGACGAGACACTGATGGTGGAAGGTAATGGATCTATCTTCCTGGCAGGGCCTTACCTGGTGAAAGCGGCCATTGGTGAAGATGTAGATATACAGACACTGGGCGGCGCGAAAACGCATACCGAAATAAGCGGCATCGCAGACTATAAATTTGATACCGAGCAGGAGTGCCTGGACCAAGTGCGCCGCATTATGGAGAAGGTAGGCGAGCAGCCACGCATGGGCTATGACCGTATAAAATCAGTTGCACCAGCAAAAGAGGCAAATGAGATATATGGCATAGTATCACCGCAGAACAGCAAGCAGTATGATGTGGTGGACGTGATAAAGTGTATCGTTGATAATTCAGCGTTCGACCAGTTTAAGGAAGATTACGGAAAGACCATAGTATGTGGCTATGCCCGTGTGGATGGCTGGGCAGTGGGCATTGTAGCCAACCAGCGCAAAATAGTGAAGAGCGGAAAAGGGGAAATGCAACTGGGCGGCGTGATCTACAACGATAGTGCGGATAAAGCAGCGCGCTTCATTATGAACTGCAACCAAAAGAAAATACCGCTGGTGTTCCTGCAGGATGTGACCGGTTTTATGGTGGGCAGCCGCAGTGAGCATTCCGGAATAATAAAAGACGGCGCCAAGCTGGTAAATGCGGTAGCCAATTCCGTCGTGCCGAAGATCACAATAATCATAGGTAACTCTTATGGCGCAGGCAATTACGCCATGTGCGGCAAGGCCTATGACCCGCGTTTCATCTATGCATGGCCAAATGCCAAAATAGCGGTGATGGGCGGAGAGCAGGCGGCGAAAACATTGCTGCAGATACAGGTAGCATCTCTGAAGGCAAAGGGAGAGGTGATAGAACCGGAGAAAGAAGCGGCTATGCTGAAGGAGATAATAGACCGGTACGACAGCCAGACCTCCTCTTACTATGCAGCGGCGCGGCTTTGGGTAGATGAGATCATAGACCCTGCCGAGACAAGGTCTGTGATCAGCGAGGGGATAAATGCAGCAAATCATGCGCAGGTGAATAAAGAATTTAAGATGGGCGTGTTCCAGGTGTAAACCCCCAACCCCCTAAAGGGGGGCTTCCCCTCATTTGGTAGTTCAGGGGTAAGGAGGAATCATTTGGTGTTTAGTATAGTGTAATCAAATAAGAGAAGCCCCTTTGGGGGTTTGGGGTGCGTATGATCGAAGTTAGGGACGTAAAGAAAAGTTTTGACGGGAAGGTAGTGTTGCAAGGCGTATCTGCGAAGATGGAGCCGGGCAAGACGAGCCTGATCATAGGCACCAGCGGCAGTGGCAAGACGGTGTTTATGAAGGTGCTGATCGGTTTATTCGCGCCCGATTCCGGGGAGATATTGTATGAAGGAAGGGATATTACCAAAATGAGGGAAAAGGAGCTAAAAGAGCTTCGCAAGCAGATAGGCATGCTGTTTCAGGGTGGTGCGCTGTTTGACAGTAAGACCGTGGAAGCTAACGTGATGTTCCCGCTGGATATGTTTACCCATATGAGCGTAGCCGAGAAACTGAAAAGAGTGAATGAAGTGCTGGACCGTGTGAACCTGAAGGATGCAAATAAAAAATTCCCGGCAGAGATAAGCGGTGGTATGAAGAAGCGTGTGGCACTGGCGCGGGCTATAGTGCAAAACCCGAAGTATCTTTTTTGCGACGAACCTAATTCCGGCCTGGACCCACAGACCTCGCTGGTGATAGACAAACTAGTAAAAGAAATAACGACAGAATACAATATCACTACCGTGATCAACACTCACGACATGAATACTGTGATGGAGAGCGGCGACCATATAGTGTACCTCTACCAGGGTAAAAAGCAGTGGGAAGGATCGAATAAAGAGATCATATTCAGCAATGACGAGAAGCTGAATAAATTCATATTCGCCTCAGAGTTTCTTACCAAGGCAAAGGAAATGACCATGATGCAGGCTAATGGCGGTGGGATAAAGAAGTAAAAGGTAGATAGGTTAAAAGGGCAAAAGGTTAAGGGGTAATAATGGCAGAACTTCATCTAATTCAACTCGCAATATTCAGGATTCTGCGTTATCGGTTACATTCCTCTTTACCCGGTTATCATTCCAGTAACGGTAGCTGACAAACGCCATTAGGATAATAAGAATAGTGAACAGGATAGCCGCCATGTGCGTTGTATAAAATGTGGTGCTATGTGCTGGCACCTTCAGTTCATAGGCAGATTCCGGCAAGGTATCAGTACCAGCCAGTTGAATAGAATCATTGGCCGGTGTTGAATTTGGTCCTTGCGTCTGCTGTGCGGAAGCACAAAAACTGCCAAGAACCAGCATGAGCAGAAAAAAAACACGACAGTAAATTCTTATGATCGTTGACCTTTTCATACCATAAGTTATATTTTTTTGTAAATCTACAAGAAACAATCAATTGTGCAACTTATATCATACGCTATTTTACAAGGGGGCACAAAAATAATGCCATATGGGGTGATACTGCGGTAACACGGGGTAGAAAGAAGCTCACCGGCTAAACAGGTGTATAAGGTTTATTTTCTATTGTTATCTTCGCACATCGAAAGAAGATCAGCATGAGCCAACAGAAGATAACAATGGGCAGCGATGGATCGCTGAATGTGCCCGAACAGCCGATAATACCGTTTATAGAAGGAGACGGCATAGGGCCAGATGTATGGAGCGCCAGCAAGCAGGTTCTGGACGCTGCAGTTGCCCAGGTTTATGGCGGGAAACGAAAAATAGAGTGGAAAGAAATACTGGCCGGAGAAAAGGCATTTAATAAAACAGGGGAGTGGTTACCAGCAGAAACACTAGATGCTGCGCGAGAATACCTGGTTTCGATAAAGGGCCCGCTTACAACACCTGTGGGCGGCGGGATAAGGTCGCTCAATGTAGCGATGCGGCAGGAACTGGACCTCTATGTTTGCCTTCGCCCAGTGAAATGGTACAAAGGAGTGCCTTCGCCAGTGGTGCACCCGGAAAATATGAACATGGTGATCTTCCGGGAGAATACGGAAGACATATATGCCGGTATTGAATTCGCCTACGACAGCCCCGAGGCAAAAAAATTACTTAGGTTTCTTACCGATGAATTAGGTGTACAAAAGAAAATACGATTTCCTGAATCGTCTGCATTTGGGATAAAGCCAGTATCAAAAGAAGGATCTGAAAGACTGATACGGGCGGCAATAAAATACGCCCTGGAGCAGAAATTACCCTCGGTAACGATTGTGCATAAGGGTAACATCATGAAGTATACCGAAGGTGCCTTTAAAATATGGGGTTATGAGCTTGCGGAGCGGGAATTTGGCGACCAGGTGTATACCTGGGGGCAGTGGGAGAATGCGAAAAAAACGCAGGGCGAAGATGCAGCAAATGCACGCCTGAAGAAAGCGGAAGCGCAAGGAAAGCTCATCATAAAAGATGTGATAGCGGATAATTTTTTGCAACAACTGCTTATTTCCCCAAAGGATTATTCGGTTGTAGCCACACTTAACCTGAACGGCGACTATATATCAGATGCCGCCGCGGCCTCGGTGGGGGGCATAGGAATAGCCCCGGGTGCAAATATCAACTACATCACCGGCCATGCCGTATTTGAAGCCACACACGGTACCGCGCCGCGCTTTGCCAACACCAATACCATGAATCCATCGTCGCTATTACTTAGTGGCGTAATGATGCTGGAATATATGGGTTGGCATGAGGCTGCAAGATGTATAGAAGATGCATTGGCGATAACCATCATGCGCAAACGGGTAACCATAGACTTTTATAACCTCATGCATGACGCTACTTTGCTGAAAACCAGCGAGTTTGCGCTGGAAATTATAAAAAACATGAAGACGAATTAGTTGATTTTTCCAAATAGTGCTTTGGTTTATTAAAAAAAAATTAAATTTACATTAAGTTTGTCCCCTAAAATCTTATGTCCGTCAATATTGCTTCATATATAGATCACACCATACTTAAACAAACTACGACTCTTTCCGAGATAGACAAGCTGTGTGTCGAAGCATCATTGGAAAATTTTGTGGCGGTATGCGTGCCACCCAAATATGTACCTGATGTAAAAAAAATGCTCGATGGTTCGAAAGTAAAGATCGCAACCGTTATTGGGTTTCCTTTAGGGTTTAACACCATTGAGATAAAAGTAAAGGAAATAGAGAACGCAATAGACATGGGCGTGGATGAAGTGGACATGGTGATAAACCTGTGTTCGCTGAAGAGCGGCGACTGGAAATACCTGGAAAACGAAATTGCTGCTTGCCTGGCCCCTGTTTACAACAAGGGAAAAGTAATAAAAGTGATCGTGGAAAGCGGGATGCTGACCGACGGTGAGCTTATATCGGCCTGCCAGCTCTATAGTAATTATGAAATAGACTACCTTAAAACATCTACCGGTTACGCAGATAATGGCGCAACGGTACATGCGGTCGAATTGATGCGGGCCAATTTGCCGCAACGGATTGGAATTAAGGCCTCCGGTGGCATACGTACTTATTCCTTCGCCCGAGACCTCGTAAATGCCGGCGCCACAAGGATAGGCTGCTCATCAAGCATGCAGATCGTTAAGGAGAGCCGCGCCCAGTAAAAAACTTCCTGAGGAACGATGACAAAATAAGTTCAACCATCTTACTCGTTCTTTTCCATTTTATTTCGTTGTAAAAGTCTTTAAATAATTCATTATTCGCAGATAGAGCTTCGCTCGTACCCTTGCGGGTATGCCTTATAAAAAAGAAAAATAACTTCGCAATATGGTTGAACTTATTCCGTCAACGTTCCTAAATTTGCACTGCAGAAATCCAGGCTAGCCCTGGATAAAAGGGATGAATATAAAGTATCACATAGGCTTGCTTATTTGCCTGGTGTCTTTCACCGGACGCGCGGGCGCCCAGTTTTCCGGAGGCAGTGTTATTATGCACTCAGATCCCCGACTGGCAGTGATGCTGAAGAAAAACCCTGTTGCTGCCCCACCGCCTACACGTGTTCGTAATCCTGAAGCACTTGAAAATAGAGCCCATTCTTCAAACGGGAATTCTAAAAGAGATGGAGCCCTTATTGCGGTGGCTCCCACAGCAGGCACACGGGGTGCAAAGCCGCTAGCGATGAATGAGACAGCTCCTGCGACGCACATAACCGATAATGTGCATCATTCCGCCGGCCCTGCGATCCATAGGGATACCAAAGTGATCTATGCGGGGAAGGGGTTCAGGGTGCAGATATACAATGGTTACGACCGTGAAAAGGCAATAAAGGTAAGAGCGGAATTTATGCGTATGTTTCCCGGTACTTATACTTATCTCAGTTATGTCTCCCCGGGTTTCAGGGTAAGGGTAGGCGACTACCGCAGCCGCGACCAGGCAGCAGGTATGCTGAGAGAGGCCAACTCTATGTATCCCACACCCTGCATGATAGTGCCCGACCAAATAACGGTACACGCTGATTAGTCGTAACCTGCCTGCCGGCAGGCAGGGTCATAAGTCGTAAGTCGTAAGTGTGAAACGTGGGTGCAATTTTCCATTTCTTGTTAGAGCACGGTCAAAATGACGGTTATTTTTTCGTAGAAACGCAATGCATTGCGTCTCTACATTGTGTACTATCTTTATCGTGTGCCCTGAATAATTTACGGCTCGTTATTAAAGGCTTACGACTTATGACTTACGACTTAAAGAAACAGATACTCGAAAAAGCGGAGCAATATTTTCCTGAAGTGCAGGCTATACGGCATTACCTGCATGCCAACCCCGAGCTTTCTTTTCATGAGCATAAAACCTCTGCCTACGTGGCAGATAAACTGAAAGGTTTGGGGATAACCTACCAGCAAGGCGTTGCCGGTACGGGGATAGTGGCGCTGATCGCGGGTAATAACCCAGGTAAACGCTGCATTGCGTTGCGCGCGGACATGGACGCGCTACCCATTATGGAAGCGAACGACGTGCCTTACCGCTCGCTTAACGACGGGGTAATGCATGCCTGCGGGCATGATGTGCACACCAGTTGCCTGCTGGGTGCTGCGCATATTTTGAATGACCTCCGCGAAAGTTTTGAGGGCACGGTGAAACTTATTTTTCAGCCGGGAGAAGAGAAAAACCCCGGAGGAGCGAGTATCATGGTAAAGGAAGGTGTGCTGGAAAACCCGAAACCGGAAGCCATTTTTGCGTTGCATGTATATCCTCATTTGCCCGCCGGTACCGCGGGCTTCCGGGCGGGCCAGTATATGGCCAGCGCAGATGAAATATATATCACCATTCAGGGCAAGGGCGGTCATGCGGCTTTACCACACCAGACTATAGACCCGATCGCGATTTCTGCGCTTGTGATAACAGGCCTGCAACAGATCATATCGCGCAAAGGAAACCCGTTGATACCGTCCGTTCTGACTTTTGGGAAGATACATGGCGGCCTTGCTACGAATGTGATACCCGACAAGGTGGAGATACTGGGCACTTTCCGCACTATGGATGAGAAGTGGCGCTATGAAGCACACCGCTGGATAAAGGAGTTTACAGAGCAGACCTGTTCTGCATACGGTGCGCAGGCGCTGGTAGAAATACCGCCGGGATACCCCTCACTATATAATGACCCGGCACTTACGGCGAAGGCAGAAGCATGGGCAAAAGAATACATCGGCGATGCAAATGTGCACGAGCTGGATATGCGCATGGCTAGTGAGGATTTCAGTTTTTATACGCAACATGTACCTGGTTGTTTCTTTCGTATAGGCACCAGCAAAGGAGGTAAAGAGTTTATAGCACCGGTGCATAATTCACATTTCGACATCAATGAGGAGTCCATGAAAACAGGGATGGGGATGATGGCATGGTGTGCAGTGAAAAGCCTTCAACCCTGATTGAACCTGGCCGCCTATTCCCCGATATTCCTCAAAGACTTTGTCTGCCACGGCCAGAACATATTTTCGGTGACAAGCCCTCGTGCAAACTTTCGTTCCACGAAATGAAAGAGCAGCATTGCCGCAAAAAGTGCGGCAGGCAGGCCTATTCCGCGAGAGAGGACCGCATACAACGTGCCCCGGTTGGTCATGAAATGCGAGATAAGGTTGTCGACTAAATAGAAAACCGAAAAGTGAACCAGGAAGAAAGAATAAGAACGTTCTCCAAGCCACAGCATAAACGGCTTGCTTAAAATATCCCTGAAAGATCTCCGGTTAAAAGCAAAGACGATCACTCCGCCAAAGATCAGGCCATAACCTGAATGGAGGAAAAACGGCGGATAAAGTTGCCCCGCAAGCCAATTGTTTAAATTATGTGCAGGAGCAACGTGCATAACGATCCCCGGGTATGCAGAGGAAAGGAAGACCAGGAAAACTCCCGACAGGAAAAACATCCATGCATGTTTGAGATCAAAGTCTTTTGCAGCTATCAGCACGCCCATCATAAAACAGACCGGGTATTCAACAAACCTGCCGATATTAAGAACAAGGTATGTGAATGAGTAAATATCAGGCAACCGGCCGCTGAAAAAGACCATTAACAAAACAGTCAGCAACACGCCACAAACTATGGCCAGGGCAAGCTTTGCGTCAGTTAACTTGCTTCTTGACGGATAAAGGAAAACAACAATAGGGACCACCAGGTAAAAAAGTATCTCAACGCCGAGGCTCCACCAGGCCAGGTTATAGTAGTTGCCGTCCAGGTTTATGATGGGCAACTCATGTATGGTCTCCCGTAACGAAAACCGCATATTCATACCTCCGCTGGTGTTGTACCAGGTAGGGTACCTGTTCATAAACCAGATCACGGCTGCGGCAAAAAGTAAGGTGACAAAATAGGGTGGGTAGATGCGCCAGAATCGCCTTCTGAAATACTCAACTACTTTAAATTTCCTTTGCTTTCTCAAATAGGGCCGTAACAATACTACTCCGCTGAGCACAAAGAAAAGATTTACGCCATATCCATCGATATAATTAAATAGTGCTCCGAGGACATGGAGGTGAGATTTGTCTGATAGCTTGATAATATTTGAGGCAAATGCATGGAGGACAACCACCATTGTTGCCGCCACCGCCCTTAACCCGTCTAAAAAATGAAATCTTACTGGTTTCTCTGATACTAAACTCATGAAATACTGGTTATCCCGGAATTGGCAATTACAAAGCTAGTGAGGCAGGTGAGCATCAGGAGGTCAGCGCATGACCTCATCGAATACAGCAAATATCCTAAACAAATCCGCACTTTCCAAATTAGAGCCCGAGGGTAAGCAAAGGCCATTCTGAAAAAGTTTTTCAGCTGTTCCATCGCCATAAAACGGGTATTGCTCAAAGACAGGCTGCATGTGCATAGGCTTCCAGAGTGGACGGGATTCTATGTTTTCTTTTTCCAGGGCCAGGCGGAGGTCTTCGCGGCTGAAGCCGGCTTCAGCCGGATCTATAAGGATAGTGGTAAGCCATCTGTTGCTGAAATACCAATAAGGCTCTTCGAGGAATTGAATGCCCTTCTTGTTTCCCAGCTTTTCAAAGTATTTATCAAATATCTCCCTGCGTTTGGCTATTCGCGCGGGCAGTACTTCCATTTGTCCACGCCCCACGCCTGCGCAGAGATTGCTCATGCGGTAATTATACCCGATCTTAGAATGCTGGTAGTGTGGCGCCTCGTCGCGCGCCTGAGTGGCAAGGAATCTCGCATCCTTAACTATAGCTTCATTTTGCGAAACAAGCGCACCACCGCCCGACGTAGTTATAATTTTGTTGCCATTGAATGACAATATCGAAATGTCTCCGAAAGTGCCGCATTTGCGGCCATCGATAGATGAGCCTAATGCCTCAGCCGCATCTTCCAGGATCGGTATCTTATAATGGTTGGATATCACCTTGAGTGCCCCCATCTTGGCCGGCATTCCATAGAGATGTACCGGTATAATGGCTTTTGGTTTATTCCCTTTTTCGATCCGGTCTTTTATAGCTTCTTCAAGCAATACCGGCGACATGTTCCAGGTGTCTTTTTCACTATCTACAAATATGGGTGTAGCGCCAACGTAAGTGATCGGATTGGCGGTTGCGGAAAACGTCATGCTCTGGCACAGTACTTCATCGCCGGCCTTCACACCCAGCAGTACGAGGCCAAGGTGCAGTCCGGCTGTACCTGAACTTAGCGCTGCCACATGGCTGTCATTACCGAGGAAGAGCTCGAGATCCTTTTCGAAACCATTTACATTAGGGCCCAGTGGTGCGATCCAGTTGGTTTCAAATGCCTCGTTGACGTATTGTTGCTCTGTGCCACCCATATGTGGTGATGAGAGCCATATCTTTGGTTTCATTTTCCGCTTTCTTTTATCTTGATGATCCTTGCAGGGTTGCCCACTGCCGTTGCATAGTCAGGTATATCTTTAATGATCACTGCGCCTGCGCCTATGGTACACCATTTGCCAATTCGTATCCCCTGAATGGTAGTAGCCCCGGCACCAACGTGTGTGCCCTCGCCAACATGCACATCTCCGCTGAGCGTGGCGTTGGGAGAGATATGCGCATAATCTCCTATTACACAATCGTGGTCGATGGACGCACAGGTATTGACGATACAATGTTTGCCTATTTGCGTATCGGCGTTTACAACGGCTCCGGCCATAATCACGGTTCCTTCACCAATTGTAGTTCGTTTCGAAATGCAGGCATCGGCATGAATTGCAGTGCCAAATGAAATTCCTGTAAGGCGCTCCGCAACTTTTTTCCGGGTAGCATTTACGCCGATGCTAATAACCATTTTGTCGTTTATGAGCTCGTGCGCCGACAAAGGACGCTGAACGGGGTATTGCCACACAGGCTCCCTATCCGCATCATCCCATATCTCTATATGCGGCGTATTAATACTTTCCAATATTTCGATGATCACCTTTCCATGTCCACTGGCTCCGTAAACGATCATAATGCAAATTCAAAATTCAAAGGTAAAAATTCAAAATCCTATGTTCGCAAAGATAGCTATAGATATAGGTATTCAAAATGAACCAGTGTAAATCAGTTTCCCCTGAATTTCTCCATCGTTGCCGAAGTTTCTGAGTTGATGCCCTCTGATTTTACAATATTGCGGATGGTGAGGAAAAATATCTTGAAGTCGAGCGCGAAGCTGATGTTGTTCACATACCAGACGTCATACTCAAATTTCTGTTGCCAGCTTATGGCATTCCGTCCGTTCACCTGGGCCCAGCCGGTGATGCCGGGCATAGCATCGTGACGGTGCCTTTGCACCTCACTATATAAAGGCAGGTACTCGATCAGTAGCGGGCGGGGGCCGATGAGGCTCATGTCGCCTTTTATTACATTGAGCAATTGCGGCAGTTCATCAAGTGACGTTTTTCGGATAAATTTACCGATAGCAGTAAGCCGGACTGCATCCGGTAATAGCTCACCGTTCTTGTCCTTTCGGTCATTCATCGTCTTGAATTTTATCACCTTGAATATCCGCTCCTTCTTACCTGGCCGGCTCTGAAAAAAGAACGGTTTACCGGAATTGGCTATAGCCAATAGGATTGTCACAATGATAAAAACGGGAGATAGCACAGTAAAAATGATCAGTGCGACCAACAAGTCTATGACCCGCTTGAAGAAGTGAACATACATGGAGGATGCGAAACTTCGTTTCATTGTTATCTCCCTACTATTTTGCTGATGTAATCCAAATACTTCTTCGCCAATACTTCCCGGTCGAAATTCTCTTTTGCAAATTTATATCCGCTTTCTCCTTCACGTACAATTCGTTCCGGATCACCCAGGTATTCGCGGATTATCCTGTTGTATTCCGAAATATTCTCCGGTTCGACATAAACACCAGCGCCGGCAGCTTCGACCAACTCCCGGGAGACGCCATCTATTGCCATGAGTATTGGCCGCTTGCACGACATATAGTCGAAGGTTTTGTTGGAATAGACCGTTTTGAAAGTGTCCACGCGTTTTAATACCGACGCGCCCATTTCGGAAGCAAGGATGTATCGGAACACCTCCGCTTTAGGCACAGAATCAAGAAAACGTACATTCGCAATTTTCCGTTCTGCGGCCATTTTCATGAGGCGGTCTTTTTCCATTCCCTGGCCGATCAGCAGGAAAAGCACATTGGTATCGGCAAGTGCCTCGCCCGCATCGAGCAGTTGTTCCAGGTAATTGGCCACACCATGTGCCCCTACATAGGTGATCACGAAACGGCCGTTGAGATCATGTTCTTTGCGAAATGCTTCACGGTCGAAATCATTCAGCAATTTCTCAGATAAACTGAAATCAGAGGCATTGGATATTTGTATGAGCTTACTTTCCGGTATACCTTTTTTTTCCCTGAGGGCAGTGTAAAATGCCGGAGTAAGCACATTGATAAGCGCGGCTCTTTTATAGATAAACGCTTCCACCCAATAGGCAAGTTTTATCACCAGCTTATTAGTGAGTACTCCCGTGTCTATCGCCGATTCCGGCCACAGATCACGTACCTCAAAAACAAACGGCATGCGGCGCAACCGCGAAATAAGATATCCGCTTGCACCTACGAATAACGGAGGGGAGGTAACTATAACGACATCAAATTTCCCTTTTGCTTTGAACAGACCTGCGTAAAGCGATGAGAACATAAACGAAAAATACCCCCAGAGCCGGCCAATAAAATGTTTGTTATAGGCTTCTGAAACATGGCATCGCCAAACGGTAACTGCACCTTGCTGCTTTCTTACAAAATGCTTTCCCTTATACTCCGCAATTTTTTCCTTGCCATTATAATGCATCATGCCGCCAAGCACGGTGACAGTGTGGCCTTGTTCTGTCCAAACGCGTGTGAACTCGTTCCAGCGGGAGCCGCCGGGATCGTTCTCTTCAAGAAAGTATTGGTGAATGAGCAGTATGTTCATTTATCAGTTTCAACAGTTATATAAGTGTCAATATTTTTGTCTGCAGATGTAAAATACAGCTCTTCGGTTTTTTCTTTTTGTCCATACAAGGAAGAATACCAGCCATCGCTTTTTTGAGAATGCAGTATTTCTCCTTTCTCATTTCTGGCAGTAACCGATACTGCGTTTTTAAGGCCTAATGGCAAGTGCCACAATTGTATCATGTTCATTTCATCAGGCGCTCCGGTCACTTCATCTTTTATTTCCCATTGTGGCGTACCCTTTTGTTTTACTATGGTGCGCTTATGGGCGATCCCTTCTTTAATATAAGTAAGGGCACTCACCGCTCCCTCAAACCGATAATTGTTTTCATTTGCCTCAAGACGGGCAGCCTTGCGCTGAGTCCAGTAGTACCATATAAACCGTCCTCCCTTCAGCATCTGGTCTTTATCATCCAGCATTACCGTATTGTGTGATTGGGTTCCGCTAAAGTACCGGATGGTTTGTGCATCCGTATTGTACTTGTAGCTGCCAGCATCGGGTAATATATTCTCTCCTTTGTACCATATATCCAGATGAAGGTTATCAGCCTGGGACGGACGGTCTTTATAACTCCCGCATTTAATGAATGTAAGGGTATTGGGCTCCCTGATGATATAATATCCCCCATGCAGGAAACTATGCACGCCGTCCTGTATTTTCAGTGGGTCAGACTGCTCCTTGTTCACACCATACCAGTCAATGTCTTCGAATTCGTCTGACCCAATACGTATACCAAGCAATCCTGCCAGCGCCTGTAATTGTGGTCTGTAATCTCTGAAATGGCTGGAACTAAATTTGAAAAAAAGAGCGCCGTCATTAGCGCCATAATTCGGAAGCCAGCCATTTTTATCTACCATGCATGTCCCCAGAAATACCAAAGACTTCCGTGCGCGGTCGTATATCACGTCACCAAACCGCTCTCCATTTTTTTCAGACAAAGCAATACCCCACGTAAGTAATTGCACCACCACCCGGTGGTAGTTCATCGAAAACTGGAGATACGTGCCATCTTCGTACACCTGGTATGCGACCTCTTCTTCAAACCACGCCTTTCCTTTTTTCTTCCAGGTGCCTGCCCTTGGCATGGACGGAAAGAATATACCAGTCAGGTACAGCGTCAAAGTTTCTGTTATCGCATGGTTGTTACGCACGGCTATGCGGGAGAAATTGATGTTGTTGTATACGTGATCCATGTGCCAGTATATAACATGCTGCATTTCGTTAAATACCTCAGCTGTGAGATGAGGCGAGTTGCGGTAATAATAAAGTGCGAAAACCCAATTCAAAACACGTAGAGACATCTCCTGGCTGCAGCGGTAGTTGGGCCCGCGATTAATGGGGTTGTTTTTTATCCAAGAGTGTATTTCACTAAATACAAATTCGGCCTGATCTTCCTGATAATGATAATCGTAACGGATGACATCATAGAGATAAGAGAACCGCGATTTTTCCCAGACAAATTTTATATCACCTGCTTCTTTGGAATAATCGGCTATTTCCGTCCAATGTTTAGTGACATCGTATCTGTGGCCGGAATCGGGGTTGGTGACCCAGTCGTAGTTCTTTCCGAGGTCCATGCGCACACTGTTAAACAACAAGAAAATTCCGTTTTTTATGTTGTCTATATTTTCTTTTAGTTCCGGTGCAGGGTTGCGTAAAAGTGCAATTGATTCCCTGTCACGAAAGAAAAATTGAGCAGGTTGCTGTTTCCACTGCTCAAGTGTATAGTATTGTTCGTATGGTGGATCGATGGGGAACTTTCTTTTCAGCAGGCCGCTTCGGCGCATCAGTTCGTAACGCGAGCGGAAACTTACGTACCGCCAACCCATGTTACCAAAAAGGTTAATTACTTTGCTTAGTCTGCCCGCCATCTGTTCACGTCAAAGGGTTACAATGAATTCTGTGCCTTCATTTACCTTGCTCTTCACTTCTATTTTTCCGCCCAGTGATTCTACTTGTGTTTTCGTGATATAAAGGCCCACACCCTTGCTGTCGTAGCCCTGGTGGAATACAGCGTTCAGCTTAAATATCCTGTCCGCGTATTTGCTCATGTCAATACCTAATCCATTGTCTTTTACGGCGAGCTGTACCTTATCACCTTTCATATGAGTGCTGATCGTGATCTCGGGTGATACGTCCGGCCTGCAATATTTCAGCGAATTACTCATAAAATTGTAGAGTATGTTTTCGAGGTAGGCCTTAGGGTACCTTACATTGTTGATCTCGAGATTGAGAATAATGTTAGCATGCTTCTCAAAAATAGTACTGTACAACTGCGTAGTAATATCGCTTACCAATTCGGCGATATTACAATCGTTATAGGGTATTTCCTTATCCAGTTTTATCTTGGTTATCTCCATCAGGGTAGCAAGGCTGCTCATGAGCGCAGAACTACTTTCTTCTATCAGTTCCAGCGCCTCTTCCTGCGTGAAAAGCTCGCTGATCGAGTTCTCAGATTCTGAGGAATCTCCTTTGTATTTTGCTGATAAAGCCCGGGACAGCATTTTTATGTTGGCAGCGGGGCCGCGTAAATTATGGGCTATGATGTGGCTGAGGTCCTCGAGCTGCGTTATCTTATTGATGAGGTTTATCCTCGTAGCCTCCATTTCAGCGTTCTTCCGTTGCAATTCATTTTCCAGCTCCTTTCTTTTTGTAATGTCCAACACCTGGGCGATCACAAATCGTGGAGAATCATCATTGTTCCATACCATCGACACTGTCAGGGAAACTAAAATGATCTTCTTTTTCTTCGAAATATACCGCTTCTCAATATTGTAAGTAGATATCTGCCGCGTCAGCAGTTTCTTTACAAGCGTGTGGTCGTTGTGCAGATCATCTGGGTAGGTGATATCCTCGATTGTAAGCCGGAGGAGTTCGTCTTTTTGATACCCGATCATATCGCACAACACATTGTTTACGTCCAGCCATCTGCCCTCCGGGCTTATGAGGGCCATTCCAATGCCGGAATAATCGAAGGCATTTGCGAAGGTATCCCTGCTTGTTTTCAGGGCTTGTTCGGCCAGTATGCGATCGGTAATGTTCAGCCCGTAACCGATCATCATCTGGAGCTTTCCATCTTTATTGAACACAGGGAACATATTCCGGAGATGGTATTCGATCTCCCCTGTTGGGCTGTGCAGCTTCTCTTCCCATTGTATGGAGTGACGCTCATTTTCTGCCGCATAGAATATCTCACGCCTTCTTTCCGAAATAGACATCGGCTTGCCTTTCAGCCTGCAATAATCCTCGTCCGTTTTGCCGATCAGCCATTGCCGCAATTCGGCATCTTTGATAGCTACAGGGTTGATAAACAAGTAGCGTTGTTTTGCATCAAACACGACGATATCAGCGGCAATTGAGTTCAGTACCTGCTCATAAAACATGCGCTGCTCTTCGAGTTTCTTTTCTTCGTTCTTTTGGTCGGTAACATCCGTGAATTTCCAAATGCCTCCTTTATAGTTATTACCGAATGTAAGCGGTATGTAATCTCGCGTAAAGATCCTGCCATCTGCAAGCGTCCAGTTTTCCTCGAGGACTATTTCATTTTTCTCCAGGATCTCGTCGGTGCGCTTTGGGAATTTCTCCGGTTCCTTATAAAAGTATTTGCTGATACCAAGACTCTTACTAACATCTTTTCCTACCAGTTGGTCCGGCGAACCTTTGATATTGTACATTGTACAAAACATCTGGTTTGCGAAAATAATTTTCCGGGATTCATCGGTAACTAAAATCCCGTTCTGCAGACTATTGATAAGCTTTGATAACAGTTCTGCTGCGCCCGAATATCTTTCTTCCGCTATTTTCCTATTTGTGATATCTGTTTGTGTGCCAACGAATCGCAAAGGCTTTCCATCCTGGGTGAAAGAAACGGCAATTCCACGGCTCAATATCCATTTATAAGAGCCGTCCTTACACAAATACCTGAATTCTACGTTGAACGATGGCGTTTTGCCGGACAAGTAGTCTTCCCGCAATTTTAAGTAATGCGGCATGTCGTCCGGATGCACCTTGGAAGCCCATTGAGTTCGGGTGGTTATTTCCGAAGCAGAATAGCCGAATTCTTCGTGCCATTTGTCAGAAAAATAGATTTTATCGGTTTGGAGGTTAACGTCCCACATACCGTCGCCCGCAGCGTCGAGCGCAAGCTTCCATTTATCCTCGATTAACGATACGCCTTCCTTCTTAGAAAGGTTCTTTATCACCACAAACAAAAACTCCTTGTCGGGATGTATGGGTAAGACCCGGATGCCGTAAGTTGCGGTATACTGCTCGTGCGAGATCGTATATTCGATGCCGCCATTTTCGCGGCTTTCAAAGCTCTTTTTAACGAGGTTGTCTATTTCGCCGAGTATTTTTTCGTTGCCAGAGTCAACTATCTTCCTGCCAAGAAAACGGCTTTTATCGGCCAATTTGTAGCTGGTACTTTCCCATATCGTCTCGATGACATGATCCTTAGATATCTCCACGACAATATCACTCAACTGCAGCAATGCATTTGCGATCGTTTCAACATCCCTTGACTGGCTCTTGATCATACATCAAACTTAACTCAAACCAAATATCCGGGCAATATGGTTTACAATTCTTCCCGATGTTTTGCCGTCCCAGAGTTCAGGTATTGCTCCCTTCTTCCACTGCCCGGAAAATAGTTTTTCAAATGCCGGTGCAATACTTTTTGGGTCGGTGCCCAGCAATTCATTCGTGCCTATTGTGCAGGTTTCGGGACGCTCTGTACTGTCCCTCAGCGTCATGCAAGGCACACTCATCACTGTTGCTTCTTCGGTTATTCCACCAGAGTCCGTAATAACTGCTTTGGCGTTTTTCACCAGGTAATTGAACTCAAGATAGCCCAAAGGATCGATTACATGCAGATTATTTGCTTCTATCGCGAGCGTTTCCAATATTTTGGCGGTACGTGGGTGTACCGGAAAGATAACGGGTATGCCCTGCGATGAACGAATAATTTCTGTAATCAGTTCCTTAAGTTTTTCTTTATCGTCCACGTTTGCCGGACGGTGGAGGGTCATCATGATGTAACCCTTTTCTTCAAGCCCGAATTTATCCCATAGTTCCGGTTTTACGAACCGCGGCATCTGCTTGAACAAGGTATCGATCATGGTATTGCCTACAAAAAATACCTGGCTGTCTGCCACTCCGGCCTTGTGAAGATTATTATTGGCGACGTCCGAGGTCGTGAAAAAATAATCAGTTATCGAATCTGTCACTATGCGGTTGATCTCCTCCGGCATGGTCCAGTCGCCCGACCGGATGCCGCCTTCCACGTGGGCCACTTTCGTGTTGTTCACCTTCTTCGCTGCTATAGAACACGCCATGGTGGATGTTACATCGCCTACAACTACACAAAGGTCGCATGGTGTGTCGAGCAATAGCTTTTCATAGCCTATCATTATTTTGCCCGTTTGCTCCGCCTGTGTTCCGGAGCCAACTTCCAGGTTATGGTGCGGCGCGGGGATGCCGAGCTGCTCAAAAAAATCACCACTCATTTTTTTGTCATAATGCTGCCCCGTATGTACCAGCCTGTAGTTCATATCTACGCCTGTCGCCCGAATCGTTTCTATGGCCTCAATGATGGGTGCAATTTTAATAAAATTTGGCCTTGCCCCTGCTATAATGTCTACTAACATAAACCGCAAACCCCTAAACGGGCTTCTCCTTATTTTTAATTATTTTATCAATCTACTTTACGGCCACCCACTCCCTAGTCATCAAACTTTCTATCGCTGCGAAAGATGCCAACGTAGTATTTACAATTTCGTCCATTGGGATCAATGGTGCACCACCGTTCTTCACTCGTTCTACCAATAACCTGAACTGGGCATTGTGTCCTTTATCCAGGTTCGTTTTCAGCTTAGAAAACCCTTTTGTACCAAAGCCTTCGGTTACCATAAAGTTATCGGTAATTATCGTGCGCTCCTGTGCATATACTTCTATCCTTTCTTTGGAATATGCCTTCGATCCGTTCGCAAAATAGTTGATCACTCCGGTACTCCCATTCTCGTATTGCAACAGTATGGACGCATTATCGGTATTGGCCTGTGGGTTTTCGCCCATTGCATTCATACAGACCGCCTTTATTTTGCTGCCCGTGAGAAAAGTGATCAGGTCCATGTAATGGCATGCCTCACCCACTATTCGTCCACCGCCGGTTTTCAGGTCATGCACCCATACATTGGCTGGGATATTTCCGGCATTCATCGTTGCCACCACATTCATTTGCGCGCTACCAACCAATTGCTTCACGCGCTGCATGTGCGGCGAAAAACGCCGGTTGAAGCCCACGGTCAATGTTCTGGTACCGTTGTATGCAGCTAATACATTGTCAAGTTCTTCCCTGCTCAGGGCGAGCGGTTTCTCTACAAACACATGCTTTCCGGCACTAAGGCATTCCGCAGCCATATGTGCATGCTCATTGTGCCGTGTGGTTATCATTACCAGGTCTATGGCCGGGTCGTTAAGTAAGCTTTTATAATCCGTCGTACTATTACCTATCTTATATTTTTTGGCCAGTGACGTGCCCGTAAGGCCAGATGCGCTGGCTATAGTATATAACGGCGCTCCAACGGATGCCAACGCGGGCAGCATGGTCATAGCGGTAAAGTTGCCGGCGCCAATGATACCGATCCCCCCCTTGCCTGGCGCAAAAGGTCCACTGGTAATATTTACGGTATCAGCGGGGTTACTGTCTTCGGGATATTCAAGTATGGAAGCTATAGACGAACCGCTGCTGATGTTTGAATATATCTTTTGGTATTCACTCAGCGGCACGCGTTCTGTTATCAGGGATTTTACTTCAAGCCTGCCGCTGCTTATTGTTTGCAGCAATGCCTTAAAGTTGCGCTGTTCCGTCCAGCGCACATATGGAAGCGGATAGTCTATACCCGCTTTCTCATAGCTGTCGTCATACCGGCCAGGCCCGTATGAGCAGGAGACCTGGAAGGTTAACTCCTTTTCATAAAAGTCTGCACGGCTGATGTTCAGCCCTACAACGCCCACAAGTATAATACGTCCACGTTTACGGCTCATCTTTGCTGCATCCGCAATAATTTCGTCTGTTTTTGCAGACGCCGTAATGATGACTCCATCTGCGCCTGCACCATCCGTGAGCTCTGTTACCAACTTCACGGTGTTTGCACCATCCCAAGGGTTTATAGCAATAATCCCTTTTTTCTTTGCGATCTCAATTTTATTGGCGTCAAGGTCTATGCCTATAACCCGGCAGCCATTGGCTACCAAAAGCTCTGCAGTTATCAACCCTATAAGCCCCAGGCCTACTACGACGATTGTTTCGCCGAGCTGCGGATCACACAGACGTATTCCCTGCAAACCTATTGAGCCAATAACTGTAAATGCGGCTTCGTCGTCACTCACATTATCTGGTATATGGGCGCATAGGTTTTTAGGTACACATACAAATTCTGCATGTTGCCCGTTGCTGGCCACCCGGTCGCCGGTCTTAAAGTCCGTAACGCTATCACCCACCGCTATCACCTTGCCTACATTGCAATACCCAAGCGGCAGGGGCTGCCCCAGCTTATTAAATACTGCCGTAAGTGTTGGTTTTAATCCTTCTGTTTTTATTTTGGTGAGTACCTGTTTCACCCTATCTGGCTGCTGGCGGGCTTTCTGAAGCATATTTGCCCTGCCAAATTCAACCAGCATGCGCTCAGTTCCTATGGAAACGAGGCTGCGTGTTGTTTTGATCAGCACATGTCCCTTCCTCACCTTAGGAGCAGGCACTTCTTCTAAAACAGTTTCCCCGCTTTTAAAAGATTGAATGATTTGTTTCAATGTATAATCGCTTAGCAGCAAAAGGAACGGAAGACATGAATGCCTTCACCTATTTGCAGTTTCCGTGGTAAAGATAACGAATATCGGCCATTGAGGATTGGCCACAAACACGCCAATATTATACTTTTGTTTCTATTTCACGCCAAATGAAAAACCAACGGCGACAATGATTCCACCGGGAGAAAGTATTTTGAGCGTCTCGGTTGCAACATCATCGATGGGGGTACCGGCTGTTTGTGTAAAGCGGTTACTACCGTTCAGTGCCACCGAGTAACCAAGCTCAACATAGAACCGGCTCTTGTTACGCCCCAAAGCCCAATATCGATATGCTGCAAACATCAGGTTCACCTGTGGGTTCAATTGCAATTCCACCGGTTCCGTAGACCCGTCAATGGTGGGCAGGTTATCGTCAAAGTTTTTTAGGCCGGTGCTACAGGTAAGTCCAGATCCAAATGCCCACCCAAAATGGCAGGGCTTCAGAAAATACTTCGCACCACCATAAAGTTTCTCTCCCCAGGTGCTGAGACCCAGTCCGCCGTCCACTGAGAAATGCTGGGAAACCGGCACCTCAGCGTTCACGCCTAAAATGCCGGTATTATTATTCCAACCTGTACTTAAAGCAATAAAGAAAGACGGACATTTTCCGGTCCTCACTTTATTTTTCTCATTCTTAGACGGTTTGCGCTCCGAGCCATCGGTGCTTTGTGCGAACACGCTCAGGCTTAGTAATGCCAGGGATAGGAGTAAAATAGTTTTTTTCATAAAAGGCTTTAACGACAAATTTATATTATTCCATTAAAATCTTTCTACGTCCTAAGCTTTTGAGGAATTCAGGAGCAGGGCTATCAGTTTATCCACCTCATTGCGCGTAACCACCTCCGGGAATGGCAGGTCGGGGTCCATGGCTTTAAGTACGGCATCAGCGATCGCAATTTTATTGTAAGGATCAAAAGTGAGGCTTGGCTTTATTACATCGTATACATAAGGCATGTCCGAAGCAATGACCTTCATTCCGCTTTCTGCAGCTTCGATCAATGGCAAACCGAAACTCTCAATCACTGATGGAAAAATAAGGTACGGGCAATTGAAGTAAAGGTCACGGGGATCTATGTACACATGGTTCACGATACGCGCGCCCCGTCCATTCAGTTCTTTTACCCTGTCTATAAATTGCGGCGCTGTGTCATCTATAGTTACATGCAGTCGGGGGGTAAGGTCTTTTTCTAAAAGATACTCCCAGGCATCAAGCAGAGTGGGGTAGTTTTTTTGTGGCGACGGATTGCTAATAAATACGAACTCATCCTTCACCCTTCTCTCAAATGGTTTTGATCCCTCAACGTATTTTTTATTGTCGTAAAAAGGGATGATGAGGCAATGTGCGGTATCTTTCAAACCAATATTGGTAAGCTCCGTAGCCATATGCCTGGTCTGCACGATGAAGTAGTCGGTGTTTTTATTGAACAGCTTTATGACCAGGTATTTTAGGTATTGCGAGAAATACATCCTGGTGAACTTTCGCCTTGGTGCTTCCAGCAGCTTTTGGTTGTGCAGGTAAGTGTATGTTTTTGCCTTCAGTTTCAACGGCGGGGGAGTATTTGCGAAGCAAAATACTGTCGTGTAATTATCCTTAGTTTCTTTATAAAACTTCTTCCGGACCTTCATGCTATTCGGAAGTACAATGTAGTTCTTGTCAAGCCCGGCAGGCTTATCAAAACGGGGATCCAGCAAGAAGAAGAACTTATCTTTCTCCGGGTGCTCTAATATTTTTTCAATAAGGTATTGCAACAGCACCGCCCCTCCGCCTTTGTTTATATATAATGCGTCTATGAGTATCATTTGGCGGTGTATTGCTTTTTTAATTTTTCAAATTGCTTTTTAATTTTCAGGAACTGCATGTAGGACGGCGTTGTATAGCTTGTTCCTTTGCCCTGGGGTTTAGCGGCGGCAAAATATTGTTCGAAATTTTTCAACACGCGAACAAGGCCTTCTGCGGATGCGTCGAATAACCGAGCATAGTTGAAGGCTACAGTATCTTCCAGCGTATCCCGGAACACTATCGGCATTTTTTCCTGCAGCAAAATTTCACCAGTGTCTATGTGCTTGTTTATTTTGTGAATGGTATAGCCTGTTTCAGACGAACCATTGTATAACTGCCAGATTATACTTTGTGCGTTTTGGTATTGAGGCAACACTTCGTGGTGTATGTTCAGCATTCCGCATTTTGGTACTTTGAACACCTTACCGGAAATGTAGCCATTGCCAAGGCTCAGGCCAACATCGGCATTTGCTTCCTTAAACAACTGTATCGTTTCTTCGCTATTCGTTGACGGTACTCTTTTAAGCGGGATGTTATGCGCGCGGCAATACTCTTCGGCATTTTCTACTTTGCAGTACTTATTGATGTCTTCAGTGTACCATTTGCGCATACGTATGCCATTCATAGCACCGCGCAGCCCTATTTTCAGTATCTTCTTTATCCGTTTCAGGATTTGTTTTTTCCGGTTGATTACTTGCCCTTCGCTCACGACCACCATAGCGATCTCTACATCCTTGCATTGGTGCAGCGCCGGCAAGTGATGCCCGGTAGTACCATATAAGGATGTGGTTAGAATGATCACTCTCATTTGAAACTGGCCGGGTAAAAGTTGTTATTTACAGAAGCATGCTTTGCGTTGTTGATCAGAAAGTACATGATATGGTTCATATCCCAGCCCAGCACAGTATGGTCGCGGCGGATGCAGAGATCGATATTAGATATGGGTGACACGGGGTTAATATGGCAACCTCTTTCTGCTGTGGCACAAGTAGTAAATCCCGCATCAAACACGGCCTTTCTTCCTATTGCACTAAAGTGAAAGAAACGCCCGTAAGGAAAGGCAAAGTGTTTTACGCCACCGCACTTCTCATTAAGAATGCGATACGTCTGGTGCATATCTTCTGTTATTTGTTGTTCAGCTTGCGCCGCTATATTCATATGCATCATGGTATGACTGCCGATCTCATGGCCCCAGTGCTGTAGTTTGCTTACCTCATCCCAGTTTAAAAACTCTACTGGCGGGAAGTCCAGCGTCTGTGTACAAAAACGTTTAATTTTTTCATAATCAGTTTCACCAATTATGCCGGGATTGATAAAAAAACAGGCTTTGGCATTGTATTCATTTAGTATCTCTGCTGCCCGCAGATTATTTTTAAGTCCGTCGTCAGAACTAAAAGTTATGTATGGTTTATCAATAGTGCCCTTGAGTATCTTTTCGACTGCGTCATTATAGGTGATGAACTGGTGATGTTTGCTTAATTTTTTCAACAAAGCGTCCAGCCTCTTTTCCTCGTCTTTGAACACATGATGTATATAGAGAAACTGTACTCTCGGAATCGCAAGGTATTTTTCACTGGCCGCCAGCGACAAGCCCGTAAGCGCTAGGTCGCGCGCATAGCTGCGCAGCGTTCTCGATTTTGTACGCTTCAGGTCTTCGTATCGGTTCAAGAATTTTTCCATACGCTATTCTCTTTCCCACGGCACACCGGGCATTTCTCTGCCGTTATAAACACTGTCTATTATCTCCAGGTAGTATTTAGCCCCAGCCTCCCCGCTTATTGACCTTTCCGCCCATGCCTTGATAGCGCCAGGATCAGCATAGCCTTTATCATCCAGCGCCCTTTCAATTGCTTTTCGGCAACTACCTTCTTCAGCCCAGCTAAATACTACACCGTTAAAATTACTTTTTATCGCCCAGCTTACACCACAAATGTTGCTGCAGATAGCTTTCAATCCGTTCAGAAGGCCCTCGCTCACAATAACCCCCCAGCCGTCTTTTTTGGTGCTTGGCAATACTACCCAGTCGTAGTTTACGTACTTGGTTACCAGTTCATCATATTTCAGGAAAGGGAAAAAGCGGATCTTTTCACTATGCCCTTTCTCTGCAACAAACTTTTTGAGGCTTTCTTCTTCCGGTCCGCCTCCGTAAATATCCAACCGGTATTTCTTGTCCGTTATGGTTGCGAGCTCCGCCACAAAGCGGGAAATGCCCTTGCCTTCCTCTATCCTGCCTGCATAGATGATCCTTTTCTCTTCAGCGGCGACAGGTATAGTCGCAGGTACTTTTACACTTACAAAATACGCCCAGGGGAACACACGCTTAGGGTTAAATCCAAGCCCGGTATAGGTTTTTACGCCCTCCTTACCTACCGCCAGAAAGAAATCAATATGCTTGTAGTACCGTAGCTTGTATAGAAAATACTTCAGGTGCCGCAGCTTTCCTTTCAGGCCCGCCTTGTTATAAGATTCAGACAGCGAGCCCATTTTGCCGTTCTGCCGCACACATTCATCGTAGGCCATCTTCATCATCTTACCTACGCGCACACCGCCCAGCACATGCACGGCATCTTTGTATTTTGTGAAAATTCCCGTTATCGCTTCTTTCGATGGAGCGCGTATGATCTCCACATTCTCAATCACCGGCACTTCCCAGCCCATATTTTTCCGGTAGGGGGTAATTTCCTGTTCTACCACCATAAGCACTTTACTCACCGATGGCTCTTTTGCAAGCGCCTCGAGAAAGGTCTTCTGATGTAAACTGATTATGCCCTGCCAAAAAATAAGTACCATGCTATCTCCCTTTTTTTGCCTCCAGTTCGTTGTATAACTCAAGATACTGTTCTGCTATTTTTTTGTAGTCGTATTTAGCCGCATTAACAAACCCCAGGGCGACTGTATCGTCGTAGAGCTGTTTGTTTTCGAGTATCGAATTGATCACGTCCCTGATCGAGATTACGTCATGTGGATCCACCAATATTGCCGAGCCCTCACCCACTTCCTTCATCGCACCAATGTTGCTGGTGATCACCGGCCGTCCTACCGCCTGGGCCTCAATGATCGGCATGCCAAATCCTTCGTATAGGGATGCCATAAATAATACGTCGCATGCTACATAACGCTCAAAAACCTGTTCGTCAGAAAGGCCATTATAAATAGTGTGCGATATTTCATATTGCTTCAATCTTTCGAGCTCATCCTGTGCCGGCCAGCCAACAATATCTAAATGAAAATCCGCGCCCTTCGCCGCTTCTATGAGATTGTCCAGGTTTTTATGTTTTCCTGTGCCCAGCATCAGCACTACGGGTTTACTGTTAGTTTTAACCCGCGCTGCCTTGCGAAATACCGGCTTTACCGGGTCGGGTATTATCCTTATCCTTTCTTCCGGGAAACGAAAATATTGAATTAGCTTTTGCCTGGTAAACTGGGATACTACGGTAACAATATCGATCTTCTTTAGCGGGAAGTAAAGCCAGAAGAGGTGGTACATCAACTTCACCATTTTCGAATGAACCGGGTTCTCGTAAAATCCAAAATCGTGTATGGTCAGGATGGTCTTGCCTTTAAGGCCGAGCGCCAGAAAATTCACGTCCCCGGTGATATGATTGATTTTATTTGAAGACTTGCCTGCCTGCCTGATGTTCTGCAGTCTTGATAATTTGGGGTCGCAATAAAATTCTTTTATTTCAATCCGGCCCTGCAAACAACTCCTTACCAGGCTAAAGATGCCTTCAATCGAAACGCCCGTTTTTCTTGGTTCCCTATAAAAATAAGTTACTGACAGCATACGGCAATTTAATGATAACACGCTCTTTAGTCGCCCGTATATTTATAGATAAAGCAGGCATAGCCCTCGGTTATTTTATACGGCAGATGGGCAATTATCCGGTGGAAAAGGCTGTTGTACGTCTGTTCGTCGATGGTAGCTACGAGCTTATATTTGTCTTTCAGAAAAGTAGACTGGTAGAGTATCTGGAAGTCATTCTTCTTGCTCATAACAAAGTAATCATACTTATGCTGCTGGAAGTAGGCCAGTTCCTCTGGCTTCGTGCCATTTTGCTCCAGGCATTGAAATTTCCATCCGTGCTTTTTACCGATATAATAGAACTCAAAATCACCGCCCACCGATGATCTGTCAGGTATCGTGGCCGATATGATCTTGTCGTAAGTGGCAGGGTTTCGCTGTTCCATGGTGCCAAAAACGACGGCAGCTTTCAAAACAAATACACCTAAAAACAAAAACGTCAGTGTGCGGACCAGTATCCTGGATGGCAGATTATTGAAGGCCGCAACGGTACCACCCACTACAAGGAGGGTTGTAAACGGAACAACCAATCCATAATAACGGCCACCTATGCCGCCACTTACGAGGAGCAGGAATACTATAACCGCGGGCGCTGTAAGCAGCACAACATTTATTTGCTGTCTTATCTTACCTGTAATCACTAAAAGCAAAAAGCAGATCAACGACAGTATATGCATGAGCATATTATAATTCAGTCGCAGGCCCGCAGTAGTTGCGCCCACATGCTCTTTCATTATGGGGGAGTTGGTATACGTCTCGGAAACATAATTCGCAAAGCTGCCAAATTCGATATAAACCCAAACGCTGTACAGACTGGTAAATAATACGGCGACCGCTGCATATTTTACAAGGAGCGGCACTATGTTCTTAAACTTTCCCGAAATCAGCTCATAAAGAAAAAAGAAGGGATAAAAAGAAAATGCGAATAGTATCCTCGGGTTGGTTAAGAATGCGCAGGCCATCAAAACACCCGTCAGGGAACCTTTAAGCAAGTAGCTTTTTGCCTTATCATTTTCAATGCTGGTGAATACGAGGTAGGAGCTAAGGAAGAAAAAAAGCGCCACAAAGTCCATGCGCCCTGAATGCAGGAACTGGTTGAATTGCGGGTCAAGGCCGATCAGTAATAACGTTACCAGGGTCACCTGGTCACTGAACTTCAATTGCCTGCACACCTTATAGATCAGGAAAAGGCAGCCAAACCCAAAGAAAAGGTTGGTCATCCGGAAAGTGAAAATGCTAAAGCCAAATAGGGTGGTCACCGCGGCCTGCAGCATAAAGTACACTGGGCCGTAAGCAAGGTCCAGCTTCGAGGTTGCAACGCTGATATTGCGGGCCTCTTCATAAAAATGACCATTCTTTAAAAACGACTCTGTAATGTTGGCGTATGTTTCTTCGTCAAACCAGGGAACAGGAGAATAGATCAATGTTGCAACATGGTAGATAACGTACAACAGCACCCCGATAAAAATAAACCTGGAATATTTTTTATCCATACTAATAAATCTGCCCACTGCCGGAATTCTCTGAGATCACTGAATAACTATACGGGAATAAAGGTAGAGAAATATTTTTTGCAATACTACCTTACAAAAACAGCCAAATCGAAAGAATAAAACCGGTAGTTATTCCGCACTATCTTCAGGTGAGATCTCAAATATCGGCTTCTTATCATTAGAGCGCTGGGTGTTCTGGTGCAAAAGCAGCAAGCCTATTACAAAGAAGCCTATACAGATGATACCCAAATTCAGCAGTCCCAGGATCACTTGGCTCGTCCAGCCAAGGATAGCGGTATGGACAATGAATTTCTGATAAATAACATTACAAATACATAAAAATAACGCTGCCATAACCAGGATAAAACTCTTGAAGAAGATCATCAGCATATCCTCTCCATATTCCACGAACGACCGGAAGGCATGATAAAACAGTTTCTTAAAACCCATTTTAGATTGTCCGCCTATTCTTATTTCCCTGTCTGCGACAATGTACTCTGTAGTGCACTTCTGTTTTGATAAAAAGGCTGCGAAATGAGAAAAAGTGGAAAAAACCGCACTCTCCAGCACTTTACGGTTTATAAGGCAGAAATTACCAAAGTTCATTTGCTTACCCGTCACCGACTTGAACAGTATTTTATAAAAGCGATAAAACAATTTGAACATCAGCGATTCCCGGCGCTTGCTGCGCACTACATTTACTATGTCGCTGTTTTGATGCTGCAATAGTAACGGTATTACTGCGGGCGAATCTTCCCCATCCGAATCCATTACGATGAACTTGTCGGAATTTAGAGTCTGTGCATAGAGAAACCCCTGGTAAATAGCTACCTGGTGCCCTACATTAAACCTCAGGTTAGCTATTTTAAGTGTAAGGTTAGCACTTTTGAAACGGAACGCCTGCAGCAGGCTCAGCGTATTGTCGGTAGAGCAATCATTTACAACAACTATGTAAAAAGAGTATGGGAGCGGTGCAAGTACACTTTCTAGACTTTCCAAAAACTTAATTGCCGTTACATTCTCATTATAACATGGAGTTATAATAGTCACGGGGATGCTGGTCATACTCATAAATATTCCCTATAAATATAAAGGTAATTTTGGTGATATTGTATTCCGCCCGTTTGGCTATGTGCGCTATTCGTATATTTTAAAAGAAGTGCGCCTCAACTCCATTTTCGAGTAGGGGTTCACCACCATTGGTATTTTCTCGGTGCGTGTTTCACTCGTGTCAAGCCCAAAGGACTTGTCATCAGACAACGCAAGGTGCTTCAGGAAGAAATAACTGTTCAGTAAAAATCCTTCTGTGGCACTAAATTCGTTATCGGAAGAAAGGAACGTTTCCAGGATCACAAATACGAAATCTGCCGCCAGATTATGCTTGCTTAATGAAGGATAAGGGCTCGTCAGGTCCAGTTCTTTATTAGCCACCATTTCCATCGCCACTTTTCGCATCATCAGGTTTATACGCGGCTGTACACGGAAGCCAAGCTTGAACTCAACCCTGATCACTTTATCTTTCTTCAGCTCCTCTACGGTGTACTCCATAGTATAGGGCTCATCGGTTCGTTCCACATGCACAAACCAGTATATATCTGCCCGCTTGGGTTTTCGGCTGAAGATGGAATAGATGATCCTGTCTTCTATTTGGTAAGTATTATTTGCTTTGGTCAGGAAGATCGCATGCGTCGCAAATTTTTGAATTTTTTCGTCTTTGCTCAGATCCTCCAGCAACGGCAGGTACTCCTTTATGTTTCCAAAACTAAGGAACCGGTTGGTGATCTTCCGCGCCCTGTACCAGACGTACATGGTAAAGATAAGGCCGACCTCAAATACCAGAAAGAACAGCCTTTTCAATATTTTCACCGCATTGGTAATAAAGAAGGAAGATTCCACCGTAACAAAGACGCACATGATCACAATGATCAGCCACAATGGCCAATGCTTTACATAGCGCATGAAATAATACACCAGTACTGTGGTCATCAGCATAGCAATGGTGATCGAAAAACCATATGCCGCCGTCATATTTTCTGAAGTCTTAAAATACAGCACTACCAATACACAACCTATGCAAAGGATCCAGTTGATGCTGGGAATGTATATCTGTCCACGAACAGTAGTAGGGAATTTTACACGTACTTTAGGCCAGAAATTAAGGCTTATGGCCTCGCTGATCAGCGTGAAAGAGCCACTGATCAGCGCCTGGCTGGCAATGATAGTGGCTGCAGTAGCAAGAATGGTGCACGGCAGCAAATAACCATGTGGCACGATCTGGAAAAACGGGTTGATGTCCCCCAGGTCCTCTTTATGCTGCAATAATACCCATGCACCCTGCCCCAGGTAGTTGAGTACCAGCGTAGTTTTTACAAATATCCAGCTCACCTGTATATTCCTGCGGCCGCAGTGCCCGAGGTCCGAATAAAGGGCTTCGGCTCCTGTGGTACAAAGAAAGACTGCGCCGAGCAGCCAAAAGCCTTTGGGATGTATAGTCAGCAGCCGCATACCATACACAGGACTGAGCGCTTTGAATATTTGAGGGTAGTGCAAGATCTGGTTCAAGCCAAGTCCCCCGAGCATCAGGAACCAGACAAACATAATGGGCCCGAACGACCAGCCAACAACTTTGGCGCCGAAACGCTGAAAAATAAACAGCAGCACCAAAATGGTCAGCACAAGCCCCATCACCAAGTGATTGCCAGGTACTATCAGGCCTTCAAGCCCTTTTACACCATTGAGGCCCTCGATAGCGGAGGTCACGGAGATAGGAGGGGTAATGATACCATCGGCCAGCAGTGTGCCGGCCCCTATCATGGCAGGGAACATCAGCTTCTTCCCGTAACGGCGCACAAGTGCATAGAGCGAGAATATACCACCCTCACCTTTATTATCTGCCTGTAACGTTATGAGAATGTATTTGAAGGTAGTTTGCAGTGTAAGCGTCCAGAAAACACATGAAATGGCTCCCAGTACCAGTTCCTCTGTCGCCGCGCCGCCTTCTTTGAGTATTGTTTGAAATGTGTATAAGGGAGATGTGCCTATGTCGCCGAAAATGATCCCTAATGTAATTAACAGCCCGGCGAACGAAATTTTTTTAATATGGCTTGAGTCCATTGCCCCCAACTATTTGTTATTGGGTGCGCAAAGTTATGCCACAGTACTGTCAAAAAAAACTTTATTACACTATTTATTGAACATTTCGCTACTCCAGGTAGGCCAGCCCGAATTTTTTGTACGTTTTGGTGCTTTTATAAGCCGGCTCCATTATATCATTGGTATTCTGGCTGCTGTTCCTTCCACTGCCGCGGCGCATGCTACCGCCACTCATACCCATTCCCATGCCCATGCCACCCATTCCGCCAAATCCCACACTGGGCCTGAAACCGCTGCCGCCACCGTGGCTGCCACCACCCTGTTGCCCCGGAGGGCGCTTCATTCCTGTGGTCTCAAAGCAAACGCTGATGGCTTTCCCCTTGTCGGCGCGAGTCAGTTGCGGTTTAAAGTAGAATGTTTTCAACGGCACCTTGGCTTCCCACACCAGTTCATTATCAGCATCCAGCCCTATACGCACCATTATGCCGCAGGAATCCAGTTCCATAACGGGGTACTGCAGGTTGCAACTCTTAAAGCCCTGCAAGGAGAACTCCTTAGCTTCATCCAGTGCCGCGCGTACTTTGTCTTCCAGGTCCATACGCTGTTTTTGCTGCCGGTCGCTACCTAAGCCTTGTTGCCCTTCGCCCTGCACTTTTTGTCGCGGTGCGCGTTGTTCTTTTCCATCTTTATTCATGGGTATCGGGTAGTTGATAGCAGTCTCTTCTCCCTTTTCTCCTTTTTTGTCTATCCATACGGTCAGCCCCTCGCGCAATATTTTTAGCTGGGTGGCAGGGTCGC
This sequence comes from uncultured Bacteroidota bacterium, assembly GCA_903905065.1. Lineage (GTDB taxonomy): Bacteria > Bacteroidota > Bacteroidia > Chitinophagales > Chitinophagaceae > Nemorincola. Next base: position 18,273 of record CAIVEW010000067.1, on the reverse strand, counting down.
CCGTTTCTACGGTTATATAGAGATTTTCTTTGTCGTTAGATACCGCATACCCGAGCTGGGCCTTTTCGTCATATTCAGGGTAAGGTGCTGGCCAGTCTTTGTTGCTGCCATCAATGGTTATCGGCTGTAGCTGCCATATTCCGGGTAGCCGCTTTGATTTTGAATGTTTCGAACTGCTGCACGAAAAAAATGAAATAAACAGGCATAGAAAAAACACCTGGAGGAAAACACGCTCAAGCATGGAACTGAATTAAAGTATGAAGCGAAGATAACACCAGAGCCCCATTAGACGAGGGAAAACAGTTAAAGTTTAATACCATGGGATATTGTTTCCTGCTTTTAAGCGACACAATGTTATTTTTGCAGAGAATAAAACAGTTATTAATTATGAAAATGGGCAAACTGATCAAACGTTTCTTTATCGCTATCGGGGTTATTATCGGGTTGTTCCTGTTGACCGCCATACTCGTCCCTATATTTTTTAAGGATAAAATAATGGCCCTCATTAACACAGAGCTCAATGAGCAGCTGGATGCCACCACCGATTTTAAAGATGTCAGTCTTTCTCTTTTTCATAACTTCCCACACCTCTCTGTGAGCATCGAGAACCTGAGCATTGTGGGAAAAGAATCCTTTCAGAATGATACATTGGTGTCGGCAAAAAGTATTGACATCTCCCTGGACCTGATGAAGGCGATCGGGGGCACTTATGATATACTCAACATCGGCCTCGTTACTCCGCGGATACACGCCGTAGTGCATACGGATGGCAAAGCCAACTGGAACATCACCAAGCCTTCACCGCCAACTGCGCCGACCGCGCCCAGCAAACCCTTTGCTATGAAGCTGCGCAAATACTCTATAGAAAATGCATACATAGAATACAACGACGAACAAGGCAAAATGCATGCCATCATCGAGAACCTGGACCACAGTGGTTCGGGAGATTTCACCAGCGATGCTTTTACACTCGCAACGAAAACCAGTATTGAAGCAATGACCTTTATAGACGGAAACATATCCTACCTATACAAGGTAAAGACCTCTGCAGACCTTGACCTGCAGATTGATAATAAAGCGAACAAATACACCTTTAACACAGAGAAGATCCAACTGAACGGCCTGCGCCTGTCTACAAAAGGTTTTGTGCAGATGCCAGACACCAGCAACATGGTCATGGACATTCAATTCAGCACGCCGTCCAATGACTTTAAGGACATTCTTTCACTGGTGCCCGGTATTTATCAAAACAACTTCAAGGACATTAAGACCACAGGTAAGCTCACTCTTAGCGGATTTGTAAAAGGAACGTACAACAAGAAGCAGATGCCTGCTTATCAACTGGCTCTCGGCATACAGGATGGCTCTTTCCAATACCCGGATCTGCCCGAGAAGGTATCAGATATCCAGGTGAAGCTGGACGTGAACAATCCGGATGGCATTACCGACCATACAATAGTAAATCTTGAAAAATGCCACCTGAACCTGGGTGCGCAGCCTTTCGATTTCCGGATGCTGATGAAAACACCTGTTTCCAACCAGTGGGTGGACGCATCCGCCAAGGGAAGCATAGACCTCTCGCAGATGCAGAAATTTATGAAGATGGATGCCGGAACCAAATTGACAGGGCTTGTAAGCGCGGATGTTTCGGTAAAAGGGTCGATCGCCGCAGCCGAGAAAAAGCAGTTTGACCAATTATATGCTGCCGGAACAATAGGCATAAACAACGTCGTGTATGCCTCAAAGGACTACCCTGACGGTGTCACTGTAGCGAGCCTGCTGCTTACATTCAATCCCAAAAATGTAACAGTAACTAACTTCAAAGGTGAATACCTGAAGGCCAACTTTACCGGTGAGGGCAGTATAAATAATCTCCTCGGTTATTACCTGCATAACGAGGCATTGAGTGGTTCGTTCAATTTTACGGCCGATAACATTGATGTGAACAAATTTATGGGGCCGCCATCCACACAGCCGGCGGCCAAAACAGCTCCATCTACACAGCCGTTCCTGGTGCCATCGAATCTTGATGTTGCACTGAATGTCTCTGTGGGTTCTGTGAAATACGATAACCTGCTGCTTACCGGCGTGCAAGGCAGCCTCGTCATTCGCAACGAAATTGTGAACCTGAAAAGCGTTACTGCGAAAGCGCTCGATGGCACCCTTAAAATAGATGGCCTATACTCCACAAAAACAGACAAAAAGAACCCCGATATTGCGTTTGACTACGATGTAACCAATGTGGATGTGCAGAAAACATTTACCACGATCGACATGGTAAAGAAGATGATGCCTGTCGGGAAATATGTGAGCGGCAAGATCACATCCAACCTTAGCATGACTGGTAAATTGGGGCCGGATATGTCTCCGGTAATGAACTCACTCTCCGGCAAGGGAGACCTGCTGTTGCTGAATGGCGTTCTAAGCAACTTCCCGGTGACCGACCAGCTGGCAGATAAGCTGCACCTCACACAGTTCAAGACGATCACGCTTAAGGACACTAAGATATTTTTCACCTTTGAAAACGGACGTGTGACCGTACAGCCATATAAGGTAAAGATCGGCGACCTGGACGCTGAGATCGCCGGCAGCAACGGTTTCGACCAGACCATAAATTACGGTGTTAATTTGTCTGTTCCCCGTTCAGCATTTGGCAGCGCGGGCAATGCTATGGTGAGCAACCTGGTGAGCCAGGCGGCCGGCAAAGGCATCAATGTGAACCCCGGCGACAAAGTAAGCCTCGCCATAAAAATAACCGGAACAACTACCAATCCGAAGATCGAAACCGATCTGAAAAATGTAGTGGGAGATGCTGTAAACAATGTAAAGGAAGAGATTAAAAAAGAGGCTGAAAAGAAGATTGACAGCGTGAAATCGGCAGTTAAAGACACCGTTAAGGCGCTTAAGACACAAGTGGTATCGCAGGCAAAAGAAGAATTGCAGCGACAGCTAATGGGAGGAAATGCGGATACTTCAAAAAGGAAGAACGACATATTGAACGATGTGGGCGACAAAGCAAAAAAGGGACTGAAAGGACTGTTCAAATAATTAGTAAGGACGCAAATGAAAGAATATAAAAGTTCTCTTGATGTGGTGGCGCGGATAGTGCCATGGTTCTTGCTTTTCCTTGCCGCGACGATCGCTATTCCATTATACACCGGCTATTCTACGATGGGAGCCGGCGCATTGCCGGCGGTCCTTCTTGGCCCGGTACTGATCTTTGCATTGTATATCTCGATGTACGTTTTGAAAACGCACTCTATCCGTGTTGACGAATACGCCATCACTATTGACAGGAAAGTGAAACCAGTGGTCATCCCTTTTTCAGAGATCAGCTCCATAAGAAAAGTGGATGACATGAGGTTCGCGATCAGGACCTTTGGCAATGGAGGCGTTTTTGGCTACACGGGCTATTTCTATAAGAAGGGGATAGGCAGCATGGTCTGGTATTGCACACAACGGACTAACTATGTGCTCATCGAAACAACCAAGGGTAAAAAAATTGTCATTACGCCTGACGATGCAGATGGATTTCTAAGAGATATTGCGGAGGCACATCCAATGATAGTTGCCACCCCCGAAGCGCCGGGCGCTAATTAGCGCGGGCTATCTCCTTCATCAACGTGGGCCATCCATGTATGCCCTCCTTCTTGCCCAGTCGCACTATGACGATATTTTTTTCGGGATACACGTAAATAAATTGCCCCAGTAATCCATCTGCGTAAAAATCGTTGGCAGGTTTAACCTTTTTGTTCTCGTCCCTATCCAACGTATGCCACCACTGGTAAGAATAAAAAGTATTTTTCTTGCCTTTTAAGTCCAGCGATTGCTTCACCCATTTTTCCGATACTATCTGCTTCCCGTTCCAGTTGCCATTACGCAGGTACAGCCTGCCGATCTTGCCAAAATCCCTGGCCCGTGCATTGAAGCAACAGAAGCCTTTTACCTCGCTGTCTTTTTTGCTGTCTATGCTCCACGAGGCGTTATACTCAGCACCCAGGTGACGCCACACTTTATCCTCCATATACTCTGCCAGCGGCTTGTGCACCGCCCGCTCCACGATCATAGCCAATAACTGCGAGTTTACGCTCTTGTATTTAAAGGCTTCATCAGGCTCTGTTTCTATTTTCAGCTTCGTGATGTACTTGCTGAGATTAACTCCGTAATAGTATTTTGCCACATCACCGAAAGGGTTTAGATACCCTTCATTGAACCTGATACCCGAACGCATATTCAGCAGGTCTTCGATAGTTATTTTATAAAAACCAGGGCCCCTCAACTCAGGCAGGTATTTTGTGATCGGTTCATGCACATCTTTTATTGCACCTTCATCAATAGCTATGCCCAGCAGCATGGAAACAAATGATTTAGCCATAGAGAACGAAGGCACTATCGAAGATTCCTGGTAACCCTGTCCGTAATACTGATATAGCATGGTATCGTTCCTTATGACAATAAATGCTACAGTTTTTGTTTTTTCAAGAAATGGTCTGAAACTGTACTCCTTCTTCTTCACAGTGATCCGGAAAGGTAATTTCACCGAATCTCTTTCATCCTTCGTTGTAAAAAGAAACGGCTGCCCCTGCCTGTCAATATTTACTTTTGGAAACTTTTTATAATCCCGGATATCGGCAAAATTGTAAATGAAGAAACGTGCTACATGGCATGACGAAAGCAGGCTCATGCCCGACAGAAAAATCCAAAACCGGAGGTTTCGCATCATTACCCGGGAAGTTTAAAGTGCGGATTGTAAATAACGCCAAAAGCATTGCCCCAAGGGTCTCTTACTGCAGCTACGATGATTCCACCACCCACATCCATGGGCAGCTCAAGCTCCGTGGCCCCGTTTGCGAGCAGTTCATCCCACGCAATCTGGACATCATCTACACCCCAGTAGGTCACCACGATCGCAATATTCGGGTCCGCGGAATGTTCTTCCGGCTGCAAGCCCAGCTCGTATCCTGCAATATTAAAACCCACATAAAATGGCTCATCAAAATAAGGCTGTATGCCCAGCACTTTGCTATACCATTCCTTAGCCTTATTGAGGTCACTTACTTTGTAAGCAACTGTCCGGAGACCTTTGAGATTTAGTGCCATGTTTGTAAATTAAAAAGTAAAAAAGAACGGATCGGAGAAATGAGTTACGTCGCTTCACCTCCCCTTCGGGGAGGCCGGGAGGGGTCTCATCATTTCTTTAATATACTTCACCGGCGCACTTCCATAACTCAGGAATTGCTCATGAAATTTCTTCAGGTTGAATTTAGCACCCATCGATTTTTTCAGGCTTTCCCTCAGATCGTAGATCTCGGTATAACCTGTAAAATAACAGTCAAGCTGGACCTGTGTCACAGATACACGGTTCCATTTGCCCTCTGCCTCAGCCTGTTGCTGGAAGGCTTCATTTACCAACAATTTCATCGCGTCTTCCTTGCTCATGTTTTTGGTATGCACGCTGTAGTCAAGTATCGTATTGCAGGTGCTGCGGAGGTTCCACTTATAGTACATCAGCCACATCTCGGGTGATGCCTCGGTCGAGTTAACACCCAGATCGCCGTCATAGCCGTTTTCCAACATCATGCGCTCTCCGTAAACTGCCCAACCCTCAATCATGGCATTATTGCCCAGTATTGATTTTATGATGCTCGGTGACTGGTTGGCATAGACCAACTGTGTGTAGTGGCCGGGTATAGCCTCATGAATATTGAGTATCTGAAGTATATAGTGGTTGTATTCCCGCAGGTAGCTTTCTGCTTTGTCTTTGTCCCATCCACTCAGGCTGCCTACATTATAATAAGTGTTCCCGTTTTTATCATACGGTCCGGGGGCGTTTATGGATGCGCCTGCCACTCCCGCCATATATGCCGGTTCTTTGCGTACAACCAGTGGCTTTGATGGATCTATGTAGATCAAATCTTTGTTTTTAATGAACGATACGAGCTCTGGTAATTGATGCTCTATTGCCGCCTGGAAAGAATCCGGCTGCACATGTTTCAGCGACAGCACGTCGATCATCTGCCTTATGACAACAAATCTGTCTCCCGGGATGGGCTTGCCGAGCATATACTTAGGCCAAAGCTTCACAGTAATTTGATGCATCTTGGTCAGCAGCTCATCTTTGTGCTCCAGCGCCTTCTTATATATTTGGTCGGCCGTATATCCCGACTGTATTTCGTACTGAAATTTTTTCGCGTACAATTCGTTACCCAGCCGGAAACTGCGTGGATTTGGGTTCGGAAGTTTACCCAGCCAGGACGTGTAGCGCTTTATAGCAGATACAACCATTGTGGCCCGTTCCCTTATTGCGGTCTTTTCCAAGTCCGGCAGTGTAGATTTTTTCAGGGCTTCCTCCAGGTCATCTGTAAACACGGATAGCCCGCCTGAGTTTTGCTCTATGGCAAGTGCGGTATGTTCTTTTGTAGGGTTCTTAATATTGTGCTTAGCTGCGCTGTAATAGTCAGATACCGCATCCATTCTTACAAAGAAGTTGCGCAGTCGGGTATTTATATCGGCGTAGTCATTGGCCAGCATATTGGCAAAGCCCTCCGATACATTGTACGAAGCCGGATTCCACTCAAATGCCTTTTCTTCGTTGATGCCCCACTGCGCGTATTTCAATTGGTTCTCAATAAGACGGTAGTCTATTTTGTTCAGGTCCGACAGTTCGGCGAGTTTGAATTTTTTTAAAGAATCGAGGTGTGCGTTACAAAAAGAAAGTTCATTATTCCTCGATGCCTCATCCGGTGTCACCAGCACGGAATCATACTTGTGGTAGCCCACGCTGCTCGCCCATGAAGGATACACTTTCCACAGTTCCAGCACAAAGTTTTCTTTGTAGCTGTCGAAACGGGCGTTTACATCTGCTGGCAGCTTTGCGTTTGTTGTATCCATGCAAACCAATATAAAAAGGCAAAGGAGTATTGATGTTCTGTTTATCATATTCTTTATTTTAAAGACAAAAAATACCAGCCAGCAATTCTCAGATCCCCCTTCGTTTTATTTCTTTCTTGATCAGCGATAGCTCGCGGCCTGTTTGCCCGGCTACAGAGGTGTTTTCCTGGGCACGGCGCATGAGGTAGGGGATAACGTCTTTCACTGGTCCGTACGGCAGGTACTTGGCAACATGATAACCCTCATGGGAAAGATTGAAAGAAATATTGTCGCTCATACCATAGAGCTGCGAGAAGAATACTTTTTCTGTATTCACCGGTACGTTATGGTCAAGCATGTATTTAGCAGCCTTCAGGCAACTGGCTTCATTATGAGTGCCAATGAACAACGATAGACCGTCCAGGTGCTGCATACAAAAGTATACTGCCTCATCGTAGTCGCGGTCAGTTGCCTGCTTGTCGGGCTGTATGGGCGAGGGGTAGCCTTTTTCGGCAGCCCTGTTGCGTTCTTTTTCCATGTAGGCGCCGCGCACCAGTTTGGCGCCAAGCTGGTAGCCTTTTGTCTTCGCTACTTCATAAGACTCCTTGAGGAATACGAGCCGGTCGTGCCGGTATAGTTGAAAAGTGTTGAAAACGATGGCTTTCTGTTTGTTATAGCGTTCCATCATCTTGTCCGTCAGTTCGTCCACCGGTTTTTGTATCCAGCTTTCTTCCGCGTCCACGAGTACCATTATATTATTGCCTGCGGCTGCTTTGCATATCTCATCTATCCGGTTTTCCACGCGCTGCCAGGCGCCGCCCTCATCAGCGGTCAGCGGCGACCCGGAATGAACCTTTTCCAGCAGGGAAAAATAGGCGAAACCGGTTATTTTCAGGCTGATAAAAGGTATATTCTTACCGGAAGCGGCATATTTTATGGCCTTGATGAATTCAGGCACAGCTTTGTCAAAGTCATCTTCGCTTTCCTTACCCTCTACTCCGTAATCGAGAATAGTATTAATGCCATACTTTCCGATCACCGCCGCCGTCTTAGCCGCGTCTTCCATGGTCTCACCACCGCAGAAATGGTCGAACAGGGTGCTTTTTATGATTGCTTTTACCGGCAGATGCAGCGACAATGCCAGGCTGGTCATTTTTATGCCAATATTGGTGAGCGTTGGTGAGCTCATGGACGCAAACAGGAACCGGGCATGTTTTAACTCTTTATTGCTACGGTATTGGAAAGCTACTTCGGTATTGTCAAATTCTGGAAGCATAGATCAATTTATTGGCACCGGATTCCCTGCAAAGCCGGGGATGCAAAGGTAATACCAAATAGATTTTTTATACCATAGCCAGCAAAATTGCTTTTCCCTGCAGCCAAATCGGAAAATATAAAAAAATCCGGGCGAACAATAATTTTCACCGAAAGTTGTTATTTAATTAATAAAACTCCTTACCTTTACGCGAACCATTTATTATCTTAAAAATCTCAAAAATGAAAAAATTATTTTTACTCTTAACTGCCAGTTCTATGGCCATGTCTGCAGGCGCACAAGAGCGCAATGCAAGTGTAGTGTTTAACTTAGGTGCTGCAAATACACAAAAACACGATGTTAGGCCTGCAACCCAGCCTATTATGACGCACAACCACAGTGGTGCAAAGACTACGACAGTAGCATCTGCATGGTATGACTACGGTACCGAAATTCTTGCAACAAACGCTACGCTTGCAGGAACAGGTTTCTCTTCCATGTATTTCTGGCCTGATACTACCGCTATCTTTGGTACAGGAAGCACTACAACTCCATTCCTGGGTTATAACGTCCCAGCCGCGGGTTACAGCTACAACGTATCTACTGGTATAGGTTTTAATCCAATGGGTAATGATTGGGCTACTGCCAGCAAGCAGATCGCTACAACTGACGCTTACACTATTGACTCAGCCGAAGTAGTTGGTGTTTATGGCCGTCCAAATGGCGCAACGTACACTGATCACATTCACCTGAGTTTTGTATACGGAGATCTGACTTCTGCTACAAACATTGGTAAGGGTGGATTTATTGACCCAACTTTGCTTGCAAACTACAGCCTTGCTTCTACAGATACAGCATGGTTCCCTGAAACATTTTATGACAGCCTTTCCAATGGTATGGGCAAAAGGACTACTGGCTCAGGCCCGGCTGCATACAGCGTTGATTTCCCATTGACCGCTACCGATACTTCGGTAACTTTCACCCACGGATACAAATTCCCGGTTAATTTTTCAGTTCCTGCGGGCAACATGGCTGCTATGTCAGTATCTTTCAAACCAGGTTCTTCTTTCGTTCCATTTGATACAGTTATCAAGTCAGACGGTTCTTACAAATACGGTTGTTTCGAACCAATCGTGAATTTTGCAACTGATGGTGCATCTGGTAATGTAGTTTTTGCTCCATATACCGGTGGTAATCATCTCACTGATGACCAGACCGTAGGTTACCTGAAAACACTTGGTTCTACAGACGGCGGATGGGCTGGTGATTATGTACCACATCTTTCTTACACTGCGTCTACTGGCGGTGCATGGTATGAGCAGTATCCTTTCATCCTGTTCCACATTGCTGGTCCTAGCACTAAGATCCAGAATGTAAATGCTAACCTGACTGGTGTTACTGCAACTCCAAACCCAGCTACTACTTTAGTTGCTATCTCTTTCAACCTGATCAATACTTCTAACGTATCTGTATCTCTTACAAATATGCTGGGCCAGGTTGTAGCTACTGAAACTGTAAATGGTACCAACAATGGTAAGGTTACTTTCAATACTTCAGTACTTCCAAATGGCATATACATCTACACTGTTTCTGCTAATGGCGAAAACAAAACAGGCCGTGTAGTAGTAGCACACTAATTATTATTTAGAATGCTTAATAACAGAAGGGGCAGCGTGGCTGTCCCTTCTTGTTTTTGGATACGAGAAAGAACTGGATAATTACCACGGCCCCTTGGAAAGCTAATAGGTTCACTTTTGCGGTGTTTGATGATTGTGTTTTTAAAGCATCAGATATTGGTGGCGGGATATTATCGGTACAGAATTGACCGAATCAGCAGTCACATTAATGTTTTCACTAAATTTTTAGTTAAAGGGGCAACGATTTTTGTTGTCCTTTTTTCTTTGTGGAAACAATATTCTATTATTGCACACGCTTAGAAAAAGTCCTTAGTCTAAGTCGCCCTACTTCGCTACTAAAAAGCGGTGGTGGGTAAATAAGTCTCCCTCCCTGGCCAAAAGAGCTTCGGCGGGTAAATAAGTGAGAAATTGTAGAGTGGAAACCGTGCGCTTTTTAAGTTTTTATTTTTAAGTTTTTATTTTTTATTAGGAATGGCAAAACATTTGTTGATTGTGGAGTCGCCTGCGAAGGCAAAGACCATTGAAAAGATATTGGGTAGTGACTTTGAGGTGAAGTCGTGTTACGGCCACATACGTGATCTTGAGAAGGAAGATATGGGTATTGATATTAAGAATGGATACAAACCCAAATACATAGTATCTGAAGATAAGCAAAAGGTGGTCAAAGAACTGAAGGCGATCGCTAAGAAGTCTGATGACGTATGGCTGGCAACGGATGAGGACCGCGAGGGAGAGGCTATATCATGGCATTTGTGTGAGGTGCTGGGACTGGACCCCTATACAACCAAGCGGATCGTGTTTCATGAGATCACCAAGCCTGCCATAGAGGCTGCTGTGGCGCATCCTCGCTTTGTAAATATGGACCTGGTTAACGCCCAGCAAGCCCGCCGTATACTGGATCGCATAGTAGGTTTTGAATTGTCGCCCGTCCTGTGGCGCAAAATGAGCATGCGCAATAATCTATCCGCGGGCAGAGTGCAGTCTGTTTCTGTGCGGCTGATCGTGGAGCGCGAGCGGGACATTAACCGTTTTAAAGTGAACAGCAGCTTCAAGGTAGAAGCGTTCTTTGGGGCGGACGATATAAACAAGAAAAAGGTAATATTCAAGGCAGAGGGTCCCGATAAACTCAATGATGCGGCTGGTGCTGAAAGCTATCTCGAAAAGTGCATAGGGGCCACCTATACAGTTAAAGATGTGCAGGTGAAACCCGGCAAGAAGTCACCCTCTGCACCATTTACCACCTCTACCTTACAGCAGGAAGCCAGCCGCAAGCTCGGCTATTCGGTATCTAAAACGATGCTGCTTGCCCAGAAGCTATATGAAAATGGACACATTACCTATATGCGTACTGACTCGGTGAACCTTTCCGACACTGCTATTGACGGTGCGCGCGCAGCGATCATTGCCCAGTATGGGGAGCGGTACCACCAGCAGCGCATATTCAAGACCAAGAGCGACTCTGCGCAAGAGGCGCATGAGGCTATACGCCCTACCGACATGACTGCTACGACAGCAGGTGACGCCGACACGACCCGCCTTTATGAGCTTATATGGAAGCGTACCATGGCCTGCCAGATGGCGGATGCTCAACTGGAAAGGACGATCGCTAAAATAAGTGTTTCCACCCAGGCCGACGCGCTGACCGCAACCGGTGAGGTAATGCGGTTTGATGGGTTCCTGAAGGTATATAGCGAAGGGCATGATGACGAAGACGGAGAAGACGAGAACGCAGGTATGTTGCCGCCGCTCGCTGCCGGCCAGGTGCTGGATTTGCAGCGCATGGTAGCCACAGAGCGATTCTCCAGGCCGGCGCCAAGATATACCGAGGCATCGCTGGTAAAGAAGCTGGAGGAGCTGGGTATTGGCCGTCCGTCTACTTACGCGCCTACTATCAGTACCATACAAGCCAGGGGTTATGTGGAAAAGCGGGAGAAAGAAGGCGTAAAGCGCAATTTCCAGGTGCTGACGCTGAAAAGCGATAAGATAGAAAAGCTGACCGACAGTGAAAACTACGGTGCAGAGAAGAACAAGCTGTTTCCTACCGACCTGGGCATGGTGGTCAATGACTTCCTGCGTGAGCACTTCGAGAAGGTAATGGACTATGACTTTACGGCGAAGATAGAAGCGCAGTTTGACAACATAGCAGAAGGCAAGCAGCTCTGGAACAAGATGATCGATGACTTCTACCTGCCTTTTCATGAGACCGTGGAGCATACTATAGAGACTGCCAGCCGTGCCAAGGGTGAGCGTGAGCTAGGTGTGGACCCTACAAGTGGTAAGCCGGTGGTTGCGCGCCTGGGGCGCTTCGGACCAATGGTGCAGATAGGTGTTTCGGAAAATGCGGAGACAGAAGAAAAACCAAGGTTTGCAAAGCTGCGCACTAACCAAAGTATTGAGACCATTACACTTGAAGAGGCGCTGGAACTTTTCAGGCTGCCCCGCAACCTGGGCCAGTTTGAAGGTGAGGATGTGACTGTGAATATAGGCCGCTTCGGGCCATATGCGCAGCATGCCGGCCTGTTCTACTCGCTGAAGAAGGAGATGGACCCTTATACCGTGGGGCTTGATGAAGTGGCGCCACTGATAGAGGAAAAAAGGAAAGCCAAGGCCGAGAGCGAAATAAAGGTGTTTGAAAAGGAAAAGATCAGGATACTGAAGGGCCCATACGGACCATATATAAAGCAGGGCCTGCGCAACTTCAAGATACCGAAGGAGAAGTCTGAAAAACCCGAGGCACTTACTATAGAAGAAGTAAAAGCCATAATAGAGGAGGGTAAAGCCAACCCACCTAAAAAATCGGCAAGGGGAAAGTTTAAGGCGAAGAAATAGTTTTGTAAATATTCAGTTTATTTTAATTGAGCCTGTTCGTTTTTACGAGCAGGCTTTATTATTGTCCATAGCCTTCAAGCGAATGTCGCATTTATTGCGATATTTTTTCGGTGCTTATATGGGGCGTCGGGTGCCCTTATATTACTGATCTATAATTGATTACGTATAATGCCATGTCCCACTTCGGCAAGCTCACTGCAGGCTGCGCCCCATGTGGGGTGTAGGGGGTGGGGCATCTGTCTGAATCAGAATTTTCAGGATTATCGAATTTTCAGAATGCTCTAACAGAGTAGGATTCCCTCCCCAATGGTATACGGATGCCGGGCATTTTATGCCCCACAGTACCCCATGTGGGCATTTTGTCTGAATTGTGATTTTTTTGATTATTGTGATCAACCTGACCGAATATACAGTCTGATGCCAGGTCTTAGATCCTCCATATAAACGATGCGGATTTTTTTCTTTTTTGGCACAAAGCTCGCGCAGAAAAATGAAGTGGAAAAATTGAAGTTTTATGATGTGTCGTATGCGGTATATCATGCGCTACTGGCGGGATATGATGTAAAATATTTTGGAGATAAGGGTTTGGGATTGAGAGCGGTATATGTCGCATCGGGCTGTGGTGCTACTGCAGCCTGTCGGAGACCGGTTTATATACTCACCCCGATGCGCGTCGCTGAATCTCGAACAACGGTAGACCAACGCATGCGTCCAATTGTTATTATTAGATTATTTGTAGTTTTTTAATTTGAAAAAAAAACTCTTTTTTTTAGTATTGGCATTTTATAAATTGGCTGTTGGGGGCGAATAAACTAAAATACACTGTTCCTGTTCCTGAGAACTACAGGGAGCGGCATCATAGGTTACCACCCGCGCGGTATCATTTGGAAAAGACTAGCAAATCTTCAAACTCAAATAAAACATTATGTCGAAAACAAACTACACCTTCAGAAACAAAGTAATTAATGCATTAACGCTCTTATCGCTGATGATAGCTGGAACAACAAATGCACAAACGCTTTCCAGCCCCTATGGCGTTGTTGGTTTTACAGGTAATACACTATCGGAATCCAGTGTAACCGAGCCATCGGAGATTGTGTGGCAATTAGATGGAGTGGGTGTAAGCACGATAACACCGACGATATCGGCATCGGCAACCACAATAGCAGGATCAAGCAGTGGTGTATATGGACAAGGGGCATCTCAGTTATTTTACCCTGGCTGGGCAACGTTTGATGCGACCGGTAATTTGTATATCGCCGATGCAAGCAATTCGCGTGTGCAGAAATGGTCGCCGGGCGCGACATCTGGCGTAACTGTAGCCGGGGCGAGCAGCGGCGTATCTGGCAGTGATGCAAGCCATCTTAATACCCCGTATTCAGTATATGTGGATGGCAGCAACAATGTATATGTCGCGGATTATAATAATAACCGTATCCAGAAATGGGCTCCCGGCGCCAGTTCAGGCACCACAGTAGCAGGCGGTGCTTACGGGACGGGCGCATCCCAGTTTAAATTTCCCGCAGGTGTGTATGTGGATATGGACGGTAATATATATGTGGCAGACGCGGGCAATAACCGTATCCAGAAGTGGGCACCAGGCGCCAGCTCAGGCGTTACGGTGGCTGGCACTGGCAGCGCTGGCAGCGGGGCAAACCAATTATCTAATCCTTATGGTATATACCTGGATGCCAGTGGCAATTTGTATATAGCCGACCAGGGCAATCACCGCATCCAGAAGTGGGCGGCGGGCGCATCGACAGGGACGACAGTGGCAGGAATAAGTGGGATCTCCGGCAGTGATGCAGCGCATTTAAATAGCCCGACGGGCGTATATGTGGATGGCAGCGGCAACGTATTTGTAGCCGATCGACAAAATCACCGTATCCAGATGTGGTTTGCCGGTGCGACATCAGGAACGACGGTAGCCGGCACAGGTAGTTCAGGCCTGGGAGCTAATCAGCTGAGCTATCCTACATCTGTTTACGTGGATGCCAGCAGTACTATTATTACCGCTGACCAGTTTAATCACCGAATCCAGCAATTTGCAGCGACTATAAGTCACACAATAACGGCAACGGCTCCCGGGAGCTATACATCACTCGTGACCATTGGTTCGGAAACCACCACTACGAATGTAGTAACTGTAAATGGCCTTCCTTCCGTTGGGTTTACTGGTTCAACCGTAACGTGCGCGGGTGATCCGGCAATGCTTATAGGCACCGGTGCAACCTCATACAGCTGGACAGGCGGAGTTATTAATGGTGTATCATTCATACCAGCCACCGGCATCACTACTTATACAGTAACGGGATCTAATAGCTGTGGCAGCAATACTGCTATCGCGACCGTGACATCAAATGCTTTGCCCACAGTAGGTATTACGGGGGGAGGATCAGAGATATGTGCCGGGACCTCTGCAACTTTGAGCGGAACCGGTGCCACTTCTTACAGCTGGACGGGCGGCATCACAGACGGATCGGCATTTACTCCTTCTGCAGGTGTTCACTCTTACACAGTAACAGGCACTACGAGTGACTGCTCTAACACAGCAACAACTACAGTAACCGTTGATGCATTACCAATAGTAGGTATTGCGGGCGGAGATATTGGCATTTGCTCCGGAGCTACAGCTACTCTCGGTGGTACAGGTGCATCCTCTTACAGTTGGACAGGTGGGGTTACAAATGGAATACCTTTTACTCCCGTTGTAGGCGTCAATGTTTATACGGTAATAGGAACCACCAACGGCTGCAGCAACAATGCTACAACTACAATAACCGTGAATGCATTACCGACGGTAGGTGCTACGGGTGGTGGTGCGGCAATATGTTCAGGTACTATGGCTACGCTTAGCGGCACCGGTGCAACTTCTTATAGCTGGACCGGAGGTATCACAAACGGAGTTGCCTTTACGCCATCCGTTGGTATTAACACCTATACGGTAACAGGAACGGATGCTAATGGTTGCTCCAATACCGGCATAGCTGCGGTTACTGTGAACGCTCTGCCAACAGTTGGTTCCACCGGTGGCGGGATATCGATCTGTTCAGGCGCGATGGCTACCCTGAATGGCACGGGGGCAACCTCTTATAGCTGGACTGGAGGTATCTCGAATGGCGTTCCGTTTACCCCGTCGGCAGGGGTCAATTCCTATACAGTGACGGGAACGACCAGTGGCTGCAGCAATACAGCAACGACTACAATAACGGTAAACGTGGCAAATCCGGGTATAATCTCCGGGCCATCGTCAGTGACTGCGGGAGCAAATATCACATTAACTGATGCTACCGGCAGTGGCGCATGGAGCGCCAGCAATGGCAACGCCACAGTTACTGGCGGTGTTGTACATGGCGTAACAGCAGGTACAGTTACTATTTCATATACAGTAACCAGCGGCAGCTGCACAGCATCGGCTACCTTGCTGATCACTGTGAATCCATCAGGCGTGGGCGGTATAACCGGTACATTGAGTCTATGCCAGGGATCAACTACGGCGTTGACCGACGCCACACCGGGCGGCACATGGCACAGCAGCAATACGCTTGTTGCAACCGTAGGTACATCGGGTATTGTATCGGCTACTGCAACAGGCTCTGTGTCTGCCACTGCTACAATATCCTACACAGTGGGCGGTATTCCCACAACGGTTATAGTTACAGTTAACCCTAATCCATCGGGTATAGGTGGTGCGTCTTCAGTGTGCAGCGGGTCATCTATTACCTTGAGCGACTTTACTGCCGGCGGACTGTGGAGCGCGACAAGCAGCAATGTCACCGTTGGCAGCTCCGGCACTGTTACCGGCACCACCGCCGGAACGGCTGCCATTACTTATGCCCTTACCACAGGATGTTACAGGACATACAATATCATGGTAAATAACTCGCCGACTGCGATACTGGGAAATACTACTGTGTGCCAGGGAAGTACAACATTCTTATCAGATGCGATCGGCCCGACAGTGTCGTGGGCCAGTGGCAATACTACCGTTGCTACTATCTCCGCATCCGGAGCTTGTTTAGGTGTCAACCCTGGCACTTCATCGATCACTTATACAATAGCTGCTGGTTGTAAAACCACTGCGACGGTTACGGTGACCGCACATCCCGCAGCGATTACCAATAATGCGCTTATCTGCCTTCCCGGTTCCATAGTGCTCAGTGATGCTACAGTTTCCGGAACATGGAGCAGCAGCAATAGCGCCATAGGTTCGGTAAACTCATCTTCAGGCACGGTGACTGGAGTAGCCACAGGAACGGCAACGATCACTTACGCAACAGGTGGTACAGGCTGCTATGCGGTAGCCACAGTGACCGTAAACGCAAGCGCGGGTGCAGGGTCATTGTCCGGTGCCGGTACGGTATGTGCAGGGTCGACAACTGCTTTGAGCGATGCAGCCCCGGGCGGCGTGTGGAGCTCCACAAATCCTGTTGTTGGCACAGTGAGTACAGCAGGCGTAGTGCGTGGCCTTTCTGCAGGTACAACTACCATATCATATACGGTAACCAACAGCTGCGGCACAACGGTAGCTACCGCTGTGCTCACTGTTAATCCGTTACCGGTTGCGGGCACGATCTCCGGCAATACCGGTGCGATATGTGCCGGTTCTGTATTAGCGCTGACCGATGCCGCTGCAGGCGGTGTATGGACCAGCAGTAACACGGCTATTGGCAGTGTAGATGCATCCGGTAATGTAACAGGTGTAGGGGGAGGCGTATCGTTCATCACATATACCGTCACAAACGGGTGTGGCATTGCGATATCAAGCACGGCGGTTACGGTTAATGCGTTCTCTGCGGGTATGGTCACCGGACCAACGTTTCTCACGGTAGGCCTTACGGATCATTTATCTGAGACCGTGACGGGCGGCCTATGGTCAGCAAGCAACTCAAATGCAACGGTTTCGGGAACCGGCCTTATAACAGGTGTGGCAGCAGGTACGGTGATTTTCAGCTACACAGTGAGCAACGGCTGCGGTACGCTTACGGCAACTTTGAATGTTACTGTTGTCGGTTCAGGTTTACCAGGCATAACCGGTACATTGAATATATGCCAGGGTCAAACTTCCGCGTTAACTGATGCCGACCCAGGCGGTACGTGGCATAGCAGCAACACATTGGTTGCGACTGTAGGTACCTCGGGTATTGTGACAGCTACGGCAACAGGCGCTGTGGCAGCGACTGCAACTATATCTTACACTATAGGTGGTGTACCCGTATCAGTGGTTGTAACGGTTAATCCTAATCCTTCAGGCATAGGTGGTTCATCTTCGGTATGTTACGGAGCATCCATCACGCTGAGCGACTTTACGGCAGGCGGTACATGGACAACAACCGCCGGTGTAACCTTAACGCCAGGTTCCAGCGCAACGGTAACAGGAGTTACAGGGGCAGCTTTGGGCACCAGCACAGTTACTTACGCTCTTGCCACAGGCTGTGCGCGGACGTGGCCGGTAACTGTAAAGGCTTTGCCATCGTCGATATTGGGTACTACTACGGTATGCGGTGTCACAGGCGTCACCTTCCTGTCTGATCCTACTTCTGGCGGCACATGGGCTGTTGCCCCGGTAGGCACTGCTACTATCACTGCAAGCGGCCGAGTGTATGGCGTGTCTGTGGGTACGGCTACGGTTACTTATACCGGTACCAACACTTGTTACACAACAACGGTTGTTACGGTGAT
>CAIVEW010000066.1 GCA_903905065.1 uncultured Bacteroidota bacterium | reverse complement strand
TTAAGCAGAAATATGGCCAGCAGGCATACGATTTTGACGAAGGTGTGATGTCTTTCATATCGCCCAGCCAGCTTTTTGGACTTGAGATGGATGAACATTCAGATTTAAAGCCATCAGGTTGGATGTTGCTTATACATCCGGATTTTCTATGGAAGTCCGCATTAGCAAGCGAGATAAAAAAATACGAATATTTTGGTTATTCGGTAAACGAAGCCTTGCACCTTTCGGAAAAAGAAGAAAACATCATCACTGGAATTGTAAAAAATATTCAACAAGAGTACCACTCCAATATCGATAAATTCAGCCAGGACATCATCATTTCACAATTAGAAGTGTTGCTCAATTATTCTGAACGGTTTAACGAGCGTCAATTTATTACCAGAAAAATAAGTGACCACAAAATTCTTGACAGCATGGAAGCCATACTCGACAAATACTTTGATGGCGATGATTTGCTGAAAAATGGGTTACCGACAGTTCAATACATTTCTGATAAGTTAAACGTATCTCCTAATTATTTGCGTGGCTTGCTTAGAACACTAACCGGGTTGAATACGCAACAGCACATACATGAGAAATTAATTCAAAAAGCAAAGGAAAAGCTGTCAACTACCGATTTGTCTGTAAGTGAAATTGCATACGAACTTGGGTTTGAACATTCTCAATCTTTCAGTAAGTTATTTAAGACGAAAACGAAGCTGTCGCCTTTAGAATTCAGAAGGTCATTCAATTAACACTTGACATCACCCAACTGGGCGTAGTGTTTTTTCACTACGTCCTAACCGGCAGCCAATCTCCAGATTAGCACCAGGCTTATGTTTCCGCCCATTAACAACTTTCTATCCGCTACAACAGCCACTTTCAAAAATAGATTTGGAAACGCTCTTAGCCCAATAGTATCTTTATCAGTTAATTGGGTGCATGGCATCTAATTTTAATTTGTTCTTTGACATACTGTAAACACTATCACAACACCATATTTGCTGCCCGCCCCGCCATCGGCGGTGGTCTTTGTGTCTTTGCGGTTAAACCCAGGCAACAAAAACATTTCCGTTCCGGCAAAAAGCGGAAATTTTGCAAACCCGGCGGAAATCACAAAAAAATGGACACAACTAATTGTAAACCAATAAAATAGAACACAACAAAAAACCTATCCAAGCCCCCACAATCCACAAAAGCGGAAAAAACACGCTGCGCACCGGAAAAACACAAAAGCGGAAATATACCCCCCACTCCCGTCATTGCGCGGAGTGATAGCATAGCCACCGCCCGGCCACGACAAAGCAAATGCATTCATGGACCGAAGCGGAATAATCTCACGAAATGAGTGCTTTGTATTATGCGGGTTTCCCATGTTGACGTGAGATTGCTTCGTGCCTCGCAAAGACGCGAGATACATTTGCTCCCGAACATTCGGGACGCAAAGATGAGATTGCGGCTCGGAGGCCGCAATGACAAACAAAGGCAGCCTGTCCACCTGGGACAAAAGCAAACATTTTTTGACAACCCCAGACATACCCAAAACTCACACCAAATGCTGAAAATCAATTACTTAACTATAAAAAAGACCCTAACCAATGTCTGCATCTCACCTTTTTTGTCACACAGAAATCCACATTGAAAAACAGCCCGTGTTATCGCGAGATTGCCACGCTGCGCTCGCAATGACGCCCTGATGGGACAAAAAGACGAGCCTCAACAAAAAGGAAGCGCGGGCTCTCCTCCCGTTATTGGGAGGAGTCCGGAAGGGGAGGTGGTCGACGCGCAGACTTTCCCATCTTGACGTGAGATTGCTTCGTGCCTCGCAAAGACGCGAGAAACATTCCCGCTGCCGCGGGACAAATGAGATTGCGGGTCGCAGGCCGCAATGACGCGAGGAAGGGATAAAAAAGGATAAAGAATGGATAAAGTCCTCAACCCGCCCGATACTTTTTTCTGCAACCACAAATCCATTGTCATACAAGTGTCGTATATGCTTGTAAATGGAACATATGAACAGAAAGAAATTCATCAAAAGAGCGCTTATTATAGCGGGCGCTACCTTCTCGGTGCTCCTGCTGGTGCTTGTGGTTCACCTCTCAATAGTACTGCGGCCCAAACCCCTGGATCCTAATATACTGGCACTGGCGCGTATAGACATCAAGCAGCCTATTACAGATGAGGATGGAACAAAGATCAGCACCTGGCTCTACCAGCAAAAGGGTGTGAACCATGTGCTTTGCAATCCCGGCTCCCGCAACGTAGTTTTTACTTATTACCCTGTGAAAGTAAATGCCAATGAGATCGCCGGCAATTTCACAGCGCAGCTCCCCTACAAAGCCGAGCGCTTTATGCCCAGCGCCGAACAACTAAAAGGCGGCTGCCCGGCAGTTTCTCACAATTCCCTTACATATAAAGTAGTCCATCTTTTTAACCGTATTTTCTAAACAAATAAAAAAAGCCAAAAATGAAAAAAACAGTACTAGTAACATGTGTTCTCGGATTAGTCATATCTGCATCATTCATGACATCCTGCAGCAAAAGCAGCTCTTCTACCACAAAGTCGCTGTATGATTCCCTGGGTGGCACAACAATGGTCACAGATCCAGCTGCCCCCACCACTAAGATAGAACAGGGCAGGCTGAACCTTCGTTCTGTAGTAGACAGCACTATCCTTGTAATAGCCGGAGATACTGCGCTGAATACAAAGTTCTTCTCAGTACTGCTGGGAGAATTAGGTGCCAGCAATACTACAGGCTATACTGCACTGCAAAAAAATCTTACCGATTTCTTCTGCTATGCAACAGGCGCCAAGAATTTCACATATAGTGGTAAATCTATGAGTGCTGCACATGATCCTGCACAAAACTCAAGAATGGGCCAGAAAGCTGCGAGTGCAGATTTTGACAAATTTGTAGGTGACCTGGTAGCGGGTGCAACCAAATGCGGTGTATCTACCCAGCTTATAGGCCAGGTAGGTGCATTAGTAGGCACATTAAAAACTCAGGTAGTACAACAATAGCCTCTTAAGAAGTTCCATTTATATTAAATATCAATAGTAGCCCCGTTTTTACGGGGCTTTTCTACTATTTCTGGTGCAGGCTTAGTGCATTACCATCGGGGTCCTTTACTGTCATAAAACTACCCCATGGCATTTTTTCAACAGGTCCTGTTACAACTCCTCTTGATTCGAGTAAAGCTTTTTCTGCCTCTATATCTTCTGTACCCACAACCAAACCCTTTACAGAACCGGCAGGCATAGAATCGAACCAGGTAACCAGCGTGATACTGGGACCACCACCGGGGAAAGCCAACTGTATCCATTTATGTTTATCAAAAGGCGCCTCTGCTACCACTTTCAAGCCCAGCTTGTTTACATAAAAATCCTTTGCGCGCTCCTGATCCGATACTGGTATGGAGACTATTTCGATCGCTTTCATTTTGGTTGCAGTTTTGTTCATTAAAATTGGAGTTTGCAAAATAGCACCCTTACATCAATTAATAGCCTATATATGCCGGATTAAATACAAAAATATATTTAATGGATATCGGGAAACT
>CAIVEW010000065.1 GCA_903905065.1 uncultured Bacteroidota bacterium | reverse complement strand
CCGTGTTGTGGGCTATCGAACATCTTTTTCTCGGGCTCGAGAGACTCCAACAGCGCATCAATTTGAGTATATTTTTCTTGTAATAGTTTTAAGTTCATTCATTCATAATCGGTTCTCGAAATATTCGATATTGAGTTCTTCCTATCACTTTGAGCGGCTGATATTTTTCCGACACAGATTCGGGCTGTACCGAAAATATAAGACTGAAAATATTTATACCGTGAAGACGTTCAAGGCTGTATGTGCAACCCGTCTTTCCGTTATTAAAGGCACCTACTGAAAAAGAGCGGCGTGTAAGCAAAATACCGAGTTCCCGATTGTGCAAATTGATTTTCGCTAAAATAGGCAACCACAAACACGACTTTTTCTCCAATAAACAGGTTATCCACCTCAACTAACAGGTTATCAACACCTATTTTGGCATTTTTTACGGAAAATTCAGTCAATAGTCAATACAGGCAAGCATTTCAGGTCATATATCAGGATGTGGATAAATATGTAATGTTAATTCTGTGGAAATAAGTGGGAAAATGTGTTATTTTGTGGAGATAATTGTTTTTACAGTACGCAAACACACAAATGACCAGTTTTCTCGGTGAATATGAAGTAGCAATAGACGCCAAAGGGCGCTTCTTATTGCCATCGGGATTCCGGAAGCAACTTGCTGAAGGGATGGGAGAAAAGTTTGTCATAAACCGTGGTTTTGAAAACTGCCTGTCGATATACACAATGGATGTGTGGAGTGCGATCAGCGAAAAGATAAATCGCCTCAATGATTTCAAACCAGCCGTAAGAGAATTCAAGAGATTGTTCCTGAATGGAGCAACGATCGTGGAAGCCGATAGCGCAGACCGCATATTACTGCCAAAGCCTTTGCAGGACCATGCAGGTATTAAGAAAGATGCTGTGTTGAGTGCGCAGGGCAATAAAGTGGAATTGTGGGATAAAGATACTTATTATAATTATCTCCGTGAGCGTGTTGGCGGTTTCAGCAAGCTGGCGGAGGACGTGGCAAATGATTTCGGGAACCCATTTGAAAATCTATAAAATGGGCGACCCCGGTTTTTACCACACAACAGTCCTTTTACATGAGGCAGTAGACGGTTTGGCAATAAAGGAAGATGGTGTATACGTGGATGCCACATTTGGTGGCGGAGGACACAGCAGGCTGATACTGGAAAAGCTGGGGCCGCAGGGAAAGTTGATCGCGTTTGACCAGGACGCGGATGCCTGGAAGAACAAACCGGATGATGCGAGGCTGATACCGGTGACAGAGAACTTTAAATACCTGAGGCGGTTTTTACGGTTGCACGGGCAGAGCGAGGTGGACGGGATATTGGCAGACCTTGGAGTAAGCTCTTTTCAGTTTGACACGGCAGAGCGTGGTTTTTCAATACGCTTCGACGGTCCGCTGGACATGAGGATGGACAAGCGCTCAGAACTGACAGCGGCGGAGATATTGAAGACTTACAGTGAACAACAGTTGCATACGCTCTTTGAACAATACGGTGAGGTGCGCAACTCGAAAGAATTGGCGAAGCACATAGTGGCCCAGCGCAAAGGGCGCACGGTACAAACCATAGCCGCGCTTAAAGGAATGCTGGCACCCGTGATGAGGGGCAACCCAAATAAGTACCTGGCACAAGTGTTCCAGGCGCTGAGAATAGAGGTGAATGATGAGCTGGGCGCACTGAAAGAGTTTTTACAACAGGCAGCCGTAAGCCTGAAACCGGGCGGCAGGCTAAGTGTAATATCGTTTCACTCGCTGGAAGACCGGATAGTGAAACACTATATAAAAAGAGGAAGGTGGGACGAAGCAGGCGAATATGAGGAAGCAATAGTACCGTTGCTGAAACCCGTGAATGCAAAACCGATAGAACCAACAGAGGAAGAGATAAAGAACAACCCACGCTCACGCAGCGCCCGGTTGAGAATAGGGGAGAGAACCCCAAACCCCTAAAGGGGCTTCGCTGGGTAAGAAGGGGGAGAAAGAATGAAACAGACAATAAAAGGAAAGTCCCTTTAGGGATTTAAGGTTATATGAGTAACGAAGAGCAGATGAGTCAGCCGCAGGAAGCGCTGACACCCGCGCAACGGGTTAGGAACGACTGGCGGTCGTTAGTGGAAAAAGTATCTTATAAAGCGATAGTCAATAATATTCCTTTCCTGGCCTTTATAGCGCTCTTGTGCGTGTTGTATATCAGCAACAGCCATCGTGCTATTGATATACAGCGGGAGATAAATGCACAAAACAAAATACTGAAGGAGCTGAGATGGAAGTACATGGACACCAAATCGCAACTGATGTATGTGAAGACAGAAACGCAGGTAATAAGGAATGCAGAAAAAATAGGTCTGAAGCCCTCATTGCTTCCGGCGTATAAAATAAAGAAGTAGATGGTTAAAGGGTTAATTGGTTAAAAGGTTAAAAAGGAAAACACAGGGTCGGAAGAAACAGACTTACGACTCACGACTAAAAAGAAGTGGACATAAAAAAAGACATACGGTTCAGGGTGTACATCGCTTTTACATGCATTTGCGTGTTTGGGCTTGCTATCATCATTAAAGCTGCTATGATCCAGGTAAAAGAAGGGCCAAAGCTGCGCGCAATGGCTAAGGAAATGCACACCCGTTTTGATACCCTGATCGCCGAACGCGGCAACATATACACGGAAGATGGTGTATTGCTTAGCTCCTCTATACCAGAATTTGATGTGCACATAGATTTCTCGGTGATCGACTCTGGCCTCTTTGCAAAAAACATTGATTCTCTTTCCCGTTGTGTATCCCGCTTGTTTGCAGATAGATCGGCCGAGGAGTACAAGGAAGAATTTGTACGCGCTTATAACGAAGAAAATAAATACTATCAGCTCGGCCACAAGCTGAAGTATTACCAGTATGAGGCACTGCGCTCATTCCCCATTTTCAATAAAGGGAAAGGATATGGCGGATTCATAGAAGACTCCAAAGAAAAGCGCACCACGCCATACGACCTGCTGGCGAAGAGAGTGATCGGCGAATTCAGGGACAGCAATATAACCGGGCTGGAGGCAAAGTATAACAAGGAGCTGATAGGTGAGAACGGCCGTCGTGTAGTGCAGAAAAGTACCGGCAATGTATGGGTGCCTATAGAAGGATCGGAAGTTGACCCGGTAAATGGAGAAGACATAGTAACTACGATAGACATAAATGTGCAGGATGTTGCGGAACACGCGCTTATGAGCATACTGGAAAAGTATGAATGCCTGTACGGTACCTGTATCGTAATGGAAGTGAAGACTGGTAAAATACGCACCTTGGTGAACCTGGGCAGGCAGAAAGACGGCAGCTATTGGGAAGACTACAACTATGCACTCAGCCCCACAGAGCCGGGTTCTACCTTTAAACTGGTAACATTGTTATCACTCCTGAATGACAAGCTTACCAACGTGGACAACGTAGTAGATGCGGAAGGCGGTGCCATCCGTTTTGGTAACGATGTAATGAAAGACTCGCACCTGGGGCTGCACGCCATGCCAATATGGAAAGCCTATGCAGAGTCGAGCAATGCAGCTTTTGCAAAGCTGGCCTACACCTACTACAGGGAAAATCCGGCGAAGTTCACGGACCACCTCAAAACGCTTCGCCTGGATAAACCGACTGGCATAGACCTCATAGGTGAGCGGCCAACCCACGTTATTACCCCCAACTCTAAAGAGTGGAGCAATACATCGCTGCCGTGGATGGCAGCAGGATACAACGTGCAGATCACACCATTGCATACCTGTATGCTGTATAACTCTATTGCCAATAACGGCAAGATGATGAAACCTTACCTCGTGAGCTCTATAAAGGAGTATGGGAAAGAAGTAAAAAGCTTTGAGCCAACAGAAATTGAGCAGGTAGGCGACTCATCGGTAGTAGCACAGATACAGAAGTGCATGCGTGCCGTGGTGACGGAAGGGACTGCAAAAGGCATAGAGTCGCCTTACTACACAATGGCCGGCAAAACAGGTACAGCACAGGTAGCAGACAAAGGCATCAGGTACACAGATGGCGTATACCAGGGTTCCTTCGTGGGCTTCCTTCCTGCAGATCAGCCGAAGTACACGATCTGTGTGGTTATCAGGACGAAGCCCCACTCAGCGGCATATTATGGCGGGGCTATCGCTGCCCCTGTATTCAGGATGGTGGCCGACAAAATATTCTCCGAGAACATCGGCGCATGGGCCGGCCCCCTTGACAGCCTTGCTAGAAACAATGCCGGGACAATGCCCGCAAAAGCCGCCACGGCAAGGAATTACCACGTAATGCTTACGGCATTGGATAAACATACTGCATCGCCCGGCGAAGATGTTAACCGGATGATGGAGTTAAAAACAGACTCCAGCAGGCATATGAATGTAACGGCAAAGAAGATATACCGCAATATAATGCCGGACGTGACGGGTATGGGAGTGAAAGATGCAGTGTACTTACTGGAAGTGAGCGGCCTGCAGGTAACGATAAAAGGAAAAGGAAAAGTGCGGGAACAATCAATAACGCCTGGAACAATAATAACCAAAGGACAACCGATATTACTGCAACTAAGCTAATGCCTATATTACGCGACATACTGGTAAACGTATCCCCCGTGGCAACTCAGGGTGATCTGGCAGTGCCTGTTGGCAGTGTCTGCATCGACTCGCGTAAGGTCGCTAAGGGCAGTGCATTCGTCGCAGTTCGCGGAACACTTTCGGATGGTCACGCATTTATTGAGAAAGCTATTGCCCAAGGCGCATCCGCGATCGTTTGTGAGCGCCTGCCCGAAATGATGGTGGCCGGAACCACTTTTATCCAAGTAAAAGACAGCGCAGAAGCAGCCGGACTGATAGCGGATGCATTCTACGGCTCCCCTTCCAGCGAATTGAAAGTCGTGGGCATCACCGGGACCAATGGTAAAACAACTACCGCTACGCTATTATACAAGCTGTTTGAGGCGCTGGGGCATAAAAGCGGCTTGCTCTCGACTGTGCAAAACCACATTCATGATAAAGTGGTTGAGGCTACGCACACCACGCCAGACAGTGTTTCTATTCATGCACTGCTGAGGGAAATGGCCGATGCCGGCTGTACTCATGCATTTATGGAAGTAAGCTCTCACGCCATTCACCAGCGCAGGATAGCAGGCATACGGTTCGCCGGCGGCGTGTTTACCAATATTACCCATGACCACCTGGACTATCACAAAACATTCGATGAATATATCCGAGTAAAGAAACTGTTCTTTGATGATCTGCCCGAATCTGCGTTCGCATTGACGAATGCCGATGACAAACGCGGTATGGTAATGCTGCAGAATACAAAGGCTGATAAGCATACCTATAGCTTACGCATGCCGGCTACTGTAAAAGGAAAAGTACTGGAAA
Source organism: uncultured Bacteroidota bacterium (assembly GCA_903905065.1). Classification (GTDB taxonomy): domain Bacteria; phylum Bacteroidota; class Bacteroidia; order Chitinophagales; family Chitinophagaceae; genus Nemorincola. The sequence continues at coordinate 11,650 of CAIVEW010000065.1, read as the reverse complement.
ATAATCTTACCGGCCTGTTCATGAATATAGAAGGACAGGACGTGCATTTCAGGCTGATAGGAACGTTCAATGCCTACAATCTGCTGGCGGTATATGGTGCCGCGAAATTGCTCGGACAGGATAAGATGGAAATACTCGCAGTGCTCAGCGGCCTGCAGGGAGCAGTAGGGCGCTTTGAAACATACTTGTCGCCAAAGGATAAAATACTAGGCATCGTAGACTACGCCCATAGCCCCGACGCATTGATAAATGTACTGGCGACGATCAACCAGTTGCGCAATGACGGCCAGCAATTGATAACCGTAGCAGGCTGTGGCGGCGACCGCGACAAGGCCAAGCGGCCAATAATGGCGCAGGTAGTTTGCGAGCACAGTGATAAAGCAATACTTACCGCAGACAATCCAAGAAGCGAAGACCAGGAAGACATACTTAACGATATGGAAGCCGGCCTCACGATTGCACAGAAAAGAAAAAGTCTGCGTATAACTGATCGCAGAGAAGCAATAAAAGTAGCGTGTTCCCTTGCGCAGGCAGGCGATATAATACTGGTTGCAGGGAAAGGGCATGAGACATACCAGGAAATAAAAGGAGTAAAACATCATTTTGACGACCGGGAAGTATTAACGGAAGCATTTGAAACATTAAATAAATAAGGGCCGATGCTGTACTATTTGTTCACATACCTGCGCGATACTATCCACCTAACGGGGGCAGGGGTGTTCAATTTTATTACATTCCGTGTAGCGATGGCCATCATCCTGTCGCTGGTAATATCCATGCTCATGGGTAAGCGCCTCATTGCTTATCTCCAGCGGAAACAGATCGGGGAAACAGTTCGCGACCTCGGCCTGGCCGGCGAAGCGCAAAAGAGGGGAACACCCACCATGGGCGGGCTGATCATTATTTCGGCCATCCTGATACCCACGCTGCTGTTTGCCCGCGTACTCAATGTATACATAGTGCTGATGCTGGTTTCTACCATATGGCTGGGTATGGTAGGCTTCCTCGATGACTATATAAAAGTGTTCAAAAAGAACAAAGAGGGTTTGGCAGGCCGCTTCAAGATAATGGGCCAGGTAGGGCTCGGCATCATCATTGGTGTTACAATGTACTACAACAATCATGTGGTGATCAGCAGGGAGGTTGGCCCCGGCAATAACGGACTGCACAGCACTGCCGAAAAGCTGGAAGCAGGACAGTTCAGCAGGAAGGACGAGAACGGAAAAGTTCAGTCCTATGTAAATGTAAGAACGGCCACTACTACCATTCCTTTTGTAAAGGGCCACGAATTCAGGTACGAGAAGATTGCCGAGATATTCGGGGAGAAATACGTTAGCGTGACCACACCAATTATTTATATCCTGTTTGTGATCTTCATAATTGTTGCAGTATCCAATGGCGCGAATATCACAGACGGCATTGACGGACTTGCTACCGGCGTATCTGCGATCATTGGGGTTTGCCTCGGTGTCTTCGCATATGTATCCGGAAACTATCTTTTTGCCGGCTACCTGAATATTATGGACATCCCGAATCTTGGTGAACTCTCCATTTTCATCGGCGCATTTGTTGGTGCCTGCGTCGGTTTCCTTTGGTACAATGCATTCCCGGCACAAGTATTCATGGGAGATACCGGTAGCCTTGCCCTCGGCGGCATCATTGCATCCCTCGCCATTATAGTACGCAAAGAACTGCTGATACCCATCATCTGCGGCATTTTCCTGATCGAGAATCTTTCTGTGGTGCTGCAGGTGTGGTACTTCAAGCGAACTAAGAAGAAATATGGCGAAGGCAGGCGGATATTTAAGATGGCGCCATTGCATCACCACTATCAGAAACTAGGATACCATGAATCAAAAATAGTAACACGTTTTTGGATCATAGGCATCATACTGGCAATACTGAGTATAGTAACATTAAAACTGCAATAGTGAGCACAAACACAAAACGCCTCGTGATACTTGGCGCCGCAGAAAGTGGTGTGGGCGCAGCCTTGCTGGGCAAGCAGCAGGGATGGGACGTGTTTGTAAGCGACGGAGGGACGATCAGAGAACAGTTCAAAACGGTGTTACAACAGCAAGGGATAGCGTTTGAAGAAGGCATGCATACCAGCGACAAAATACTCGCGGCAGCATGTTTGGTGAAGAGCCCGGGCATCAGCGACAAGACACCCATCATGAAACAGGTGCGGGCCGCAGGCATCGAAGTGTGCAGCGAGATCGAATTTGGTTTCCGGTACAAAGGCGACAGCAAAATAATCGCTATAACCGGCAGCAATGGCAAAAGCACAACAACAAAGTTGACTTATACGATATTGAAGAATGCAGATTACGATGTGGCGATGGTAGGCAACATAGGCTACAGCTTTGCCCGCCAGATAGCAGAGCGCCCGTGCAAATGGTATGTGATGGAAGTGAGCAGTTTTCAATTGGATGATATTCACCAGTTCAGGCCGGATGTAGCAGTACTGCTGAATATCACGCCCGACCACCTGGACAGGTACGACTATGTTTTTGATAACTATGTGGCTTCAAAATTCAACATAACAAAATACCAGACGGCAAATGACTATTTCGTAGTAAACACCGACGACCAGGTAATAAGAGCATATATCGCAACCCATTCTATTCACGCTACTACAATAAACTTTACGATGAGCGATAACAACATTGGCAACGAAGGCGGTTACATCCGCAATGACCGCATGCACATAGACTTCGAGGGCGACAACCTGGACATGTCGATCCACGATCTGTCTTTAAAGGGCAGGCACAATCAATACAACAGTATGGCAGCGGGTATATCAGCGCGCATAGCAGGCGTGAGACGGGAGAAACTGCGCGAAACATTCGCAGGCTTTGAGGGGCTGGAACACCGCCTGGAGTTTGTAGCCACCGTCCGTGGCGTGGACTTCATCAACGACAGCAAAGCAACCAATGTGAATTCGGTATGGTTTGCGCTGGAAAGCATGAAAAAGCCTGTGGTGCTGATACTCGGCGGGCAGGACAAAGGAAATGATTATAACGAAATAGTGGACCTCGTTGCTGAAAAAGTGCATGCCATTGTGTGTATGGGTATCGACAACACCCCTATTCATGCGGCGTTCGACAATGTAGTAGAAACAATTGTAGATACTAATAGTGCAGAGGGTGCCGTAAAAGCGGCATACAGACTGGCCCAGGGCAATGATGTTGTATTGCTTTCGCCGGCATGTGCCAGCTTCGACCTGTTTAAAAATTATGAAGACAGAGGCGCGCAGTTTAAACAAGCAGTAAAGAATTTGTGACATCTCCCGCACCCGCTCCAAAGGAGCGGGAGGTCTCACGAAATCCGGGTTTTGAATTTTGAATTTTAACTTTTGAATTTGCAGATGGCAGACCATATAAAGCAATTGATGACGAAGACGAAGGGCGACCAGGTTATCTGGGGCGTAGTCGTGCTATTGTCATTTATCAGCTTGCTGGCGGTATATAGCAGCACGGGGTCCCTTGCTTACCGCATGGAAAAGAACTCCAGCTACTACCTTGTAAAGCAGGTAATGGTTTTGGGTCTCGGCTTGCTCATCATATACTGGGTACACAAGATCAACTACACCAAGTTCGCCAGGATAGCCGTTATTCTCTACCTGCTGAGCCTGCCGTTGTTGCTATATACGCTGTTTTTCGGCACCAGCCTCAATGAGGGGTCTAGATGGATAAAACTGCCGGGCATTAACCTTACGTTCCAGACATCCGATCTCGCGAAGCTGGCATTGTTCATGTTCCTTGCACGCGTGCTGAGCATGAAGCAGGACGTAATAAAAGACCTGAGAAAAGGATTTGTTCCGGTGCTGCTGCCGATGCTGTTTACCTGCGCGCTCATCGCTCCGGCCAATCTTTCTACAGCCCTGATGCTTGGCGCCACCTGCAGTATAGTGTTTTTTATAGGCAGGGTACAAGTGAAACACCTACTGCTATTGGGTGCCGTAGGAATAATGGGTATTTCGTTGCTGTTCACAATATCCAAGCTCACAGGTTTCGGCAGGGCAAAAACATGGCAGCAGCGCATAGAAGACTTTGCCGGAGGAAAAAAGAAGGATGGAAAATCGGAAGATGTTTACCAGGTGCAGCAGGCTAAGATAGCCATTGCCAATGGCGGCGTGGCGGGTAGAGGGCCGGGCCAGAGCTTGCAGAAAAACTTCTTGCCGCATCCGTACTCCGATTTCATTTTCGCTATAATCATTGAAGAATACGGGCTGATCGGCGGCGCGATAGTAATGATGCTATACCTGCTGTTTCTGTGGCGTAGTATACTCATTTTCAAGCGATGCCCGTTTGCATTCGGCGCCTTCCTGGCAGTGGGTCTCAGCATCACGCTGGTGTTCCAGGCTATGCTGAATATGGCAGTGAACGTACACCTGGTACCCGTTACCGGCCTCACGCTCCCCATGATAAGCATGGGGGGGTCTTCCATATGGTTTACGAGTATAGCAATCGGCATAGTGCTTAGCGTAAGTAGGTACGTGGACGAAATGGAAGGGGTAAAGAAACCGGAAAGGAAACCGAGAAAGAAAGTAACCGAGCGGACTTTTGACGAACCTGCTGAAGACGCTAATGAAGAAGAAACCGAAGAAACAGCGAAAGAGGAAATAGCAGTTGCGGCCCTTGAAGGGAAGAAAACTAAAACAACAAAAACGAACACAGGTATAACGCCGGTACCGGCAGTATAAAATGAACAATTTGCGCGTGATCATAGCAGGTGGTGGAACAGGCGGGCATATCTTCCCGGCAGTAGCGGTGGGCCATGCCCTCCAGCGGCTGCGCCCCGGCACCGAACTACTGTTTGTAGGCGCGAAGGGTAAAATGGAAATGGAGAAAGTGCCGCAGGAAGGCTTTGAAATAATCGGACTGGATATAGCAGGATTTAACAGGGGCAGTATATTAAAAAATCTCTCACTGCCGTTTAAGTTAATAAAGAGCCGGATGCAGGCCAAAAGCATCATAAAACAGTTCAAACCGGGGATTATAGTTGGCGTAGGGGGATACGCCAGCTTCCCGGTTTTGAATGCCGGCCAGGGACTGAATATACCTACGCTTATACAGGAGCAGAATTCATTTGCCGGGAAGAGCAATAAAATACTTGGAAGAAGGGCCCGGGCCATTTGTGTGGCCTATGAGAACATGGAGCAATTCTTTCCGAAGGATAAAATAATAATAACAGGCAACCCCGTGCGGAAAGCAATATCTGAGATGAAGGCATCTGATGGCGAAGGCAAAATGTACTTTAAGCTGCACCAGGATGTGAAAACCATACTGGTGGTAGGCGGCAGCCTTGGTGCAAAGTCTATAAATGAAAGTATAGACGCACAGTTGGATGAGTTGATGAAGGATGATGTGCAGTTGATCTGGCAAACAGGCAAACCCTACTACGAAAAAGCTAAGAACTGCGCCGCAAAGTACAGTGATAAGGTGAAAGTATTCGACTTCATCAAAGAGATGGATCTGGCATACGCAGCTGCAGATATAGTTATATCAAGAGCTGGTGCGTTGGCAATAGCCGAGCTCTGTATTGCCGGCAGGCCGGTGATATTTGTGCCCTACCCTCACGCGGCTGAAGACCACCAGACCAGCAATGCAATGGCACTCGTAAAACGCGATGCCGCCATACTGGTTAAGGACAGTGACGCACAAACGCAACTGGTAAAAAAACTAAAAGAGTTATTGAACGACGATGCCACACAACGAAAGATGTCGGCGAACTTGAAGAACATGGCTATAAAGGATGCAGACGAGCGAATAGCAAAGAAAGTGATAGAATTGGGTAGTTAAAAGATTTTTGAATTTTGGCTTTTGAATTTTGAATTTGTAATGAACGTAAGGGAAATAAAAAGGGTGTATTTCATAGGTATCGGCGGCATCGGGATGAGCGCGCTCGCGCGGTTTTTCCGCGAGCAGGGCATTGTAGTGGCCGGCTATGACAAGACCGAAACTGACCTTACGAAACACCTGGCCAAAGAGGGAATGAGCATACATTACACAGATGATGAAGCATTGCTGGATAAAGACACACAGTTAGTGGTCTATACCCCTGCCATTCCCAAAGATCATAAAGAGCTTAACTGGTACCTCGCCAATAAATACCCGGTTTACAAACGTAGCGATGTGCTGCAATGGATCACAGAATCCATGTATGCGGTAACCGTGGCGGGCACGCATGGCAAGACGACTATTTCCACTATGATCGCTTACTTGCTGCGCGAAACGGGCTATGGCGGTAATGCCTTCCTCGGCGGCATATCTGTGAACTACGATTGCAATTACTGGCACAGCAGCAGGAATACCGCAATAATAGAAGCCGACGAATACGACAGAAGCTTCCTGAAGCTGAAGCCGGATATTGCAGTGCTTACCGCAATGGACCCCGACCACCTGGATATTTATGGCACCGTGGAAGAGATGGAGGCCGCGTTTATCCAGTACACAAAAAACATAAAACCCGGCGGTACCCTGCTGGTAAAGCACGGCCTGCATCGCGAAGCCGATCTTAGAGGCGATCATACGCTCACCTATAGTTTACAAAACAGCGCCGCAGATATCTATGCCGACAATATCTTGCAAAAGAATGGAGGCTATCTGTTTGACGTAAAGGGTGCCGACTGTATTCTGGAGCAGGTGCATCTGCAAATAGGCGGCATGCATAACGTCGAAAATGCTGTAGCAGCTATAGCCGTTACTCAATTGCTGGGGATCGATGGTGCTGCAGTAAAACGTTCCCTGCCCGGTTTCATGGGTGTGAAACGCCGTTTTGAGTATGTGTTGAAGAACGACAAGATCGTATACATAGATGACTACGCCCACCATCCTGAGGAACTCGCTGCATTGATAAGTGGTGCGAAACATTTATTCAAAGGCCGCAAGTGCGTGGTGTGTTTCCAGCCGCACCTTTATAGCCGCACGCGTGACCTGGCTGATGGTTTTGCCCGCAGCCTGGATATGGCAGATGAAGTGCTGCTGCTGGACATCTACCCAGCGCGCGAACTGCCTATGGAAGGAGTGACCTCAAAAATGATAGCGGATAAAATGAGTAATCCCGCACACACGATTATGTCAAAGGAAGGAGTGCTGGAATATGTGAAACTGGCGCCTTTGGATATGTTCATTACTGCAGGTGCCGGAGATATTGACAAATTGGTAGAACCGATCAAAAATATATTGTTGAGTAAGTAATGGCCACGAAGCGCAAAATATCGATTCGCAAAATATTGCAGGTGTTCCTTACTGTAGTGGTAAGCACCGGCTGCATTATTGCTATTGTGAGTGCTTCGCGCATAGAAGACAGCAAAATGCTGTCGAGTGTTGCCGTGCATATCAAGAACGATAAGAAATATCATTTTATAGAAGAGAAAGAGATCATGGACCTCGCGGTCAATAACAGGGGAATAGACGTAATGAACACCCCTGTCTCTCACCTCGATGTAAAAGGCATGGAGCAGGTGATCTCGGCCGATCCATGGGTGGCGAGCGCACAGGTCTTTGTAGATAATGACCGTGTGCTGCATATGTATGTAACACAGCGGGTGCCGGTAGTAAGGATATTCGGACAGGACAGTCATAGCTACTACATGGATGCAACAATGAGCATTATGCCGTTGTCTGAGAACTCTGTCTATTACACAGCAGTTGTGACCAACGCGCCCGAAATAAAGGACGATAGCGCAGGCTGGGCATTGAGGAAGCAGATCTTAGAACTAGTGAATACTATACAGGCCGACACATTCTGGAGTGCGCAGATATCGCAGGTGATCGTTGATTCCGCGGGAACTTTTGAATTGCTGCCTGTACTCGGTGACCAGAAAATAATATTCGGAGATACCTCTTTGATGAAGGAGAAGTTCAATAACCTATTCGTGTTTTATAAAAACGTACTGAACAAAATAGGATGGGATAAATACGAAACGCTCGACCTGCGGTTCAAAGGCCAGGTGGTCGCTTCACCCGCAATTCCATATAGCGGGCCGGTGGATAAAGCAGTGTCTACTATGAACTGGATAAACAGCATTGTAGAAACAGAAGCGAAAAACGACAGCAAAGATTCGGCGCAAACCACCGGCACAAAAACAACGACAACACCAGTAATAAAAGTTGTCCCGCAAGCAGCTAAAACAGCCATAAAAGAAAAAACAAAACCCAAACCAGTGGTAAAACCTACCACTCAGAAAGCTGGGAAACCGCAACCAAAAGACAAACAGGTGCACCACCCGGCTCCCGTAGCAAAGAAGACAGAAAATACCAAAGAAAAAAAAGACAACAAAGAAAAAAACAAAAAACAGGCTGCGCCTAAATACACGTATCCTGAAAATAAAAGCAATTAACAATTTTAAACCGCAGCAATATGAGCAAAAATGAACAGCCCATTATCGTAGGCCTCGATATCGGAACCACAAAAGTGGTGGCTATCGCGGGCAGGAAAAACGAGTTTGGTAAAGTCGATATTCTTGGCTTTGGCCGTGCCGACTCTGCAGGGGTCAGCCATGGCGTGGTCATGAATATTGAACAATGCATACGTTCCATAGAGCAAGCTATGGAAAGGTGCCTCCTTTCTAACCCCAACCTTCAGCTCAAGGAAGTATACGTTGGTATCGCAGGCCAGCACATCAAGAGCCTGCAAACGCGCGGCGACAGGGTGCGGACAAACTCTGATAATGAAATCAGCCAGGAAGATATAGATATGCTGGTGCGCGACCAGAACAAAACCTACATCCCTGCCGGCGACCAGATCATAGATATAGTACCGCAGGACTTTACTGTGGACAGTACGCCCGATGTACTTGACCCTATAGGTATGAGCGGCGTTAAGATAGGGGCCAACTTCCACATCATCACCGGCGACCGCAATGCGATACGCAACATAAAACGTTGCGTGGACAAGTCAGGCCTCACCACCCGCGACCTCGTGTTGCAGCCACTGGCATCTGCTGCTGCAGTAATGAATGATGAAGACCTGGAAGCGGGCGTGGCCATAGTAGATATAGGCGGTGGCACCACCGACCTGGCGGTTTACTACGATGGTATTCTGAAGCATACCGCGGTGATACCTTATGCGGGTGTGAACATCACCAACGACATCCGCAATGGCCTCGGCGTGTTGCGCGCACAGGCAGAACAGATGAAAGTGCAGTTCGGTACCGCCCTTGCCGATGAGGCCAACGCGAACGCTTATATCACCATACCGGGGCTTAGAGGGTTACCGCCTAAAGAGATTTCCGTGAAGAACCTCGCGCACATCATACAGGCGCGTATGCAGGAGATACTCGACTATGTAATGTATCACCTGAAACAGATAGATATGGACAAGCGCCTGTGCGGCGGCATCATCCTCACAGGTGGCGGCGCGCAGTTAAAACATATTACGCAGCTCACCGAATTCGTTACTGGCATGGGTGCACGCATCGGCTATCCTAACGAGCACCTGGCAGGCGGCCATGCTGATGCGTTGATGAATCCGATGTACTCTACTTGCATCGGCCTCATTCTGCGTGGCTACTATGATTATGAGAGCGGTAAGATGCGTTTCGCGCGTGAAGGCGGCAATATGATCCATATTACGGAAGAAGAACTAAAGCCTTTCATAGAAGAAAACGAAGTGGCAAAAATGGAAGTGTCCGCGCCACCGGTTGCAGAAAAAACCACGGAAGAGGTTGCAGAAATAAACCAGGAAAAATCACGAAAACGGAACGAAAATGTCAAGAAGCTCTTCGACGGGCTAAAGGGCAAATTCATGAAGTTGTTCGAAGACGTGGAAGACCAGGAAATACAATAGAGATAACAAAGTAAAAATCCAAATACTAACCATAATCATTCTAACAAAAATTCTCATTCACAACTAACCTTTTACTAACTCACAAAACAACAGGATATGATACATTTTGAAATCCCCAAAAATCAATCGTCCATTATTAAAGTCATAGGTGTAGGCGGCGGCGGAAGCAATGCCGTTAACTACATGCATAGCCTCGGCATAGAGGGTGTGGATTTTGTGGTATGCAACACCGACTCACAGGCCTTGGCATTAAGCCCGGTTGCCAATAAGATCCAGCTTGGCCCGCATCTTACCCAGGGTCTGGGCGCAGGCGCTAATCCCGAGATCGGCAAGCAATCGTGCGAGGAGAGCCTTGAAGATGTGGCCAAAATATTGAAGGTAAACACACGCATGGCTTTCATTACCGCTGGCATGGGCGGTGGTACCGGCACAGGTGGAGCGCCGGTAGTATCCAAGATATGCCGCGACCTCGGCATACTTACCGTTGGTATTGTGACAACCCCGTTTACCTACGAGGGCCGCAAACGCATGAAGCAGGCTCAGGATGGTATCGACAAAATGCGCGAGCATGTAGATACGATCCTTATCATCTCCAATGATAAGCTGCGCCAGCAATTTGGCAACCTGCCATTCACACAGGCATTTGCCAAGGCCGACGATATATTGGCAACAGCGGCAAAGTGTATCACTGATGTGATCACCACTACCGGCCAGATAAATGTGGACTTTGCGGATGTTTGCACCGTAATGAAAAACGGTGGTGTCGCTATCCTCGGCAGTGCATCTGCCGTCGGTGAGAACCGCGCTACACAGGCTGTAGAGGAAGCGCTCAACTCACCGCTGCTCAACGATAGTGACATTAGCGGTGCAAAATGGCTGTTATTAAATATAACCTCGGCAGCAGGCGAGTTTGAACACACCATGGATGAGGCGGAAGCCATCCAGGCATACGTGCAGCAGCAGGCAGGCGATAATTGTGATGTAATACTCGGTATGGGCCACGACCCGAACCTGAAGGAGCGCATCGCCGTTACAGTTATAGCTACTGGTTTCAATCATAAGGATATCAAAATAGATATGCCCGCAAAAAACAATGAGCCAGAGAAAATAGTGGTAAAGCTGGGCGATATGCAGGCGACTGAACCCCGTGCCGCCGAAACATGGCCATACGCAAAACAGCCATCAAGCATGGCGCCGGTATTGGTAGATGTGCCAGTGGCAGCAAACCCCGTATCGGAAAACAAACCAACTGAACAACATATACCAAGGCCATCTGACCATTTTTTACAGCTAGTTGAGGAAAAACAGGAAGTTATCGCAGAAACCACTCCGCCAGTTTATACTCAGGAAGCCAAAAAAGTGGAAGACATACCGATGCAGATAATCATAAAGGAAGAGCCTGCAAAAGAAACGCCGATGATGAAAATAGGGGAACGCATCCTCAGCGCAGATGAGATAGAAGAAAAGAAAAGGTTTGAAGATCAGAAACGCGCACTGGAAGACAGGGCTGAGCGCCTGCGCCGCATGAGCTTTAATATTAAAGGCACAGAAAGCAGTGACGAGATGGAGGCTGTACCTGCCTACATGAGAAAGAATATGAAACTGGATAACCAGGCCGGATCATCTGATCCATATTATAGCGGTTATTCGGTTGGCGTAAACGACCAGCAGAATAACAAACAGGCCGCCATCCAGACGATCAATACTTTTCTTGACGGGAAAAAGCCGGACTGATAACTTTTGAAAATTTAAAATACGAAAGCCCGGCGAAAGCTGGGCTTTCGTATTTTTTATATGTTTGTACTTATCACAACATAAATTATTGATTAAGTAGAGAATAGAGTTTTTTTTG
>CAIVEW010000064.1 GCA_903905065.1 uncultured Bacteroidota bacterium | reverse complement strand
GCTATCCAGTTTCATTTTTGCCGCGCTGTCCGTCGCTACCTCATTTCCCTGGTACTTGGTGAGCACTAATATATGCCTGTTCTTTACAGAATCGGGAAGTGATTTCCTGTCCACTATCTTGGTGAGCTTATAGCCGCCGTCCTCATAATATGGACCATACACACTTCCTACAGGTGCTTCCATGATAGAGTCTGCATAACGGGATTTGAAAGTCCTTTTATTCAAATAGGCCTCGGTGTACGCTGCGGGGTCATCGGTTTTTGTGTTTACAAAACTTTTGTTGTCTTTCTCTTTTGCAGCGGCAAAATCACTCTTTACTTCTGTTAATGCACCCAGCGCACGGCTGGTATCTGCAGAAGAAGGATTAATATCAAATGATACGTATTCTATCGAGCGGGTTGGCTCGTCAGCCTGGAACATAGCCGCATGTTTCGCCATGTAGTCCTTCACCTCTTCATCGCTCACTTTTACATCATTATCTGCAATCGACGTAAATGGTACTTTTACATATTTTATCGCTGCCATTGAACCCTGGTCTGTTGCGGCTTGTTTAGAAACAAAAAGCGGTACATAGACCGCGTTGGTCATCATCAGGTGAAACTTATTGATCCTGCTTCTCCTGGTCACGTATTTTTTTACGGCATCCCATTGCTCCTTGTACTTTCCGGTCGGATCGACTTTTTGGGCTTGGTCCGTTATTTCTTTTTCAAACTGCTTAATAATAGAAGGATCGAACTGGTGCGTTTCCCGGTTAACAAATATCGGCTGTCCTTCCAGGGTAAAGTTTGCCACCATCGGGTCCACATTTGGCCCATAGATCATTTCTTTCTTTTCGTCTTCTGATGTTTGTATGCCTAACTTGTCGCATTGCTGGCCTATCACTACTTCCTCCACTATGCTTTGTACAGCTTGCTCGTCTATCTGCGCTCGTTGTGCGTCATCAAGGGTTTTTGCCTTGTTGTATATCATAGACAGGGTTTCATATTCCTTCAGGCGTTGCTGGTATTCTTTGGGGTCTATCTTAACACCGTTTATGGTCATGACGTTTTGATCATGGCCGCCAAAAAAACTTCCAAAGGAACCATTGCGCGCATCAGATATGATAAAGCCTACCAGCGCAATCGCGATTACCGCGCCGGCTATCTTTCCATATTTATTTCTAATCGTTTGAATTACAGACATTGCAGGTTTGTATTATGTTTTATAAAGGACGGCAAATTTATGTGAAAAATTAGATTTTGCACAAGTTATTCCCATATTTTCAATCTTTATTTTTAAAATTACTTTTGTTAGTGTGTATTTTATATGCGCCTTTTCTTTTTCCTCTTTTTTTTGGCACAGATTTTATATTTATATTATACCTGTATCAATGCCGCAAATTTCTCATTTTAGGGTGTGGAAAAGTATTGGGTAATCGGTGTAGAAAAAATGTTTTTGCTTCATAACTAATTAAGCTACTGCTGTTTTTTAAAGTTATCCGTGGTTTTATAAAGTTCTACACTTTCTTCTACGATATTCAGGTCGCTGTTTTTACTAACACCCTTTTTAATCCACAATTCCAACATTTACTGTTAGATCGAAGCTGCTGCTGCATTCTATGTGTTAATAATAAAACACTTTTCTGTGAATAAAATAAAACAACCTAATTTGCAATAGGAATAACTTTTTTTATTCCCCGAACTCACAACCCTAATAATAGTGGTTAAGTTTTAAAAAATTTTTAAGGGTTATTAATAGGACTGTGGATAAGATTGTTTTTTGCCTTTTGGTTTGAAATTTTGAATAAAATATACCGGTTTATGAAGTATGACGAATTAGAACAAAAAGGTTTTTTGGATATTGAGGTAGATCCAGCTTTAGATCTTTTCGAAGAGATAGCCAGGTTGAAGAAGGAGAGGAATGCTGTTGTTTTAGCGCACTATTACCAGGAGCCGGACATACAGGATATTGCAGACTACATAGGCGATAGCCTTGGGCTTGCACAAAAGGCGGCGAAAACGCAGGCTGATATGATAGTCTTTGCAGGTGTGCATTTCATGGCAGAAACAGCCAAAATACTGAACCCACATAAAAAGTTATTGTTGCCAGACCTGAGAGCAGGTTGTTCGCTTAGTGACAGCTGCCCCCCGGAGCTTTTTAAATCTTTTAAGGACAAACATCCGGATCACCTGGTTATCTCATATATCAACTGTTCTGCCGGTATCAAAGCGCTCAGCGATATTATTTGCACGTCATCTAATGCGCAGCTTATCGTCGAGAGTTTGCCAAAACAACAAAAGATCATTTTTGCACCCGATAAGAATCTTGGTGCGTATATTAATAGGAAGTCGGGGAGGAACATGTTATTGTGGAACGGAGCCTGCATGGTTCATGAGATTTTTTCTTTGGAGAAAATAACGCGCCTTAAACAAAGACATCGGGATGCAAAGCTGATAGCACATCCGGAATGCGAGGAAGCGGTTCTGCGAATAGCGGACTTTATTGGGTCGACCACTCAATTATTGAAGTTTGCAGAGACGGACGAGGCGTCTTCGTATATAGTTGCGACAGAAACAGGGATTTTACACAGTATGCAGCAAAATGCACCGGGTAAAACATTCATAGCTGCGCCGCCCGATAATGCTTGTGCTTGTAATAATTGCCCGCATATGAGATTGAATACACTAGAAAAACTATACCTCTGCATGAAATATGAGTTGCCGGAGATTACCATGGATGAAGACCTCAGGATTGCAGCAAAGAAACCGATAGATCGAATGCTGGAACTTAGTAGTCAACTCGGGTTGGGTGGGTAATAAAAAGGGAAAAAAACGATATGCCGCACCCAATCAGGGGTAAATTTTGGTAATATTGTTATTCTTTCATAATTTGCTAGGCTTAACTAAAAAATATACAGGATATATGAAGCAGACTTACTTTTTTAAGGTTTTATTAATGGCGGTGTTTGTCGGAATTGCTGGTATTAGCAATGCGCAAATTCATCCGCTGTCATTTGGGGTTGGGTTTAATACGAAACCGAACTGGTACGCAAATTATGTGGGACTACGACTGGAGGTTGTAAGTCCGGCTGCTATAGCCGGGAATAAAGTTTTTACTGCGGCTAACAGTGGTACTGGCGCCACCGGGGATTGGGGAGGAGTGGTAACAACTCCGCTGGTTAATATACCTATCATTATGGATTCAACGGCGGATTCTTCCGGATGTACAGCTTTTACTATTTCCATGGCCGGCAAGATTGCTGTTATCTGGCGCGGCCCATTGAGCGGCCCGTGCGACTTTGGCTGTAAGGCACTGCACGCTCAGGCGGCAGGTGCTGTTGCTGTCGTTCTGGTTAATGAATATCCGGGGCAGGGTCCTGTCGGCATGGGCGCAAGTACAACTTGTACAGGTATTACCATTCCTGTTTTTATGATAGGCAACCTTGATGGAATAGCTATTAGTTCCCAGTACAGATCCGGCGTGCATGTAGCAATGACGATCACGCCATGGGGGCAGGATTTGCATAATGATCTTGGGTTTGTACCCCGTGGCCCGGCGATGTGGCATAGTTACGCGGTTCCGTCTAATCAGTTAGGGACAAGTGGTAACCCTACCGCATATAACATGCTCGATGGCGCTTTCGTTGCTAACTATGGTACTAATCCTGCTCACGGAGTGACGTTGAAGACGACGACTCTTTTTACTCCTACAGGAGGTTCAGCTACTAGCCAGCATACGTCGGAGATCGATCTGCCTGTAGCGTTTGATAATACTAACCCGGCTAGTGATTCTATTTGGGCGCTGTTCAGTACTGTCGAGTATCCGCTTAGTGCTTCCGGAACCGGTCGGTTTGATATTCAATATGATATAGAATCTGATTCTACAGACGAATTTCCTGCTGATAATAACCAAACAGTTTCTTTTTATGTTACCGACACTGTTTATTCGAAAGGCACATATAATTTCACCACAAAGGTTCCATCCAGCGATCTGTTTGAAAGTTTCAATAGCGGTAACGATTTTATTTGGGGCCCTATGTACTATGTGGCAAACGCAGGTACGTCTATAGCCGGCGTTCAGTATTCAATTGCTGCGCAAATCGCCAATGTTGACTATCCTACTATTGATAACGGATATAATTTTATTTATGTTTTTAAGTGGAATGATACGCTTGGCGGAGCTCCAGACAGTATTCTCGAAGATGGCGAATTGGAGTTAGTTGGTTCCCAGCAGAAGAACTTTGGCCCTGGTGATACATCAGAAGCGATTATGTATTCGCAGATTTCTACAGATGGTTTGCCAGGAGGCCCCCAGGTGCCACTCGAGGCTAATAGTTGGTATTATGTTGCAATAGATGTGCCATCGTCATCGACAGGTACAAATGCCGTTCTATATCTTGGTTGCGATGGAGTAAACAATCCGTATCCGAGGGTATACGGTCGTTACCATGCTGATTCCAGCACTGTTACACATAACCACATTTTTGATTATTCAAGTTTGGTAATTGGGGACACGACCTCATTTTTCTCTACGCCAATGCAGGGTAACCAGCCAATACCAGCTGGCATGACTGCATTGCTTGGTTCTATCGACTCTATGGTTTATAGCAATGTTGTAGGTCTTATTCCATCTGTTGCACTGACGGTGAATAATCATCCGAATGCTGTGAAGGCGGTTAGTAAACCTTTAGCTGAAGTATCTCTCTTCCCTAATCCTGCACATGGCCAGCTAAATGTCACAGCTGACTTTGGTCAGGTTGAGAATACCGTTACTTATGAGATTATTGATGGTCTTGCTCGCTTTGTTAGAAAGGATGTACATAATGGCGTTCAGAATGATAAGTACACAGTTAATACCGAGTCGCTTGCAGCAGGCAATTATTTTTTGATAATTAGTGCTGAGGGTAAGATGATGACAAAGAAATTTGTTGTTATAAAATAAACATAATATTTTATATGTAAGGCCGCCTCGGACTGGGGCGGCCTTTTTTGTTTTACAGCCGTTGCTGCTAGTGTTTGTCGCAGCGCTGATGGGTGTACAAATCGTGTGGCCTTATCTTGGCATAGAGTGGATCTTGAGATGTAGAGTTTCCCTATTAGATATATTATTGCCGCATTAAAGCCTTTTGTTGCGAGGTCCTGATGCTTGATGTAAGAATATTCGTATAGAGCGTTTGGAAGCGACGAATTGTAGAAATCAAAGTGCCGATTAGTTTCGTTTGTAGAGCTGGTTTTTGAGAATGGTGGGCGACTATCTGCGGTAAAAAATGGGCGTAGTTATGTTGACTAGGGTATTTTATAGCCGATGCCCAGATCGATACCGATGACTTTGGTCGTACTTCCCGGTATGAAGTGGAAAGACTGGTTTACCTCTATTTTTGTGTTTACCTCAAATGTAACACCTTGGGTAAAGAGGATGGTGATATACTTCGTATCTGGTTGTGGTGTGTTGGAATGTTCGTTTGGGCCGTCGGAGAGTAAAGCCTGATTGTTATTAAAGAATAGATTTCCTTGCAAGCCCGCTCCGCAATAAGGGCGTACCCGTGACTTCTCCGGCAGGAAATAGTATTGTATGGTTACCGGCATAGATAGCCTTCCCAGGGTGGTTATTTTGTTAGCAGGAAATGAAATGTCCTGGAAAGCCTTAGTCTGTAGCGTGCCATAGCCTAGAGATGCCTCCGCCTTAAAATGGGCGTTCAAAGGTTTCCTCAGTACAAGCGATTTGCTGATGCCATAGTGGACCTTGTTTTGCTTGCTATGGACAAGAGGGGTTGAGTTAAAAAGTAATTCCCTTCCAGATTGAATGCCTAGGGTTGTCTTATGTTCTTCCTTTTTAACAGCATGCTTTATCTTGCTTTGTGCAAACACGGTGAAAGACCCTATCGAGAGATAAGATAGCAGTAGCGTACAAGATAATATTTTGTTGGGAACGTGCATGCTGATACAAAATAACGGAATATTTTATAGATTATTGTTAAATTTCCAGAAATATTTTGTTCCACGTGGAACAATTGGGGTGTATCCTTATTTAGTAGGTGTGTACGCTTCATTTATAGTATCAGCCGAAGCACGGATCTTGGGCTTCCGATATTATTATCGGCTGCGATTTCCAATCTAATGTTCCCTATGTTTCTGTACCTTTGCACCCTATGTTTCCTGAATATGATGTTATAGTAGTAGGTGCGGGACATGCAGGTTGTGAAGCTGCTGCTGCTGCCGCGAATATGGGAGCTAAGGTGCTACTCATTACCATGAACATGCAGACTATTGCGCAGATGAGTTGTAACCCTGCGATGGGTGGGATAGCAAAAGGACAAATTGTGCGGGAGATAGATGCTCTTGGAGGCTACAGCGGTATCGTCAGCGACAGAAGTACGATCCAATTTAGGATGCTCAATAAATCTAAGGGACCCGGAATGTGGAGCCCTCGAACTCAGAATGACCGGATGTTGTTCGCTACTACCTGGCGGGAGATGTTGGAAAGCACACCAAATGTCGATTTTTGGCAGGATATGGTGAAGGGTCTGATTGTTTCACGTGGAACAATTACCGGGGTTGTGACCGGAATGGGGCAGGAAATCAAAGGAAAATGCGTGGTTTTGACCAATGGGACCTTTTTAAATGGGGTTATTCATATTGGGGAGAAGCAATTTGGCGGCGGAAGGATAGGGGAGAAAGGAGCCACCGGCATTACGGAGCAGCTTGTGGAGATGGGCTTTGAAAGCGCACGCCTCAAAACCGGTACACCGCCCCGCATAGATGGGCGTAGTCTGGACTATACAAAAATGGAAATACAGGAAGGGGACGAGGAAGTAGTAGGCTTTTCCTATTTACCCGTAGAAAAGATAAGGTCAAAAGACCAGCGTTGTTGCTGGGTCACTTACACCAGCCCGGAAGTGCATGAGATATTAAAGACCGGATTTGAGCAATCGCCCATGTACCAGGGCCGCATCAAAGGAAGCGGACCAAGATATTGCCCCAGCATAGAAGATAAAATAAGCCGTTTCGCAGAAAGAGACCGCCACCAATTGTTCGTAGAGCCGGAAGGCTGGAACACTGTGGAAATTTACGTGAACGGTTTCAGCACTTCTCTGCCCGAAGATGTGCAGTACAAAGCGCTCAAAATGGTACTGGGATTTGAAAACTGTAAATTCTTCAGGCCTGGTTATGCCATAGAATACGATTATTTCCCGCCTACGCAGTTAAAATTCACCCTGGAAACAAAACTGGTGAAGAATTTATTCTTTGCCGGACAGATAAATGGGACGACAGGATATGAGGAAGCTGCCTGTCAGGGCCTGATGGCGGGGATCAATGCTGCTCGAAATGCTAAAGAACTAGAGCCGGTAGTATTACAACGGAGCGATGCCTATATAGGTGTACTCATAGACGACCTTATCAATAAGGGAACAGACGAACCCTATCGGATGTTTACCAGCCGGGCAGAGTACCGCACCTTGCTGCGGCAGGATAATGCCGACTTCCGGCTTACCCAACTTGGGCATGATATAGGGTTGGCATCTGATGAGCGGCTGAGTTTGATGAAGGACAAAAAGGAGCGCGTCAGTAGGGTTAAAACCATTTTGGCTGGATTTTCTATTGATACTGAAATGGCCGCAAAGTTGCTGGACGATAATAATAATAGCCCGCTTCACGAAAAAACAAGAGCCATTAAGTTACTTTTACGCCCCGGAATAGGCCTCAAGGATATGATCGCAGCCATTCCAAGTCTGGGAGAAGCGATAGGAGAAGCAGACCCGCTGGTATTGGAGCAAGCTGAAATTCAAGTGAAATACGACGTTTACATAGAAAAAGAGCAGGAATTGGTGACAAAAATGTCGGCACTAGAGGGCTTGACCATTCCGGAAACATTCAATTATGATAAGCTGACCTCCATTTCTACAGAAGCGCGGCAGAAACTGAACAAAATAAAACCCCGCACCTTAGGCCAGGCTAGTCGCATCAGTGGGGTAAACCCGAGCGACGTCCAGATACTGATGGTATATATGGGGAGGTAGTCTAAACCTGGACTTACTTGATAAAAGATTTTCCTGAGGCAGAATGGACAATAGAAACAAACACATTTGTTTGTTATAAATATGTTGATTGGTTCTGACAAAGAACTTACAGTCGCTGAATGCGCTCAATAAGTGAGGTTGTGGAGTAGCCGGTGACGAAAGGAATGATCTCCACGCTACCGCCGTTGCTCTGAACGAAATCAGCACCCACGATCTTGTCTATCGTATAGTCGCCGCCTTTTACCAGCAAATCAGGCCGGATCATTTTTATAAGCGCTTCAGGGGTCTCTTCATCAAATAAGCAAACGGCATCCGTACATAGTAAGGACGCAAGCTGGAACAGGCGGTCCTGCTCATGGGTTATGGGCCTCGCGGGGCCTTTCAGGCGCTGTACGGAGCTATCGGTATTAACGCCTACGATAAGCACATTCCCAAAGTCGGCGGCACGGGCAAGCAAATCAAGGTGCCCGTGATGGAGAATGTCAAAACAACCATTAGTAAAAACGATCTTTTTTCCAGTGGTTCGCCAGATATTACATTCACGGACCAGGTTTTCGCGATCAAATATTTTGCGCTGTATCCATTGCAGCTTCTGCATCTCTTTTACGATTGTAAGAATGAATGAACAATAGGGAAACTACCCCTAATATAATGATAAGCCCGGTTTGCACCACCCACGCGATCCAACCGAATGCCTGGGCAGGCACATCCGGAATAAGGTACACACCCAGTATTTGCGCCACCAGGAAGGGATACAATCCTATTCCACCGGGAGTTACGATCATACCTACACTGCCATAGACCAAAACAACCAAAGCGGCATATGGTGTAAGATGATGAGTCGCCGGCAGACTTTTGAGCCCTATGTATATCTGCAGCACATACATGAGCCATATAAGCACCGTATAACCCATGAATGGCCAGCGTTTTTTCATGTTCAATATCGACAGGATTCCACGGTTCATTTCTTTCATAAACCGCCCGAATTTGGTCTCTTTATTTTTTCGGTAAATGATGATACTGGCTACAATAAAGGCCACAAGCAACAACACGCCGGTCAGCAGCACCATTTCATGTGTTTTTATCTTGTCCACAAGCTTGTGCATTCTTGCGCCTACATAATCGTTGATGATGCTGAACTGCATCAGAAAGGCACAAATCGCTATAACAAACAGGCACACGATATCGAATGCACGCTCAGCAACGATGGTGCCGATCATTTTATGGGCCGGCATCTTTTCATACTTGGCCAGCACGGTGCACTTGGCCACCTCGCCTGCGCGGGGCAGTGCCAGGTTGGTGATATAGCCAATCATCACAGCAAATGTCGTGTTCACAACCGTAGGTTTCATTTCCACGGTCTCTAGCAGGTAACGCCAGCGCAGTGCCCTGAAAAAATGAGAGAGAAAGCCAACAAAACAAATAGGAATGAGGTATAAAGGATGGATACTTTTTATCGCGGCAACAAGCTCATCTTTCTGCGTGGCGGTAAGCTGGTGCAGCATGTGATAAACGATCCATATACCCAGCCCGAGAAAAACTATATATTGTAATATGGTTAGGAGGGTCTTCTTCATAGTCTGTATAAAGATACGGATTACAAGCTATTGTCTTCCTTTGGGAAGATTATGGTCGGCTTGTGTTTTTTTGCAGCTTCAAAATCCATGGTGCAATAAGATATGACGATAACGGTGTCACCCACAGAGATCCTGCGGGCAGCGGGGCCATTCATACAGATCATACCTGTACCCCTGCCCCCCCTGATCACATAGGTGTCCAGCCGCTCACCGTTATCAATATCCAAAACGGTTACTTTTTCGTTTTCTATTATATTGGCGGCTTCCATAAGGTCTTCATCAATAGTAATACTACCGATATAATGAAGATTGGCCTCTGTGATCTTTACCCTATGAATTTTAGATTTTAATACTTCTATCTGCATAGCGGCGCAAAGGTAATGGTTAAAAGGTTAATTCGTTAATTGGCTAAAAGGGCAAAGGGTTAAAAGGTTAATAGGTCCAAATAGGTAAATAGTTAATGAAGGACGGGGATTCTCAACTTTTAGCCCTTTTAGCCCTTTGCCTTTTTAACAATTTAACCTAAACCACCAGCTTTTTAGACGATACTTTCTAATGTCATTTCGCTAAATTTGAGACTCAAACTTATACCATGGCGCTCAACATCTATATTTATTTCAATGGCAATTGCGAAGAAGCCATGAATTTCTACAAAGACGCAACTGGCGGCACTATCGATATGATACAGCGCTATGGTGATGCACCCATGGGCACCGGCGATTCATATAAAGATAAAATACTCCATGCTGTTATGACCATTTACGGAACCACAGTAATGTTTTCAGATGCAAATGAAAAGCGCCACGTAAACGCAGGAGATAACTTCTCAATGGCCCTGGACTTCAAAAACGATGAAGACATAACAAAGGCATTCGAAGCATTTTCTGCCGGAGGTAATATCACCATGCCGCTACAGGACACCTTCTGGGGCGCTAAATTCGGCATGTGTACCGATAAATTCGGTATTGGCTGGATGTTCAATTTCGATAAGCCGAAGAAATAGGCACATCTCTCAGGCACGCAACAGGCGCATTTTTCACCCTGCACATAATACGGCATTATATAGGGGTTGAAAATTTTCAACCCCTACGAAACAGGTGTATTTTCGCACCGCGTTTATCGCTAAATAAAATTGTAGCTTTATAAGATCAGCTTCGTACATCGCGAGTATCGGCGCGAGCCAGCTTAGGTGCGGGCGACCTTGTCGACGACGGAGGAATTACAATTTGAAACAAGAAACAAAGATAAATGATGGAGTGGAGGAAAAGTCGAATTCTAGCCCCGATATTGCTAATCCTCATTTTTTTATATCAATTGAGCTACGATAAATTGAATTATTTAAGTTATAAATATCAAAATTTTGAAGGAGTCGTTATACATAAAGAACCAGGAAGAACTCCTGGACTGGTGCTAAAGCAAAATAACAAAGAATCAGCGCACGACATAGGAAATTGGAAAGTATATGAGACAATTGAGCCTGGCGACTACATCATTAAAAAAAGTGGCACGATAAATTATGCTTTAATTAGAGGAAACGACACCTTAATTTTTCAACCTTTTCAAAAGTAACATTAGAGTTCAAAGCAACGTTAAATAAGGTTTTACATCCTCTGTGAGTCTCGCTCCTTCAGCGGGACTTGCCGATACCCGGGCAAGGAACAGAGACATGGAACATGTAACCAATTAATCTTAGCCAAACAGTAAATCACGGCTAATCTGAGGTTCAGACAATGTTAAATAAGGTTAAATACAAATGCATGTAATGTTTTACTTCCTACATTTATGCAGTTGATCAAATATTTGTGTATCCTAAAATCCTCCAATCATACAAATCTTAGTCAAGAGTGGCGGCAATAAAAAAATCAAAACTGCAATGGCTAAAAGGGCTGATGATATTCAGCCAGGTCGTTCTGCTGCTGTTTACAGCGCAGTGGCTCTATAGCCAGTATACGGAGCAGCAGGAACAACTGAAAAAGAACCTCACCAAAGTCTTCACCGATGTACAGCAGCGCATCTCCGACTCGCTATTGATCACCGACGTTATGGAGCCGGCCTACGCCGGCAGTGCCGCGCAGGTACAAGCTGAAGACCCGGAAAACGATAAGTTCCTTAAAGGGAGTCCTGGAAAAAAAGTAGCGCTTTCACATCAGGGCCTTCATAGTATACTTAGCGGCACCCAGATTTCTGCCCCGGAGGAAAAAAGGCTATTCGACATAGACACCATCAAGTTTCACGAAATGTTTGCCAGCGAGCTGAAGCACAACGGCTGGAACTTCTCATCTGAGTGGATAAACAACAGTGATAGCAACAAGAAGGCTGCAAATGCCATATTTATCAATAGCCCTTTCTTTACTGATGCGAATGGTATTGTGGTGAGTGGTTTCAGGGATTTTATCTTCTGGAAGCTACTGCCGCAAATGTTCTTTGTGCTGATATTGCTATCGTTGACCGCAACGGCATTTGTGGTTACCTTCAAAAGTCTCAAGGCGCAAATAAAGCTGAGTGTTCTGAAAGACGATTTCATCAGCAATATGTCGCATGAGCTGAAGACGCCTATTGCAACCGTGAAAGTGGCCCTGGAAGCGCTCAACAATTACAACATAATCGACGACCCAAAACTGAGCCGGGAATACCTGGGTATGGCAACATCTGAAATGGACCGGCTGGAACTGCTGGCGACGCGCGTGCTCAATACTTCGTTGCTGGAGACCGGCAAAATATACCTGCAACAAGAGAGCCACGACCTGAAAGAACTTGTGGACGGCGTTTTGACTGCCATGCAGCCCAGGCTTCGCCAGCATGATGCAAAGGTTTCGTTTTACGCAAGCGGTGATCGTTTCCCGGTGCATGTGGATGTACTACACATGCAGGGCGTACTGGTGAACCTGATAGATAATAGCCTGAAATATGGTATTGCCCCCGTGCGCATAAATATAGACCTGACCGAACAGGAAGGAAAAGTTAGACTGGCACTCACAGACAACGGCCCGGGAATACCGGAGGAATACAAAGAAAAAGTGTTCGAAAAATTCTTCCGCGTACCTACGGGCAACCTGCACAACACAAAGGGGTATGGGCTGGGCCTAAGCTACGTGGCGCAGGTTATGCGCCAGCACAAGGGTAAGATCGACGTAAATAATATTGCTGAAGGCGGCTGCATGTTCACACTGACGTTTTAAATCTCTTTGAAGAAAATACTATACATAGAAGACGAACCCTACCTGGCCCGTATCGTGAAGGATACGCTGGAGTTGAGAGGTTACGAGGTGCTGCACAAAAAAGACGGCGCTAAGATCATGGAGCAGGTCGCAACCTTTGGCCCGGATATCTGCCTGCTGGACGTGATGCTGCCGGATATAGATGGTTATGCGCTTGCCAATCACATTCGCAACATGAATCCGCAGCTACCCATTATTTTTCTTACTTCGAAGACACAACCCAACGATATTGTGAAAGGCTTTTCCTCAGGTGGCACCGACTACCTGAAGAAGCCGTTCAGTATGGAAGAATTGATCGTGCGCATAGAGAACCAACTGAAAATTATGAGCCGGGACACGCCGGCAGCGCAATCTCTGCCCGATGAAGTGTTGTTAAAGAACTATAAGTTTTATCCCGGCCGGTTCGAATTGCACACACCATCGGGGGTCGTGAAACTTTCTAACCGGGAGTCGCAGATATTGGCTCAGCTATGCGCCCATACCAATACCGCTGTGGACCGCAGGGAGCTCCTGCAGCTTGTTTGGGGTGATGATTCTTTTTTCAATTCCCGCAACCTGGATGTATATATCAGGAAGCTCCGCGGTTACTTCGCCGGTGCGGACGGTATTGAAATAGTGACGCTCAAGGGCAAGGGTTATCATTTTGTGGTGTCCTGACGGCTCATATGGCCGTTCGGCAGGCTCAGTGGCCAAATCAAATAATAATGTGATTGTGTAAAAAGTTGATGTAATTTAATTTGGATACTTGGACTGTTTAATTAAATTTGTACCATAGTTAATCATTTAAAAACAGAATTGTGGCGTACGAAAATAAAAACTTTGGCGAGAACCGTGGCGAAACGCGTAACGAAAGCCTCTACAGCAAACGCATAAAAGCAGGAAAAAGAAGGACTTACTTTTTTGATGTGCGTGCAACACGTGGAAATGATTATTTCATAACGATCACAGAAAGCAAGAAGCGTTTTGACGACAACGGTTATGACCGTCACAAGATGTTTCTTTATAAGGAAGACTTCAATAAGTTTCTTGCCGGACTTACCGAGACTATCAACTATGTGAAGACAGACCTGATGCCCGATTTTGATTTTGATGCATTTAACCACGACCAGGAGAATGAAGAAGGTGGTGTGCCTGTTTCTTCCGAGGTTTCTGAAGTGGAAGAATCGGTGGCAGTGCCGGAAGTATCGGCGGTTGCTGGTATCAATGACGGTGGCAGCGTTGATGATTGGAAAATGTAATTTTACTACTAACTATATTTTGAACCTCCGCAACTTCAGCGGGGGTTTTTGTTTTTTGATACCCGACCTTGTTATTTTTCAGTCGAAACGGGAACGGAAAGTACGGGTTGTGTATCTTTATCCTCGTAAGGGACAGATGTTTAGAAAAAACGAATAAATACAAAAACAAAGAAATGGATCAGGAAACAATATTGAAAGAACTAAATAATATTTTCATAGACGTTCTGGACAATGAAAATATAAAATTGGAAAGAAGCACTACTGCAAGGG
>CAIVEW010000063.1 GCA_903905065.1 uncultured Bacteroidota bacterium | reverse complement strand
TGACGCCATTGATATTACTGTCTATCCTAACCCTGCCAATAACCACATCAACCTCGAGATCAGCTCTGCAGTAAACGGGCCGGTACAAGTGGAAGTAGCAAATATGCTGGGACAGAAGATAGCTGTGATACAAACTTTAAACAACAAAGCGTCAATAGACGTAGTTGCATATCCAGACGGCGCTTATTTCGTCACCTGTTACCGTAACGGGATCAAGATAGGTTCTGCAAGATTTATTAAAAACTAATCGCCACGTAACAGGAATTCATAAAACTTAACTTTTAAAAAAACAAAATGAAGAAACTTATATTCCTCCTGGCAGCGGCCTATGGCACTGTTCCGGCAGTAGCCCAGGAGTCAAAACACAGTTATCATGCAGATAGTCTTTTATCCAGGTGGGTGATCGATATAAATCTCCTGGGAGGAGGCGCCAGCCAGGCATTTACTTCAGCAAATACAGATGCTAACTACCCCAACACGCTCAATACGAATACAGGGCAATTGAAATACCGGAATGGATACTCCTTTGGCGGAGATGCACAATTGGGTTTCTTCTTCGGCAGGAAACGCCATTTCGGCATCAGTGCCGGCTTCATGTATATGCAGCAGAATGGAGACGCGATCCTCAACAATTATCATACGGAATACCAGGCTACTGACGGCGTAGGTAATGTCTATCGGCAAGTAGTATCCGGTAATGACGTAAGAGAACAAGTCATTTCCACAAACCTTAATATACCCCTGGTGCTGAAGTACAAAAACCGTTTCTCCAAACATTGGGGCTTTACGGCTGATGCGGGCGCATTGTTCAATCTGCAAATGAAGAATGCGTATACCACCTATGCCAATTTCGACTACGGTGCTATTTACAAATTTGCCCAGAGCAGTGATGGCGGTACAGTAT
Organism: uncultured Bacteroidota bacterium; assembly: GCA_903905065.1. Taxonomy (GTDB): domain Bacteria; phylum Bacteroidota; class Bacteroidia; order Chitinophagales; family Chitinophagaceae; genus Nemorincola. Next base: position 52,760 of record CAIVEW010000063.1, on the reverse strand, counting down.
CTGTATATGACAACGCCCCTGTCGCGTCGTCAAACGACTGGTTCATTACAAAGGGGGAGTTTCTGAAAAATAATCCTAACGGCAATTACCAGGCATATGTTGATGCAAAACGTGCGCTTGGTTACAATGTAGGCGAAAACCTCAATCCTGGTACCCGTACGGGCAATACCTCTTACACGACAGGATCGGTAGGGTTTATACTACAGCCTTCATTCGCCTACTATCTGTCGGATAATGTCGCGCTTAATTTTGGTGTGTACTATATGTTCCAGCCGTTTAAGAATAATGCCCAGAGCGGTTACCGCCTTACAGATGGCATGGGCACGTACAGTTCTACAATGAACAATGTCACATCAAGCATCAACCAGCAATATGGTATCAATCTTGGTGTTCGCTTCCTCTTCGGAAAAAAACAAACGCCACTGGTTATCACTTCTGTCGACCGGTTTGCACCTACACAATGTGGCCTGTGCGATGGCAGCATAATGCTGCATGGCTTAACCCCTAACGAGCCTGTCACTGTTAATTACAGCCTGAATGGTGCGCAACCAACGGAGTGTGCAGCAACAGTGCAGCAAGATGGTGCTGTGAAAATAGCCAACCTGTGTGCCGGGAATTATTCAGGTGTTACAGCAAAAATAAAGAGGAAAAAAGCAGCGACTGCTGATATTATAATCGCTGCCCCGGTTATGACTATTTCCAACATAAGCCCGGTAAACCCTACCGTGAAAGGCACATGCGATGGTTCTGCTGCATTCAATGGCCTTTATGCAGGCAAGAGTGTGACTGTTAATTTCAACAGGGATGGGGCACCGCAACCTGCTTTTGCGGGTGTTGTAAACGCGAATAATTCCGTAACCCTTACCGGCCTGTGCGAAGGAACGTACACGAATATCGTGGCCACCATAGGCACTTGCACGGCTACTGGTAAAGACTTTACCTTAATGGCACCAGTGCCGGTAGAGGCGCCGAAACCATTGCCGGAGTCCGAAGCTGCAACCACCATCACACGAACACATGCTGGCGCGAGTATATCAGCTCCAATACTTTTTGACTTTGACAAATCTACTATTCATAAAAGTTCCTATGCCGAGCTCAACGAAGCAGCAAGGGAAATGAAGAAGGACAAGAAGTCAACGATTACCATAGATGCCTATACCGATAAGATTGGCACAAAAGAATACAACCAGGCCTTGTCCGTGAGGCGCGCTGAGGCCGTGAAGGACTACCTCGTTAAGAAGGGCATCAGTCCCAAAAGGCTGAAGATAAAAGGGTTTGGCGAAAAATATCCTGTAGCGCCGAACAACACTGCTGAGGGTAGGGCAGAAGACAGGCGGGCCACAATGGAAATGAAAAAATAGTGGCTCGTAGAAATATATAGATGAATACGTAGTACAGCCCTCAATCACACTGAGGGCTGTTTTTTTTGGAATACAGTTCTAATTGGAATGGAACGGAAAATAATTTCCGTCAACGTCCGTTGAATATATTTCACGAAAGCAAAAACTTATAACACACAAGTATGGATGGCTTTATTATGACGATAGGAACCGAACGGGTAAGGTTCCGCTACTACCGGGACGAGACCCCGGTCACCTGTGCCGGTTTCGAAAGCTTTTTGCCCTTTACCCGGGCGCTTATGCACGCAAGGGTGTCGGGGCAGGAGATATGGACGGACCAAAGCCCGCAGCTGGATATCATCCAGGAGAACAGTTTCGTGTTTACCATGCCGGGTGAAGTTGTTTTTGGGCCGGTGAAACCCTTACGATCTAAAACGCGCAACAACATGGGTATATACTATGGTGAGGGTAAAGGGCTGGACGGCTGCAATATATTTGCACGGGCTGTAGCTGAAGATATGGACACCCTAAAAATGATAGGCGGGAATATATGGAAGGGTGGTGTGCTGGATGCAACATTTGAGTGGACGGTGTAGCACAAAAAAAGGAACGCAAATCGCGTTCCTTTTAACTATTTAACCTTTTAACCAATTAACCTAAGTATACCTTCAGCGCATTGCTGTACCGGGCCTTTTGCAGGCGCTTAATAGCGCGCTCCTTGATCTGGCGGATACGCTCCTTGGTCAGGTCATATTTCTCGCCTATTTCTTCTATGCTCGGCCCCTGGTCGCCCTCCAGCCCAAAGTAGGCGGCAAGTATTTCTGCTTCGCGCTGGCTGAGTGACTTAAGGATGCGGCGTATCTCATTGCGCAGCGAATCCTTCATTACATCATCATCAGTATCGCTGCTGCCGGGGAGGAGGTCGCCCATGGCTACATCTTCTGCCTCATGCACAGGTGCATCAAGTGAAGTGTGGCGTGTATTGCTGGTGAATATGTTTGTCACTTCCGTTTCGCTCATATCCAGTATGTCTGCCAGCTCTTCTGTCGAAGGTTCGCGCTCATTCTCCTGTTCAAAAGCGATGAACGCTTTGTTGGCTTTATTGTAGGTGCCAATTTTGTTTTGTGGTAAACGCACAAGACGGCCCTGCTCGGCCAAAGCCTGCAATATCGACTGACGGATCCACCAAACGGCATAAGAGATAAATTTGAAGCCCTTGGTTTCATCAAACCGCTGTGCGGCCTTGATGAGCCCGAGGTTGCCCTCATTAATAAGGTCACTGAGCGATAAGCCCTGGTGCTGGTACTGTTTAGCCACAGAAACCACGAAACGGAGATTCGATTTAACTAACTTCTCCAGCGCACGCTGGTCGCCCATGTGTATCTTCTGGGCGAGGGTAGTCTCTTCCTCAGGCGTGATCATTGAAATTTTGCTGATCTCCTGCAAATACTTTTCAACGGCCTGCGAATCGCGGTTCGTGATCTGGGTAGCAATTTTTAATTGCCTCATAGAAAAAACATTATTTTTAAATACTATTAATAAAGTAAAGTATTTGAGAATTCATTTCCAAAATACCTGTACATACATACGCACAAAATACGTTCCACAGTTTGGTAAAATCTATTAACAAATTGTTTCCCGCTGGTCTTATTTTAATAAGAAACGCTATAGTATGTCGTTTCAGGGGTTATGATAATTAATTATACCCCTATAATTTTAAGACGTTCTGCCTTCACTAACGTTTAATGCGCTGCAAAATTATACCAATATGCCAAAAATGCTACCTTTGCGCCACATTTTCACCCCAACTTTAACAAAACATGGAAAAAGATTTATATCAAGCCCCCGATTATTTTCTCGTAGATGAACTTTTGACAGAGGAGCATAAACTGATAAGAGATGCGGTGAGGGCTTACGTAAAGAAGGAAATATCACCTATAATAGAGGATTATGCCCAAAAAGCAGAATTCCCGAAACAGATCATCAAGGGCATGGGAGATTTGGGATGCTTTGGCCCGTTTGTTCCCCAGAAATATGGTGGCGCGGGTCTCGATTACATTTCTTACGGTATAATGATGCAGGAACTGGAGCGAGGCGACTCGGGCGTTCGGTCTACTGCGTCAGTGCAGGGTTCATTAGTAATGTTCCCCATTTATAAATTCGGCAGCGAGGAGCAGAAAATGAAATACCTGCCAAAACTGGCAACAGGAGAATGGATGGGCTGCTTCGGACTGACAGAGCCAAACCATGGTTCTAACCCTGCCGGTATGCTCAGTAATTTTAAAGATGCCGGCGACCATGTGATCCTCAATGGCTCTAAAATGTGGATATCCAATGCCCCGTTTGCTGATATAGCAGTAGTATGGGCAAAGGACGAAGCAGGCGAGATACGTGGCATGGTCGTAGAGCGTGGTATGGAAGGTTTCTCCACTCCCGAAACGCATGGCAAATGGTCGCTCCGGGCATCCGCTACCGGGGAACTGGTGTTTGACAATGTGAAAGTTCCGAAAGAAAATATCTTCCCGACAATAAAAGGCCTTAAAGGCCCGCTTACCTGCCTTTCCAGCGCGCGCTATGGTATAGCCTGGGGAGCCCTTGGTTGTGCCATGGATTGCTATGATACGGCACTGCGCTATGCAAAGCAGCGTGTACAGTTTGGCAGGCCGATAGCTGGCTTCCAGCTTACGCAGAAGAAACTGGCGGAGATGATCACCGAGATCACCAAAAGTCAACTGCTTAACTGGCGCCTGGGTGTGCTGCGCAATGAAGACCGCGCCACGCCAGCACAAATATCCATGGCAAAACGCAATAGCTGCGACATAGCCCTGAAGGTGAGCCGCGAAGCCCGGCAGATTCTAGGTGGCATGGGCATCACCGGTGAGTTCAGCATTATGCGCCACATGATGAACCTGGAGTCTGTAGTTACTTATGAGGGTACGCATGACATACACCTGCTCATTACGGGTATGGATGTAACGGGCTTGAATGCGTTTCAGTAATAGAACGTCACAAAAAGAGAGTTATTAAAAATCAGTATTTATACTGATTTTTTTTATGCGGCTAGGTTGTACTTTTATGTGGTAATGCGCCTTATAAGAAAATTATTCTTTTTGCTGCTTTTGTTGCCGATGTTTGCTACAGGGCAAATTATTACCACCATTGCTGGTAATGGTATAAATGGTTATGCAGGTGACGATGGGTTAGCTACGTCTGCCGAAATCGGCATCATTGGGGCGATTGCTACAGATGGCTTAGGCAATTTATATTTCTCAGATGCAACACATGAGAAAATTAGAAAAGTCAATCTTTCTACAGGAATTATAAAAAAAATAGCCGGAAATGGCATTCAGGGATTCAATGGAGATGGAGGGCCCGCAGATTCCGCTCAGTTAAATATGGAATTGGGAGGTTGGATAGCGGTAGATAGCATAGGCAACATATACATATCAGACTCACATAATAACAGAATACGTAAAGTAGATGCTATAACTAGTACAATTAATACAATTGCAGGTAATGGAACATGGCATCATTACGGAGATGGTTGGCCTGCAGTTGGTGCTTCATTTGGATCAGTGCAAACGTTAGCTGTTGATCATAATGGCAATCTGTACATTAGCGATAGTAGTTGCTGGATACGTAAAGTATCACCGTCAGGGATTATTACGACTGTTGCCGGCATTGGCATTTTAGGTTCTACTGGCGATAACGGGCTTGCAACGTCAGCACAAATCTACTGCGCTGGAATTGCATGTGATAAACAGGGGAATATTTATTTTTCGGGTGACGCAAGGATAAGAAGAATAGATGTAGTATCAGGCATTATTACCACTGTAGCGGGTAATGGCAATGCATCTTGTTATCCCAATGATAGTTTACTTACAGCTCTTGATGCTTGCACAGGCGCTGTGGAGTTAGTTCTTGATGCGTATGGCCATGTATTTTTCTCCCAACCAAGTGCAACATATAGTAGGGTGAGGAAAATAGATTCTTGGGATATTATTCAACCAGTTGCTGGCTATGGATCTAATGGTTTTAGTGGTGACGAGGGGATGGCCGCGTCTGCACAACTTTCCTATCCGCGGGGTCTTGCATTTGATACGTGTGGTAATTTGCTTATTGCCGACATGCAGAACAAAAGAATCCGAAAAATAGCATTGAATCCGGCCTGCTTGCCAGAAAAAGTAAGTAAAATAATAGCAACTAATGCCCTAAACATTTACCCCAACCCCGCCACCACAACCCTCTCCATCACTTCTCCGGATAAAATAACCCAAATAACCATCACCAACCTCTTAGGGCAAGCTGTTTATACACAGACCTGCAATACGGAGCAGGTGCAGGTAAATGTTGCTTCTTTTCCTGCCGGTATGTACTTTGTAAAGGTCAATGATAATGTGGTGAGGAAGTTTGTTAGGGAGTAAACCAGCACATTCGCATTGATATTGTCCTTATCTTTGTTATGTCGTTAAATGGTCAATATTATGCAAAGCCTCACCATAGATATTCTCAATTCCAAAGCAATAAAACTATTGCAGGATTTGGAACAACTGCATCTTATTCGCGTACGGAAAACTCCTTCCGAAAAGAACACAACGGTCAACTGGGCTGCAAAATACAAGGGCGCAATGAGTAAGCAACCATTGAGTGAAATTGATAAGCAGCTAAATGAATTACGCAGCGAATGGGAGTAAATTACATTTGGGATACTAATACTGCCATTTATTACTTGCAGCAACAGTTCCCTCCGAATGCTGAAAAATTCATGGATGGAATACTAAGAGAATCACAACCGAGCATTTCTTCAATAACGGAGATCGAATTGCTTTGCTGGAAAACACCTGATCAAAAAGATTTAGATACGCTCAATAGCTTCATTAATGATGCTATTGTGATAGAACTGGAAAGGGTAATAAAATTAAAAACTGCTGAGATCCGGAAGCTGCACAAAATCAAATTGCCCGATGCTATCATTGCAGCTACTGCTGTTGTTTACGGATATACTTTACTCAGCCGTAATGTCTATGACTTTAAAAATATAGAAGGATTGAAGTTGATTAATCCATGGGAACCACCGATTTGAATTATCTTCATACAAGAGTATCTCAAAAATACAGCAATGGAAAAGGCATTAGTTGATTATAAAGAATATCTCCAGTCCCTGATAGATGGGTATTCACTTGATCTCAGCGATGACTCGGGCTGGGGCATGGGTAAGCAGGAGGCTATAGATGAGCTGTCAAAGGGCTTTCGTGTATCGGCCACTGTAAAGGCCGATGAGCTCTTGTCCCAGCAAGGCAGCAATGTATTTTTAGGTGCACTTTCTGACAAAATGAACGAGATCAGTGCAGATTATCAGCGGAAGCTGGTGGCGAAATTTAAGTAGCAACTACAGTGCCGTTTCTATTATTAATATGGCGGATTGTTTAGGGGTTTATAAAAAGCAAAATAGTACTATCATCATAGTGACCTGCCGAACCATGATCACTTCTTTCGAAAAGTGAATTTTCAGGGGATTTTTCAATTTTAAGGCAATTTTCAAAATTCCTTCCCTAACATTGCATTACTCAATCAGGGACGTTATGAAGAAATATGTGATCATTCCAGCATTACTGTGCCTCGCACTGGCTGTAACCGCAAAGCATAAACATGGGAAAGGCGGCGATGCACCCGCTGCACCGCCAAAGGCCGACAGCGCCTCCAAAAAAGGACCCAAGCCATATAATAAGGTAATAACAGATAAGGCCATTACAAAGCACGGGCTGTTTACAGTTCACAAAGTGGACGATAAGTGGTATTTCGAGATACCGGATTCGTTGTTGGGCCGGGAAATGATCGTAACCACACGCTATAGCAAAACCGCCGGCGGTGGCGGCGTGTATTCCGGCGAAATGGTGAATGACCAGACCATCTTGTGGGAAAAGGGTCCGGATAATAAAGTGTTCCTGCGCGTAGTTACTGTGGTCAGTGAAGCTGATTCTTCTAACGAGATATACAAAGCGGTAACCAATTCCAACCTCAATCCAATTGCCCAGGCATTTAAAATAGAAGCGCTAGGTAAAGATTCTTCGTCTGTAGTGATTGACGTTACTGATTTCTTCAAGGGCGACAATCAACCAATTTCCCTTAGTGAGTTTGCAAAAAAACGATTCAATCTTTCCGGGCAATCCTCTGATCGGTCTTATATAGAGAGCATCCATACCTACCCTATAAATACGGAAGTACGGGTAGTGAGGACGTTTAATTCCACGCCATCATTTGCGCCGTCGGGGCCGGGTTCATTTCCGTCCACGACCTTACCTGCGGCATGGGCTACAGGAGCGGTTACAATGGAGCTCAATAATTCCTTCGTGCTGCTGCCGAAGGTGCCTATGCAGAAACGCCTGTTCGACCCACGTGTAGGTTTCTTTGCCGATGACTACACTGTTTATACCGATGCCCAGCAAAAGGTGGAAAACCAGGTATTTGCGGTGCGCTGGAGATTAGAGCCAAGGGATGAAGATGTTGAAAAATGGAAACGCGGGGAACTGGTAGAGCCTAAGAAACCGATAGTGTATTATATAGACCCGGCAACTCCTAAAAAATGGCGACCATATCTGATACAGGGCATCAACGACTGGCAGAAAGCATTCGAAAAAGCCGGGTTCAAAAATGCGATCATGGGCAAGGAATGGGACATTAAGGATACGGTGGCCGGCCTCGAAGATGCGCGCTACTCGGTGTTGCGTTATCTGCCGTCTGATGTTGCGAATGCTTATGGGCCTAATGTACACGACCCCCGTAGCGGTGAGATCATAGAGAGCCACATTGGCTGGTATCACAACGTGATGAAGCTGGTGCACGACTGGTATATGATACAAGCGGCGGCAGTGGACCCCAAAGCACGCAAGATGGAGTTTGATGATGAACTGATGGGGCAATTGATCCGTTTTGTTTCCTCGCATGAGGTGGGCCACACCCTCGGGCTGCGACACAATATGGGTAGCAGCAGCCGCACACCGGTGGAGAACCTGCGCAACAAGGCTTGGGTGGAAGCACATGGGCACACCGCATCCATCATGGACTATGCACGCTTTAATTACGTAGCACAACCGGAAGACAATATTAGCGAGGTTGGCCTCTTCCCTCGGATAGGCGACTACGATATGTGGGCGATCATGTGGGGCTATAAAGCCACATTTGCAAAAGATGAAAAAGAAGACCAAAAGATCACGAACAAATGGGTGATAGACAGCCTGAAAGCAAATCCCCGCCTGTGGTTTGGTACCGAAAGCAATCCTTTTGATCCCCGCTCACAAACTGAAGACCTCGGCGATAACAGCATGAAAGCGAGCGAATACGGCATCAAGAACCTGAAGCGCATAATCGTGCAATTGCCAGAGTGGACGAAGGAAGAAGGTGACAAATATGAGAATCTCCGTGATATCTATTCCGCGCTGGTAGGGCAGTGGGGTAGGTACATGGGGCATGTAGTGAAGAACGTTGGCGGCGTATATGAAACCCCGAAGAGTGTAGAACAAACGGGTGAAGATGTTTATGAGCCCACACCAAAGCCCATACAGGAAGAAGCGGTAGCTTTCCTGAATAAACAGTTGTTTGAAACACCATCCTGGTTACTCGATAAAAATATACTGAACAAGATTACTAACCCGGTAATGGCCGAGCAAGTAGGGAATGTGCAGGTAAGTGTACTTAATAGCCTGCTTTCTGGCGCCCGGCTTAACAGGATGGCAACTGCTACAAACCGTTTTGGCGATCAGAATACATATACACTGGATAAAATGATGGACGATGTGAAGAAAGGTGTATGGAGTGAGTTGGCAACAAAGAAGTCGATAGACGGCTACCGCCGCAACCTTCAGAAAGCATATGTAGAGGCACTGATAAATGTACTTAACCCTGCGCCAATGCAACCCGGTACGCAGATGAATGCAATGAATTTCACAACCAAAAATTCGGATGCTGTATCTATCGCTCGTGGACAACTCGTTGATCTCAAAACAGAAATAACAGCTGCTATCCCCGGTACCAAAGACAAAATGAGCAAGTACCACTTGCAGGATGTTGCCTTCAGGATCACGAAGGCACTGGATCCAAAGGGGTAGTAAAGATTTATTAGAACGACTTAATTAGGTTGTAAAAAACAGCAGGCACTTGGTCCTGCTGTCATTGATAGTTGTTCCGCCCTCGGAACAACCTCATTCTGTTACCGGCTACGATGTATTGATGTTTCTTGACTCTTTGATGCAAATTTCCCGCGAATAACATCGTTTGAAAATGACACTGGTCACTTCAAGGAATGATTGTAATCAACTGGGCGCAATCATACTACCCGGCCATTAGAAAAGACAAACTATTTTGGAAAGTATATTGTAGCAAGTTGTAATTTTACCGACCATGATATATCGTATCAGTAAATTTTAGCAATCTATGTTAAAGACAGGAACTCAGGCACCGGATTTTTCTTTGAATACTACACCAGATCAAAAACTGTCCTTAAGCCAGTTAAAAGGTAAAAGGGTAATACTTGCATTTTACCCCGCAGACTGGAGCCCGGTTTGCAGCGATCAGATGGCGCTTTATAATGAAATGCTTAAGATTTTTCAAAAGCATAACGCACAATTGCTGGGCATTTCAGTAGACAGCAAATGGTGCCATCTGGCCTTTGCACAAGACAGGAAGTTACATTTCCCGTTAATGGCCGATTTTGAGCCTAAGGGAGAAGTTTCCACCCGCATTGCGGTCGCGCCTATCCGATAATAAAGAGTATACAGAAAAAATTGGGAGATAAACTGAAATTTGTATTTCGCAATTTCCCGTTGGCTGAAGTGCATCCCAATGCCACTAACGCTGCGGTGGCCGCCGAGACGGCGGCGTTGCAGGGCAAGTTCTGGGAGATGCACGACACGATCTATGAGCATCAGGAGCACCTCGGTGACTCCCACTTAATTAAGTACGCAGCCGTGATAGGCCTCGATGTGAAGCAATTTGAAGTCGATTTTGAAAAGCCCGCTGTGCTGGATAAAGTGGAGAATGATTTTGAAAGCGGTGTAACCAGCGGAGTGAACGGCACGCCCACCTTTTTTATTAATGGAGAGAGATACAACGGCAGTTGGGACGAAGACGATCTACTCGCTTATTTGAAGGGGAAGATCTAAGAACTGTTGCGAAAATAAATGATTGCCCGTACATGCCGTTAACCATACAATACTGCTCTGATCTGCACCTGGAATTTGACCTGAACAGCAGATTGGTGCGTAGATATCCGCTGGAAGTAAAAGGGGATATATTGTTGCTGGCCGGAGATATCGTGCCTTTTGCTGTGCTGGATCAGCACAACTATTTCTTCGATTTTGTATCCCGTAATTTTAAAGCCACCTACTGGGTGCCCGGGAACCACGAATATTACGGATCAGATATTGCTCGCAGAAATGGGGCGGTGATGGAAGCTATCAGGGACAATGTGTTCCTGGTGAACAATACAAGTGTTGCTGTTGACGAGGAGACCACGCTGATCTGTTCCACACTCTGGAGTCACATAAACCCAGCCGATGAATTACCAGTAACAAAAGCCATGAGCGATTTTCATGTCATCAATAATGGTCGCGGCAAACTGGACATTCCCACCTATAACAGCCTGCATGATGCGAGCCTCAAATTTATTGAGCAGGCAGTTGCCGATGCCGGGTCCTCGCGAAAAATTGTAATGACCCACCATATACCCACCTTTATGCACTACCCAGCAAAGTACAGAGGCGACCTGCTCAGCCAGGCATTCGCCACGGAGTTGCATGATTTTATTGAACCCTCAAACATAGACTACTGGATCTACGGTCATCACCACTGCAACACCGCTGATTTCAAAATAGGCAATACCTTTATGCTCACCAACCAACTTGGATACGTGAAGCATGGAGAGCATAAGGATTTTCGTGGTGGAAAGATTTTCGTTGTCGAGTGATAAATCGAAAAACGATTTGTATTTGTTCTTTTACACTTGCTCCCTGAATTTTCAAAAGAAAAACCTATTTTTACGCCAATAAGCGGAAGTAGCTCAGTTGGTAGAGCATCAGCTTCCCAAGCTGAGGGTCGCGGGTTCCTCGCTTCGCTCGCAGTAAGGGTTTCAGCCTATTTAGGCATCTAATTCATTCAGTTGCGCAAGGTATTTGCAGGTTAAACAATATGGTTTCTAATTCTGTAGTTAAATCTGGCTGTATAGTTCAACTATAGAGGGGATTATTGATAATGGTTGCCCAACCATTGATACCCCCCACCAATAGCAATCCTTCCAGGCCAATACTATTTCATCATTGTCTATGAAATATCTGGCTATCCAGTAAGGTATAGCATACCATTCATATACTGTGCGCTCTGTACCTCTGTTTGCTTCCAATAGCTCAATATCCTTTTGTAAGGCCTTGCTCTTGCTGTGCTTTAGCACTTCCAGTATAGCTGCCTTCTTTATCATTAGCTGCTGATGCGTGCCTGTAAATGTGCCTGAGGATAGCTCCATTGTGTATATATGGAGGTTGTAGAGGTTGTTGAATAGCTCCATGTGTTTATCCTCATACAGCAGGTTATCTACAAGGGCTGTTTGTTGCAGGTTGAAATACCTGTAAGTGAAATCTTCTATTGTGGCAATCTGTGGTGCCATAAGCGTATGTTTTTAAAGGTGAATAATGTGATGTAAAGACCTTGGTCATTCCTTAATGGGAATGCCTATATGGTGGTGTTTCTTTATGTGTGCATGCTAATTAGTATACCAGATTTGATAGAGTTGACTTTGCAATACATAGGATGCTAGTCTATTAACTAATATCAGCGGTCATACTGACCTAAATCAGATAGTAGGGGTTTCCTGATAGCTACTTTAGTCGAGAAGTATTAGCTGAACTTTCAAGTCTTAGTTGCTACAGACTGTTATTAGTGGTGTACTCGTAAAAGTTAATCTGATGAAACATGTGCCCTTTACCAAGGATTTAGGTAAGAAACTTCTGGATGAAGGCTATAATCATTTTGTTTTAGCAAACTACAAAGACAGCAGTGTATTTCATCACCACGTAAAGCTTACCCTTCAACCTACTAAGGATTTAACAGTCAGTAAAACCTTGCCTATTCGTCAGATGATTGCCTTAACAGAAGATAAACTGGACAGTATATACGTATTATGTGAGGATTGATTATGTATTGCTGGCACGATTATACTGCCATGTTAGGCAAACAATTAAAGTATGAAACACAATCATCACGAAGAAGCAGCCAAGCATTATGACATGGCAGCTAAGCATCAGACTGAAGCGCATAAAAGCCATCAGGATGGAAATGAAGAAAAAGCATCACAGCATGCGCAAATAGCCAAGGGGCATGATGCACAAGCTGATGATCATTCTAAAGAAGCAGCTAAGAAGCTTGCTGACAAGAATGGTTCAAAGAAATAGGTGCCACTAAGCAATTAGAGGCATTTGTCTTTTATAGTGGGGATTGCTGTGGTGGCTTTCCCCATTTTATTTAAGAATAGGTTTGTTGTAGGAAGGTGGATAAGACAATTACTTAAAAACTATCAGTAATGCGAATGAAACAAGCACAGAAGTTTGTGCACTTTGGAAGCTGGGAACTTGATTACTCAACAGGTATTGGGACCTGGAGTGAAGAAGCATGCAGGATATATGGGCTTGCACCTGAAGATAACAAACATTCCTTTGAGGCTTGGATGTCTTACATACACCCCGACGAAGTCAGTTATGTACTTAAGGTCATGAAGGCAAATGAGTATGAAATGGGAAATGCCGACTTTTCCCATCGTATCATTAAGCAAGATGATCATACAGTAAGGCATGTTCGTTCATTGACTGCATATGAAGATGACATTATTGGCAAGCCAGTATGCCTCTTGGGAATGGTATATGACATCACTGAACAAAAGGTAAATACACTACGACTGGAGGAACAGAATGAGCAACTGCGTCAAATAGCATGGATACAATCCCACAATGTTCGAGGCCCATTGGCGACTATTCTTGGATTGGCAATGTTGTTCAAAAGCAATCAATCTGATTTAGATGTAAATGAGATAATAAACGGCATACTTGATTCGTCTGAAAAACTGGATCAAGTGATCAGGGAAATTGTAAACAAAACTTCAATGCAAATTATGCCGTCTATTCCTGCTATAGCTTTTTGACCCAGGCTGTAATCCAACATCCTTTATACAGATACTCCTTATTATGAGGCAAATAAGCGCTATGACTAAGCCCTGTTGCACTTCAAATACCTAGGGGGCGAAAAATTCCCCGCATAGTCCTATAGGGTGTAGGTGTTTTTTTCTCCTCCCCCTGCATGGTTTATTCGACAGTTTTATCACACTTCCCAATTAAGGTTGGGGGATTTTATTGTCGATTGACTGCTTTGTGCAGGGTAACCTGGGTAACTTGTTTGTGCAACTTTATAGGAAAGACCAAGGTTGGCTAAAGCAACTATGTGTAGGTTTGCCAGGATAGTTCTTATCGTACATATTCTACCTGCAAGGCTATACAATGACATGGGTAAATTGTGTACGATGGGCTTGTTGGCTACCTTGGAACAGGCCTTTTTGGGGCTGGTTTTAACCCAGGTTTGTTTAGGTAGACCATGGTTTGGGGCGAAGCCCCTCTGTGGTAATTGAATGGGCAAACCATACGGATTCTATCTTAATGTCCATACGGTACACCAGATACAAACCGTATGGTTGATGATTTACTACTTACATTTCATTCTCAGGGGACTTATATTTAAGAGATAGTCCGTCTCACAAGAAACAAGCAGAAAGGGCAACCATGGTGTGCACCCAGGTTGACCCCTTAAATCTGCCAGAAAGAAGATACAACATAATCTCTGTTGCGTTTTAAACCTGGGCAAAAGCCCCAATGCTCAATGCTAGGGTCATGCTTTATTCACCCAGGTTAAAAGGACGCAACTATCCTAAAGCTACTGTGCAAGTAGGCCCCTGTATTCGTAAGGAAAATAAGCCTGTCCTGGGGATCACTGGCTACTTCCTCTACATAGACATACGTGCCCTTCTTTAAGCTTTCAGTGTCCTCCTCTACCTTAACTCTGAATGGTGTGTATAGTTGTTTGATACGACCAAGCGAGTTTACAAGGAGGATGCTGTTGGTACTACCGTATTGTACTTTATAGCCTCTCTTCATAGCGGCTTAATTTAGGAACCAACAAGTGGATTTGTTCTTTAAAGCACTCATTAGTTCCCTTGTAAGGCTGTATGCATTCTCTGACCTATCAAGGAACTGATCAATGTAGCTACTCTTGTTAGCCCCCGTGAAAAGGTTATAAAGACGCCACAGGTTAATGCTTCCGTCTGGGTTGCAGGCAAAGCTGTTGTCAGCATAGTAGTCTTTACACACTGAGTTAATTTGTGCATCACCCAGGTTCATCTCAGGTATACCCAGCTTCATATTGTCTGGCATGTGTCTATAGAGTCTGCATCTGCCTATCAGTTGGGCAAACTGCACCTCAGATAATTCATGCTGGTGGAACTGTGATAGCTCCTGTGTCATTTGAACGGCATTGAACTCCATTAGCAGGGAAAGAATTGCATTATAGAGCATGTCAAGGCTCTTTACTCTCAGATTCCCCATGAAGCCGTCTGTGTGAACACAAAGGTTTGTACAAACCAAGTTCTTAAACCCAACAAACACCTTAAAATGCTGGTCGCTGCTCTTGCTCATTAAGCTGTCAAGGTTATAAGCCTTAACTCCACCTATTGTAAGGTTGAGCCTGCTGCCCTCTATTTCTGTGCTAATTGTAGGGACTTCAATAGTAAAAGCCATACGTTCATAATAGATAGTCTTTTCATGGTCAAGGAGGGCATTTGCAGGCTTATTCCGAGCCTCTGGTATTCTGCCCTTGATTGCATGGGAGAGCCTTATATTAGGCTTAAGAATGGTCTCTCCTGCATATACCCTGTTAATTGCCTGAACCGTGGCATCAATGAATTCACCTTGGCTTATTGCAGGCTCATTCTCCTTGACAAAGACAGGTATGATATGCTTATTGTTTATCTCATGCAAGGTTGCGCCTATAGTATTTGCCTCTATAAAAGGTTTAGATGAGGATATAACCTCTATCTCTTCAATGACCTGGGTAAGGGCTGCGCCCACTTCTACAGGTTCCTTAGTTGGGTTGAACGTTTGCAGTTCCATTTTGTTGCGGATTGGTTTGGTTAACAATGTTGTTTGCTTTAACCTGCTCATTACGGGCAGAGAATTCATGGTTTAGGACTTGCTGGTACTTGGGGTGGGCATAGTACAGGGTGTTAAGTTCCTTGGAAGTATTACAGGCCTTAATCAGGCGCTGCATGTCCTCTAAGGTTACCATTGGTATAGCTTCTGCACCCAGGTTACACCACTCCAATAGCTGTTGACCTATTGCTATAGTTGGTACAAACTCAGGTTTACCACCAAAGAGACCTGTGCGATCCTTTGATGCTTTTGCAAGGTGCTTCATATCAAGCTCCAGGACACAAGTGAATTCATACTCAAGGTTCTCCCTTTGTACACCCTTCATGCCCACCTTTTCAGGCACTTGCTTACCATTCTTCTCTGACAAAACATAGTCAGTCTTGCTGCGTATGGTGCAAATGAAATGGGCATTTGACTGGAGAATTTTGTTTACGAAGGCTTCATGTCTTGGTGTGACTTTAGCCCAGTTAGTGAAGCTGTTGCCTGTTAGGGAGCTATGCCAATCAAGGATAAAGTCCCACTCATGTGTAGTGCTGTCAATGATGATTACTTCCATTCCCGCATCTAAGCAGATTTGAATGCCCTCAATGTAGCGTTCAGGGCTGTATGGCGGCTCTAAGCTGAGCGTCTTATATGCTCCCAGGTCTGCATAAAGGTCTGCAGAACTGTTCTCAGTGTCCACCACTGCTATTTTACTCCAGTCCCCACATAGCCCATAGGCTATTAGCAGGGCACTCTTGGTTTTACCAGAACCACTTGCTCCTTGTAACCCAAGTTTCAGTTTAGCCTTCTTACGGCTGGCTTGTTGTAGTTGCATTGTTTAACATTTTTGTAAGAGTTATTGTAATAGATTATTGTGAACTTTATATTGATTAAAAAACACTCTATGAAAAAAATATCAATAGTAGGCTCGTTTGTTAGATTGTTTAGTCTTTTGCTTAGCAGTTGGAGCAGGGTTAAATACCGCAGCGATAACCTGTTCATTTGCTTTGTCCAATACTTCATTACTATATCCGTCCAAATAGATACCTGTTACTTTGTTACCGTACTCATGACCAAGCGCCTCAGCTATCAAGTCTTTTGAATACCCGAGGTTTCTTGCTGCATTTGCCCAAGAGTAACGGGCATAGTAAGTGGAAATGTCCTTTTGTATTCCCAAGTCCTTGGCTATCTTTTTCATGTAGTTGTTGCACACGTGAATAGCTTGCCCTATCTTCTTTTGCAACTCCTTTCCCTCATATTTTTGCGACAGCACAGGGATTAAATAGTAGCTGTTGTTGCTCCATCTCTCAAGGAAGCGATTGGTTTGGCCTTGCAAAAGGATTGAATATATCTTATGAGTCTTTCTACGTGAAAAGGTTATCCTTCCATCAACGATATTTTTGTTTGTCAATGTAAGTAAGTCTGAGAGGTTGATACCAACAAGGCAAAATGATGTAAGAAATAAGTCCCTATTAAATTCCCTGTCGCCTGAGCACTTGTAGCTAACTATCTTCTTCAATTCCTCGATGGTTAAGGTTCTGGATGGGGTAGGTAGCTGTTTAATCCTGAACTTCTTAAACGGGTAGTTCTCAGTTAGCTCTTCATTGATGGCCTTATTAAAGATTGCCCTTATGGTTCTGAGGTAAATTGAGATAGTGTTTACCCCGACCTCTCTTTGTAGTAGGTCATTTTGAAAGCTCAGTAGAAAGCTGTAATCTATCTCCTCAAATAGGATATTTTTTTGCTTGGTGTAGCGGAGTAACATCTCAACTGCTGTGTTATACACTTTGCTATTCCCAGTTTTGCCAGTTCTTTCAAACTCGTGGGATAGCTTTCTGCCATATTCTATGATAGAATACTTCTTCTTGGGCTTTTGAGGTGCGGCTGGCTCTATTCCAAACAAGACTCTCTTGTCAGCAACTGCTTTTTCCTGAGTGAGTTTGGCATTGTATAGCCCATGGTTCTTACATTCTTTAAGAACAACTTGTGTGTCTGCGTCCCACTCTGTTTCATAAATGCTGATATTTAGGGACGCATCCTTGTAGTTGTCTCCTTCATATACCCGTAACTTAAGCGGGTACTTATTATCCTTTCTGGATCGTCGTTTGTCTAATATAATTTTGTAATGCATTGCGCAAGGGATTTGCAAGGCTGCACTACTGAATGTCTAAGATTTTATTACCTTTAGGCCTGTATTTACAATAAGCGGAAGTAGCTCAGTTGGTAGAGCATCAGCTTCCCAAGCTGAGGGTCGCGGGTTCGAGTCTCGTTTTCCGCTCTTTAAGCCTCAATGTTTTTAAACCTTGAGGCTTTTTATTTGTCTAACCCGCCAGATATCAGTTCGTTTCGCTGATAACCAATTATTTGCTATATTGCGCACTCACTTTTATTTAATTCAGGATTCTCATGTTCAATAAGTTTACATTTGTTTTGGCCGCGATACTGTGTCTGGCCACGATTAGCCGCGCACAGTCCGAAATACAGCCCTGCGGAGCCGACGAGCATTATCAGAATATGCTCGTTAAATATCCACAGCTTGCAGAATATGAAAAGGCATTCGAAGATCAGTTAGGCCGGCGTATGGCCGAAAGGACCTCTGCCGCGGTTGACACGGCTATCTACGACGTTCCGATCGTTATCCATGTGATACATGATTACGGTGGTGAAAACCTCCCCGATACTGTTCTGTACGATGCAGCCGCGTACTGGACCGTCGTGTACATGAAGGAGAATGGCGACACTGCCGACGTCATTCCTACGTTCGTGCCTTATGTTGGTAAGCCCGGCATGAGGTTGCACCTCGCAACCAAGGACCCCAATGGTAACCCCACCAAGGGTATTGTACGTTTCCAGTCTTACCTCACTTCCAGCGCTGATGACGAGGCGAAATTTGGTCAATGGCCGCAGAATAAATATGTGAATATCTGGTTCATCAACACATTTGGCGCAGACCTGTCCGGCGTAGCGGCTTATGCTACTTTCCCTTCTGAATCTTTTTATCAACCTTACTATGATGGTATTATTTGCCTTTCCAGTTACGCTAGCGTATCTGATGCTTCCAAGGCAAAAACCATACCCCACGAAATGGGCCATGTGATGAATCTTTATCACCCCTGGGGCAATTCCAATAATCCAGGCGTAGCGTGTGGTGGCACAGACCATGTGGATGATACTCCGCCTACCAAGGGCCACAACCCATCTGGCTGCACCCCTGCAGCGCTTTATGATACAGCCTGCGCAGAAGGGTATATGGTCACCTATACGTCTTCGGATGGCACAATGGATTCTGTAGTAAACTATCCCGACACGGCTAACTCGCAGAACATAATGGACTATACTTACTGTTCGAAAATGTTTACTAAAGGACAGGCTGCCCGTATGCGCGCTGCGCTTACCGGCAGTACCGCCGGCAGGAATAATCTTTACACAACTGCTAATCTTGCTGCCACAGGGGCACTGGCTCCTATGCCCGATTTGCCACCAGTTGCTGACTTCATAGTAAACAGGGGTACCGGCCCGACTTCTGACCTGAGGGCTTACTTCCTTACGTTCAATAATACATCTAGTTTTGTTTTCCGCAACGCAAGTTGGAATGACACGGTTTCCAGCGTAGAGTGGGACTTTTCGAACGGTGCCGTAAATCCCACTTCAACCAGCATGACGACCGTCACCAACCAGTTCTCTGTACCAGGTTGGGTTACTGTGTCGCTTACGGCTACTTCTAATGCGGGCAGCAACACGCTCGTAAACACTCAATCTGTTTATGTTGCAGATACAACTACCGTTGGCGGTATGGGGTATTACCAGAACTTCTCAAGCGCCGGTGATGTAGCTAACTGGCCGATGTTCAATTATTATAACAACCAGTTCAAATGGCAATTCTATACAGGTGCCGGCATTGGCGACAACTCCTGCATACGCTATCGCTCGTATGATTCGTCCAACAGGCAGACTGGCAACGCCGTAGGGGATCATGATGATTTTTACACGCCTGCTTTCAATCTCACCAATAATCCGGACAATCTGTACCTTAATTTCTTTACTACTGCCGCATACACTAATCACGGCATTAGCTCTGGTACAACGCTTGTAAATGACTCAATGGAAGTTGATGTTAGCACTAATGGCGGTGGCTCATGGTATAGGATTGGCGGATTCGGCGGCACCCGGCTCCCCAATAATGGGAACTACGGCACCGAATTCGTACCAAATTCGGCGACAACCTGGATACCACGCGCCATAAGCGTTGCGCCGGCATACCGTGGCGCACAGACCTTTTTCAGGTTTCGTTATCACCCCGGCAACACCGGCAACGATATGTACCTCGATAATCTATATTTCGATGGGTTTCCTGCTGGCATAAAGGAGGCGATAACGGCAGCACCTAATTCATTTAATATTTACCCTAACCCAACGTCCAGCGGTTTTAGCCTGGTATTTAAGACCGGTAACACAGGCACGGTGAGCTATTCAATAAAAGACCTTACCGGGAAGCAGGTCTATGAAAACGCCAAAACATTTGCATCAAACAGCATACAGCAGGAGTCAGTGTCTCGTTCGGCCATACCCGCTGCTGGAATGTATTTTGTTACCATTACTGTTGATGGGGTTAACATGACGCAGAAATTGGTAGTTTATTAAGGAAACTACAGTACTTAATTGAGATCGGCCCGGTAATTACCGGGCCGATCTCATTGTAAAAATCACCCACTAAGGGGATAATTTGTTGCTTAAAATGAATCTACCTTTGTCACATTGCATTTTAAGGGTAAGTAGATATTGGATTGAGACAACTGGTAATAAAGGTCGTTAGTTGGTTAATGCTCGCGGTATTCCTCACGGGAGTAGCGCCGAGCGAATATTTGCACAATGCGCTGTATCACCACCACGATACCGTTCACCCGGTTTATAAAAAAGGAGAGATCGTAATCACCCAAAAGCATATACACTGTGCATTTTTGGGTTTTGTCTTTGCTCCTTATGTTGCAACCAGTAAGCAATTCCTGTCTTTTACAGAGACGCCGGTACACGTTGCCTGTTATGTGCTTCCGGCCTATACATTTCATTATTCTGCGGTTTATGAGTCCGTTTGCCTGAGGGGCCCACCGTTTATTTCCTGAACAGGTAGTTTTCTTCGAGTGTCTTACAGATGCCTGGCATCCGGGTAAATAATGCTAAGAGTTACTTGCTTACTTTTGTAAACTGCCTGCTGTCGTTGTGTGACAAAAAGTTCGATTTTGAATTTAGCACATTAAGCGTGATTCACCCCGAACGCATCGAATTATTAATCTCTAAACTAAACTCATGTATAAGCATATTTTTTTTATTTTTTTGCTGCCCTTTACTCAATAACGGGTAGTGCGAAACTGCCGGCAGGCAACACGCTTTCGGGAACGGTAAAGGACGCCAAAGGCGCACCGCTTCAAGGCGCTGTAGTGGAAATTCCCGACTTGAAGGTAGGCACGGTGACAGACAGTAATGGATATTACCTGCTTGAAAATATCCCAAAGGGCAACTTTATAATTGTTGCCAGTCTTATCAGCTATTCAAAAACTACATTCAGCATCAATGTCATTGGGCCCGCACATAAAGATTTTGTTCTTAACGAAAGCGCCCTGGAGAGTAAAGAGGTAGTGATCACTGGGCAGTCCAAAGCTACGGAGATCAACCGTAGCCCTGTGCCGGTCGTCGCTGTTAATAACCAGTATTTGCGGGAGAATATCAGTACCAATATAATCGACGCCCTTGCGGAGGTGCCCGGTGTTGCTGCCGTGACTACTGGCCCCAACATTTCAAAACCGTTTATCCGCGGGCTGGGCTACAATAGGGTGCTTACTCTATATGATGGCATGAGGCAGGAAGGCCAGCAATGGGGCGATGAGCACGGTATTGAAGTGGATGAGTATGGCGTAGATAGGGTAGAGCTGGTGAAGGGGCCGGCAAGCCTTATATATGGCTCCGATGCATTGGCAGGCGTAGTAAACCTGATACCCACACCGCCGCCAGCTGAGGGTAAAATTATTGGCAACTTCACTGGTGAATATCAGAACAATAACAACCTGCTGGGTGGCAGCGGTATGATGGCCGGGAACAACAAAGGGCTGTATTGGCTGGTCAGGGTGTCGCATAAACAGGCCATGGATTATGACGACCCTATAGATGGCAGAGTCTATGCAACCAACTATAACGAAACCGATGCCAGCGCATCTTTAGGCATTAACAAGAAATGGGGTTCCGCGCATCTGGACATAACAGCGTTCAATGACCTGCAGGCCATACCAGATGGCAGCCGTGATTCTGCGACAAGGCAGTTTACACAACAGATCACAGAGTTAGATAATTCCCGTCCTGTAGTAAGTAACCAGGAGTTGAACACTTACGCAATGCCAACCTTACACCAGCATGTGCAGCATTACAGGGCGCAATCGGCAAACAATTTTAACCTTTGGAATGGTTTGCTTGTGGTTAACGTTGGTTTTGAAAGAAGTCTTCGTGAAGAGTTCAGTCACCCCGAATATGCCAGTATACCCGGCCTCGACCTACAGCTAAATACCTGGACCTATGATGTGAAATATCTTTTTCACAGTTTCATGGGCTGGGACGTTTCGGCTGGCATCAACGGCATGTACCAGGCCAATACCGTAACGAACGGCACGGAGTATGTGGTGCCATCTTATCAGCAATTTGATTTCGGACCATTTGCCGTTTTCAAAAAGACAATTAGCAAGCTCGATATTGCAGGTGGCGTCAGGTTTGATAGCCGCACTTTTCATAACGATGCATTGTATGCCGACACCTTAACCATTCCAAACAGGGCAGTGAGCAGTAATTTTCCAGGCGCTGACAATGTGTTTTCCGACTATAGCCATACGTTCACCGGCATGACCTACAGCCTCGGTATGGCCTATATTTTCTCTAAGGCATTCGCGCTTAAAGCAAATTTCGCACGTGGTTTCCGGGCGCCCAACATTGCTGAAATATCAGCGAATGGCGTACACCCTGGCACCGACATGTACCAGATCGGCAACCCCGGCCTTAAACCGGAGTTCAGCCTGCAGGAAGACCTGGGTGTTGAGTTTACCTCGAAGCATGTTACCGCAAATCTGTCTGTGTTTAACAACGATATCTCAAATTATATTTTTAACCAGAAACTGATTTCGGCTAACGGCACAGATTCCGTGTTACAAGGAGTTGAAGCCTTCAAATTCACATCTTCCCATGCCCGGCTTTACGGCGGAGAAGCAAGTTTGGACATACATCCTCATCCGCTCGATTGGCTGCATTTTGAGAATACGTTATCTGTCGTATATGCGGTGAACGAAGGCGCTCCTGGTGTTCCCATAAATGACAGCAACCGGTATTTGCCGCAAATACCGCCGGTCCACGGAACGTCGGAGTTAAGAGCAAGTTTTAAACAACCGTCAAAATATTTGAAGAACTCATTCATCAAAGTGCAGGCGTTGATATATGGCAAGCAGTATCGGGTATACCTTACAGACAACACCGAGACACCAACACCGGGCTACACCTTGATCAATGCCGGCCTTGGCAGCGATGTAGTTAACCGCTACGGCAAAACGACGTTTAATTTGTCGATATTTGGCAATAACCTCTTTAATGTCGCTTACCAGGATCCACTGAGCCGGCTGAAATACTTTGAGGAATATCCTAACGACCCGCGTGGTCACTCGGGCATCTACAACATGGGAAGGAATGTAGGGATAAAACTTTCCGTGCCTTTTACTGTGAAATAATATTTCAGGATGCTCCCGGCTATTTCTGGGTAGAATTCAAACCTTCGAATATAAATAGGCGCAAAAAATCTTTCCTAAGAGTCCAAAGGGCTTAAAGGTCAGTAGCCCCGGATTTCATCCGGGGAATACAGCCTTCTGTTTACATAGCCAAGATAGTGGTTGAATACAGATTGACTCGAAAGTTTGAAATGCAACCAAATAGTCTGGAGCACCCTTAATATATAGAAAATTTGTGTAAATTGCATAAACGCTTTTCAGTGAGCAAATATTTTACTACCCTAAATAACGTGAAATGAAAAAGAACAAAATAGTATCGGCTACGTTGGCATTTGCATTGCTTGGCACGATAAGCACATGGCAGGGCTGCAGTTGCAATAAAGTCAAGATTGGCTGTGGTGGGCCAATGACGGGGAATGAACCAACAGCGATCATGCTGATATTTAGAAACATAAATAACCCCGCGGATATTGATACTTCACTGAGTAATTCCGGTCAGTCATCGATTACGCTATCTGCAAATTCCAGTTATCATGTACAGGTCTTGTTTCTCAATCAGAGAGCTATTCCTTCGTCGGCTGGGTATGATATGACGCCGAGCGTCGTAAAGGAGAGCAGTTCCTACCTCGTTTGCTTTAATGACAGCGCCACTTTTTATGGCAACCAGTCGGCAAATCTTAATTGGATCCGGGAGGATATGGATAATAGCGCCAGCCCAATGCAGTTAGGCGTGGTAGATAGCTTTTGGACGGGAGCCGATTCTGTTTGCGGATTGCTGCAAACCACGCTTCATCACCAGTACAAGCTGAAAAACGGCGACTGCGATCCCGGCTATGTGGACATTCAGGCGTTAGATACCATTTACATCAGCCCGGCAAGAAACGCACAATATCATTAAATGATCGTTGGAGGATGAAAACGCTGTTGTTTTTATGATAGTCGTTCTCTTCACAGCGAGGTTATGGGCAGGTATACCTCACGGTGCCCACGGACAGCGCGGTATGGAGATCCGGCATTTATGATGCCGATTATGCCGATCCTATTAGTTGATTGTATTCTTTAAGTAAATGGTACCGATGCGGCAGCGAACGGAAATACTCATAGCAAAATATTTTCGCGGGTATGGTAGTAATTTGTCTCCGTTGATTCTGCCGTTCTCTTGGTTACTAAGTTTTATGCCGGTCTTCCAGCCGTTTATTGCGAAATCACAGAATTAGTACGGAAGGTGTTCATGTGGAAGACAGCAGAATAACATTAGTTTTTGATTTTAACGCTGGTTTAGATGACTCAATTCTTACTGCTCCTCAGCGCACGAGATACTTTATCTTTATTTTTATTTGAAGAAACCCAAGATTCCGCCGGATTTTAACGTCTATATTAGCGGAGCTTGTGAGTTCGCTCGTATTTTTAACTGAAAATTGCGGAAAAACAGCGCTTAATAGCTTAAATAATTTTTAACAAACGCTAGCTTATTTCTTGATAATTTTTTAACTTTGGAACTTTATTAAAAAAACGGAAAATGAAAAAGAATAATTTTATTTTATTATTGGTTGCAATTGCGTGTTTTGCAGGCAAAAGCTATGCTCAGGTAGAGCATCCCTGCTATACTGACGAAATGCGCAAAAGGATGATCGCTTTGCACCCGGAAATTCTGGATGCTGAGGCATCATACAAAGTGCAGATAGATAATGCACTGAAGCAAATAGATTTTAAGAAATTCGCCAGGACCACTTCAGATGAAACCGGGAACGATACTTTCTGGTATGACATTCCGGTAGTTGTACATGTTATTCACGATTATAATACTTCGGATTATGTAACTGATAATTCTATATTTAATGCAGTTAATGACTGGAACATTGTATATGCAAAACAGAATGCCGATACAGCTGAAGTGATTGCTCCCTACAAGGGCGATATTCCAAATTCCCATGTGCGCTATATTGGTAATCCTCATATCCGGTTGCACCTTGCAAACATTGATCCGAATGGCAACCCTACAAAAGGGATTACACGTCGCAGGTCATACATGACCTACAATGGCGGTGAAACGGCTAAATTCGATGACTGGGCGCCAACTTCTTATGTAAATATCTGGTTAATAAACACAATGAGTGCCGCCAATGGAAATGCTGCAGCTTATGCGCATCTTCCCCCTGATGTGACCTATATACCTTTCTGGGACGGTATTATCTGTTTGTCCAGCTACCTTGATCATGGCGGGGCTTCATCCCCCGGTTCAGGAGATAGTTATAAGACGATCAACCACGAAATGGGGCATGTGATGAACCTTTACCATCCATGGGGCGTTACAAATAATCCGGCAGTGGCTTGCGGAGATGATGACGTAGACGATACGCCGCCGACAATGGGTCACAATGGCGGGGGCTGCCAGTATTCAGCGCCTAGCAGCAATCAAAACAGTGCTTACGATAGTGCGTGCGCTACTAATTATTTCAAAATATACACTGCGGCTTCCGGCCTTGATTCTCTGGTGAATTATCCCGACACTACAAATACGCAGAATATTATGGACTACACTTACTGCGCAAAAATGTTCACTCATGGACAGGTAGCCCGCATGCACGCTGCTATGAATTCATCGGTTGCCGGCCGTAATAACCTTTGGAATCCGTTCAATCTCCAGAGTACTGGTGTTTGGGACACTTCAGATCATGTATTACCGAGAAAGGATCTGAAACCAATACCAGAATTTGTAGCTAAAAAATCAGGATCAGGTTATATGAACACGGTTAACTATTTTACCTTTCCCGGTGTTAATGTGACCTTTATTAACGAAAGCTGGAATGATACCGTGACAGCTACTGAATGGACCTTTACCGGCGGTGCTGCTTCACCGACTGTATCATCCCTGGCGAGTTTCAATAATAGTTTCACAGTACCTGGCTGGGTGGACATGACCATGAAGGTGACCGGTAACCACACTGGCGATACAACTGTGGAGTGGAAAAATGCAATATTTGTAGCAGACGGAACCGCAACTTCCGGCGATGGCTACGTACAGGAGTGGGAACCAAGTGGGGATTTTGCAAAATGGCCCTATTTTAACTATTATAATAACGAATTTCATTGGCAGTTGGATAGTACCGTTGGATACGATGACCACTACTGTATGAAGTATGTCGGTTATGACAGCAGGGTAAATACACTGACTGGCCAGTACGCCCTTACTGGTCCGCCGCAAGGTGATTTTGATGACCTTTTCAGCGTCCCGGTCGACCTTTCTTCTTTTAACGATACGTGTAATTTGAATTTTTATTATTCTGCTGCTTCACGTTCCAGTAGTTCCCTCGACGTTACCGACACAATGGAAATTGATTACACGACTAATCAGGGGTCAACATGGACAAAGCTAAAAATACTTGGCAAATCTACCCTCATCAATAAAGGCGCTGTAGCTGATGAGTACATTCCTGCTTCAGCAAGCGATTGGGCTCCTCAGACCATAGGAATTCCGCGCGCTGCAAGGACCGCTAACACTACTTTCCGTTTTAGGTATAAGCCCAATGTTGGTGCATTTACCGATTTTTATGGCAATCCGGTAAGCACCGGCAACGATTTTTATATGGATCGTATCAATTTCAGCCGCATACCTGCTTACGTAAGTATGATAAAATTGACAAACATGGATGTTGCTGTAGTGCCTAATCCTACCGATGGCGATGCATATGTTGTTGTAAAGGACGCGAACGGTGGAACAGTGAAAATAGTTGTTGCTGACATTACCGGTAAGGTGGTATATACTACTGATGCGCAGATAAATTCAAGTGAAGCTAATGTGGTTATTCCACGTTCTGTAATAGCAGTGCCGGGCATGTACCTGGTAACCGCTACTACAGCAAACCAGGCTCAGACTAAGAAACTCGTAGTATACTAGTAGTAACTATTGATATTTACAAAGTGGCTCCCTGTTTCGGAGCCACTTTTTTTTGCCTGCAATCGTTCTTCAATGAATTGAGTTTATCTTTGTTGCAAATCAAAGGGATGGATCAGAATATTGTATCGTTAACGCAGGCAAACATATACCAGGGCAACAGTCTGGTGCTCAATAACGTGAACCTGCAGGTAGATAAAGGCGAGTTTATTTACCTGATTGGCAAAACGGGTAGCGGTAAATCCAGCTTGCTTAAAACATTGTATGGCGACATCTATCTCAAAGAAGGTCAGGGCAATGTAGCCGGCTTTGACCTGAAGGAACTGACATGGCAAAAAATACCCCTGTTAAGACGCAACCTCGGCATTGTTTTCCAGGATTTCAGACTGCTCACAGACAGGGACGTTTATGACAATCTAGAGTTTGTGCTCAAGGCCACCGGGTGGAAAGAGAAAGCATTGATGAAGGAGAAAATTGAAAACGTTCTATCCAAAGTTGGCTTAAAGAACAAAGGAACTAAGATGACTTATGAGATGAGTGGGGGAGAGCAACAAAGGGTGGACATTGCCCGCGCGCTGCTGAATAATCCGAAGCTGATCCTGGCAGACGAGCCTACCGGAAATCTTGATCCTGACACCACTGATGAGATCATGCAGTTACTCTTCAACATCTGCCGCGATTTTCAGACAGCATTCATAATGGCCACTCACGATTACACGATCATCCAGAAATATCCAGCACGCGTAGTAAGAATAGAACAGGGCCAGGTAAAAGAAATAAGCGCAGCTGGAGTATGACCCTTACACGTGATTTTGTCGTTCCGGATTGATTGTATGCCAAAGGGATACAATCAATTGCTCTTAACCCATGACTTACCTGATCAGGGTCACATTCCCATGTTTCGTAAACACTACTCCCGTGTTTGTTAAGGCCTCCAATTCATAGACGAATACTCCAAATGGTTGCGGAACTCCGTGAAAAGTGCCGTCCCATCCGGCATCAATGTTGTTACTGTCGTATACCAGGTTGCCCCAGCGATTGTATATCCTAAAGTAGTTTAAGGAAACGATACCCCGTTTCAATATCTTCAGCAAACTATTGGGGCCATTTCCGGGAGTGAAGGCATTGGGAAGTGCTATGATCGCGCCGGGGTCTACATAAATGTTTATCGAATCCGTAGTTGAACAACCGGATGCGGTAGTGCCGTGAACTATATACTTCGTGCTTATTTCAGGAGACGCAATGGGATTCGGAACGTAGGGATCGCTAAGCCCACCCGGCGGAGACCACAAAAAGCTTGTGCAGTTGGTTTGCGGAGTTATCTGGTATGTTTCTCCCGGGTATAACGTGACAGAATCACCAAGATATATTACTGCATTTGAATGCACAAAAACGGTTACATGCAAAGTATCACGACATCCGTATTGATTAGCGGCTATGGCCCAATACGTTTGTGTTGTGATCGCATTAGCCCAGGGTTCGGCGGTCGTTGAATCGCTTAAGTACATACCGGGATGCCAATGGTAGCTCAGGTTAGATTCTGTTGACGATGGCTTCAGTTGTATGGAGTCACCCGGGCAGAGACTAGTATCGCGCACAGAAACAAAATCTGAGCTGTGAACTATCAACTGTGCCGAATCAATGCCTGTGCAACCGGCAGAGGTGGTGACCGTCAGTACAAGGTCTGTGCTATCGCCAGCCGTAAAAATAACCGTCGAACTGTTGGTATTATCAAGCCCTGATGCCGGCGACCAACTATAGATGTAGTGGGTATACCATTGCGGCGTCACGGACGCATTGATGTGCAGCGTGTCGAACTTACATACTGCTTTGTTGCCTCCTATGTATACGTTGGGATAGGGTTGTACGTCTATCCGTATCGAATCCGTAAAACCAGTGCAACCGGGGACATTGCTGATCAAATAATAAGTGGCCGAAGTATCGGGTGTAATAATCGGGTCGATAATGTTTGCGTTTGGAATTCCTGCCGTAGGTAGCCACTGATAGGAAGCAGATGCCGGACCGTTTGCGATTACCTGGATGCTGGCCCCATTACATATAGCTGTGTCGGGGGTAAGTACCGTTACTGCAACCGTTACTATTGATATGGTGATGCTTGCGCTTGAAGTGCAGCCGCTCCGTGAACTTACACTTACGACGTAAGTTGTAGTAACCGAAGGCGTGGCAATAGGATCTTTCACATTTGCACTGTCTAAGCCGATAGCAGGTGACCATGAATAACTAAGCGAATCGCCACCGCTTACACGTATTGGCACCGATTGTCCGACACAGATCGATGTATCTGGCGTTAATATCGCCACTGCAACTCCTGTGACAGAAACAGCAAAGCTCGAAGTATCGGGTGGACAACCAGAGCCAGGGAGCGTGGCGATCATGGTATAGGAAGTGGTAGCCGTAGGAGTGACAACAGGTTGCATTGCTGTAGTGCTGCTAAGACTGGTTGATGGCGCCCAGTAATAAGTAAGGCCCGGTGTGCCGGATACCCTGACCTGGAAAGATTGTCCGGGGCAAATTGATGTGTCGGGCGTAAGGATAAACGCAGACGGTGTATCCAGAATATTCATCGAAATACTGTCTGAAATGCCGCACGGGCCTTGCAGGTAGATCGTAAATATTTTTGAACCTCCTGGCGCAGTTGGGATGGCCTGAATATTGATAGCGACGGAATCACTACCCGCCGGTAAAGTGATTGAACCGGGAATTGTCGCAACATCAATACCATTCACTGCAGTACCCCCGAAGGATAGGTTAAGTGTCGTCGCTGTGGGATTAGGGTGAGCGGCTACGATAGTAACAGAAGTAGGGTTGCAGCCCTTAACAATGGTGTGAGGAATGCCGTTGATGGTTGCCCCCACCGCATCTGCATGATTAAAGACATAAGTATTGGAACTCAAGCTGGCAGCTTCCAGGAAGACGCCCGAGTCATACAATGCGTTCCCTGCGTCAACAATAGATAGTTTGAGGTGATAGGTGTCGCAGGGATTTACTGCATGTACCGCCCTGAACTTAGTGGTATAGCCAGTATAAGAAAGCTGAGTACCTCCAATGTTATTGATGTAGTACGTGGTAAATGGCGAGCCCGGGCCCAGGCTGGTGCAATTGCCGATAGCATCGCCGGATTCGGTCCCGGGAACACCATCGTTTACGCTATTTACTTCCACCGGGATATTCGTTCCAGGTACCAATGCAATATTCGGCGTACCGACTATGCCGGGCCCTGAAATAAAAAATGCAAACACATCGCTGTAAACGCCGCAAACGGCATTATAATATTCCTGCGAGCCGAACTGGTAATTAAAGCCGATACTATCGCCGGAGGCGACAACGTCAAATTGTAATATGCATGCGTCGTACGTGTTGGTTCCCGGTGGCAAAAAAGAAGCCATCGCGGGATCTCCAGGGGCTCCGTCATTGTATGATGCTGTTCCGGGTGGTGGCCCATAGGGACCGACACATGCGGACGAACGGCCATTCGTAAGCACTATACCGCCAGACATTGCCAACAACGTTCCTGTCGCTGTGAATGTACCGTTAGCCAATGCCGGGCAAGTAAGGGTGGGAGACAGAATCGTCACCCCAGGCCCGGCAAGCGTGGCTGCTAATGTACTGGCTGGTTGAGAAGGTGTTACGGAGAGTTGAGCAGAAACATTCGAAAAGATAAAAAGGCAACAAACAGAAAAGGTCAGAAATAAAAAACGATTAGAATAACTCATGCCAGAGTACACTTTAAGTCTGCAAAGAACAGATTAAGACATTACCTGAACATTACGGCAATGTAAACTCTTGCGGCGCTCCATACAACGAGAAAGCCCCGTGACACGGGGCTTTCTCGTTGTATGCTAAAGTATCAATTATTGTTTTACAAACTTCATTGTGTTCACTTTTCCTGAATTGCTATCCTTAATAGAGATAAAATAATTTCCTGCAGCAAAGCCGGAAGTATTAACAGTAAAGCTCTTACCACTTTCCTTGCCAGTATAAACGCTTTGTCCCATTTCATTAGTGATAGAAACTGATTTGTCTCCTTCAAGCATACTCATTATTTTGAGACTGTTAGTTACGGGGTTAGGAAATAAAGTAAATGCAGCAGGGCTGATGGAACCATTCATTGCCACAGACGTAGAAGCAATAATAGAATCACCCTCGACAGTTACGTTATCGAACCTGTTATTGCCGGATGTATCTGTCGATCCGTTGGAAAATTTAATACGGAAAACAAGTTTGTTTGTATTCAATACAGTACTCGGAAAGTTGATGGTTATGGGTTTGAATACATGGGTTGAATCAAACGTAAATGTAGTTGACGACAAGCCCGTGGTAGTATAAGTTGCCCCGCTGTCTAC
Organism: uncultured Bacteroidota bacterium; assembly: GCA_903905065.1. Classification (GTDB taxonomy): domain Bacteria; phylum Bacteroidota; class Bacteroidia; order Chitinophagales; family Chitinophagaceae; genus Nemorincola. The sequence goes on along the minus strand of CAIVEW010000063.1, from coordinate 21,194 downwards.
ACTGTAGTCGTAGTTTTCAGTTTGTGCACCGTTATTAGTTGTTTCGGCGTTGAATTTCAGTACAATGTTATAATAATTGGTTACCGGGATGTAAAATAAAAGCTGCATGCTGTCGCTTCTGTTGCGGGCACGAATAGCACCACCGCTGGGCTGACCCATTCTTGCGTTGTAAATGTCGTTATCAGCGGCGAGTGGCTGCAGCGAATCTATATAACTGGAATAAGTACCCGGTGTTCCGGAAAGCTCAGCGTATAATATTTTCGCTTTCGATGTATCGTGAATTGAAAAATCAGCCGGGATACCATTGATGGTGGGTGTGTACATAGCGCCCTGGCTATAATTATTAAAATGCCAGTAGTGTATCAGTGTCTGGGCGCTGCTTTCTGTTTGAAAAGCTAACATGGCCCCAACGCAAAATAATAGAGTAAGTACATTTTTTTTCATAAAAGGTTATTTTGATTGCAAAGGAATACTTCTAATGTTATGAGAATATTACGACAACGTTAAGGAAACGTTTCGTTAACCGATATATTTTCCGCATTAGAATTACTTGTTCGATTGTTTCGGTCTCTATCTAAAGGCAAAATTTAATATTCTCTTAATATTCCGGTAACATTGGATGTACACTTTTGTCTGTTTACAAAACACTTACTCTTTATTTATTAAATGGCCCCCAAATTACTCCGCCGTATACCGCTTTTTTTTGTCAGCGCTTTAATTTCATTCAATCACTGTTTTGCACAAATAGATACATTGCGTCTATTATCTTATAACGTCTTGTACCTGGGAGACAGCCCGCCATGCCAAGGTCCACACAACGTGATGGAAGGATACCTCGAAAACGTAATATCCTATGCAAACCCGGATATTGCCGGGTTTGTAAAAATGGAGGCCATGGATGCCTCCGGGACTGCGCCTGCACATTTTGCTGATTCCATATTGCAGTATATTTTTAACGCTGCCTATCCGGGCCGCTACAGTTACGCGCCATTTACTAACAGCTCTGGCGCTAATAATATTTCGATGTTGTTTTTTGATCAGCAGAAACTTGGTTATGTAAACATTGTTTGTTCATACGCCAATATAACGGACTTTGATACCTACAAGCTCTATTACAAGACTGCAAACCTGGCGACGACGCACGACAGTATTTTTTTGTACGTGACGCTCAATCATACTAATTCAGGAAGCGGCAGCAGCGCAGCGTCCACAAGAGGCGATCAAATAGCAGGCGAGATGGCGCAGATAGAGACCCATTTTTCCAGCCTGCCGAATATGGTAAACATGGGCGATTTTAACGTGCATAACAGCTCAGAGGCCTGCTATCAGACGCTTATAGCCCCAGCCAACCCAAACTATCGTTATTACGACCCTCCTTTTTATCCCGATGGTATTTTTACTTATCCTGCGGATTGGGACAGCAACCCCAGTGATTATGCTGATTACCTGACGACCAGCACCAGAACAGGAACTTCACCTAATGAATGCAGCAATGATTTTGGTGGTGGAAAATCGTGGTATGATCACATTTTTTTGTCATCTAACATCGTCAATAAAACGGACCACATCGGCTATGTACCTCATTCTTTCCGCGTAATTGGTAATGATGGCAATAGGTTAGGGGTGCCTGCTATAGGCCCGCCAACCAATACTTCCGCTCCAGCAGCCGTGATCAACAGCATTTACCAGATCTCGCAGCATTACCCGGTTGCGTTAGACCTGCTTGTGGATACATCGGCCGCTTCTGCCGCTAACATGGTAAACATGCAAGAGGAAATTTCCGTAACTAACCCGGTTGGGAAGAACATAACGATGAGGCTGCCCAAAGGCTTGCAGGGCAAGAGGATCAGCATCCAATGCCTGGACATGCTGGGGCGTGTGCAACTGAAAGACGATCTCACGGCGACAAGTGAACTGGGACAACTGCCTTGCAGTTTGCTCCCTGGTGTTTATTGTTTATCGTTGTCTTCCGACGGCGCGGTAATGGTAAATATGATCATCGTGAAAGAATAGTGCATAAGTCAAGTCTATTTCCTCTAAAGAATCTAGTCGTTAGCGGAGTGTCATTTAGCCGCCAGTAAATTCAATTTGGGAAACCCCTGCAAATTGTTTCTACTTTTGGTAGGTTTCTTTATAAAATTTTTCCTCCGTTGGTGAGGGGTAAAATGGTTTTTGTGAGCGGGAGAAGTGGTTCCTGTGCGAAAAGAAAAGATCCGTTATGTCACCACCATTTGTTTGCACGAGTACAAGGTCCGGTTCTGAATATTTTGCTTTCTCATTCCACAAGGTTACATAGTCTTCTATTGTGTAGAGTATGATGCCGGAATTCATGATCTCAGCGTCTGGGAACATTTTTTCCAGATTGGCGCTGATGGTAAATTCATTGTTGAGGAATGGGCAGAAGAAAGCAGAATCGCCCATGAGCAGGATGTGTTTTTTCTTCTTAGGGAATTTTACATCATGTGTCATGCGCAGGCCCTGTGCGTTAGCCTGTACGTGATAAGGCATATCCTTCTCTCCATCCTTTATTTCATCGCTGCTTGGAGGAAGGTCGCCAAATGTTTCCGGCCGTTCTGAGTCTTTATAGGCTACTTTACTGGTTACATTGCTGTATTTCCTGATGATCGGGGCCAGGTGGTCGGCTACAAATGCTGCCCCTGCCTTAGACAAATGGCCGTCACGCGGAACTTGCGTGAACGTATGCGGATCCATCCCCGCAAAAAGTGGGGTGAAGTCGAAGCATTCAATGCCCAGTTCAGCACAGGTAGCCTTTATGAATGGCAAACCATACCGGTTAGTATTCTGCAGCCCTTTGCCGACTTCCGGTGTCAATATCACATAAACCATTTTGGCGCCAGTCGATTCTACTAGCTTTTGCAGTTCTGCGGTTTTGTCATGATACCTTTTCTTGAGTTCGGTGTAGAGTGGTGTACCGTCGCCATTGTCCAGGATGAGCTCATCCGGTACCTTCGGGTACTGGTGGTTCAGGTCATCGATTTTTTTCTTGTTTTCCTCCAGCAATTTCTCCTGCCGGGCTTCCTGGGCATTTTCTTTCCTTGGGGCTTCCTGGGTACCGCAACTATTCAGGAGCGGTGAAGCCACTACAAGTGCACAAGCAAATACTTCTATTAAGTTCATAGCTAAAATTTAAAATAATAATATTCCGCGGCGTTCTGCCTTTTACACAAAAAGTAAATAGACACACACCAAAGTAAATATAAGCAGCTTTTTACGATTACGTTTATTTGTTTGGCTCTTATCGGGGTTATCCCAGCCCCTATATGCCATTGCCGGATATCCATAGTGTAAGCGCCCTTCCGTTGTATCCATTCTATAACGAACAACGGTATGCACCATGTAATATATTTAGCCACGTAGGACTCCGGGGCTGTGAATAAACTGCCGGACGCAATGCGGTGCAAAACGCCAAGTGCGTCGGGTACACTGTTCGCTCTGAAAAATACCCATCCGAAAGCCAGGAAAAGGATAACGAATACCCAGCTAAAGAAATTATAGATAACAGAGGGGATTTTCTCGGAAAGCCGCTTCCGTTGCTCTACGGTCAGGTACTCATAAACCATCACAACTCCGTGCAGCATACCCCATATAACAAACTGCCACCCGGCCCCGTGCCAGAAACTGCTTATAAAAAAAGTGACCAGCAGGCTAAAGACAATGGCCCATTTTCTCCATGTGCGCAGTGCATAAACCATAGGATTGAAAATATAGCCATACAGCCAGTTGGTAAGCGATATATGCCATCGCCGCCAGTATTCGGTAATGCTTGTGCTGTGGAAAGGAACGATGAAGTTTTGCACCAGGTTTATGCCCAGCAGGCCGGCAATACCCCGTGCCATGCTGGAATACCCTGAGAAGTCCGCATAGAGCTGTATGCCAAAAAGCAAAACGCCGATGGCCACCGTGCTTCCATTCAATTCATGGTACTGGACGAAACAATAACTAACCGCTTTGGAAATGTTATCAGCAACCACCATTTTTTTGAACAGCCCCCATAATATTTCTCCAACAGATTCGTCTATATGGCTAAAAGTGGCTTTTGACTTTGCCTTAAACTGAGGCAATATCGTTGCTGCTGAAGGAATAGGCCCGGACAGCAGATGCGGAAAAAAACTGATGTAGGAGGCATAAGTGAGTATGTTTTTTTCTGCCGGAATCTTCTCCCAATAAACATCTATCATGTAACCAAGAATGGCGAATGTATAGAAACTGATGCCTACCGGAACAAGTATATGCAGGGCGCTGGCCTCCCAAGTTTCCAGGCCTTTGATATTGCTGAAGAACAGTCCGCTATATTTTGTGTAAACCAGCCCCGCGCTTATGATACACAGGCCGGCAACAAGTAGTGTTTTTCTTTGCCTGGTTTTTTCATTTCGTTCTATGGCAACGGCGAAACAGTAGCTGATGATGATAAGTGCCGACAAATAAATGGGAAATGAAAAATGCAGTTGGTAGTAGAAATACATACTGGCGGCAAGCAAAACCAGGTTCTGAAGTGCGCGCCACTTAAAAAGCAGCCAATGAACTACAAGCACTATAGCAAAAAAAAAGGCAAACTCTTTTGTATTAAATAGCATGCAGCGGGTTATAGCTACAATAATACAATAAATTATTTACCTGTTTATTTAGTTGAAAAGTTACGACCTATGATTTACATAGCTCTCTGTTGCAGTTGTTCCCTGTAGCACTCTATCTGAGATTTTATTCTGCGAAGGTCATCTTTTACAGTGAGCAAGCCATCATGGAATAGCTCACGGGTATGGTCAAAAAATAGCTTGAACATGCCCAGGAATACAAGGGCGCTTATGAACAGATGACTGCATACTGTATGGTCGAGGTTGAAAAAGAATTTCAAGCTTTCTATGGTGAGGTGTTCTAGGTGCTTCCGGATCATGGCCACTCGTTTTATTGGTTATTACTATTCTTCACAGCAATACTTTTAAAAACCGTGCCAGACGTTCCAGAGCCTGAAAAGTTTGGTGTTATTTTATAATTAACTCCGGCACATGGTGAATAGCGGTATTTTTGCAGATATATAACGCGCTTTGAAAAGTGGGATGACTATTATATTGCTTTTGTTTGGAGCCTTGTCCTTATATGCACAAGGAATACGTATCCCGGCTTATAGGGATACTGTTCGCCGTGTATACACAACACGCCTCGAAAAATTTCCCCAACCCATTTCAAGTTTTGCGCATCACGCATCTGCTATTCCTGTTGATCTTTACGCACAGCACCTCCCGTTCTTTTGCCGGGAAGAATTAAAGATGAAGGATGCGCATGTGCCCGCTAGTTTACGGCTGGGTACGGTGGAGCAGTGTGACTACCTGGAAAAGAAGAAGTCTGAACCTTAATCAAAGGATTGTGGGGCGGAAACTAGCTCCCCAATTGTTTCAAAATACCGGGGGGAACCGCAAGTCCCAATTGCTGCATGTGCTTTGCCAGGGCTTTTGCTTTATCGGCCTGTTGAGTTTGCATATACAGCAGCAGCAGGTTGTTGTTGGCCATGGGGTTGCTGGGGGCGTGTTTTAGATAAGTTTGGAGGCAGTCGGCTGCACCGGTGAAGTCGTTACGCTCCATGTGCACACGGGCGAGCAGGAAATCACACTTGAAGTAGTCAGAGACCTGTTTTTCAACCAGCAGGTATTTTTCAGAGGCAGCTACAGAGTCTTTATTGTTGGTATTCTGCAGCATTTCGGCCATGTAGAAGTTGAGGTACTTTTCCCTGGGGTTGATACTGTATGCTTTGCGAAACAATGCTTCCGATTTTGCTGTTTCATCTTTATCTAGTCTCGCGGCCAGCATCATATCGGCAAATGCCGAGTGTGGCGAGGTTTCTACGGCTGCAGTCCAGAAGGTTTTGGGGTTTGCGAAGTTCCTTTGATGGTAAAAATTAATGATCGCAAGCGCGCCGCAAATGGCCATAGCCGCAGTAAACAATTGCTTATCGGCGAGTTTGTTATTGAACAGTACTGTTTGCGGTAACAGCAGTAATATGCCGATGATTGGCAAGTACAAGCGATGCTCAAAAATTTGCTGGTTTAGATTGCCGGGCACCAGCAGTGCAGGCATCAGGAAGAGCAGGAATATAGCGATGCCGCTGAGTATGATCTTTGTGTTTCGCTGCTTGTTCACTACGAGCACGGCGGTTAAAACGGCAATTGCAGCAATGCCATAGTAGTAAACGGTATCCTCTTGTATTGGAAAAACGCTGAGGTTAAACGGCAGAAAAATCTTTCCAAGATATTGCACTATTACCGGCAGCCTGTGCAGAGATTCATTCACTGCGCGGGCAGAGGTCATGCCAGCAGATGCCGTGGTCGCCATTGCGCGTGCTGCATACCATATTCCGAAACATACCGCCCATAATGCATATTGAACGATGTTGTTTTTTTCTCTGGTTTTTTTATTCAATACAAAAACGAACAGAATAAACGCGACCGGTGCTGCAAAAACCGCTGTTTCCTTGGTGAAGAAAGCCAACAGCAGGAACAGGCCTGAAAACAGTAATGAGCTTGTTTTGCCGTTATTCGAGTAGTTGATCGCAGATATCAAAAAAGAGAAAACGAATATTGCCAGCATGCTATCGTTCCGGCCGGGTATCCAGGCTACTGCCTGCGACAATACAGGGTGTACCGCGAAGAACATGGCGAGAATAAAGGCGTGAAGTTCCTTTATACTTAGTTTCCTGAATATGTTGAACAGCAGCACTACCGCGATAATGTGAAAAATGATATTCACCGCATGGTAGCCCCATACATTCTCCGTACCGCTAAACTGGTAGTTCAGAATAATGGAATCGGAGAAAAGCGGACGGTAATAGGGGTCTTTTACCGCATCGAACAGCCCTCTCTGGAAAGCGGTAATAATGTTGTGCAGGTTTTCGTTGTAAGACTGGAAATCGCGGATGAAAATGGAATCATCCAGTTCTGTATAGCCAAAAAATAAAGACGGCAAATAGACAATCAGCGCCCCAATCGTCAGCCAAAGCAAAGGGTGCCGAATGGTAAAAATGGTAGCCTTTGCCGTAAGCTGGGTAGTTGCCGGGGCAGAGCCGGGGGCTTTTGTTTGCGCTGCTTGCTTTGGTTTCGGTTTGCTCACTGTACTTCTAAGACGTATTGCCAAATGTATTAAATACACAGCAAACCCCAAACATCTGCAACCGCAGCGGCTTGGGGTTTGATCAATGTGTCAAGAAACAGATGCTCCAACTGATTTTTGACTTTTTATTTTTGAATTTCTAATGTGCGTCAAGTTCTGTATGCGTGCCGTGCTCGTGCAACATACTCTGCGCTTTTTCTACATCTGACTTATGCCCATGAACGATAACGAGAAATTTACCGGCTGCAAGCGCCTCATGATACTTTTTAGCGACATCTTTATTCACGCCGATAGAGGTAAGCGCACTAACTATACCTCCGCCTATCAGGCCAACATCAAATCCGGCGAAAGCGCCAACAAGCGCACCTGCACCACACAATATACCCAGCCCAGGAATGGCAAACAGACCAACACCGGTAAGCACACCAAGCGCCGTGCCAATAGCTACACCACCTTCGATGCCACCTTTCTTTATTGTATTTTCAGGAAGTACATGGTTGCCTTTGTCAACAACTTCTGTTTCTGTGAGCCCCATTATCGATAAATGTTCTGCTGGGTAGCCCTGGTCTTTAAGCTCTATTACAGCTTCTACAGCTAATTCATGGTTATCGTAAATACCAATTACTGCGTTCATAAGATCAAAATTTTGATAAAAATAGGTTTTTCGGTTACGATATTCAATATTTTATAAAAAAAGTATTCCGCCAGTTGTTAAAATGTATCCTAAAGCAGCGCAAAACCTGTTCACGGTCATTTTTCAATGGCATGATATTAGCGAGATTTGTAAAAACGATCATAATGAAACGCACAGCACTACTTGCCGTACTAATATGTACCATGTCTTTTTGTGTTTCGGCACAGACTACGGATTCGAAACATGCCAAACACAAGAAGAAATCGCATAAAACTGAAAAATCAGTTGTGGTGCCGCCCTGGGCTGCGGCGCATAAGTACGATGCAACGGCGCACGTCTATTTTCCAGACTACTATACCTTTTATGATCCCGCACGCGGAGGCTACGTATTTTGGAACGAGGGCAAGTATACCTTTACTCCAGCCTTGCCTCCTTTCCTCGAAAAAGTCGACCTAAGCAGTTCAAGGATACAAATATTGAAAGGGCTGAGCCTGGATCTGCACCCAGAAATCAACTACCCTTACTATATGAAGCAGTATCCTGCGGACAATAACAACGGTGCATTGGTGCCCGTGCCTGTGCCCGGGAATCCGGCAGGGAATTAGTGAGCGCCGGTGCGGCTGTGCATACAATTTTTCATGTTGATAAATAAAGGAAAAATCGGCTCTAAGTAATTTGGAATTTGACATTGGGAATTTTAATTTTGAACGAAGTATAGTTTCCGAAATTAAAATCCCCTTTACATGAAATTCACATTTTACGGCCATGCCTGTTTTGCTATTGAAACCGGCGGTAAGAAATTCTTATTTGATCCATTTATCAGTGGTAATGAGCTGGCGAAGGATATAGACATTAACGCCATTGAGGCCGACTATATTTTGGTGTCGCATGGACATGGCGACCACGTTGCTGACCTGGTGTCTATTGCTAAACGCACTGGCGCACTGGTTATTGCTGCCTATGAAATAGTGGAATGGGTGCAGAAACAGGGTGTTACGAATGCCCATCCCATGAACTTCGGGCCTTTCAACTTCGACTTTGGTAAGCTCCATTTTCTACCGGCCTGGCACAGCAGCGTTATGCCGGATGGTGCTTACGGTGGCAATCCCGGTGGTTTCCTGTTGCATGGTGCGGAGCACAAATTTTATTACAGCGGGGATACCTGCCTGATGATGGATATGCAATTGATACCGCGGTATGCCAAACTGGATTTTGCGATACTGCCCGTGGGTGGCAACTTCACGATGGATGCGGACGATGCTATAATTGCCTCAGATTTTATTCAATGCAATAAGATCGTAGGTATTCATTTTGATACATTTGGGTATATAAAAATAGACCATGATAAGACAAAGGAAAAATTCAAAGCCGCTGGAAAAGAATTAATATTGCCGAAGATTGGAGAAACCATTGAATTGTAATCGAATTGAGTATTTGCAGCATGGGAATTTGGATTGTTTCCAGAAGTAAGGTGTAACCGTTTTTTCTTTGGAATTTGTTTTTTGTTTTTTTGGAATTTTTAAAATATTATGGCTAAAGTAATCGCAATAGCGAACCAGAAGGGCGGGGTAGGGAAGACAACAACTGCAATTAATCTTGCGGCGAGCCTTGCCGTATTGGAATATAAAACGTTGCTGGTGGATGCAGACCCACAAGCAAACAGCACCAGTGGGAATGGTTTTGACTTGAAAAATATTCAGATCAGCCTGTATGACTGCATGGTGAATGAAACTCCGGCATCACAAGTGATACTGGAAACCGAAACGCCTAACCTGAATATTCTGCCCAGCCACCTGGACCTGGTAGGTGCTGAAATAGAGCTCATCAATCATCCTAACAGGGAGTTTGTGATACGCAAGGCGCTGGAGCCGGAGTTAGCTAATTATGATTTTATCATTATTGATTGTTCACCTTCGCTTGGCCTGATCACCGTGAACGCACTGGCAGCGGCCGATAGCGTTGTGATACCGGTACAGTGCGAATATTTCGCATTGGAAGGGCTGGGTAAGTTGTTGAATACGATCAAGATCGTTCAGACGCGTATCAATGCCAACCTGAAGATAGAAGGTATATTGATGACCATGTATGACGGCCGTTTGCGCCTGTCTAACCAGGTGGTAGAGGAGATCAAGAACCATTTCGGAGACCTTGTTTTCAACACTATACTTCACCGCAATACCAGGCTGGGCGAAGCACCAAGCTTCGGAATGCCCGCATTGTTGTATGACGCAGAAAGCACGGGGGCGGTAAATTACCTTAACCTTGCCAAGGAGATATTGCAAAAGAACAACATGACGAAGATCAAAAACGAGGATAAGATTTTTGAAAAGGAATAGGATAAACAATTTTTTATTTTTGAACCTGCCTCCCGGCAGGCAGGTTTTTACTTTTGAATTTAAGGAATGTCGCAGGTAAATAGAAAACAGGGGTTAGGAAAGGGTATCCGGGCATTGCTGGATACCATTGATGATGAAATAAAGACTTCTAAAGATGCTGTGCCTGCAGTATCTGGCCAGAATAACAAAAATACCGACACCAACAGTCCGGCGGGCATTGCGCGCATACCGCTGGACCAGATAGCAGTAAACCCGAAGCAGCCCCGCCACGATTTTGACAAACAGGCGCTTGATGAACTTGCAGAAAGTATAAAGTTGCACGACATCATTCAACCTATTACTGTAATAAAGACGGCTAATGGCAGGTACCAGCTCATAAGTGGCGAACGCCGCTTAAGAGCGTCGAAAATGGCTGGGCTTACCGATATTCCGGCCTATGTGCGCACAGCAGACAGCCAGGGTGTGCTGGAAATGGCATTGCTGGAAAACCTGCAACGGGAGAACCTTAATGCGATAGAGATTGCGCTCAGTTACCGTCAGCTTATGGATGAGTGCGGCCTCACACAGGAGCAGGTCTCTGACCGGATGAAAAAAGAGCGCAGCACGGTAGCCAATTATTTACGCTTATTGAAACTTCCGCCGGACGTTCAAAAGGCTGTTCGCGATGGGCAGCTCACCATGGGCCATGCCCGCGCAATTATAGGCCTGGAGCATGTGGAACAGCAATTGTATGTTTTCCGGGAGACCATGCAGCGCGGCCTTTCCGTTCGCCAGGTAGAGCAGATGGTGAAGGATATGATCACCGAAAAAACACCATCAACTTCTGCTCCCAAAACGGCCGCCAAGTTGGCGCCCGCTTATAAGCGTATTGAGGACAGTATGGCATCGCACTTCTCTACCCGGGTGAAGCTTGACAGAAAAAAGACCGGAAAGGGCACGGTGGTTATAGAATTCTACAATGACGATGACCTTGGTCGTATCATGGACAAGATGAATCTGTAATCAAGTCGTAAGTCGTAAGTCTGCGAGAGGCGTCTCTCCCGCCCTCTTTCTTCGACTGTCGCTCAGGAGGCTAGGAGCTGGTGAAGCAGAACGAGTGGCGTACAGGGTGTAACGGAAACATATGAGGCGCAAAGTCCCAGTTTCCTTTGTTTAGATTTTTAAGACCGTCAGGCGTACATATTCCAGTTTGTGCTGTTTTTTGTAATATAGAAAGAGCGCCAACCGTGCGCCCTTTCTTTTCTTCCCATTTTTGATATTTTATTCTCCCAAAGATCCGTCGATGTTATTCAACGTGTAATAGTACATGCCTTGCCTGCCGGGGTAGAACCCTGCGATCTGCATGTTTTTGCTGGCTGAGGCTGCGGCCATGAGGTCGTTGGCTGATCCTATGGGGCTATTGTTCGCTTGCGTTATCACAAAGCCCTTCAGCATTTTAGTTTGCCTGGCCAGCGCACCTTTTCCGATATCTGTTACGATGATCCCTTTGTCTGTATTGTAGGTCATTTTTTCATTGTCGTTAAGCTGGCGGAATGTTGCACCTAATACCCTTGGTTCACCCTTCATTATTTCGGTCGTGCCATTGAGGTTAGTGAGCAGTACATTTGCGTTATATTCCTTTCCGCCCCTGCTGTAGGTAATACTTACATTATCTCCGGGATGGTAGCGGGCTACCTGCTCCTGCACTTCGCCTTTAGTATTCACCGCTTCTCCATTTATGTGGGTTATAAAATCACCTTTTTGAATCCCGGCTTTTGCGGCACCGCTATTGGGCTTTACTACAACAACATAAACACCGTCATTTTTGTCAAGCCCTACCTCCGCCTGTTGCTCCGAGGAGATAGACTTGTCTACATATTCTATCCCCATCACCGCGCGCTGCACGGTACCATATTTTATCAGATCATTCACCGCTTTACGAACAATGTTAGACGGTATCGCGTAAGAGTAACCTGCGTAGGAACCGGTTGGAGAGGCAATAGCGGAATTGATACCTACCAACTGTCCGTTGGTGTTCACCAATGCACCACCGCTGTTGCCGGGGTTCACGGCTGCATCTGTCTGAATATAGGACTCTACACCCAACTGAGTAATGCCCAGCGAGCGGCCCCTGGCGCTTACGATGCCCGCTGTAACGGTGGCATCAAGGTTTAACGGATAACCCACGGCGAGTACCCATTGGCCCAGTTTCACGTCGTCGCTGTTGGCGAACTCCATAAAAGGTAATGTCTTATCAGTAGTTATCTTCAGTACCGCTATATCTGTTGACGGGTCCGAAGCCACAACTTTTGCTTTTGTGTCGAAACGGTTGTTGAAAGTAACGACCACCTCATCGGCATCGGCTACAACGTGGTTGTTAGTAACAATGTAGCCATCAGCCGAGATAATAACACCGGAGCCTGAACCTTGCTGCTCCGGGATAAGATATTTCTGAGGGCCAAATAGCTGGCTGAACATGTCATTATTGTTACCTTGAATTATCCTGGATTTTACTGTCGTTTTTACGTGCACTACCGCTTTTACTGACGACTCGGCAGCACTCTCAAAGTTGACAGGGGCACCGGCGGACGTTGGCCCGTTGTTGTTATAGGAAACGTAGTTTGCATGCAGTTGTTTGGGACCCTGTCCGGCAGGCAGGCTGCTGGCAACATCGAAATAAGGTACATTGTGCTGGAAGTGGGATACCGCGAAAAGTGTCATTACAGATGTCAGTGCAGCTGTTAAAATGACCGGGAATAATCTGGTTTTCATATCTGTTAGTCCTTTTTTGTTTTGTGATTAGTATCTCAAAAATAATTCCTATTGATATTACAGATTTGTTAAAACACCGTAATGGAAAGTTAAAGAATTTAGTGGAGTTGCACAAAAAAGGCCTGCCGGAATTCCGGCAGGCTGAACCATCTATTATTACTCTTTTGTGACTACTGAACTGCTATTCTTGTAACAGAAGATGCGATACCGTTGTGCATTTTCGCGATGTACATACCTGGCATCAGGTGAAGGCCATTAACAGTAATACTCTGCGTTCCCGCTTGCGCATTAACTGTTTCTGTATGCAGTACACGGCCTGAAAGATCATAAATGTCGAGTGCATAAGCGCCATCTGTTTCGGCACTGTATGACAGCGTAATTTTGTCGCTGGTCGATTGGCCAATCGCTGTTAATGAATTGACCGCCTGCCCTGAAACGTTTGTTACACCGGTGCTGCCGCCGCCGCCGACATGAGCAGCATACCAGGCAAGATTGAAATTATCTATTGCAGTTGTAGTACGAACCCAAGTACCAGTGCTTGCTGATAACGTTGAAATCCTAAACCAAACTGGCTGACTTTGCTTATTAATGGCAGCGGGCATTGTTACGGTGACCATTTGTGTACCGAAAGTGTTACCGCCTGTATGAAGCACGGCAGGTGATGTAGTAACTGCTGTAAAAGCAGTTGGGGTTGTGCCTATCCCATAGTCAACGGTCCAGGTAGTGACGCGGGGAGCCATAGAATCCAAAGTCTGCAATTCAAAAGAAAGCGTAAAAGCCGAATCCATGGTAGTATTAGCCACTTCGAAAGCAAATGACGCACCTGGGTCAAAACCTGCGATCGACGTTGACGGGCGAACCGCTAACGCCCTGTTTGTCTTCACTTTCTGTGTATCGCAGGTCGCTGTTGACATAGACGGCCCGTTATCCGCAGAAGCTGAGTTTTTGAAGCCCGTTCCGAAAACATCCGGAGCACAATTCGTGGTGTCCCAATAAGCTCCAAATGTGGTGCTACCTGTGCCATAAGTCACGTCCAGAGTGCCTAAAGAAGTAGCACTTGCACTGGTATACAGCTTCCAGCCGGTGGGAAGGCCAGATCCGATAGCATCAAAATTCTCGCTGTAGCTGGTGCCCGTAAGAGTAAACTGTGCATTTGAATTAGTTACACATGCAATAATGATCGCAGATAGTAGAATTATTTTTTTCATAAGTATTCTGTTTTTTTTTGCAAATGTCTGCGTAAGATGTTCCCACAAAGTGTCTCCTGTGTTACCAAATAGTTAGGAAATGGCGCTGCCCGGCGATCTATCAAAGAATCGTCCGCATACCCGGGCGATACCCGGTAGTAAGGGAGGGGAACATATAAGAAAATGCGCGGCTGCTATTTTCCCGGAGGTACCATTACCGTTCCGCACTTCTTGCAGGTGCGTTTTTCTTCATCGTCATAGAACCGATTCATAATAGGCGGCAGTTGTGCTACAATATCTGTGATGTTAGCAAACTCTTCGTACAACTTTTCGTGGCAATTTTCGCAGAACCACATAAAGCCATCCAGTTCTTCCGTCTTCCGTTTTATTTCTATGACCAGGCCGACAGTATTTGGCCCCCTTTGTGGCGAGTGGGGCGTTCTGCCGGGTAGCAGGAACATATCTCCGGCTTTAATCGGGATGTCCACTATTTTACCATCTTCCTGTATGCGCACTACAATGTCTCCTTCCAGTTGGTAAAAAAGCTCTTCGCCTTCATTGAAGTGAAAATCCTTGCGGCTGTTAGGGCCACCAACTACCATCACGATAAAATCGCCCGCTTCTTTGTATACACTTTGGTTACCCACCGGTGGTTTCAGCAAGTGGCGGTTTTCATCGATCCATTTATTCAGGTTGAAAGGACGTTGTACTGGCATATTGGTAAGTTAAAAGGTTAAAAAGTTGAAAGGTTGATAGGTTCGGAGCGTGTAAAGACGCAATACATTGCGTCTTTATGAAATACTGTTTACAATATGGCATCGTCGTCAAATTTGCCGGTCATTTTCAAATTATTTCAGCACTTTCATTTTCACCGTCTCTATCCTTGTATCCGTCACCAGGAGAATATCGAATTCGTACTTGCCGAGAATAATGCGCTCCTTGATCTTCGGTATGGTTTCGTGTTCCGTTATTATATACCCGGATAGTGTTTCTGAGTCGTCGGTTGGAAATGCAAAGCCATACTTCTCATTCAGGTAATCAAGTTCCAGCCTGCCGGAGAAGATATATTCGTTCTCTGCTATCTGCTTCTCCACATGCTCCTGCTCGTCATATTCATCATTAATGTCACCAAAAATTTCTTCCAATACATCCTCCATCGTTACAATACCGGCAGTACCGCCAAACTCGTCGATCACCCAAGCAATGCTCTTGCGTTCCTTTGTAAACCGGTTCATGAGATCGACCGCGCTCATGGCTTCCGGCACAGGAGTAATGGTGTGCAAAATCTCTCTTATTGAAGATGGGCGGCGGTTGAGGTCCAGGTGGTGTATGTAACCAATAATGTTGTCAATGCTGTCATCGTATACAATGATCTTTGACAACTTGGTCTCAATAAATTTTGCACGGGCATCGGCAACGGATGAGATGACTTCAATGGCTTCGATCTCATTGCGGGGCACCATACACTTGCGCACCTTTACGTTTACGAGGTACAGTGCATTCTCAAAAAGTTCAGCATTTACGTCGCTAGATTCGTTCTCATGCCCGTGCATGCTTTGCTTTACAAACAGTTCCAGGTCTATACGGTTAAATACCTGTTTGTTTTCCTTGAACCTTACATTAAAAAGGTATTTCAGTATGAACTCTGAAATGGATACAAAGATCTTGGCCACCGGGAAGAATATCCAGTACATGAACAGCATTGGTACCGCGAAAATGGCCAGGACAGTTTCTGCTTTCGAACGGAAAATAGCCTTCGGCAAAAACTCTGCAAAGATCAGGATGACGATAGTAGCCAGCAGTGTATCCAGGGCCAGTTTGGGGTATTCGGATAGCGTAAAATGATAACGATGGAGCAGTTGTGTGGTTGCTTCAGCCGACAGTAATCCATATACTACCAGTAGTACATTTACCCCTACCAGGCTGGTGCCAATGAATTCGGCGGGGTTCTCCATAAAACGTGCGAGTATCTGGCCCGAAAATTTGCCCTGCTTTTTGCGCAACTCTATGTTCAGCTTGTTAGCGGAGATAAAAGCAATTTCGGTTCCCGCAAAAAAGCCCATAAGCAGGATGCACCCTAAAATGTATAGCAGCAAATGAGATATATCCATAAGGTAGTCAAAGATAATAAAAAACGCCAAAGTGGAATATCAGCTCGATCTTGTAGCTGTTCTGCGGCAATAATATGCAGAAATAAAGCATTATTTTTATTGAAACATTAAACCGTCGTCATGCGCTGTCAAAATGTTTTTTTCTGTTTATTAAGCTGTTTAATTTTTGCTGCCTGCAAGAAAAGCGGCAGCAGCAGTGTTACGTCCGGGATGGGCGGTGTCCGGAACTGGGCGGGCAGCTACTATTACCAGTATACTCCGGGAGTACACGGCGGTAGCGCCTATACTACCAGCTATAATTATGCGGATACCGCGTTTGCATTGACCATAATTGATGGGTCCACAGTATCCTTTTTGGGTAGTTCGTTCTCGTTCGACCATTCCACAAACCACATCTATTACTATGTAGAAGCATGGGAATATTTTGAGTATCAGTCAGGGGAAGGAATAGTGTATTTTAAGGATAATGATAGTATAGTATACGTTCACGGAGATGTTCATATGTCAGATGCGTCGTGGACACTGCGAGAGATACGCCATACCTATTGATTTTTGATTTTTTTTTGATCGGAAACTTTTTTAACCAAACCGCAATATTTTGTAAAAAAGACCCAACCAAAATTATATTTGTCAATGTCTTGTATAGTTAGGAATATTTATCTTAATTTGGTGTCGGAAATTTTTAACGTTTTTCTGTAAAAACTAAAAATATGAAGAAATTAATACTTGGAGTAAGCGTAGCGGCATTATTTGCGGGGCAGGTAAGGGCGCAGGACGTTCACTTTACTCAATATTTCACATCACCACTCACATTGAACCCGGCTATGTCTGGCCTTGTTGATGAAGACCTCCGGTTTGCCGCAGATGTCCGCGAGCAGTGGTCGTCTGTATCCCCTAATCCATATATGACCGGCACAGTATCTTACGATATGGCAATGCTGAAGGGCAAACTGCCAGAAGGTGACGCACTCGGGTTTGGTATTCTTGGCTTGTATGACAAATCCGGCTCTGGTGGGCTAACTAACACTACTGTAGGCCTTTCTCTCGCATATCACAAGGCGTTTGGGTACGACAGGCAACAGCACATTTCCTTCGGCGCGCAGGCGAATATTGTAGAGAAGAGCCTTGATTTTTCAAAATTGACGTTCGAAGACATGTATGTTCCGGGTTCAGGCCTGATAGGCTCTACTTCTGAAAAATTCAATAGCAATACGCTTACGTACCCTGATTTTAATGCCGGTTTGATGTATTCCGGAAAAGTATCGGATCATGTTACCGCATACCTTGGATATTCTTATTATCACCTAACTCAGCCGGTTGAAACTTTTTTAAGCAACGAAGACCACCAGATACATGCCCGTCAGACAGGGTATATGGGGGCTTCAGTTGAGATGAACCCGAACACTGTTCTTTACACAAGTGCTTTGTATCAGAGCCAGGCAGGAGCTACAGAGGTGTTAGTTGGTGCTGCGGTTGGTTTTGTGCTTAACCCAGGCCATGACGCTGAGTTCCAAAAGAACACCATATTCTATCTTGGTGGCTGGTATCGTTACGGTGATGCAGTTGCACCATATGTTGGCATAGAATGGTCGAAAATGCGCATAGGTTTCAGCTATGACGTTAACGTTTCCAGCTTCACTCCGGCTACAAGCGGTGTGGGCGCTTACGAAATATCGCTGCTGTACTTTGGCCGTATCAATAAGCACGAAAGGAATCCCGGTTATAACTGGTCTTGCCCTAAGTTGTGGTAAGCTAATCCATAAGATTCAGATACAAACCGGCTCCAGTAGCCGGTTTGTTTTTTTAGGCTAAAGCCCCTTCCCTTTACTGACGTATTTATTTCCTTTAATGAAGAACCGGTATGGTCGCAGGGCGTCGTCCATTGCATAAGCTACGCCCACCCTTGTTGCAGCCACAATATCTTTTGCAGGCACCTTAACTCCCCTGTCTTCAATACGGATATTTGGCCCTTGCAGTGATGAGCCGGTTTGCCCGGTACGGATGCCCAGGGCCATGCTCATAGCGCCCGGCCCCGCTGTTAGAGATGACGTTAGTTTGTCCTTTCCACGCCGCTCCAGCATTGCTTCTATCCCTTCCAGTGGTTCTATGGCGCGGATCAATATGGCGTGGGGCACATCCTGCAGATTGGTAACGACATTAAAGAGGTGATGGATGCCGTAGCATAGATATACATAGGCTGCGCCGCCGTGTTTGTACATAACTTCTGTACGGTTGGTGCGCCGGCTGCCATAGGCATGAGATGCCTTGTCTGTTGCTCCTGCATACGCTTCAGTCTCCACGATCATACCAGAGGTAAGTTCGCCTTCAAATTCGGTGACCAATACCTTTCCGAGTAGCTCGCGGGCTATTTTCAGTACGTCTTTGCGTGTATAAAACGATTCTGGCAATACCATAGCTTTGCAAATTTCAAACTCTAAAGGACAAAATCCAAAATGGATTGCAGGAGTGCCGGTTAATGCCTTTTGGCTAAAGCCCTTGAACGTTGGGCTTTTCATCCCGGACCTAAAGGACGGGGCAACTGAATACAAGGCCTGACAGCATAATGGATATCAACATTGATTTTTGTACCTTGCTGTTATAGTAGAATAACTCATGGCTAACGACTCACGACTTACGACTTACGACTCCAAAGGCACCGTTTACCTGATCCCGATACCTATAGCCGATGGAGCGCTGCAGACCCTTTCTCCCGAAGTCGGATTATATACGGGGCAGATAACCCATTACTTTGTGGAGAATGTGCGCACTGCACGCCGATTTCTGCGGTCATTGCATGCGGAGCTGGTTATTGATAGTCTGCAATTCTCGGAAATAGATAAGCATAATGGCCCCGACACGGCCTTGCTGCGGAAATGGCTGAAAGAGGGGCTTACAATAGGCATTATGAGTGAGGCAGGTTGCCCGGGTATTGCCGACCCCGGTGCGGAGTTGGTAGCTATCGCTCAAAGTATGGGCGCGAACGTAGTGCCATTGGTGGGGCCTAACTCTCTGGTGCTTGCACTTATGGCATCTGGCCTTAACGGGCAGAGTTTTTGTTTCACGGGTTATCTACCGGTGAAAGACCCCGAGCGCATGAAGAGGATCAAGGAACTGGAAGCAATTTCGCAAAAGGAAAACCAATCCCAGTTATTCATAGAAACGCCATATCGCAATGACCATCTTCTAGCTGATCTTTTGAAGCATTGCAGCGGCAAGACGCGGCTGTGTATAGCGCAGAATATAACCGCTGCGGATGCGTTCATCAAAACAAAGACGATTACAGAGTGGGGTAAGGCGATACCCGTATTAGGCAAAACACCAGCGGTGTTTATATTGCTGGGCTAGCATTATCATGCATATACTGTACCTTTATGTTTTCACTAACTTAGCGTTCTGAAACGGAATGGGCTTATACTTCTTAGCTAACTCCGTTGAATTGCTCGGGAGTGAACGCCCAATTAATTCAAAATATTGCTGGCAATAGAACAAGTTTACTTGGAGATAGTAAGCCCTCTGGGAGCCCCTAAAGGGCGGTACTTTCGGGTTAAGATATTTGGCTGGTTAATTCTATTCGGCTTGTGTTTACATAATGGTTTGAACCACATTTTCAAATATCAGGCCGCCGAATAACAAATGTTCCGAAGAATCGAAAACAGAATAATGAATATTTCCTAAGTGTTTATCTCCTACTAACGCGCCATCGTTGAATTTATATGTGTAGTTTCAGTAACCTCCTGCGATGTGTATTTTGATTCCGAAACCGTCACCTGCATTTTTGACCTCAAAAGTATCGAGATAGTGATTACACTAAATGCCTAAGAAGTTTTTACCGCGGTTGAGCACGAGAACAATGTTGTTACACATAAGATGAGTAGAAGTATTTCAAATACAGCATACTTGATAAGCCAATATCTTTTCATAGCCGCGGTTTTCTCTTAATTTTTATTTTCATAAACAAAGCAGAGAGAATATCCAACTGCTGAAAAACCTTGATAAAAGTACTCTCCCTTTAGGGGGCAGGGGGTTAAACATCCACAGTGTACTTCTTTCTGATCGCTTTCACTTCCACTATACCCTGGAAGAAATAGACCCTGCCGCTTTTCAGGTTTCGGCAGCGAGTGCGCGTGCGTAGCTTTTCCAATTTCTGGTAAACCTCTCCGTCTTCTGTTTCGAAGTACTGGTTTATGTCAAGGTCGTCCACCAATTTAAAACCTGGTTTGTGCTCGTCATAGCGGTACAGCGCCTTATAGAGTTGTGCATCGGTGCATGTGCTTGCAGCCGGATTGTGCAAGTATGCGTATAATGCCTTCTCCACATCTCCGGGAAAGAAACGCTTGCCCATAAACGGTATCAGTATATGGCGGAATTGTGTCTTCCATTCTTTGCCATGTGGTTGCGCTTTATGCTCAAAGTGCACGAATGTAAATAAGTGCGCAAGCTCGTGCAGCAGGGTAATCAGAAAGCTGTATGGATTTAGTGTGGCGTTGATACTGATGCGATGATAGGGTGCATCAGCCGTAGGGTGGCGGTAATCGCCAAGTACGCTCCTGCGCTCATGGGTAAGTGTGAGGTGAATGGTGTGAGACCTGAAAAAAGGTTCAATTTGCTCATACGCTCCACGAGGCAAAAACTGCTCTAAAAATGAGATCGATGTTTCCTGCTTTTTCATAACCTACTGCCTGACTAATTTTGATAGTAATATTGTTTCCATGATCGTATAGACTGCATAAATGCCAAACATGATAAAAACCGTTGGCTTGTGTATATGCGACCTGTTCAGCAGCACATATACCAATATTGATACCATGCACACCATCAACTTTAAAAATGATGCACCGGATACTCCGCGCACAAATGCCTGCGGATTATTACCCAGGCTTTTTTGCACCATCAGGTAACTGCTCAGTGAAAGAACCGCCATGATCACGTTGCCGGTTTCCAGAGCATAGGCCTGGTATCCCGGCATAGAAAAATGCATAAAGATAAACAACCCGCTTAGCAGGATGAAAACAACAACTGTGAGTATGATAAACCTCTTCCTCATTTTTTTGGTTTG
>CAIVEW010000062.1 GCA_903905065.1 uncultured Bacteroidota bacterium | reverse complement strand
TGTACTGTTGCCAGTATGCTTGCGATAGCTTCAATAGCACCGGCAGCACCCAGGAGGTGGCCGGTCATTGACTTGGTGGAGCTGATATTCAGATTGTAAGCATGCTCGCCGAAAACACGCTGTATGGCTGTGATCTCGCTGATGTCGCCCAGCGGTGTGGAAGTACCGTGAACATTAATGTAATCAATATCTTCCGGTTTCAGGCCGGCATCAGCCAGTGCGCTCCTCATTACATTGTATGCGCCCAGTCCTTCGGGATGGGGAGCCGTAAGATGGTAAGCATCCGCACTGAGGCCGCCACCGGCAACTTCTGCAATAATGGTTGCGCCCCTGCGTTTGGCATGCTCGTATTCCTCCAGCACTATAGCCCCGGCGCCTTCACCCAGCACAAAACCATCGCGGTTAAGATCGAAGGGGCGGCTCGCGGTTTTATAGTCATCATTACGCTCAGAGAGCGCCTTCATGGCGTTGAACCCGCCAATTCCGGCTTCCGTTACTACCGCTTCAGAACCACCGCAAATAAATGCATCGGCCTTACCCAGGCGGATGTAGTTGAATGCGTCGATTATGGAATTAGTAGAAGATGCGCAAGCACTTACCGTAGAAAAGTTAGGCCCGCGGAAACCATACTTCATAGAAATATGACCGCCGGCTATATCCAATATGAGCTTGGGAATGAAGAAAGGATTGAAACGTGGGGTACCATCACCGGCTGCGAAGTTTTTCATTTCTTCAATGAAGGTGATCATACCACCGATGCCAGAACCCCAGATAATGCCCACACGGTCATGGTCTATACCTTCCTCTGTAAGCCTTGCAGCGCGAACAGCCTCATCAGCGGCCACGAGTGCCATCTGGGAGAAGCGGTCGAGCTTGCGGGCTTCTTTACGCTCAAAGAAATTTTCCGGGTTGAAGTTTTTGACCTCGCAGGCGAATTTCGTTTTGAACTTGGTTACATCAAATTGCTTAATGAAATCGGCGCCCGAGACTCCATTAATCAACGCATCCCAATATTGGGGTATGTCATTGCCTAATGGCGTCAGGGCACCGAGACCCGTAACGACAACTCGTTTTAACGTTAAGTTCATCGAACGATTTTCCAGTTACAGAGTGGTTTAGTAAATTACTTTACGTGTTCTTCCAGGTAAGCGATGGCCTGACCAACAGTAGTAATGGTTTCAGCCTGTTCATCAGGAATTGAAATATTGAATTCTTTTTCGAATTCCATGATTAACTCTACGGTATCTAATGAGTCAGCACCGAGGTCATTTGTAAAGCTTGCCTCAGGTGTTACTTCTGATTCATCAACACCTAATTTGTCCACGATAATTTTCTTAACGCGATTTGCAATTTCAGACATAGATAATGCGTTTAAATTTTATGGTGCAAAAATATACTTTTTAGGATAACCAAAGTGGTTTATTTTGTTTAACGGCAGTTTTTTTGAAAACTATATCTGTATAATCTAATTTTTAATGCAAAAAGAGCTGTATTTTCTATGATTACAGCGAAAAGTGTGCGTTCAGATTATTCTCATCAGTAATACACTATATCCCGGTCGGTTATCGCCACCACCCGGTTATTGTTGCTCTGGACTTTTCTTATCCAGTTGCCTTGCTGATCATAAGCGAGCGTGAACACCGTATGCGTTTGCAGCCGGCTATCCTTATCATAAAAGCTCTGCTCGGTGCTGTTTCCCCTTTCATCGTAGGTGCTCATGATCCTTGTTACAATTTTGCCAGCGGCATCATACTGGGTTTCTTCCACCACGTTACCCCTGATGTCGTACTTGTAAGTCGTTTTTAGCTTAAATCCGTTCTCTGAATTGACGCGTTCGCTGATGTGGCCATTGGCGTCATAGGTAAAATAGGTGGTCCTTATTACTCCGCTGTCGCCTTCCAGGTATTGCTCTTTGGTGATATTGCCGTCTTTATCGTGCTGCCATACCGTTTTATCCAGCACCGCATCCCGCATTTTCTCTCTTTCCAACGCCTGTGTATAGTTGATCTCTGCGGTTTCGTTACCATCCTTATCGTAGTCACACGCAGTTTTCAGGAACAAATTACCGGCACCATCGAAAAGCTTTATGAGCGTGAAATTGCCGTCTTTGTCGCTTTTGTAAATATTCGTATACTCAGGGCTCCCATCGCCATTGTAGCCGTCTTCCTGCTCCAGAACGCCCTCTTTATTGTAGTTGAAAACAGTTGAACTCGCCAGGCTGCCATCCGGATTGTAGGTGTAATCATTATCCTTATTACCTAGTGGGTTGTAAACCGCTTTTGTCTTGCCGGTAAATTCCTTTTGGGGCTTGCCATGTACCCGCCTTACGTTGAAACTATACTCCGTGAGCGATTTTACTTTGCCGGTGAGCTTTTGGTCCGTAAGGTCGTTCACCACCTGCGATGAAGCGGCAAGCGACCACACCATCGAAAGGAATATTACAACGGATGCTACAATTGTTCTCATGCTCTTTAAAAATTTGCGCGGCTCAATTGTATTCTATTTCGCGTATGGTGACCGAACTGGGATTGTCATTTTTGTAGGTTGTCCGCTTCCGCCAGTTGCCATTCTTGTCAAAATTCTCATACTCATAGCTGGTTGTAAATTTCAGGCTATGGTGGGAGTCATATTCTTTCTCTCCAATGTTGTGCCCCTTCTTGTCGTATGTGTAATTGGTCTTCAGAAAAAGTATGCCAAATTCGTTTAGGCAGTCTTTTACCATCCGGTTGCCTTTCGGGTCAAATCTCGATTTGGTTGTCATGAACAGCACATTTTGGGGATCGTAATTACTTTCCTCAACAACATTGCCCTTAAAATCGTATTTATAGGTCGTTTTTACATTCAGCGTCCCATCGGCCTTATACCTCTTAATATCCATAAGTTTGCCGGAGGAGTCATTGTACTCATAAATGGACTTCGAAAGCAATACATCCTGGGGAGAATAAGTGTAAAAATCTACCTGGTTGCCAGTATCATTGAAGTTGCTCACGCTCTTCCACATCAGGCTGTCGCCTGAGCCATTATATTCCTTTTCGGTGAGTTTTTTTACTTCGCCTTTCAGGTGCTGCCGTTCCAGGTCAGATTTGACCTGGGCATGCGTAAAGAAGTGAGTGGTGAGCAGTAATAATATAAAGTATAGCTGTTTCATTTCAGAGGCGTAAATTACGATAATTCCGGCAGTGCTTCATCACCGCCCGCTCTGCTTTCTCAGCTCGTTATTTACTAGGCCCAGCCATATCTGCAGGCCGTTGTTGTTCCAGTGGGTGTCTCCTTTCCTATACAGTGAAGCAGGATCAGGGTACTTTCTATAGATCGAATAGACGTCTATCACCGGCATTTTTAGCGCTGGGCTGCCGTATAGGCGAGGAATAAAGGCGTTGTAGTTATCCGGCTGCAATATGGTTGCGGCACCTGGTATCACAGAAAAATAGACTTCCGCAAAGCCTGCTTTTTTGTAGTGTTCATAGATCTCATTCAGTGTACTAACTGTACTATTCAACTGGTCATCTGGTACTGGTGTGTAGCAGCTATAGGTACCACCCTGCTCTACCGTGGGTTTGAAAAAGATATACTGCCCGTTATCAGAAATAGCCACGTCGCCGGATGCGTGATGAAATAGGCCGTAGTTCATATCGGCCTTATATTGCCGGATGCGATTGATGGCCTTGTAGTCGAACAGCACATATTCGAGATTGGTATTGATGATCTGCGAGTAATTCGTTTTACTGACCAAGGTAAAGCTGGCCTTTCTTCGTGGCGCAGCTACAGGCGAAGCATTTCCGGGAGGTGTGGGTTCATTTTTTACCGGTGCAGCCGCCGGCGGTTCTCCGCATTTTAATACATTATAGATGGCGGGGCTGCTAAATGATTCCAAAGTGAGCCGCTCCGTTATTTCAATGATCAGGATGTTCCGTTTGCCCGTGTCCAGCACATAGGTCTTCGGCTTAAGCTTGGTATTGTAGTGGTATTCATTCACATTGGCAAAGGCGGAATCGGGGATGTCTTCGGTATAGCTGTCGCCATAGATATACAGGTTGATATTCTTCTTGCCGCTGTCTGCCGCTTTTGGAAACTGGTAGTCCTTATATGCCCAGAATTTTTTTATATCATCGAGGTAGGAGAGCTTCACGAGGTCACCTCCTCCCATATTGCTGTGCTTGCACCACCAGGCCGATCTGTTAACATGCACATTGTTCCAATCCCATATTTTGTGCATAATGCGGGGAACAGAGGAAACACCCAACGCCCCGACTCCAATAACCACACATATGTAAGCGAATATTTTTTTCACCGGTTAGAATTGAAAATAGATAAACTGGTTTTCGCCGAATACACCGAAAAAGTAGCAGACAAGCACCATCAGGGTCAGGTAGGCGGTGAAGAAAATATCTTTGCGGATGAGATGGCTCTTAAATTTATTCTCCCGGAAGAGCATGATAACAATAAATAAAACAGAAAAAAGCAGCTCTGTAATGTTCATGCCAAATTTAGAAGGGCCACCCCTGAAGCTGAATATCTCGGAGATGTAGGTTGCTGCTGTATTAATATTGTTTGACCGGAAAAATACCCAGAAAATTGTAACAATGATGAAGTTCAATGCAATAAAGAGCGCATCGGCAACCGGGCTTTTCTTCGGGTCCTTTTTGCTTTTGCCCGGCAACAGCGTAACCAGTGCGCCATGCAGGGAACCCCAGGCCACAAACGTCCAGTTGGCGCCGTGCCAAAGGCCGCTGAGGAGGAAAACTAAAAATACATTTATCCGCCGGCGCACTTCGCCTTTCCGGTTCCCCCCCAGGGGTATGTACACATAATCCCGGAACCACGACGAGAGCGAAATATGCCAGCGCGTCCAGAATTCGGTAATGTTTTTTGATTTATAGGGCTCGTTGAAGTTCTCCATAAGGGTAATACCCATGAGCCGGGATGCCCCAAGCGCAATATCGGAATAGCCGGAAAAATCGCAATAGATCTGGAAGGAATAGAACATGGCAGCCACCATCAACGACCATGACGAAAGGGAATGATGGTTGGCAAAAGCATAATCAACCTCCATAGCAACGCGGTCCGCGATCACCACCTTCTTGAAAAAGCCCCATACCATCCGTGCAAGCCCTTCTTTCACATTATCCCACTTGTATACTTTCAGTTCATGAAACTGGTGGATCATGTTCTGCGGCCGCTCAATAGGCCCGGCTACCAGTTGCGGATAATACATCACATAAAGCGCATAGATCACAAAATTCCGCTCCGGCTTTTGATTGCCGCGATATACTTCTATAGTATAGCTCATTGCCTGGAAGGTGTGGAACGACAGCCCTATAGGTAGTATGATATTGATATAGGGGACCTGGTAATGTGGAACGATATGGGCAATAAGCGGTTCGAAATTGCCCAGCAGGAAATTGAAATATTTATAAAAAACCAGGATGCCCACATTGGCGATGATGCTCAATGTAAGCCAGGCTTTTTTTTGTGAGGTAGATGATGCAATAAGTATACCGGCGATATAGTCTATGACGATCGTGGATCCAAGTATAAGGATATACACCGGCACGAACGTCATATAGAAATAACAACTGCTCAGTAACAACAGCCATACCCGCCCCATTTGATTTTTTATCTGGTAGTACAGAATAGATACTACCATAAAAAACACAAGAAACTGCAACGAATTGAATACCATTACGCCAAAAGTAAAAAGTAAAAAGTAAAAAAAGTAAAAAAGTAAAACTGGTTAACCGGCCTATTTAAAATTCATCACCAGCCCCATACCAAGCTTGTTTTGCGTGGCAACCGGAGTCACGTGCATCGATATGTCTCTCGAAATATCAAAATTCTTTAGATGCGCAGACACAACCGCGTCTATCACCTGCAGCGCATACCCAATGGTGCTGAACATCACGGTCAGGTCGAGATATTTGTTGTAATCATTTTGCAATTGCTGCAACTGATCTATGCTGTACTGCCCCACATATTTATCGGTAGGGTAAGGATTATTGATTCGCCCTATATAAGCCTTCCGGTATCCCTGGTAACTGTCAAGGTTGGTAATAAAAAAATACCCGGCAACACCGATGCCCACGTAAACAACAGGAACTTTCCAGTAATTGTGATTGTATAGCTGCCCAAGCCCCGGTATCAACGCACTATAAAGCCCGGCCTTTTTAGGGTTTGGCTGGAACGGGCCTTTTTTCACCTGGATCATGGAGGTTGTGTCATTCCCGGGATTGGCCTGTGGAGTAATTACACGAATACCCTGGCCGGCTTTCCGCTGGTGAACCGTATCATCGACTATGTTATTAAGGGTAGTGTCGGGAGTAGCCTGGGCAAAACAATGAGTCGGCATAGCACTAATGCAGCTGATCATCAAAATAAAGGCAATGCAATACCTCCTGGCAACATCACCAAACAAGAAGTGAAACCGGCGGACCAGTTCGTTTTTAACGCTCACAGCCCAAAGTTAAGGCATAAATTTTACCCGGAAGAACGGTAGCACCTGGTGCGCATTTACTGCGCCAGCCAATATTTGCGCAGCAGCCATTCAGAAACGGCCAGCAAAAGGATAATAAAGAAATACCATTTTCGGTCGATCAGCGGCACCGTTTCGGTATTGGACTGAATAATGGGCTTTATGCGGTCGTTGCGGGAAATGCTATCATAGAGAGCGGCAACATTTCTCGCAGTCACAAACCCACCATTATACTTCCTGGCAAGGCCGTAAAGCAATGGATAGTCAGCGCCTGACTCCATCAGCTCCAGCGGGATGCTCTCCACTACAAATGTTCCATTAGCAGAATACTGTTTTTCGTTGTAGGTGGTGTGTGCACTGTAGGTATACGTGCCACCGGCCCAGATACCCACATTCACGTTATATGCTGTGCCAGACCGTTCGAAAGAAAAACTCTGCTTGCGCCCAGCGCTGTCTGATATTGTTAACTGGACATCGGGTGTATTTAGCTGCTCATTATTTGCATTCAGCAGGTGAGCGTTGAGCGATATCGATTCCTGGTCGCTCCATATGTACTTCTGCAACGACACGCCGAAGGGCTTTTCGCTATTGTTAGCGCACAAAAAGGCTACGGTCTGTCTGATGCACTCATCAACAACGGTGTGATCGTTAAAATTCTTGTACTCGTACATACGCCAGCGCCATAACCCTTCACCGCTTAGTATAGCGGTCGGTATATTGCCCTGCTGCAATACCCACAAAGGAGCCTGGCCTTGCTTTTGTGAGAATAAGATACTTGCGCCTGGGCCGCCTGAAATACTGACATTGCCACTAAGCGGTGGCATTTTGTCCATAACCGACTGGATATTTTGGGGAACGGTAAAAGTGGTGAACCCGGGCTCGAACATAGCGAGCTCATCATGCGGCGCACCGGCGGATATACTGCCATGCGTAAGTTCAGAAAGGCTGTTCAGTGACTTAACATCGGCCTGGCTGGTTAGTATGAGCCAAAGCGGTTTGTGAGCGGCGATCAACTGCGGCGTTATCTTATATCTCGGCGATGGCAGCCCATGAAGGATGAGCACATTATAGCCGGTGAGCGATGCCGGAAGGTTATCAGCAGTACACACCGTCACCTTGTAGGATTCAAGCCCGCTGAGCGCGTCCTTTATAGCATTTACATCGGGGTGAGGGGCCGCAGAAACGATCAATATGTTCTTCTTTTCCTCCACCACCTCTACAAAAATATCTCTGCGGTTGTTTGCAAGGTTCTTTTCTCCCTCAGCCTCCGGCAAAGAAATGGTGTAATGGTGGAGGCCCGCTTTATCCGCTTTGACCGTAAAAGACACCGAACGGTCATACTTGTCACTGTTCACCGATACCGGGACCGAAGAGAGCATATTTTCGCCCTCTTTAATAACAGCACTATTACTATAACCCTTGCAGAGATCTGCGACAACATCGGCGCGTATCTCAAAAGTGCTGTTTATGGTAACCACCTTATTTGCATAGACCCGCGCTACCCTGATATCCTTTTGCTGCACACTGTCACCAATAGCCACCGCGTATAACGAACTGTGCAAGGACAACTGCTGGTACAGTGGGTTCATACCCTCATTGAAGCGCCCGTCGGTGGCCAGTATTACGGCGCCCAGGTTTTGAAGCCCGAAATACTCCTGCGCTCTCGACAATGCAGCTGAAATATCGGTGGCCGGTTGCCGGTATTGGAAAAAACTATCGTTCTGTATCGTATTGCCAAAGCCCCATTGTATCACTTTATATTTGTCTGACAGCCGGCGTGTGAGGTCTTCCACGCTTTTCCGGTAGGCTGCGGAGTCATTTCCGAGTGCATTGGCAATGGAGCGTGAGTTGTCCTGCAGCAATAAGACTACCGGTTTTTCAACTACATTTTTTGTGATAATGATCGTTGGTACCAGTATAAGCAACAACGTAAAAAAAACAACCAGCGAACGCAATAACGAAGTCAGCCAGGGATAAGGAACTGCACGCTTTTTATCAGCACGATATACCCAATAACCCGCGCCAACCGATACAACGATAGCTAATACCCAATATATCCACTGCATGAGGAAGCAAGCTAAAGAAAAATTCAAAAAAGAAGTTACAATTAAAATATAAAATGTGAACTTTGCTTGTAGCACGTAAATACAAGCCGCTATATATCTCGTTTTTCATGAAGCAGACGCTATTTCTTTTTACAACTTGTTTGTTGGTGGTTTCCGCTGCATTTGCCAAAGGCCATGGCGGCGGACATGGCGGCGGCGGACATAGTCATTCGAGCGTACACGCGGGTGGAACTCATACTACCAGCACACGCAGCAGTCCCGGTGCAACCCATAGCGTTGGTCACAAAACGTCTACAACTAATACACACATACCGATCAGCCGCGGTACCTCTCCGGGAGCTATTGCATCTAATCATCCACATAGTATCCCCGCTTATCACAACGGATTGCCGGTGCCACCCCGCAACGCAGATCCAACTGGCGGTGCCGGCGGTGGCTATTATCCTGCTTATCCGTCCTATTATTACGGGTATTACGACCCATATTATTATAGCCCGTTCTTTTACAACCCCTATTTCGACATGTGGGCGATGGGCTTTAGTATGATGTATAGCCCCAGCTATCCCTACATGGGAGCAGCAGGACCGAGCAACAACTATGACGAGGGCTATGCTGACAATGCTATGGAAGATGAGCTGGAGGGATATGCAGTATATGCTCACGATACCATTTCAGGACGATTAACACTGAGAACCAATACCGTATACCTGGCTACAAAAGACTCGAGCGGAAGCTATGATTATACCTTTAAAGCCCGTGATAAAGAACTGGAATATGTTACGGCTTTCAACAGTGAAGATAAGCAGGTGAAGCTGGTGCGGCTGGAAAAGAACAAGAAGCGGCTATGGCGTGTAGTGCACGAAGGCAAACTAAATCTTTATGACGATGACCACCTTTTCATATACCGGCCGGAGGATATTGATAAAATGTCACTGGTGGCGGAATTCAATGGCACCACTAATACGCTACGATCGTTTTACGGCGTCAAAAGCAAAGAGCAACTCACCGGGTATATCAATGAAGCCTACGGCCTGCAGCTTGACCCGAAAAAATTTAGCTGGAACCAACTGCTGATCTATTTGGACAAGCTGGATTGATGCAGGTTACATTTTAACTTATCATTCTTAGAAAAAGGCGTAATTTTTGGTGCTGTTATAATATTCCGCACCACTAAAATCTCATTTATGAAACTTCCCTTGATCGCCATCGCCTTTTTCATTGCCTTAGGCCTGAATACCAAAAGTATTGCCCAGGCCCGGTACGCTTCTGCTAACGTAACTGAAGCCGCCACACATGGTAGTACCACCGGCGCAAACAACTATGACACATACACCAGCAAGCCTGTAGCTACCAGTGTAAAGGAAACGACAGTTGAGTCGTCACATTCTGCGCCCCCCTCCAATGGGTCGCCGGCCGCACCACCTGCCAATAATCGGTTAGGCGGGGCTTTGACAACAGGCATCCCCGGAGGCCCGTCTTCCGGTCCCGCAGCAGTCATCAGCGCTAGCATAAGATATAACCCTGTAACTAAACATACCTATCCATATCACACTACGCCAACATCGAAATACAAAAGCGAACATCGTCAAAATTTCGCCAGAGAAAGATTCCATCCATACAGCCATTTTTTCTTTTGTCCCGATTTCTTCCTGGCTTATGAATGTGAGCTTGCGTATGACGAAATGATGATGGCCGATAATGACAATGTGCCGAAAGGCAGTTCCGTTCTTAATACTTCTCTCGATGGTTACGTTGTGTATTCCCGCGACACGCTCCCTGGTATTGTTACCATAACCGATAAGAACATATACCTGGAGCAGGCCGTGGACGGCCGGCATGTGCAGGCTTACACTTTTCCAAAAGGGGATGCGAATGTGAAGGCTGTTGCCGTGTTTGAGGGTAATAATTCCCTGTACCTGGGGCGTGCCAGCGATGGCGGCAAGTTGTCCCGGGTCATACATAGCGGTAAGCTCTCCGTTTATGACGATAAGTATAATTTCTTTACGCCGGAGAACGTACATAGGGGAAAAATGACCCTGGCCTACGGCGGACAGATAAAGTCGCCAAAATCATTCCTGGCAGCGGACAGCAAGCAATTACTGATCGAGTCCATCAATAGCGCATATGGCCTGCAGCTTGATGCTAAAGATTTTAGCTGGGACCAGTTGCTAAACTACCTGGACAAGCTGGATTAGCGCCGCTCAATACGGTAAATATTTTTGAAACAGCTATTCATTGGTTTCAAGTTTTGCTGTCTTTTCTCAATCTTCCACAAAACGTATTACTTTTGAGCGCTTGTCTGAACTGGAATTTGTTGAATTTCAGAAAACACAGAATTATCTAACGAAATCCGAAATTCTTTTTCCATAAGTCATGGATACCAGGCGAACCGTCGAAGAGTTCAATGATTGCACAAGCAAAATCATCGGTTGCGCAATGAAAGTTCATGCAACTTTAGGAAGCGGCCTTCAGGAGGTCATTTATCAGCGAGCATTGGAATTGAGATGGAGTGCCAGAGCCTTTATTTTGAAAGAGAAAAAGAAATGCCCATTTTTTATCGGGATCACCATATTGGGACACGGCGGGTGGATTTTTTCGTTGAAAATGAGATAATGGTGGAATTGAAAGCAATAATATTATTAGAAGACGTTCACCTGGCACAAGCAATAAATTATCTTGAAGCCTAT
>CAIVEW010000061.1 GCA_903905065.1 uncultured Bacteroidota bacterium | reverse complement strand
GACATGTCTCAAATTTACGCCGAAACTATTGCCTGTATTGACTTATGCCTTATTTTATTTATGCACACCAAATGTGGAAAAACGCACCTGACATTTAGTTTTTAAACAAAATAGGAGGGTGCCCTTTTGAGACACCCTCTTTTATTTAGGAAGTGACACTATAGTTTTTTTGCTTCAATGCTTACGTTGAAGGTCTTAGTAGGCACAGAAGGGAAGTTGAGCATACTGCTTGGAAATTTACCGCGAATGAAAATGGCGCAGATGGTGTTGGATACATGATAGAGATTGTTGTGGTACTCCGGAGGTGTACCATCCAGTATGCCGGCCAGCACATCCTGCCGAACATCATCATTCTCGATATCGGTGGCGTAGTTGTGCCACACTATCATAGAGTTGTCATTCTTCAGCAGGCTGAAGGCGGTTTTGGTGTCCTGGAGTATAAAGCTGTAGCGGTTGTCGGCATCAATGGATATGAGGTCGAACTTCTTGTGGAGCGAACCGAAATCGAAGGTCATAGAGTCGTGCAGAATATAGTTGACCCTTGGATCATTCTTTGAGAAGAAACGGTCCACATCCAGGAAGCCGGGCTTGAAGCCACGGGCGGTCATTTCTTCCGGCGACAGTGTTATGGATGTACAGTCCTTGGCGGTATCAGCCACATTCACAATGTTCTCGCCACGAAAGCTGCCAAATTCGAGGTAAGAACAATCGGGGATGCGCTTTGCCAGTGATTTGAGCATCAGGATGATGGTGGGCATGGACGCGCCATTGAGGTAGGCAAAGGAATGAATACTCCCACTCATGCCGGGCACGAGGTCGAGGATATCCAGTGTGGGGAGTTGGGTACGGCCGTATTTATCCTGGTTCTTCTTTGCGTAGTTGATCTCGTTCTGCTTTCTGTTCAGCGCCTGGATGCCGAGAGTAATGACCTGTTTTGGGTTAGCGAGGAAAGTAGAAAGTAGTTTAAGCTTGCTCATGATGCCGGAATTAGAACGGTGCAAGCTAATGAAAAAAATTATGGGCCAGAGGCATTAAAAGTATCTCGTAAAAGATATCCCGCAAAGACGCAAAGGC
Organism: uncultured Bacteroidota bacterium; assembly: GCA_903905065.1. GTDB lineage: Bacteria > Bacteroidota > Bacteroidia > Chitinophagales > Chitinophagaceae > Nemorincola. Next base: position 114,575 of record CAIVEW010000061.1, on the reverse strand, counting down.
ACGCAATTAACATCCCCCTTGCCCCTTCGCCAGCGCGCAAATCCAACGCTAAAGGGGGAATTCCCTCATTTTGTGTTGCAGACGGGAAAGCGCGCGTATACTTTTAGTTCCAGTTATTCGTCGGCTGCTTTCCCCTTTTCTATCTCTTCTGCGTCCTTACCGCCGATGTTGAAGATGCGGTAGGCGAGGGCGGCGCCGGTTTCGTCGGCCTTCTGCCATGCGAATGACTGTTTGGGTACGATGTAGTTACCGGCTTTGTCGAGCACATAATAAGTGATGTCCTTATTACTTCCGGTATGGGAGAAGATCACATATACATCCGGGCCGGGTATGCTGCTGTTGGTGGTCCAGTTGATATTGCAGGCGCGGAGGCGGCTTTCTAAATCCTTGTCTACCTCTCCACTAATGTGCAGGTGCATGTTCATGGGCATGCCGCAGTAGGGTACCAGTTGCGGGTAGAGCACATAGAGGCGATAGAGCCAGTCGTTTTGGGCAGACTCATTCTTGAGCTGTTTGGCGCAGTTTGCTTCTGCCTCATAGATGCGCGCGGTGTAGAGCTTTTCGTATTCGGTATCCATATTCGGGTCCTGCAATAGCTTGTCCAGCAAGGGTTTTGCATCCTGGTACTTGCCCTCCTGCATCTTCAGCCGGGTAGTGAACAACTGGAAATACTTGCGTATGTAAGGCCGGTTATCGGTCTCGGCTTCCTTCTGGAACCTGTCGATAAAGAACTGTGTGCTGAAGTCGTGGATAAGGAACCATATCTCATCCCAGGATGTGGTGCTCTCGGTGGAGAAGAGTTTGTAGATCACCCGGTCGCGCTCGGGGTTTTGGGCAAACTGGTTGATGATGAGGAATTGCTGCAGGTATTTCTCGCTGAGCTTGCTGCTCATATCCAGCAGCACCTTGGGGTTGTACCACCAGTTGCGGTGCTCAAACTTGTCCATCTCCCATGATTGCTCCTTGCCGATGAGCTTCAGGAGTTGTACACTGAAGTCATACTGGCTCTGCCCCAGGGTGGTGCCGATGTGCAGCTCTTTGAATTCGGCGGCCTTATCGGTGTAGCGCTGGGCCTCACTGATCTGACCGTCGTAGAGCAGGCAGCGGGCAAGAGCTATGTTATACCATCCATAGCCAGGCGTTGTACCTGCGGCATGTATCATGTCACGCATCAGGTTGGCACCCTGCTTGGGCAGCGATTTGTAGACATCCAGTACAGAGCTGTAGTATGCCCACTCCATCAGGCGCTTGTCGCCATTGTCCTGCATGGCGGCAAGTTTGTACTCCTTTTCGGCGGTGCGGAAGTCGCCGCAGATCACGCGGAAGTTGGCGTAGTTGTTGTGCGGCAGCCTGCGCGCCTGGCGCATCAGGTCGAAGTAATAGTTGGCAGAGTCTATGGCGAAGGAGTAACTGGCGAGTATGTTCTTGTAGTGATAAACACTCATCTTCTCGCGTTCCTCATAGCCCGGAAAGAAGTATTTCCCGATCTCTGCGTTGATAGACTCATTTTGTATGATGAGGGACATGCTGGTGTCCAGGTAGCGCTGGGCGAGGCGTTCATTGGCATCGATAGAGTTGCGCAGGAAGGGGTATTTAGCGCTGGTATAAAAGCGGTTACGGTGAACAGTCCACGCCATGTAGTTGTAGGCGTCCATGTAGTACTGGAGCTGGAACTTCCATTTGAGGCAGTGGCGCAGCAAGGCAAAGACTTTATCCGGCTGGTCGGTATTACTGTAGCATTGCTCCAGGTAGTAAGCTATGTAGGTATAGTCGACCGGGAACCGCCTGATGGGGTAGAACACTTTTGCATCTGATGTGCGGGTAGCGAGGGCTTTGGAGTAGTCGTGCTCCATGAGCTTGAGCGCATGTTCCAACGGCGGTATAGCGTTTTTGTAGCCTATGTAATCAGCGGCGTGGGTGGCCTTGTAAACACCCTCAAACATCCAGCCCACATAGTAGGTACTGTCTATGCGTTTGAACTCGCGGGAGCGGGGCAGGGCATCCTCGCTCTCCGGGTCTTCGATCATTCGTTTTGCATCTATGTCGTAGTAGCGCTGCTCCATCTTATCGGGCGGGTGGGGCGGCATGAACTGCGGTGGCAGCGTAGGCATTTTAGGCACTTCGCGTGTAGCAGGCTTGTTTTTCTGCGCGGTAGATTGGGCAATAGCAGAGCAGGCGCACAGCGTTAATGCCAGTATGCAAGCGTAGCGTATTCTATTTTTGATTTTAAGAGCCACTTTTTTTTGGTTGAGCTTCCCGTTCGGAATGTTTATCCGTGCAGTTTCAGCTTGGCGAGGCGCTCGGTTTCCCGGGTGATGATGCTATCGAGGGCTTTGAGTTTGCCTTCTTTGTTGCGGTATACCAGGCGATGCTCCAGCACGGCACGGGCTATATCCTTTACATCGTCCTCTATCACGTACGTGCGGCCGGCAACCAGCGAGTATGCGCGCAGGCATTTGAGAAAAGCGATACCGCTGCGTGTAGACGCCCCGAGCGAGATATCCTGGTGCTCGCGGGTCTGGCGCACGATGTTACTTACGGCTTTCAGTATCTCCTCATGCACATGCACCTGTCCTGCCATAGCTTGCAATTCCAGGATGTCCTTCATACTCAGCACTTGTTGCAGGTCTATGAGGTTTTGGGCAATATCGAGGTATTCGCGGTAGATGTTCAGTTCGGTTTGTTCGTCTACATAGCCAAACTGGATCTTCATATAGAAGCGGTCGAGCTGGGCGGCGGGTAAGGGGTAAGTGCCTTCCATTTCTATAGGGTTTTGGGTGGCTATAGAGAAGAAGAGGCGTTCCAGCTTCAGGGTGGTATCGCCTACGGTTATCTGCTGTTCTGCCATGGCCTCTAGCAGTGCGCTCTGCACCTTTGGCGAGGCCCGGTTTATTTCATCGGCAAGCAATACATTGCAGAAGAGCGGACCTTTCTTGAAGATGAATTCTTTATGGATGTCGTCGAATATATGCGTGCCAATGAGGTCCATGGGCAGCAAGTCGGGGGTAAACTGTATGCGCTTGAAAACGACATGTTCTCCCTCACGCTCACCGCTGATGCATTGTGCCAGGGTGCGGGCCAACACAGTTTTGCCGGTTCCGGGGTTATCCTCCATAAGAATGTGGCCGCCGGCAAGCAGGCAGGTTATCACCATTTCTATTTGCCTGCGTTTGCCACGTATCACCTTTTCCATTTGTTCCACCAGTTGCTGTATTGCGTGGACGGAATCAATAGTTACGGACTCTGTAACGGGATCGATCATAGTTGCCTTATTTCTTTATACAAGTTTACAGATTAAAATCGTGAAAAAGCCCATACCCCCGAAGAGACGGCCCTAATTTTGCGTTAAAAGTAAGTCGCGATGTGTGAAGGTTAGCGTTTCGGGCTTAATTCGGTAATGTATTTGTTTAGTATTTGATTAATTTAGCCACCATATTATGATCTACAGAAGTAAAGCGCCGTTGCGTATAGGCCTCGCTGGCGGTGGCACGGACGTTAGCCCTTATTGCGACCTGTATGGCGGGGCGATACTGAATGCTACCATTTCGCTATATGCCTATGCAACGATAGAGCCACTGAGTGTTCCCGAAATTATTATCGAGGCATTGGACAGGAATGAAAGTGTATCATACGATAAGAACGATAAGTTGCCAATCGATGGGGTACTGGACCTGGCGACGGGCGCATATAACCACATCGTGGCTAAGTATGGCCCTGTGCCAACGGGGTTTAAGCTGACGACTGTCGTAGATGCTCCGGCTGGTTCAGGCCTGGGTAGTTCTTCCACATTGATGGTTGCGATAATAGGAGTGTTTGCTGAATGGCTGAATCTGCCGTTAGGCGAATATGATATCGCGCAGATGGCCTATGATGTGGAACGGGTGGAACTGGCTATGGCCGGCGGTAAGCAAGACCAATATGCCGCAACATTTGGTGGGGTGAACTTCATGGAGTTTTATGACAATAATAAAGTGATCGTAAACCCGCTAAGGATAAAACCTGAATACCTGTATGAGCTTGAAAATAACTTGTTGCTTTACTTTACGGCCACCAGCCGGCTCTCATCAACGATCATCGAGGCGCAAAGTCAGAATGTGAAGGACAAGAACAAGGAGTCGATAGATGCGATGCACCACCTAAAGGAGCAGGCGCAGATGATGAAGGAAGCCGTGTTGAAGGGCAACATTCATGAAATAGGAGGTATACTTGATTATGGGTTCCGGTATAAGAAACAGATGGCGAAAGGAATTTCCAATACCAGCATGGATGAGATATATGAAGCAGCATTGAAAGCCGGCGCAACAGGTGGAAAAATATCAGGCGCTGGTGGCGGTGGTTTCATGATGTTCTATTGCCCGGGGAATACAAGGTATGCTGTGAAGAATGCGCTAGGTACTTTTGGAGGAGAGTTACGGCCTTATAATTTTACAGAAAGGGGATTGGTTTCCTGGAGTATTTAAACACAATAGCTATGAGGAGCAAACGTATCCTACTTTTGTTTGCATACCTTTTCTTTAGTTTAAGGGGATTTGGGCAAACTCATGCTCCAACCCAAACAAAATTTCGAGCAGCTCACCATAGTAAAGTCGTAAGCTCTGCACGTTCGTGGCAGTCCAAGTATAGTTATGTTGATAGTTTTATTGAAGGATTGGCAAGAGTGGTTAAAAACAAAAAAGTTGGGATTGCAGATACATCAGGAAATGAGACAGTACACTGCGAGTACGACTACATAGGTAAATTTGACGAAGGCCTTGCCAAGGTGGAAAAAAACAATTTTTTCGGATATATAAATCGAAGTGGTAAGGAGGTTGTTCAATGTCAGTATAGGTACGTGGATCGTTTTTGTAATAACCGATTGCTAATAAAAAAAGAGGGCTTGTTTGGGTTTGTTGATAAGAATGGAGATAAGGTGATTCCGTGTCAATATCACTATGCTGCGCCATTCAGCAATGGACTGACGTGTGTTCATGATAACTATAAAAATAAAAGTGGTCTGATTGATACAAATGGGAAATTGATTGTACCGTTCATTTATGACTTTATTGATGGATTGAATGAGGGGTTTGCGATAGTTCAAAACGATCATAAAAGAGGCCTTATTAATGCCGAGGGAAAGGTTGTTGTTCCCCTGAAATATGACATTATTAAGTCACTTTCACATGGTCTCGCAATTGTAAGGGATGATAACATGCAAAAAGCTGCCTTGATCGATACAACGGACAGAATGGTGTCTCATGGTTGGTATGATGACATTGATGAATTTAGTGACGGACTTGCCGTAGCCACCAAAAACAGGCGGATTGGGTATATTAATGAAAATGGGGATGAGATCATTCCCTGTAAGTACCAGGAAGGCAGCTCTTTTGAAGAAGGTGTAGCATGTGTAAAATTAAATGGTAAATATGGTGCCATTGACAAGAAACAAAAAGTGGTGGTACCATTTGTTTATCAATACCTCGGATATTTTGATTACGGATTGGCTGTAGGGAAAATGAACGGTAAATATGGTCTTATTGATAAGCAGGGAAAAGCAGTCATTAAGTTTATATATGATGAAGTCGATACCAGATTTGATGAGCCAATTGTTGTAAAAAAAGACAAAAAATGGGGTGTAGTAAACAGAGCCGGAAAAGTAATAACGCCGATTCAATATGATAATATTGGCGGTTTTATTCAAGGATTTGCAAGTGTTGCAAAGAAAGGTAAAGAAGGCTTCATTAATGAAGCAGGAGTGGAGGTGGTGCAGTGCCTGTATGAACATGCGTGGGGATATTTATGTGTTGCAGCAATGGTTGAAAAAAATGGTAAGTTTGGATTTATAGATTCTACAGGAAAAGTGATTGTTCCATTCCTTTATGAATCAAGGAAACGAGGGTCGAAATTGACGATCGTTAAGCGTGAAGGAAAATGGGGAATGGTAGACAATCGTGGTGAAGAGGTGGTTTCGTGCCAGTATGACCAGATTATCCCTAAAGACGTCTCAATGGACACGATGGAACTCGTTGAAAAGGACAATAAATTTGGAGTGTTAGATGAATATGGTGATGAAGTGATAGCGTGCAAATATGATGAGGTAAATCTTTTATCCAGGTGGCAGATTTCGGTAAGAGAAGGGAATAAAAGGAAAGTGATCAACGCAGTTGAAAAAAGCTGGTAGATGCAAATTTGCATGAGCAGGTTGGTACGGGTGATACGAGTTGTGAAGAATGCGCTGTGGCTTTTTGTGGAGAGTCAAGGTCTTACCAGTTTATAGAACGGAGGTCGGTATCTTGGAGCATTTAAGAAAGTTAATTGTTTCGGGGAAAGAAGTTTAGATTTCAGTTCTCGATCAGTATAAGAATATGACTCAGCATGTCATGGTTCGGCGGGGCTCACCATGACAGAATCTCTATTCATCTTTTAAGAAAATAGAAAGAACTATTGAGCGTTGAAAAGAACAATAAATAACGACGAAAATGGAAGTAATCATATTAGCAGGCGGGCTGGGAACAAGGTTGAAAGAGGTGATCGGGGCCTACCCTAAGTGTATGGCACCGGTGAACGGCAAACCGTTCTTGTCCTATCTTTTTGATTATGTGAACCGCCAAAGAGCAACCCGGGTTATATTGTCGCTGGGGTACAAGCATAAGGTGGTGACAGACTGGCTGGAAGACCAGGACCTTCTTTTTGAAGTGGATTGTGTTATAGAAACTGAACCTTTGGGAACAGGGGGCGGCATACTTGCGGCGATGGAAGAAGCCGAGACAGACGATGTGGCCATTTTGAATGGCGACACCATGTTCAAAGTGGACCTCAAAGAGCAGTATAGATTTCACAAAAGCAAGAATGCCGAGGTGACGCTTGCGCTAAAGAAGATGCATAAATTTGACCGTTACGGAGTAGTAAATACAAATCCGGACGGAGTCATTACTTCGTTTGAAGAAAAGCATTATAAAGAAGATGGACTGATAAATGGCGGGGTGTATTTTCTTAATCGGGAGGCCTTCCTCGGGCGGAAATTGCCGGAGAAATTTTCTTTCGAAAAGGATTACCTGGAGCGGTTTGTGAAGGAAAAGGGATTTTACGGCTATGTGAGCGAAGATTATTTTATTGATATAGGCATCCCGGTGGATTATGATGCTGCCCAAGTGGATTTTAAAACCCTTTTCAAATGAAGATAGCCATACTGGGCACGGCGCATCCCTTGCGTGGCGGGCTGGCAGCCTTCAACGAAAGACTGGCCTATCAACTACAGGAACAGGGGCATGATGTTACCCTCTATTCTTTTTCTCTTCAGTACCCTTCGTTCCTTTTTCCGGGGAAAACGCAGTTTACCGACGAGCCTGCTCCCGCCGGGTTGAAGATACTTACGGTAGTTAACTCGGTGAATCCGCTGAATTGGCTGAGCGTGGGTGTGGCGATGAACAAAGAAAAATATGACTTGGTAATCGTAAAATACTGGCTGCCTTTCATGGGGCCGGCGTTTGGCACCATACTCAGAAGGGCGAAAAAGAATAAGCATACCCGTGTGGTCTGTATTGTTGACAACATCATACCGCATGAAAAAAGACCGGGAGACCCGCAGTTCACGAAGTATTTTATTAAGGCGGTTGATGCGTTCGTGACCATGAGCAAGGACGTACTGAAGGATGTAAAGACCTTTACGGATAAGCCATCTTATTTTACGCCACACCCGGTATATGATAGTTATCATGAGGCTGTGAGCAAGCTAGTTGCCTGCGAAAAGCTGAAGCTTGACTCCAATAAAAAATACATTCTTTTCTTCGGCTTCATTAGGGAATATAAGGGGCTGGACTGGTTGCTGGAGGCAATGGCCGACGAACGCTTACGGGCGGCCGGGATAGAGCTAATAGCCGCTGGAGAATACTACAATAAAGACGTGGAAGCCAAGAATAACAGTATCGTAGAACAGCATCAACTGCAAAGCCGGGTGCATCTGAAAACGGATTTTATTCCTAACAGTGAAGTGCGCTACTATTTCAGCGCTGCAGATCTAGTGGTGCAGCCATACAAGCATGCTACACAGAGCGGTATCACCCAGATAGCATTCCATTTTGAAAAGCCGATGGTGGTGACCAATGTAGGTGGCCTTGCTGAAGTGGTGCCCGATGGTAAGGTGGGGTTTGTGGCAGAGCCGAATCCAATATCGATAGCGGATGCTATCCTTAAATTTTATGAGCCAAATTCTATACCAGGCCTGCATGAAAATATACAGGAGGAGAAGAAAAAGTATACCTGGGAGACTTTTACTAAGGTAATGATGGATGCAACCCCAAACCCCTAAAGGGGCTTCACTTGCTAAGATACTTTCAATTTTATGACTATACTGCCCAAGGGATATACGCGCGAGTTAGTGCCGTTATTAAAATTCAGGTGAAACCTCAGCCTGCCATGGTTCGGCGAGGCTCACCATGACAGGATCGTCTTTCAGCAGACTGATGATAAGGGTAATTTGTATCTTGTCAAATATACGCCGTGCAATCGAATCACTACCAGTGCACCAACTTAATGCTATCGGTGTTTCCGTTTCCGATTTTTAGGAGGTAATCTCCCGGAGGTAGTTTGTCGCCAGGTACTTCAGTAGTGCCCTTGTTGCTCTTTCCCTGCCAGATGGTGCGGCCATTCATGTCAGTGAGTATCATAGCCGTATTTTCTGCCAGGCCATCCACCGCCCAGTTATTTGAAGATGGGTTAGGAGATACTTTTAAGGTGCCGTGTGAAATGGTAGTTACGCCAAGCTCGGGGTCATGTATAATTGCGCCATTCTGTTTGCAGATAGTCCATATATCGGGGTTCAGCATCACTGTGTCCATGGTGGGCGCCCAGTTGAACGTGTACCATTCGGTATCCAGATTGTTATAAATTTTAACGATCGTATCCAGTGAACCAGCATGGAGCTCGAGCTCCAACGGTGTACTGAAAGTGGTATTATATGATCCGGGACAAGAGCGGGTCTGCACTAGCCGAACAGCCACATTTGAGCCGGTTTGATTCCAACGAACCGAATAAACAGGGAAGCCTTTACCGTATATCCATTGGTTGAAAAAAGTATCGAGGTTCATGCCTCCATAGGCCGCTTCCATCACGGATTGTAAATTGGCGACCGATGCATTGCCGTAAGCATATGTTTGAATGTATGTTCTCAAGCCTTTGAAAAAAAGGCTGTCTTCGGGTGCGAGGTATCGCAGCATGGTGACCACACCCTGCCCCTTATAGTATACAGTGGGCTGGTAAAAAAGGGTGTTTGATGTTGTAGTATCCGTAACGAATACCTCACCACAGGGCGCTCCGAGCGCAGAATTAAGCAGCGACTTACGATGGGCCAGGCCAGCAGCAGGGCTCCAGAAATGGTTATAAAACATTTGCTCATCAAATGTGGCAAACGCCTCGCTGAGCCATGTGTCTCCCCAAAGATCATAACTTACACAGTCTCCAAACCACTGATGGGTAAGTTCGTGCGCTATGGTCCATGTGTAGGGTACCCCAATTGTGGTCATTGTCTGGTGCTCCATTCCTCCAGGCAGGTTGGTATAACACACGCCGTACTTTTCCTGCCAGAAAGGATACCTGCCATAGAGTGAATCGAAATAGTCAATTATCAATCCTAAGCTGTCGAAGTTTGCCTTGTTTGAAGGGTAGAATGTTGCGGTATCGAGGAAGAAATTCTGAATAAGCATTGAATCTGTGCTTCCCGGAAAATGGTGGTAATATTTTTCCTCGACATAAGGAGCTACCGCAATGGAGATCAGATAATAGGTAATGGGATAGTGGGTTTGCCAATGGTAAGTGGCGAACCCAGGTGTTGAAGACGTATCCACGCCGATTAAAACGCCATTGCTGCCATCTACGGTGCCTGAGGGAACAGTAACAAACATGTCCACCGAGTCTATTTTATCGTCAACAGATTGTTTTGCCGGCCACCAGTCGAGCGCCACCCAGGGATCGCTTATGGTGTAAACCATATTAGTACCATGGGTCGTAGTCGCATGCGTCACTCCATTGAAAAAGCCCCCGCCGGGAGGTGGTACGCCATGATAAAAGATCTGAGCAGTAAAAAAAGATCCTGTTGCCAGCGTCCAGGGAAGGGATAACGTTCTGACGAATGCTCCGGTGGTAGTAACCGGACACCATACGCCATCCACTTCGGCAGAATCAATAACCATTAGCGTATCCAGTTCAAAGACATACTTGTCCATCGACGACGCTACCACTTGGGCAGTGGTGGATACATTTCCGCTTATGTGTACAGAAGTATCCGTAACATTGAGGTTAAACCGTAGATATTTTACATCATAGTCGTTTTCGCTAGGGTCTGCTAATGTTGTTTTATTGCCTGAGTGTCCGTTGTGTTTCTGGGCATACAAGTTTATCGTAAGCATCAACAGGGCGCTGTATATGAGGATAATTTTGCTTTTCATCTGGTATTGCATTCAGGTTGGTAGAACCGGTGTATTAAAAAAAGCAATTTACGTTAAAATAATGGTATAGAAAATTTCACGCAAAGGGCGCAAAGCGGATGTTTATTATTGCTGCGCCAGTATTTTCTCTGCTAGATCTTTATCATCTGCATGGAACCAGTTTACCTCTGCGTCTTTTTTGAACCAGGTCATCTGGCGCTTGGCGTAGTTGCGGGTATGCTGTTTTATTTTGCCAATCGCTTCAATGAGGCTGCATTTTCCATCGAGGTAGTCAAATAGCTCACTATAGCCAACGGATTGAAGATTTTTCAGCGTTCGTAACGGGAATAGTTTCTCCACTTCTCCAAGCAGCCCGTGTTCCATCATTTGGTCCACGCGGGTATTGATGCGGGCGTACAGTTGTTCGCGCGGCAGTTCCAGGCCGGCTTTAATGATCTTGAATGGCCGTTGCTTTTTCGACTGTGTGCGGTATTGGGTGATACTGCTGCCGGTACTGCGGACAAAAGAAAGCGCGCGCAGCATCCGGGCCGGGTTCAGTATTTCCCCCGAATTGTAAAAAAGAGGATCTTCTTTCTGTACCGTTTGCTGCAGCCACACCATACCCTGCGATTGATATTCATTGTCCAGATCTCTTACTATTTGGGGGTTGGCCGGCGGCATTTCGTCCAGGCCATCGCAGAGCGCTTTTATGTAGAGCCCGGTGCCCCCGCACACTACAGCCGACTTATGGGTCGTGAATATCTCGCCGAGGTACTGCAATGCCAGTGATTCATAGTCAGCAGCGGTGATATTGGTTGTAACAGGAAATTCATCGATGAAATAATGTTTTACCGATTGCAATTCCGCAGGGGAAGGCTTGGCTGTGCCAATGGTCATTTCCTTATAGCATTGCCTGCTATCGGCGGATACGATCGCGGTGCCTAAATGCTGTGCAACTTGTATGGCCGCGGCTGTTTTGCCCACTGCTGTGGGGCCGGCGATGATATATAGAATTGGCCTCTCCCCGGGGCTCCGCTCCTTCCCTTGTGTGAACTCCGAAAGAGATGGTGAGCCTGCCTGTCCGGCACGCCGGGTGGAAGGAGTTATTTGTTCCATGGTTTTTGAATGAAAGCAACTACTCGTCAAAGCCGCCACCGAGGTCTTCGGATGTATTTTCTGAACTTTCCGAGCTTTCTTCGGCGCCTTCTCCTTCATTTCCGAAGCCTTCGGCCATTTCATCGGCGCCGAGGTCGTATTTCTCCTCTATCTCCATTATTTTATCGGGGTTAACACCCTTGATGCCGTACTGTGCGGGCGCTATGCCTTCTTTGCGCAGCAGGAACGGATAAACCCTGCGGGGCGTTTCATCTTTGCTCACCCCTATAAGCTCGGCCATGAAAGTCCATTTTTTGGCGGGATCATAAACGTAAATGAACTTCTGGTCGGGATTGGTGACGAGGGCAGATACCGGAGTTTTGAGCATGGACAACGCAGGCGCATCCTTCTTATTTACCATGACCTCTGAGCTTATCTCGCGCCCATAGGCCCATTTGTCATTACTTTCATAGAAAGAAGCAGGATGTTTTCCGTCGAATTCATAAGCCAGCAGTATGATCTTATGAAAATCCAAAAATGTCTGGTTGCCTAAAAGCTCTATATCGCGATAGGTCTGGTCGTCATCTTCCCAAAAAACTCTGAATCGTAGTACAGCCATGTTTAAAAGTAAAAATTCAAAAATAAAAATTTAAAACCCAAAAGTATGATAGGAGATAATAACTGCCTTTGTACCTCTCAAAGTATGTTTGCGGGGTAAAAATAATGAATGAAATGGTAGCTTTAATATTTAATGTTTCGTAAATTTGATGGCAGTAAAAATAAAAATATTGGTTTTTCCGTATTCAATAGTTTTTTTTCATTACCTTTGCCATCCCAAATTTGAATACGATGCCAAAAATAAAGACGCACTCACGTGCAAAGAAAACATTCAGGGTTACAGGTACGGGCAAGATCCGCAGATATAAAGCTTTTAAGAGCCATCTGCTGACCAAGAAATCAAAGTCACGTAAGCGTGGTTTGCGCATACATGGCCTGGTGCACCCAACTAACGCACGCCTTGTGAAGAGGATGCTGGTGATGGCGTAACCCCCGACCCCTAAAGGGGAGATAGAGAGTAAAGTAGTTTTTCATAAGGTTTTTAAATTTTTAATATATGCCACGTTCCGTAAATGCAGTTGCATCACGCGCGAGAAGAAAGAAAATACTGAAAGAAGCAAAAGGCTTCTATGGTAAGCGTAAAAACGTATATACCGTTGCCAAAAACGTACTGGAGAAAGGCCAGGGATATAAATTCGTAGGCCGTAAGCTGAAAAAGCGCGACTATCGTTCTTTGTGGATCGTGCGTATCAATGCTGCGGTGCGTGAAGAAGGCATGAGCTACTCCCAGTTCATAGGCAAACTTGCTGCTAAAGGCATAGACCTGAACCGCAAAGTGCTTGCTGACCTGGCTATGAATGAGCCGGCATCTTTCAAGAAGCTGTGCGCTGAAGTAAAATAAGCATAAGACTCCATAATATTGAAACCGTCCTGGATATTCCGGGACGGTTTTCTTTTTTGCCGGACGGACCGGGAACCAATATTATCGTATAACAACCACCCGTTTCACCAAAATGTTCTCACCCGAGATGATCCTGCATTGGTAAGTGCCGGGCGCAAGGCTGTTAAGGAGAATAATGGTTTTGTTGCCTGCTAATGAATAAGAACCGACGAACCGTCCTGCCAGGTCGAACAGCGTTGCACGGGCATCGGGCGCGAAACCGGTGTTGTTTTGAATTATGTATTCATTCGTGGCTGGGTTGGGGTAAGTGATGATGTTGGTATTTGGAGAGAGGCCGGGCAACCCAGTTTCAAGTATTTCAATATCCGAGCAGGCGCTGTCCATACCGCATCTGCTATATACAAATACGCAGGCATGAAAGGTGCCCATGGATATACAGCTGTGTACAGGGTTCGGCGCAGTGCTTCCTGAGCCATCACCGAAATCCCAGCGAATACTGTCATAAACGGGCGTACCTGTGTAATAGAAGCTGACTGCCGGGCTGGTATTTGTATCGATGAAACTAGCGATAGGGGCAGCGGTGCAGCAGGCGGCGTGGTTGCAGGGTATAAGGCCATAGTTATATTTTGCCATGAAAAAGTACTCCTTCGCTGCCGGTGGCAACGGAAGGGTATCCGGGCCAACAACCAATGGAATGTTTTCATAGTCGCCGCCGATGAAAAGATTGCCCCGCTGATCCAAAGCCATTCCCATGCCATCATCGCCCCCACTGCCAAGTTGTGTGCCTGTGCCGGGAATGTAGTTACCGCAGTGATCCCAGGCGGCAATAAAGACTTTATCGTAACCCAAAGCAAGCGTGTCTATTATATTGCCTTTGATGTTCACCAATCCATCTGTGGATCCGGCCATCCAGATATTCTTGCAGGTGTCTATTCCCAACGCATAGCCTACTGTATAAGCTATACCGCTGGCAGTGCCGGCCCAGGCAGGGTTTCCACTGCTGTCGTACTTTGCAATCACTGCCGTGAGCGTACCTGTGAGTGCCAGGGTATCTGTGCCGAAAGTAATATTAGCGTCTATAGTCCCGGATATGTAACTATTTTTGTCGGCGTCGGCCTTAATGTCAAAGACACGGATATGCCTGTTCATATCCTTTGCCCATTCAGGGCTGCCGGTATTATCAAATTTTGCCAGGAAGGGATATTGGAACGGGCTTGTGCCGCCGGCATAAAACATGGAGTCGGTAAGGATGTCGACGCCTACATTCATAGTCTGCGAGGTAAACTGCCCAGCCAGAAAAATGGTACCGTCTTTTGTGACTGACAACCCAACGGGATGGTCATTACCATGGCCTCCGAAGCTCCTGGCCCACAGCGGTGTGCCCATGTAGTCATACTTTGCCAGGTAAACATCGGTAGTGTCTCCCCCGGGCGAGGTATTATAGAGTGTACTTGGGCCGATGATCGCCACGGGCGTTCCAAAGGAGCCTGCTACAAAAATGTTGTTACTGGCATCCAGCCCAAGGCCGCCCTGGCGGGCCGTAGCCCCGCTGGCAATGTTCCTGGCCCATACTACATCACCGGCAGGTGATATTTTCAATAAAAACTGCATGGAATAGTCAGTGGTATCATTGAAAAGGACGGCAGTACCCATTTCAAAGCTGGAATCGTAGTATTGCCCCAATACGTAGAGATTGCCGTTCGGATCAGTGGTCATTGCGATAAGATCGCTGAAGTAATTCGTCGAATTCACCACCCACGATACATTCCCGGAGGGGTCGGCCCGAACGATGATGATCTCCTCATGCCCATTGGTATCGTAAATGGTGTGCCCACCAATGGTGATGTAGTCCCCGATGAGTATTGTGCCGCCTGCGAACGAGTATCCATTCGGGTCAACAGCGGTTGGCGCGGCCTCTACAACGCCGGCAAAAGAAGATGTATTACCGATGCCCCATTGCCAGCTTTGGGCTTTTACACTCAAATTACCGAGCAACATAGCGGCGAACAGGCAGGTGAAGAATGGAGCAGTTTTCATCGAGGTTACTATAGGTATGCAACAAATATAATCATTTTTTCACTATAATAGATGCAACTTGCCATTGAATTATTGAAATAAATAATTTGTTAAGCCGAAAAATATTTTTTAGAAAACCCAAGATTACTGATCCGTTTCTCGTCTATTATGGTAAGGGTGGTTTATTTGAATGGAGAAAGGCGCCTTTCCGTTTTTTGATCAGCCTCCCGAACCGCAAAACTTATTATCTATGATAAACTAAAAGAAGGCCGGCAATACGGGCAGCCCCTGAAACACTATCAGTTAACTAAGAAACCAGTGTGAAGATGCACTTATAAAAAACAAATAATGAAAAAAAATCAGTAACTTACTAATATTAATACCCCGGTTTACCCTTGTGGTGAACGGCGATCTACCTCATCTTATGCCCGCATATTCTGAACAGGAAATAATAGCAGGGTGCCGGAAAAAAGACCGGGCATTACAGGAGCACCTGTATAAGGCATACTATAGTCCGTTCCTGAAGGTATGTGCACGGTATGCACGTAGCATGGAAGATGCAGAGCAATTACTCAATGATGGTTTCCTCAAAGTATTTACCCAGGTAGAAAATTTCAAGAATGCAGGTTCTTTCGCAGGGTGGATGCAGCGGATAATGGTGAATACCTGCCTGGATTACCTGAGAAATACGGCGCTGAAGGAGGAGATGATCATGCATGTGAATTCGATACCGGCAGAAGAAAGCAAACTGTCTGTGAGCAATGAGGCGATAGAAAATATGGACTTCCGGGAAATGGTGAAGGTGATACAGCTACTGCCCACGATGACGAGAACCGTATTCAACCTGTTTGTGTTTGATGGATACAATCATAAAGAGATCTCGAAACAACTGGATATAAGTGAAGGCACTTCTCACTGGCATGTGCACCAGGCGAGAAATATGCTGCAGAAAAAAATAATGAAAACTGAACAACAAAAAGTGACGTATGAAGCCAAAAGAATTTGACGAACTGGTCAGGCAAAAATTTGACCAGAACGACTTTGCGTACAATCCCAAAAACTGGGATCAGCTCGCAGAGAAGTTGGACGGGCGGGCGCAGAAGCGCAGGGTGATTATGTGGTGGTGGGTGCCGCTTGCAGGCATGGCCGCCTCGGTAGCCCTTGCGGTGGGCATAGCGCCAATGATACGCCAAAACACGCCCGGCGATCCCGGCACCCGCACAGCTATCGTGCAAACAAAGAAGTTCGCAATGCCAGCTGAACAGTCAATGCAAAATGAGATAGTGACAAACGAAGCTGCGCCGATGCACAAAGAGGCGCTTTATGCCACTGCGAACTACAATCAGCACACAAAACATAGCGCGCCTGAAAAATCGGGTGACTGGTTTCATGTAATATTAAATGATAAGCCTGGCAACATCACTGCTAAAACCAACCAGGTGTTCAACTTTGCTGCCGCTAATGGTAATAAGCTGATCGTTAAGAATAAAAAAGAAGACCTGGTAGCCGTAAAAGAAGGGTATAATACGTTTATGCCAGAGGAAGAAGAAGTCGTGAAAGCGCCGAAAATCCAGATCATTTTATCAGGTGGATATAACCACGGAAACCAGAACAGCGGATATATGGCGGGAGCCACATTCAGGAGAATGATCAATGACAAGCTATTCATAGAAAGCGATGTAGACTTTGCGACCAGTAATAACTCACAATCGACCGAAGTATGGGTACCTGGTACGGGCAAGGGTGGCGCATCTGCGGCAAGACATATTGCAGCCAGGAACGCAGCTGAAGAAGCTAATAAAACAGCGGCGCCAGTAACACCAGCGGGTAGCATTGAAACACAGGAACAGAATTACAATCTTTCGTATGCGCAGGTGAGCCCAAGTATTGGTTATAAGATCATTAACCGCATGTCGGTAGCGCTGGGGCCTGATTTTCAGCAGATGCTTGTGGATAACAGACCCGCTACGTCAACAGTTGACCGGGGGAACATACAGGTGGCGCCGGTTTTTGACGTAGGGTTTGTTGGGAAAACGGAATATTCGCTCACTAAAAAAATTAAGGCAGGCATATCCTATCGTAAGGGGATGAATGATTTTATCAACCCGGTAAATAAATACATAGACCGCGACTATCTGCAGTTCCAGTTGAAGTGTACGATATTTAATAAGTAGAAGCCTTAACCGGCCGTCTCCCAGGGGAGCGCGGGTGAGGTCGAGCGGAGTAATTATCTTTCGGATAGTCTACTTTTGAGCAGAACTACTCTGGATTGAAGCGTAATTATGATAGCATAGCCTGGTTTTATGATCGTCTCTCGCGGCTGGTATATGGCCGGGCGCTGGTGAGGGCGCAGCAATTCCTGGTAAAAGAGATCCCTGCCAATTCCCGTACTTTGATAGTTGGGGGCGGTACGGGCTGGGTGCTGGAAGAAATAGCAAAGGTCCACTCCTCGGGACTTTCGATCACTTATGTTGATTCATCTCCGAAAATGATAGCGCTGGCCCGCAAGCGGAATGCCGGTGATAACAAAGTAACGTTCATTGCCAACACGATAGAAGTAGTGGGCGCGGCTGAAATTTATGATGTAGTGCTTACTCCTTTTCTATTTGACAATTTTACAGACCCCGTTATGCAAAAGGTTTTTGTGCAGCTGCATGAAAGACTGGCAACGCAAGGCACCTGGCTGTTTTGCGATTTTCGGAAGCCTGTAGTTTTTTGGCAGAAGATTTTGCTGAAAGTGATGTATTTGTTTTTCAGGGTGAGCTGTGGTATCGAGGCTTCTGCACTTCCCGATACAGAGGGTTGCTTTGCAACGCATGGGTATAAGACCAAGACGCAAAATGGGTTTGTGAAAGGGTTTGTTATTTCCACGGTTTATAAAAAAGGATAAAAATTAATAGCTCCGGCCTTTTGGTAAAGGGATTGAAAAAGTTAATGGTCGACTTTAGCCAAATTTGTTGGATAGCATACGTCGCGACAATTTCGGCTAAAGCCATCTTTATTTAGCCATTTTCCCCGACCTGAAGGTCGGGGCTATTGGATGGGAGTGCAATTTGCTATATCTCGAATGATTATTTTAGTGAGGCATATGGATAGTTATATCTTTGCTTGAAGTTTATCATAACAATGAAACTAATTGCTTGCATCTTTTTTCTTACCCTGCCATTCGCGCTGCTGGCACAGCAAAAGCCAGCTGAACACCCGGATTATCCGCAGGACTATTTCCGCAACCCGCTGGATATACCTATTTTTCTCGCCGGCAATTTCGGGGAGTGCAGGCCGGGGCATTTCCATAGCGGTGTGGATATAAAGACGCTGGGCAAAGAAGGCCAGCCGGTGCATGCGGCCGCCGATGGGTATATTTCCCGCATCAAGATGGAGAAGGGTGGGTTTGGGCATGGGCTGTACATTACTCACCCTAATGGCTATACTACGCTTTATGCACACCTGAATGACTTTGTGCCGGCATTACAAAAATACCTGAAGAAAGAACAGTATGAAAAGAAGCGCTGGGATGTGGATATACAATTATCTCCCGGCCAGTTCCCGGTGAAGAAGGGCGACCAGATTGCCTGGAGTGGTAATACAGGCGCATCCACCGCGCCGCACCTGCACTTTGAGATCAGGAATACAAAGACCGAACATCCGCTGAACCCGGAATTGTTTGGACTGCCGATAGTGGATAATATAGCGCCGGTGCCGGCGGAGGTGGCGTTTTATTATGGCAGTGTTTATGATGCACCTACCCTTTCAGCGACGCTAGTTAAGAGGGGAGATACCTATAAAGTAACAAAGACAGACAACGTTGACTTTGGAGTAAGTAATGACACGGTGCTTGTTTGCGCTGCGCTAACGGGCATAGGTATTAACGTTGATGATTTTATGGATGGAAGTGATAATACCATAGCCTTTTATACGGCAAAATTATACATGGATGACAGTTTGCAGGCGCAGGTGACTCTTGATAATATAGGTTATGATGAAACCAGGTATATTAATGCTTATGCTGATTATAGAACAAAAGAGCAGCACCATAAATGGGTACAATGCCTTTTTCAGTTACCAGGCAACAGACTGGAAAGCATTTTCAATAACCTCAACACCAATAATGGCAAGCTGGATTTCACAAACAAACAGCCGCATAAAGTAAGTATCGTGCTTATTGACGACAAAAGTAATAGTAGTAATGTTGTTTTTTATGTAAATCCCAAGGGTATTGCATTTTACCCCCCAACTAATGATTGCACACCATTTTATGTAAATAAGACCAACAGTTTCAGTAACCCCAATATTTCATTTTCGCTTGATGATCGACAACTGTATGATCATATCTGTTTCAGCTATAAAATTTCACGCGATGCAACTGCTTATTCTGATAAGTACCAACTTCACTATCCTTACGTACCTATTCACCACTACTTCGACTTGCAGATAAAACCAAACAAAACAATACCGTTCGATCTGCGGAGCAAGGTGGTGATGATGTATAGCGATGATAAAGATGAAGATGGGCGGGCTGCAGTGTTTAGTGAGAACGGGTGGTATAAGGCAAAGGTGCGGAACTTTGGCACTTACTGGCTGGATATAGATACTACGGCACCGGTAATTAAGTCGCTGCAAAAGAATGGAGCGAATCTAAGCAGGGCTAAACAGATAACGTTTGAAGTAAAGGATGATGCAACTTCTGTGAAGAGTTTTAACGGCTACCTGGATGGCAAGTGGATTTGTTTTGAGCAGCATAACAACAGTTTCTTCTACAAGTTTGATGAGCACTGTATGAGGGGAAAACACAAGCTGGTGTTTAAGGCGGAAGATGAGAATGGTAATGAGGCAAAGTATGAGTTAAATTTCACGAGATAATATAATGTATTATGCAATTGAAGCAAGGAGACAAAGCACCTAATTTCAAGGCCGTTGACCAGGATGGCAACCCGCATCAGCTGAAGGATTACAAGGGCCAGAAAGTGGTGCTCTACTTCTATCCGCAGGATGATACGGAGACGTGTACTAAAGAGGCCTGCAACATACGGGACAACTATGCTGTGCTGAAAAAGAAAGGCGTAGTGGTGCTGGGGGTGAGCCCAGATGACGAGAAGAGCCACAAGAAGTTTGAAAAGAAGTATTCGCTGCCGTTTACTTTACTGGCGGACAAAGATCATAAAATGGTGAATGATTACGGCGTGTGGGCGGAGAAGACACTATTTGGTCACACGTATATGGGGGTGCTGCGCACTACTTTTCTCATAAATGAGAAAGGCCGGATAGACCATATTATTGATAAGGTGAAAAGTAAGACCCATAGTGAACAGATAATAGAGACATGGGGAATATGATGAGTTACCTACGTGAAAAAAGAGAAGCACTGCTCACAGCGCTTCTCTTTTTCAGGTGTTTTACTACCCTTATTTCTTGCGGTAGTATATCTGGTCTTCGTTGAATTCTGTAATAGCCTGTAGTGGCGCGTTGGCCATGCGCTCATAAATACGCGAGATTTCTATCTGCTCTTTGTTCTCATGCACTTCTTCCAGGTTGTCGCCATGCACGGTGAACTCATCGAGTTTGCGATGAAGCTCTTCCTTCATAGTTACACATATCTGGTTGGCACGACGGGACACCACTACGATAGATTCGTAGAGATTGCCTGTTTTTTCTTTCAGTGCGATCACATCACGTGTTTCTATCAGCGCATTGACTGACGCCATTGATCTTCTATTTGTGTTGCTCATTGCGTAATTTTTTTAAGTTATTGTCTGCCTCGGTGTATAGCCTGGTAGCGTCTGCAAGATACGCAGAATGCGGATATGAATCTTTTAATTCCATATAGGCACTGATCGCATTGGTGTAGCGCTCGTCCTGCTTCTCGGGTATGCTGACCTTCGCGAACTTGTACATTGCCTTCATGATCATGTACTGGTAGAGGTCGGCATTCGGCGATTCGGGGTAGTTGCGCAGTACGCTGTGATAGGCTACAGTAGCGGCTTTGAACTGGCTGATGTTGTAATATAACTTGGCGGCGTCAGCTTGTTTCATCTCCAGCTTTTTACGCGATTCATCTATGTATTTATTGGCCTCAGCCATCTTATCCGATTTGGGATACCTGTTTACATAAGATTGCAGGGCTTCCAGTGATTTTACGGTATTTGTCTGATCGAGGGTGTATTTAGGAGCGTATTTGTACAGGCAAACTGCGCTCATAAATTCACATTCCTCGGCATTTTTACTGATGGGGAAGTATTCTGTGAAGTTTTTGAAGTAATAAGATGCTTCTACATAATCTTTCAGATAATAGAAGGTATAGGCATACTTATAAAACATTGCCTCGTAGTTGCGTGTGCTCTTCATTACCGGCATGAGCTCTTTGTAGAGCTGGTTGGCGTGCTGGTAGTCCTTATTCTCATAGTACTCGTTGGCCTTAGTGAGCTTGTAGTTCACATCACTGCTTTTACGGATCTTTTCGAATCCGCCGCAGGACGCAAGCAGCACAACTATGAGCGATAAATATAATAAATTTATAAAGCGAATTCGCATACGGGAGGCAAATATATTGAAAAAGTCGGGGTTTTTACACAGAGAAAAGTTAAAAAAGGCCGTCCGAACCTTGATTCGCTTGATTAAAGGATTTTGTTGATTTTGAACATCTACTTCATTAATATACCGCTATTCCTGAGCTGTGGAATAGCGGTATATGGCTAGAATGAGCCGGTGTTATTTCTTCAAAAAAGTGAGTTGGCCGAGGTGGTAGGACAGGTGGTTGGAGCGGCTGATGATAATGTTTAGCCGGTTGCGGTGGGGTTCTTTCGCAAAATCTTCTTCGGAAACGGATGTGTGTTTTTTAAAAAAATCGTCCGGCTGAAGCGCAGCGAATTGTTCTGCAAGTTTCCCGTTCACTTCTTTCCAGTTATCGCGGAGGTCTTCTGTTGATGGCATGTCTGCAACTGCCTTATCGGGTTTGGTGATAAAGGTTTCGTCGAGATGGGAATATAACTGCTGGCCGAGGCCGAGAAGAGGCAGCATGCGATCATGGACTGCGGTAAGATGGCCCAGGAGGTAGATGCCGCGGTTACGGCCGGGCGCTACTTCGTTTTCCAGTTGCTCATTCGTGAGCGAGTTAAAGAGTGCATCTGTTCTTTGGATGTTGCTGTTCCATGTGTCCAGCACATTTTTTATCAGTAATTCTTTCATTTTTTCTGGTTTTTAGTGTGAGTGATTTTATGAGGGATGAAATTACAGGAGCTGTGAATAAGGGTGGGAATAGGGGTATAAGGGAATTTTATTGCAGTCGGCTACGGTTCATGAACGAATGAGTCGCGCTGTCCGGCTGGTGAGACTGGCGGTACGATCTCTGCGTAGTGGATTGAAAATCTAGTAAATTTGTATTGCAAAATATGAAATCTCTATTTGTAGGTTAGTGGAATTTTGATAAATTTGTTTATGCGTCTTGTTGTTTGCTGATAAAAATATTGTATGATGAAACAATTGCTACTTGCATCGGCTATCCTGGTTTTATTTGGTTGCAATAAATCCAGTAACTATAGCGATTCAATCACAACGAATACAAAAGTTGGAACAAAGAGTAATAGTGAACGAGTTGTTTCCGGTAAAAAGGGGATCAGGTTAGACGAGTCAGGCGGATTCAATAATACTCAAATAGCCTTGTTGAACGTAAGTTGGTATTATAACTGGGGACTTACAACTGCTACCGGCTCAACGGTTCCGTTTGTGCCTATGGAGTGGGGTACCGGTGGGCTTTCTAGGTTGGGCAGTTACACCTACCTGCTGGGATTCAATGAGCCCGACAATGCATCTGAATCAAACTTAACTGCTGCACAGGCTTTGACTTACTGGCCCCGGCTTGTTGCAGCCAGTACTTATCTGGGTAGCCCGGCTATGGCTGGCAACCCTGTAACCACCGGAAGCTGGTTGCAGCAGTTCCTGGGTTCTTTGCCGACACCTAAAGTCGATTTTGTTACTGTGCACTGGTATAAGGGCGTTGACACCGCAACCTTTTACAGCGATATGATAAATATCAACCGAATGTTCAATAAGCCAATCTGGGTTACTGAATTTGCTCCTCAAACGGCAAGTTCAAGTTTGTCAAATCCAACCAAGTACACCCAGGCGCAAGTGAATCAATTCATAACAGCCGTTACCCGGTGGATGAATGCTCAGACCTTCATACAACGATATGCCTGGCATGACTCTAAGACGGGAACTTCGGCAATTTTCACTTCTACAGGCGCACTGACAGCCACCGGCGAAACATACGCTTCAATAAGGTAACATACTGCTATCTTTTTTACCCACGGGGGGCACCCTGCAATGCCGAGGAAGAAGAAATCTGAGAGGACAAGACTGCGCCCACGATATTCTGCCTGCACATCCGATGCCCGTCACCATGTCCTGAACGCTAATCATCAAAGGTGGCAGGCATTTGCACGTTTTTATAGGCCGCCAGTACTTTCAATAACTATTCTCGGCTCAAATCATTCATATATTCCGAATTATTAGTAGTTAATTAACGTTACGGTGGTTTTCCGAGGGTTTATTTCCGTACTTTTGCACCCTGAAAGAAAAGGCCCTTCCTGATTTTCTATGCAGGTGGGGTTATTTTTTAAGTGAAAAAAGTAGAAAAACAGGAGTAAAGAAGAGATTTATGGATATTCGTAACATTGCCATTATTGCACACGTTGACCACGGAAAAACCACGCTGGTTGACAAGATATTACATACTACCAACGTATTTCGTGAGAACCAGGAAACAGGCGACCTGATCATGGACAGCAACGACCTGGAGCGCGAGCGTGGTATTACCATCCTGGCCAAGAACGTTTCGGTAACTTACAAAGGTGTTAAGATCAATGTAATTGACACACCGGGCCACGCCGATTTTGGCGGTGAGGTGGAGCGTGTGCTGAAGATGGCTGATGGCGTACTGCTGCTGGTAGATGCTTTTGAAGGTCCTATGCCACAGACTCGTTTTGTACTGCAAAAAGCGCTGAACCTGAACCTGCACCCGATAGTGGTGATCAATAAAGTAGACAAAGCGAATTGCCGTCCGGATGAAGTGCATGATGCCGTATTTGAGCTATTCTTCCAGCTTGATGCTACCGAAGAGCAGTTGAATTTCCCAACCGTATATGGTTCATCAAAGCAGGGTTGGTTCAATACGTCATTGACCCCAACTGAAGATATTACGGTGCTGCTGGATACCATACTTGAAAAAGTACCACCGCCAACAGTTGTGGACGGTCCGGTACAGTTGCAGATCACATCGCTGGATTATTCTTCATTCCTTGGCCGTATAGCTATAGGCAAGATAACCCGTGGTGTGCTGAAAGAAGGCCAGCAGGTGATGCTGTGCAAGATCGACGGCACTATGCAGCGCAGTAAAGTGAAAGAGCTTTATGTGTTCGTAGACATGGGCAAAAAGAAAGTAACTGAAGTGCAGTGCGGCGATATCTGCGCTGTGGTAGGTATAGAAGGTTTCCAGATAGGGGAGACGATCGCGGATTTCGATAATCCGGAAGCTGTGACCATCATTCCTATTGATGAGCCTACGATGAACATGCAGTTCAGCATCAACAATTCGCCATTCTTTGGTAAGGAAGGTAAATTTGTGACCAGCCGCTACATACGCGACAGGCTCATGAAGGAGCTGGAAAAGAACCTGGCGCTGCGTGTGACTGAAACAGATGATGCTGATAAATTCCTGGTTTATGGCCGCGGTATCCTGCACTTGAGCGTATTGGTGGAAACCATGCGCCGCGAGGGGTATGAGCTTACAGTAGGTCAGCCACAGGTAATAACTAAAGAAATAGACGGAAAGAAGTGCGAGCCTTTTGAGGTGCTGGTAGTGGACGTGCCTGCTGAATTCAGCGGTAAGGTGATAGACCTGGTAACACAGCGCAAGGGTGAAATGCATATTATGGAGACCAAGGGCGAAATGCAGCACCTGGAGTTTGAGATACCATCGCGTGGGTTGATAGGACTGCGCTCACAGATGCTGACCGGTACACAGGGTGAGGCTGTAATGGCGCACCGTTTCAGCGAGTACAAGCCATGGAAAGGTTTTATCCCGGGCCGTAACAACGGTGTATTGCTTGCAAAGACTGCGGGTAAAGCAACGGGTTATTCTATAGATAAACTTCAGGACAGGGGCGCATTCTTTATCGATCCGATGCAGGAGCTTTATGAAGGCCAGATAATCGGGGAGCACATCAAGCCGGGAGACCTGGTGGTGAATGTGGCAGAAACCAAGAAGCTTACGAACATGCGCTCCAGCGGTACGGATGACTCAGTGCGGATAACACCTAAAATACAGATGACACTGGAAGAGTGTATGGAGTATATACAGCAGGACGAGTGTATAGAAGTGACGCCACAGAATATACGCCTGCGCAAGATCATGCTGAATGAGGAAGACCGCAAGAAATACCAGAAGATAATGAAGGCGGATGCTTAATTAATTCGACAATTTGGCAATTTGACAATGCTCTTCGCGAGCTGGCAATAATGGAATTTAGAAATTGAAATGCTCCGCGCTTGCGGGGCATTTTTTATTGATTATTCTTTCAGGAATTTTCGCATCTCGTTGTTCACTTTCACAAAATAAACCCCTGTGGTAAGTTCGGAAACATCAATATTGGCCTGCTTGCTATGGAAAGTAAACTGACGGCTATACACAGTCTGGCCGAGTAAGTTGATGATGGTAATGCTGTTGATGGCTTCGCCCGACTGAACCGTGAGCATAGAGGTGGCCGGGTTTGGAAACATGCTCAATGGCTGCAGGTCATTTTCAACTTTGCTCACGCTTCCTTCGCAATCGTAACCAACAATTTTGATGGAGTCAATGATCCAGCCCGAAAGTGAGTCGACGGTAGAGTCGCTGACGAAGCGAAAACGTATATAAACATCGGAAAAATTGAAAAGATCGGGGAAGCACCTTGTCGAAGTAGTTCTTTCTCCAACGCAGTTGATAAATTGAAGACTTGAAAATTGTTCACCGTTGCTGGTTCCGGAAAAAGCGGGCTGGCCGGTCAAAAGTGTATCCGCCAATGTATAAATATTCTGCATTGCCATCGCAGGGCAATCGGCTACGTTTATCCAGGTTGTGCCGGAGTCAGAAGAAAATTCAACTATACCGCCTGCGTGCATGCTGTCTGTTTGATAACGGTGCCAGAAATTGACCCGATAATTGATGAAAGAATGCAGTTTTAATACAAAGTAATCATCGGCTTTACTTGGATAATGATAAAGCGTATCGGTCATTATTCCGCGAGTAGCAGTCGTATCATTAGAAAACACTGGTTTTAACGTACTGCCTATTTGCCACAACCTGGACCCTGTTGTGTCTATTATTGCCGAGACAGTGTCGCCAAATGAGGTGGGAACACGAAGGTAAAGTGAATCGCCCGGCGAAAAAGCAAACGTGGCGCTATCTAATGCAACAAACTGCGCCTTCAAAATGCCGGGTAAAAAAAGCAATACGAGTAATATTTTTTTCATAAGACCTACGTTTGACTAATAAATTGACGTATTGATCGACGGAAATGTGAGGAAAAGGGTAGTAATTAGGCAAAAAAACCTAACATGGTGATTTATTTTAAAATATAATAACGATTCTCTTCCACCAATCATAAAGTCCGTTTTTTTATTTTGACAAACACCCATCCAAATCTGATTTTTTGCTGTCTATTTATTTACCCTATTATTTTCTGTAAGTTTATTTTTAAAATAAAAATACGTTTGAGGGAAGGAAAAATATCTATGTTTATAGGCTTGTTTAGTCATTGAACTGTAATTTCTAAATCCAGAAGTTGTTTATAGCTTTGCAGCGGGAGATCTCAGTGATGTTTCGCACGCGATCCAATAAACATTGTCGTGGACACACAGTCGCAGTTTGTACTCCCAAAAGTGTTTTTAAGGGGGGCCGAACAGCGAGTTCAATGGGTGCTGACCTTGATAAGGTAGTGGTGAATTAGCTATATGCCGGGGTCGTCATATAGCGTGTGCAGTAATGAATAAAAGAAAATTCAATAACTTTGCGGTTATTGCAAAGTATATTATTTATTGTATGTAATAAATTTGGCAATATTTTTGATACCATAATCAGTTAAGAAATGAAAAAGATTTACCTCGTACTCGCTATTTTGATCACAATGGGCGGCAGCGCGTTTGCCCAGGTAACGATCTCCTCTGTCTCGAGCTGTACGGCCTATACGCTTACTGCAACATTGAGTGGGATTACCCCTGTGAATTCAGGATTATACAGTGATGATTCTTATTCTGGAGTAATTCCGATAGGATTCACTTTTAATTTCTATGGTACACCCTATACGCAACTGGTGATCGGGGAAAACGGGGAACTTACTTTTGACCCGTCACTGGCGTTCGGCTATGATCCATATTCTATTTCATCCGCGTTGTTAGGCAACTCGAGCGCCTTCAACACGGTGTGCGCACCTTGGTGTGATATAGAAACGAACGTCACGATGGACCCGATCGTGTATTCCACGCAGGGTGTTGCTCCAAACAGAACTTTTGCAGCAACCTGGTGCCGGGATCACATGTTCTCCTGTACTGCTGAGTACACAACTACCCAGATCATCATATACGAATCCACAGGCGTTGTCGAAGCACATATTGGCCACAAAACATCGTGCGCATGGAACGGCGGTTATGCAATAGTTGGCGTTCAGAATGCGGGCGGAACTTCTGCCACCGCAGCTCCGGGCAGAGATTTTCCAACTGTGTGGACAACAACCGGTGAGGCGTGGCGTTTTACCCCTGCCGGCACTAGTTCATATACAGTAGGGGCTATTCCTTATGCGCCAATACCCTATGCTTCGTCTCTCGTTTATTGGTATAACGCTACTACAGGCGCCTACCTGGGAAGCGGCAGCAGCGTTGTTGTTTCTCCAACGGTTACTACTACTTATGAAGCTGCCGGTGTTGGCTGCGATGACACGACGAAAGCGTTTATTACACTCGGACCAGTATCCGGCGGTGCAACTGGCACTATTACCGGCCCTTCATCTATGTGCCTGGGTTCTGGTGTGACACTGACAGATGCAACGGCAGGCGGAACATGGAGCAGCGGTGCTCCCGGCGTAGCAACTGTTGATGCAAGCGGCCATGTAACGAGTGTTTCCGGTGGTACGGCAATAATATCTTATACAAACGGGCCTTGTACATCTACTCATATCGTTACGGTGAATACTGCACCAGCGATAACAGGGACTACCACTCTGTGTGTAGGCGGTACCAGCACTTTAGCCGATGGCGTTACCGGCGGCACCTGGTCCAGCAGTACACCGGGCGTGGCTACCGTGGGGCTGACAACAGGGCTGGTAACCGGAGTGAGCGCCGGCACGAGTATGATCACCTACACGACTCCTGCCGGATGCGTTGCAACTACTCCGGTGAACATTGTAGTACTGACACCAATTGCCGGTACCAAGACGGTATGTATGGGCAGCACAACAACGCTGTCTGATCCGGGAGCCACTGGCGGCACATGGACAAGCAGCGCTACTGGCGTTGCGACCATAGGCGCGGGTACAGGCGTTGTAACCGGAGTATCAGGCGGAACATCAAATATTACTTATACTTCAGCGGGCGGTTGCTTTGTGAGCACTGTAGTGACTGTTAACCCGACAGCTCCTATTACCGGTGTGATGACCATGTGCCAGTACTTCACTACAACATTGGGAGATCCAATTGCCGGCGGCGTATGGTCCAGCAACAATACAGGTATAGCTACGGTGGATGCCGTTACGGGTGTAGTTACCGGTGTTACCGGTGGCAATGCAACTATTGTTTATACACTGCCTACGGGTTGTGCGGTGACTGCCGTGGTTACCGTTAAGCCGAAGCCCGCGCCACCTGCGCCAACTGCGCCATTCAGCTATTGCCAGTTTGCGCCTTCGTACCCTGTTTCTGCTACCGGCGCCAGTTTGTTATGGTATGGGCCTGGTGTAACCGGAGGTCTGGCGACAGCCCCGACTCCGTCTACGTCGCTGGCGGGCACAATAACTTATTATGTAACCCAGACCGTACTCGGCTGTGTCAGCGACAGCGCAACGGATGTGATCACCATAAAACCACAGCCAGCTGCGCCGATCACTCACGATACTGTTTACTGCCAGTATTACAATGGGTTTATCCTGCCTTTGAACTGGGAAGTGGACAGTGTTGCAGGCTCTTCGCTAAAATGGTATTCGGCTGCAGGTTCGTCGTTGTCAGGCGCGCCAACGCCCGTTACGGCCGTTGCTGATTATCCGGGCGGGACCACGTGGAATGTGAGCCAGGTGGTGAACGGATGCGAGAGCCCGCAGGCACCAATAAAAGTTACCATCATTCCAACTCCTAAATTTGATGTGATCTACAGGAACTGGGTTTGCCAGCATGATTCTATTGATCTGTCGTACAATCTGACGGGTTCCGTTTTAATAGATCCCTATTATTTGTGGCAATTGCCTGTCGGTGCTTCCGTGGCAAACGGCACAAACGTTAATGATCCGGCGGTAACCGTGAAATATGACTCTGCAAATGTGACCTACAATATCGGTTATCTTACTATCGGGAACCTTAACGGCGAGTGCAGCACGCAGGATACGTTTACGGTTAGGGTTGTGCCTGCTCCCAATGCAAATTCGTTCAGCAAACAAGATGTTTGCCAGGGAGATACGGTAAACCTTGCGATCTCTTCGCAGTCGTCTAATGCCGCGAATTTCTTCTGGCAGATAGATGGGACCGTCATGAGCAGTTCCCCGGCGCTTAATATTGTATCTGCTAATTCAAACAGTGGCGGCCCATTCAGCATAAGCTGGAATATAGTAGGCCCGCACATCATCTCATTGGTAACGACTACTGCAGAAGGTTGTACTGACCAGGCCGAGTTTGATACGGTGAATGTGCATGCGCTTCCTAATTCGGGCTTTAACATCGTGCCTTCGAAAACAGGAACACTTTGTCTTGAAGACAGTGTTTTATTCCAGGCTGCGCTGAAGGATGCAAATGTGAGCTACTTGTGGCAGCCCGAGCATAATTTCAATAACAACAACCATGCAGAAGTGTGGGGTAAGGTTGAAGAAGGCAGAACGGACATTACACTGACCGTTACCGATCCGTTTGGCTGTAAATCAAGTTCTGACAAGCAGCTAAGCCCAGATGCATGCTGCACGGTATTGTTCCCTACGGCCTTCACACCAAATGGTGATGGGCTTAATGACAACTTCCGCCCTATTTTCAACGGGTATCACAATTTCCACCAGTTCCGCGTGGTGAACCGCTGGGGCCAGGTCGTGTTTGAAAGTGCTAATTCCAACCCGTCATGGGACGGCAGTTTCAATGGTGTACCACAGGATATGGGTGTTTACTACTATTATATCAAGTATGACTGCGGTGGCAACACTATAGAAGAAAGAGGTGACTGCACACTGGTGCGGTAAGCGTCAATTGTACGTTTTTTAATTCGGGCTGCCATAAAATGGCGGCCCGTTTTTTTGGTAATACGAGGAATGTTCTGGAAAAAGAACACTTTGGCCAGGGCGCAAAGGCGCGGTTTCTGTGTTTTGTTTTAAGGGCCACCGGCCCGAATGTATTCTTTCGGTACGGGCATGCAAGGCGCGAGCCTGCTTGCTTAGCGGTTCGGTTTAAATGGCGCTACCGGCGTAGTATATTTAAGCGGCATTTATTACCTTCACTTGTTCTATTCATACTGCAATGCCTCATCACAGCAAGATCAACCCGTTTCTGAAAACCAATAATGATACGGGTTTCGGGAGTAATGCAAACAGCTATGGCGGCCGTTTTATCAACAAGGACGGAACATTCAACCTGCGCAGGGAGGGCTCATCCTACTTCAACCGGTTCAGCGTGTACCAGCGGATGCTGAATCTGCCCCGGTGGAAGTTTATAGTTGTCATTCTTATTTTTTACTTTGTCATCAACCTGTTGTTCTCTGTGTCGTACCTGCTGATAGGGCCAGACCAACTGCAGGGCATGGTGGCCGCTACACCTTGGGGGCGCTTCAAGGAAGTTTTTTATTTCAGTACGCAGACGTTCACGACGGTGGGCTACGGCCGCATCAATCCGATGGGAGACGGCGCAAACCTGCTTTCCTCGCTGGAGGCGCTGACCGGATTTCTGTCGTTTGCTATAGCCACAGGCCTTATCTACGGGCGTTTTGCGAAGCCGAGGTCTTACCTTGCCTTTAGCGAAAAGGCGCTGATAAGCCCTTACCAGGATAAGACTGCGCTCATGTTCCGGTTTGTGACCTACAAGGATAATCATACACTCACTAATGTAGAGATAAAGGTGAATATAGCTCTCCGCGTAGAAGAGAATGGAAAAGCGACCTACAATTTTTATGACCTGGCGCTGGAGCGCTACAAAGTAGATAACCTGCCCATGAACTGGACAGTAGTGCATGCGATAGATGAGAACAGCCCCATTTATGGCTTTTCTCCGGATGATATCGCGGCTTCGGATGCAGAGCTCTATGTGCTGATAACCGCATTCGACGAGGTCTATTCCAGTGTTGTTTTGCAGCGTACCTCTTATACCTACCAGGAAATGAAATTCAACGCGAAATTTGTGCCTATGTACCGGGAAAGTGAGGATGGTATGACGACGGTGCTGGAGTTGCATAAACTGAACGAGATCAGGGAGATACAGGTGTGATGGAAGCCGTTGAGTATGATGGCGCAGCGGAATGGGTGAATGGCAGCGTCGGGGTAAACAAAGGAAATACAGAATCATTCGTTTAAATTATCCTTCAGCGGTTATTGCATTAAAAAAATCATAAAATCAAAAAGATGCCCTGTTATTAGTAAAAATGGCATTTTGGCATTATATTTGCGGTAGGGTAATTAACAAGTTATTTTGTTAAAAGTTTGGTGTGTGTAAATGTATGGTTGAAATATTTTTTAATATTTCAAATCGTGTTTTAGCGATATTCTTGTTCTTTATTTTGTTTATCAGATAATTGTCTATAAATTTATTTTACTTAGTTATACATACCAAGCTTATGCAGCAGGAAATACTTATTCAAAAGAAGGCGGGAACAGTGAAAAAATCAGGTGCGAACAAATCGTTCATGCGGTTTGTAGGTGCTATTGTTTTCTCCGGCCTCATCCTATTCGGTATCGGGGCTGTGGCGCAGCCTACGGTTACCGCACTGAGCCCGCTTAGCGGCTACCAGGGCGCCACCGTCACTATCACGGGCACCGGCTTCAATGCTACGCCTGCGAACAACATTGTCTATTTCGGAGCTACGAAGGCAACGGTGACAGCGGGCAGTACAACCTCGCTGACGGTGACTGCGCCGATGGGCAGTACCTTTCTGCCAACAACTGTACTGAACACCGGTACCAGCCTTGCAGGCTGGTCCACGTTTCCGTTTGTAGAGACCTACAATAACGCGGCTTTTGCAGCAGGATCTATCAGTTTTGACCCTAAGGTGGACTTTCCTACGCAAACGAGCCCGGCAGGAATAGCAATAGGGGATATAGACGGCGATGGCAAGCCGGACGTTGCAGTGACCAACTATGGCGGCGCATACCGGCTTGCGGTATACCTCAATCAGGCCACACCAGGCACCATCACCGGTACATCTTTTGCTGCGGCCGTAGCCACTAATATAGCCCCGGTACCCGGCTATATAGAGGCAGTAGGAGACCTTGATAATGATGGTAAGCTGGATATAGTTTGCGGCACAGAGCTGGGAAATACGATCATGTTTATCCGTAACACCTCAATGCCCGGTTCGGTATCATTTGGCTCGCCGAATTTCACTGTATCTGGTGGCGCCGGTGGCACCAATCCTTATGCGGTAACATTGGGTGACCTGGATGGAGACGGCTACCTGGACCTGGTCGTAGCCAACGCAGGCAGTAATTCAATTTCGGTTTTCAGGAATATCTCTGCTACTACTCCGGGCTTCATCACTTTTGCGGCCAAAGTGGATTATCCTACTGCTCCGGGAACTACCCCGCTGGACGTGAAAATAGCAGATATGGATGGCGATGGCAAGAGGGATGTAATTGTGGTAACCAATACCGTGAACCGCCTGGAAATATTCAGAAACAACTCACCAGCACCGGGTACAATAACTTTATCGCTGGCACTCGGGCTCACACTGACACCAACACCTATTCCGCAGTGTATCATTATTGCGGACATAGACGGAGATGGCACTCAGGATATTACCATAGGAACAAAAGCAGCCCCGCTTGGCCAGATACAGGTGTACAGGAATATTTCGACCTCTGGCGTCTTTTCATTTGCAGCGCCTGTTAATATTACTTCCACCGGTTCTGTGGAGGGTATGGCAGCCGGCGACTTTGACGGAGATGGCAAAGTGGATATAGCCGTTACCAACTTTGGCAACTCATCTGTTTCCGTATTTCGCAATATTTCTGTTCCCGGCTCTCCGCTCTTAGCTGCGGGATGTGCTTTCCCGACAGGCGCAGGCGTACTTTACGTTGCTGCCGGTGACCTGGATGGCGACGGCAAATACGATTTGGCGGTTACCAATTCTACGTCCAACACTTTTTCTGTACTTAGGAATGATCCGCCATTGCCGATAACACCCCTTGGTGGAGTTATTGTTTGTGCAGGTGGCCTGGACTCCGCGCAGTTGACGGAGACGGCGCTGGGCGGTATCTGGACCAGCAGCAGCACGGTCACAGCCACTGTGGGGTCCAGCTCCGGCTGGGTGAAAGGCGTAGCCGCTGCAGGCGGAACAGCCACCATTACCTGGACTTCCGGCTGCCTTAATATAACCACCGTTGTGACCGTGAACCCGGCGCCTACGGCTATTACAGGCGTTCCTCACCCGCTATGTGCCGGCACGGCCTATACGCTGACGGGCACTCCGTCGGGTGGCACCTGGAATGTTACAAATACGAGCGCAACAGTTAACCCTGTCACCGGAGTATTGGGTGGCGGAGCGCCAATTCCAGCTATCGATACCATAACTTATTATACCGGCACCGTTGCGTGTAAGCTTACCACTACAGTGAGCGTCGTCAATCCGCCGGCAGCGATAACGGGTAATCTGAATGTATGTGTGGGGGCAACCACGCAGTTAAGCGATGCGACGGTTCCGTTTACAGGATGGACGATGAGCAATGGTAATGCGACGGTCGTGCTCGGCACGGGGCTGGTGACGGGGGTGAACGGTGGCGCATCATTTACCACAGACTCTGCGATATACACAGCAACCAGCGGCTGCTCAACGAGCGCCATAGTGACGATAAATGCATTGCCCGCTGCAATAAACGGTACGCTTTCCGTCTGTGCGGGCGGAACGACACAGCTTACAGACGCTACCGCGGGCCTCACCTGGACCAGCAATAATACGGGCGTTGCCACAGTATCTGGCACAGGCCTGGTGACGGGCGTGAATACCGTTGCCGCGACTTCTACAGCAACGATTACCGCTACTTCGGCTGCGGGCTGTACCAAAACCGTCGTAGTAACTGTGAATCCGAACCCTACACCGATCCTGGGTACCCTTAGCGTGTGCGTGGGACTCACCACTACACTTACCGATGCAACAGGGCCTGGAACCTGGGCAAGCTCGCCTGCGGGAATAGCAAGCGGCGGCGGGGCTACCGGTGCTTTTACCGGGCTGGCGCCAGGCACTACTACTACTACCATCACTTATACTTTAAATGGTTCCGGCTGCTTCACAACGGCGGTGCTTACGGTTAATGCAACTCCGGGCCCTATTAACGGTACACTTGTTGTGTGCCAGGGCGCAACGACGCAGCTTACAGATGCGAGCGGTGGCGGTACCTGGGCGAGCAGTAACCCGGGTAATGGATCGATAAGTACTACTGGCCTGGTAACCGGAGTAAACGGTGGTTCGCCGTTTACAACGACAACTATTACCTATACTGGTTCGGATGGCTGTGTTGCGCCAACTGTGGTGGTGACCATTGACCCGCTGCCCGCACCTATCACGGGCCCGACACCGCTGATGGTGTGTGTAGGATCCTCTATTCAGCTCACCGACGCAACTGCGGGCGGCACATGGAGTAGCAGCAGCCCCGGAAATGGCTCGATAAGCACTACCGGCGTTGTGACCGGAATAAACGGCGGTGGAACATTTACTACAACAAACATTCTTTATACTTTGCCCACTGGCTGTGCAGTACTTACTCCCGTGGTGCAGGTGACGATAAACGCTTTGCCGGCTGCGATAACTGGCAGCAATGCTGTATGTGTTGGTCAGACCATAACGCTTAGCTCTCTTACCGGCGGCGGTGTTTGGTACAGCTCTAATCCGGGCAATGGATCGGTAGACGCTTTTGGTGATGTGACCGGTATAGCTGGCCCGTCGGCAACGATCAATTATTCAGTAACTGCTACAGGTTGTTCTGTTTCTAAGGTGATCGCTGTCAACGCGCTGCCTGCGACAATACTCGGCGCTTCTTCAGTATGTTTCGGCTCAACGATAACACTTTCTGATGCTACTGCAGGCGGTACCTGGAGCAGCAGCACAACAAGTGTTGCTACCGTTCTGGTAGGACCCGGTGCCACCACCACAGTGACTCCTGCCGGGGCAGGCGGTGGAACGACTACCATTACATATACTACCGGAGGCACTTTATGTTCTATTACTACGGTTGTAACCGTAAATCCGCTACCCGTAGCTATCACAGGTACGGTTAATGTTTGTATAGGTCTTACAGGCCAGCTTACGGACCTTACACCGGGAGGCAACTGGAGCAGCAGCGCTCCGGGCAATGCATCGGTGAGCGGCGGTGGACTGGTAACCGGTATTACCTGCCCCACAACTCCTACAATTACTTATACACTACCTACTACATGCTATGTAACCCAGCCGGTGACGGTGAATTGCCTGCCTAGCGGTATACTGGGTAATACTACCATATGTGTGGGCTTAACGACTACGCTGAGCTCTACGCCGGGTACCGGCACATGGAGCAGCAGCGCTCCGGGCACTGCTAGTGTAACCGTAGGACCAAGCGGCACTACCACGGTTACCGGAATTGCTGCCGGAACGGCCGTAATAACTTATACACTGCCAACAGGCTGTACCAACACGGTTACCGTGAATGTGAACCCGCTGCCGGGTCCTATTAATGGTACGCTTGCCGTATGTGTAGGATTACAAACACAGCTTACTGACGGCACGGTGGGTGGCACCTGGACCAGCAGCGCTCCGCTGAACGGTTCTATAGCATCAGGCACGGGTGTTGTAACCGGGATAAGCGGAGGCGCTGGATTTACAACGACAACTGTAACTTATACCCTGGGCACCGGCTGTACGATTACCACAGTGGTTACCATTAATGCGAACCCCGGGCCAATAAACGGTACACTTGCCGTGTGCCAGGGGCTTACAACAACGCTTACTGACGGCACCGTGGGTGGTACATGGAGCAGCAGCGCAGCAGGCAATGCTTCGATAACGACCGGTGGCGGCGTGGTAACCGGCGTTAGCTGCCCTACCAATGCTACTATCACGTATACAATGCCTACAACCTGTATCAACACGGCTACGGTTACTGTAAATTGTAACCCTGCACCGATCAATGGCAATATGCCTTTATGCGTTGGTTCAACAATTACACTCAGCGACTTTACAACAGGCGGCACATGGTTTAGCAGCAACACGGCGGTAGCGTCCGTGGTTGTTGGACCGAGCACGACTACCACGGTTTCCGGGAATAACGCTGGTACCACAAGTGTAACCTATATAATGCCTACTGGCTGTATCAGCGCTGTTGTGACCATTACCGTAAACGGATTGCCCACAGCTATTAACGGAACAAAGGTTGTATGCCAGGGGCAAACTACTTTACTTTCTGACGGCACAGGCGGCGGCGGGTGGACGAGCGGGGCCACCGGTATTGCAACGATAGATCCGGTCACCGGTTTGGTTACTGGCGTGAATGGTGGCGTGGCCGGTTCGGGTTCATCCAACACAGCTACAATCACATACACGCTTGGGACAGGCTGTATTGCTACGGCGGTGGTAACTGTAAATTCTTTACCTGCACCAATTACTGGTCCTTCGCCGTTAATGGTTTGTGTAGGGTCAACGATCACATTAACATCCAGCCCTGTCGGTGGTACCTGGACCAGCACTAATCCCGGTAATGGCTCCGTTGATGCAACTGGCCATGTAACCGGCGTAACTGGCGGAGCTTTTCCTCCCGGTTACACCGTAACAGACGTTATCTACACAGGGCCAAACGGCTGTCCTACTGCAAGTGCAGGCGCGATTGTAACTATCAATGCACTGCCGCCAGCGATATTGGGTGCGGGCACTGTGTGCCAGGGCAGCACGATAACACTATCTGATGTGGTAGCCGGCGGTACCTGGGCCAGCAGTAGTCCGGGCAATGGCTCTATCGATGCATTTGGTAACCTGACTGGTCTGAACGGTGGTTCTCCTTATACGACTACTAATATCACTTATACATTGAGTACGGGCTGTCTTACTGCCCGGACGATCACAGTTAATCCGCTGCCAGCAGCTATCACCGGTACGGCCTCTGTGTGCGTAGGGCTGACGACTCCCCTCACAGATGCTACGGCCGGCGGCACCTGGAGCAGCAGCAACTCATTTATTGCTTCAGTAGGCGCTACAGGCCTTGTAACAGGAATAAGCGCGGGTACGGCAACTATTACTGATATGCTGCCTACGGGCTGTTTTGTAACCGTTGTCGTAACGGTGAACCCGAACCCAACAGGTATACTCGGTAATCCATCTGTATGTGTGGGGTCACAGACCCAGCTTTCTGACGCAACTGGCGGCGGTACCTGGGGTGAAGCCTGCGCAGACATAGGTATTTCGGGCACGGGCCTTGTTACCGGATTTACGGCAGGCACTTGTATTGTGACCTATACATTGTCTACCGGCTGTATAGCTACCCTCCAAGTGACCGTCCAACCATTGCCAACGGCGATTTTGGGTAACCTTTCCGTATGTGTGGGCTACACTACTCAACTTAGCGATGCTACACCATTCGGTACCTGGGGCAGCAGCAACCCGGTCAATGCCAGCGTCACTTTAGGTGGTGGCCTTGTATCCGGTAATACGGCTTCGACCACAGCAACGATAACGTATACCTTACCTACTGGTTGTTTGGTTACCGCGGTCGTTACTGTGAATCCAAATCCTACTGCAATAAATGGTTCGTTTGCCGTTTGCCAGGGATTATGTACCACGCTCACTGACGCCAGCGGCGTAGGTGTGGGTACATGGACCAGTAGTAATACTACCGACGCGACCGTTGGATTATCCACCGGCCTGCTTTGCGGTGTTGTCGGCTATTCTACGGCCACAATCACCTATACGTTACCAACAGGCTGCTACATGGTACAGCAGGTAACGGTAGAACCGCTGCCTACGGCGATCAACGGCAATCTGACGGTATGCCAGGGCCTAACCACTCAACTTAGCGATGCTACAGGCGGCGGCACGTGGAGCAGCAGCAGCACAACCTATGGAACGATAGATCCGGCGACAGGTATCTTTACGGCTACGATAACCGGTTTGACCACTGCACAAACCACTACGATCACGTATACATTAGGTACCGGCTGTATCATTACGGCTGTGCTGACCATAAATCCATTACCCACTCCGATACTTGGCACCTTTACCGTTTGCAGCGGATTGACAACCACACTGACCGATGCCACGGCTGGTGGTACATGGCTTAGCAGTAATACGTTTGTTCTTGCGTTTTTGACGCCACCAACAGGAATTGCGACCGGTATAGCATCCTTACCAGTATTTGCCACAGCTACGGTCACTTATACATTACCGAGCGGTTGTTATGTTACGCAGGTAGTAACTGTAGAACCGCTGCCGGCTGCCATTACCGGCATAATGACTGTATGCCAGGGCTCAACTACCAACCTGACCGACGCCAGCGCTGGCGGCACATGGGTCAGCAGCAATACGGCCATTGGCACTGTAAGTGCTACCGGCGTGGTAACTGGCATTCTTGCGATAGCGCCATACAGCACAGTGACCATCACTTATACATTGCCTACAACCTGTATCACTACTTCTGTGGTAACGGTTGATGCACTTCCTACGCCTATTCTGGGTAACCCCACTGTATGTGTCGGAGCTACTACTTCACTTTCCGATGCAACATTGGGGGGCACGTGGAGCAGCGGCTCTACCGGTATTGCAACGGTGATTCCGGCGACCGGCGTGGTTACAGGGGTAAGCCCAGGAACGTCTACCATTGTCTATACATTGCCTACAGGTTGTACTATCTCTGTTATTGTTACCGTTAACCAGAATCCAACTTTGCTGCTTCCTCCTTCACCTACGGTGTGTGTAGGGTCAGTTATTGTACTCAGTGATGCTACTGCGGGCGGCCTGTGGAACAGCAGCAATACAGGCATCGCAACCGTAGGATCCGGAACCGGATCAGTTACAGGCGTGGCGGCAGGCATCGTTGGTATTACTTATGTTTTGCCTACAGGTTGTAGCGCCAGTACACTATTAACCGTTAATCCTTTGCCAGCGCCCATTAGCGGTACATTCTCGGTATGCCAGGGATTATGCACTACGTTAACGGATGCAACCCCCGGCGGCACCTGGAACAGTGACAATATTACCGATGCTACTGTAAGCTCTTCGGGCGGCTTCATGTGTGGTGTAAACGGCGGCCTTGCCGGCACTACAGCCACCATTTCTTATACGTTGATCAGCACGGGCTGTACGCAAATGCAGATAGTAACAGTGAACCCGATACCGGCAATTATCAATGGTACGCTTAGTGTGTGCGTAGGCCTTACTACACAGCTTACCGATGTTTCGGCCGGCGGTGCATGGATCAGCAGTGATCCTACTATTGCCACCATTAACCCCGGCACCGGCCTGGCAACAGGTATCAGCGGCATTACCGGCGGTTCTACTGCTATAATAACTTATGCTTTCGCAACCGGTTGTCAAGCCACTGCGATATTGACGGTTAATCCGAACCCCGGAAACATAAATGGTGTATTTGAATTCTGCCAGGGAACTACCGTATCGTATGGTGATGCGACCCCCGGTGGCACTTGGAGCAGTAGTAATCCCGGCATCGCGACGATAACCGCAACAGGGTCGGTTACCGGCATAGCGGGCGGCACTACAACAATATCATATGACCTCCCTACGGGTTGCGTAGCTACCCAGGTAATTACAGTAGATCCGTTGCCATCGGCAATAGTAGGCCCGTCGGGTGTTTGTGTCGGCGCTACCATTTCACTGGCGGATGTTACCGGCGGTGGCGCGTGGACCAGCAGCAACTCAAGTATTGCCTCTGTAAGTGGGACGGGCGTCGTTACCGGCGTAGCTACAGGTACTGCTTATATTACGTACACATTGCCAACAGGCGGATGCTATGTAACACACATTGTGAACGTGAGCACTACACCTCCGCCAATTACAGGTACTACTGCAATCTGTACCGGCCTGTGCGTAGCGCTTACCGACCTGCTTGCAGGTGGTACGTGGAGCAGCAGCAACCCAGCGGTTGGTTCGGTTGATCCATTCGGAACCGTATGCGGCAACAGTGCCGGTACTGCCACAATAACCTATTCTCCGCCATCGGGTTGTATCGGAACTACGGTAGTAACCGTGTCTACAACTCCGGCTATACCTACCGGCAGCCCGCTGACCATATGTGTAGGCCTTACCACTTTACTCACGGACGCGACAGCGGGTGGTACCTGGAGCAGCGGTGACATTACCATTGCTTCCGCTGGCGGTACGACAGGAATAATCACGGGCGTAAACGGAGGTACGGTGCTTATATCGTACACCATGCCTACTTATTGTTTTGCTACAACGACCGTTACGGTAGTAAATAATCCTTCG
Source organism: uncultured Bacteroidota bacterium (assembly GCA_903905065.1). Lineage (GTDB taxonomy): Bacteria > Bacteroidota > Bacteroidia > Chitinophagales > Chitinophagaceae > Nemorincola. Next base: position 73,735 of record CAIVEW010000061.1, on the reverse strand, counting down.
CCAATAAACGGCAACCCGAACATATGCCTCGGCGGTACAACGTTGCTTGCGGATGCGCCCGGTGGTACCTGGACATCTTCGGCAGGAACTGGCTTTGTTACTTTGGCCGGAACTTCTTCAGGTGTTGTAACGGTAACAGGGGCAAGTCTCGGTACGGCTACGGTTACGTATGTTGCACCACCGGCTGGTTGTATTGCCACTATCGTAGTAACGGTTAATCCTGATCCGGCGCCGATCACCGGTACGTTGAATGTCTGCGTAGGCCTAACGACCGCGCTCACTGACATCAGCACCGGCGGTACCTGGCTGAGTACGATCACAGGGGTTGCAACAGTAGGCTCTACGGGTATTGTAACCGGTATATCCGGAGGTACAACAACGATAATATATACTACCGCAGGAGGTTGCTCGAGCTCGGTTGTTGTAACCGTAAACGCGCTGCCTACAGCCATTTTAGGTTATACGGCGGTATGCCAGGGCTACACGACCCAGCTTTCGGATCTGACAGCAGGCGGCACGTGGAGCAGCAGTAACCCAGGCAACGGCAGTGTAAGTAACACAGGCCTTGTAACCGGTATAACCGGCGGCACGTCCACTACTATTACTTATACTTCATCGGCGGGCTGTATTACTACTGCCTTAGTGACAGTGAACGGTGTTCCCGGTCCAATCAATGGTACACTTTCCATATGCGTGGGTGCATCGACTACGCTTACTGATGCGACCAGTTTCGGACATTGGGTAAGTAGCAATCCCGGCGTTGGAACAATAGATGTGTTTACCGGCCACGAAACCGGCATTAGCTCCGGCACAACTATTGATACCTTCATGATCAATGCGACAGGCTGCTACGTTACCGCTATAACGACGGTGAACCCGCTGCCAACAGCTATTCTGGGTAACCTGAACGTTTGCGTGGGATCAACAACTCAATTGTCGGATCTCACCGGCGGCGGTGCATGGAGTATCAGCAATGCAGATGCGACAATAGGCACAGGTGGTCTGGTAACCGGCGTAACCGCTGGCACGGCCACTGTAACATATACGTCTGCCTCAGGTTGCTTCGTAACAGTTACGGTTACCGTTGATCCAAAGCCTGCACTGATCACCGGAACTATGACCGTATGCGTTGGCCTGACAACAACATTATCTGATGCTACCCCTGGTGGTACATGGGCCAGCAGCAATCACGCTGTGGCAACCATTGGTATTAGCTCTGGTATAGAGACCGGAATAACTTCCGGCACTACAACCGACACGTACACCATTGCGTTTGGCTGCTATGTAACAACAGTGGTTACCGTCAATCCAAACCCGTCAACCATCACCGGTATACTTACCGTTTGTGCAGGCCTCACTACTGCGCTCACTGACGCATCGGCGGGTGGTACGTGGACCAGCAGTAATCCCGCGGTTGCGACTATCGGATCGATATCCGGAATGGTGAACGGCCTGGTTGCCGGCACAACAAACATAACTTATACCTTACCAACAGGCTGCCTCACAACGGCTGTAGTAACCGTGAACCCACTGCCGCTGGCCATCAACGGCACAAAGGAATTGTGCGCGGGCACTACTACAGCACTGACCGATATCACATCCGGCGGCGTATGGAGTGCGACCGGCACCGCCACCGTTGACCCTGTGAGCGGCGTTGTAACCGGCACTTCTGGTGGCACTGCTACCATTACCTATACATTGCCCACAGGTTGTACGACAACAGCCGTGGTGACTGTAGATGCAGCGCCTGCGAATATTACCGGCCCGCTGGTAGTATGTGTGGGCAGCACAACCGATCTTACCGATGCTACCGCTGGTGGTTTCTGGTACAGCAGCATACCTCCGCTGGCTACAGTGGGTTCTGCAACAGGTATTGTAACTGGTGTTTCTGCGGGCACTGTCGTGATCACTTACATTTTGTCATCTCCTTCCGCGTGCCAGACAACGGCCGTGGTAACCGTAAATGCATTACCGTTGCCAATTACGGGCGTAGCTAGTGTATGTGTGGGACTTACGACTCCGCTGAGCGATGTTACACCGGGCGGTGCATGGAGTACTACATCCTTCAACATATTGCTGAGTGGCTCTTCCAGCGGACTGGTGTACGGAAGTAACGCGGGAACCGGTACGGTTACTTACACAATGGGAACTACTGGTTGCAGGGTGTTTGACGTTGTAACGGTAAATCCTAACCCAGCTGCTATTACAGGTATTATGACGGTATGTGTCGGCCTGACCACACAGCTCACTGATGCTACTGTAGGCGGCGCCTGGAGCGTGACCCCGGCCGCTGACGGTACAATAAGCACTGGCGGTTTGTTAACCGGCCTTGCGTCCGGTACCGCAGTAGTAACCTATACATTGCCAACGGGCTGTCTTAATACCACAACCGTGACCGTTAATCCGGTGCCTACAGCAATACTTGGCCCATCGGCGGTATGTTTTGGTGCAACGATGACGCTTAGCGATCTCACCGGCGGTGGTGCATGGAGCAGCAGCGACAATACAATAGCCAGTGTTTCGGGCACGGGAGTTGTTACCGGGGTTAACTTAGGTACAGCAACGATTACTTATACCAATCCGACCACCAGTTGCGATGCAACCAAGACAGTGACCGTGAATAAAGAGCCGGCTATCATCCTCGGTAACATGACTATCTGTGCGGGGATGACCACCGCATTAAGCGATAGTACAGCAGGCGGCATTTGGAGCAGCGGCAGCCCGGCGATCGGTACTGTAGGAGCAGGAACAGGTATAGTGACCGGCCTGTCTGGTGGTACAACAACAATTACTTATAGTGTGGCCATAAGCTGCCAGGCTACCGCGGTGGTAACCGTGAACGCATTACCGGCGCCTATAGCTGGCACGTTGAGTCTGTGTGTGGGTGTTTGCACTCCGCTATCCGATGCATCTGGCGGTGGTACTTGGAGCAGCAGCAATCCGGCTGTGGCCAGCATAGGTTCTACTTCCGGCCTGGTATGTGGTATTTCAGGCGCCGGCACCGGCACAACTGCGACAATAACTTATACATTGCCTTCGGGCTGTATCATTACAGCGGTGGCTACCGTACACCCAACACCGGCGGCTATCAGCGGCAGCAACAAGGTGTGCCTCGGCTCTACGATCACGCTGAGCGATATTACACCGGGTGGTGTATGGACGAGCAGCACGCCTGGCGTGGCTCCGGTAAGCAGCACAGGTGTAGTAACGGGCTCTACGCTGGGCACGGCGACGATATCTTACTCGCCAGCTGTAGGCTGTAGCGCAACGGTAATAATGACCGTTAACCCACTGCCTAACGTATTCTCTATATTTGGCGGCGGCACTTATTGCCAGGGCGGCAACGGTGTTCCGATCGGGCTTAACGGATCTAACGTGGGTGTAAGCTACCTGTTGTTCGAGGGCTCATCGGCATGGGGTTGGCTGGCAGGTACAGGAGACACGCTGCATTATGGATCACTTACTGTTCCGGGCGTTTATTCTGTTCAGGCCACTGGCAGTACCACAGGATGTTCTATAGGCATGATAGGCACTGTTACTGTAAACGTGACACCAACGGTTAACCCTACAGTAAGCCTTACAACAGGTGTGGGGGATACAGTATGCCCAGGCACTACGGTGACCATCACGCCAACAGTTTCGCCAGCGAGCACGGTTACACCTACCTATGTATGGTATGTGAACGGTACGGCTGTAAGCACAAGCCCAACCTATTCCTTTATACCAGCTAATGGTGACCTGGTGAAGGTAGTGGCTACCACTTCTGCAACCTGCATATTCCCGTCCACAGCTATGGATACACTGAGGCTACATGTGTTGCAAACCGGTGTGCCGCTTGTACATATTACCGTGGATCCGGGTGATACTATCTGCCAATATGCGACGGCGACCTTTACCGCCACCTCAAGTTTTGGCGGTGTAGCACCAATATATGTGTGGACAGTGAATAGTGCCACGGTTGCTTCCGGTACATCGAATGTATTCAGCTATTCACCGAACTCCGGAGACGTTGTTTCGTGCAAAATGAGGAGTCATTACCTCTGCCGCACCACGGACACAGCATACAGCAACACGATACATATGGATGTAGTACCGATGGTAATACCACATATTGAGATCACGGCACATCCGGGCCTTACCGTTATAGAAGATTCGTTGGAAACGCTGACTACAACAGAGACCGGTGGCGGGCCAGATCCGACCTACCAGTGGGAGATCAATGGCGTACCGGTAGCGGGCGCAACGAATTCCACCTACAGCAGCACTTCGTTCCACAACTACGACTCTGTAACCTGTGTGATGACCAGCAGCGGCTATTGCGCGGGCATATCCACGTTCGACTGGGTGTACATAACCATCATCCCAACGGGTGTAGGCTCTGTGCAGTATGTAGGCGTGAGCAACCTGATGCTGATACCTAACCCGAACAGCGGTGCATTTACCATAAAGGGCAGCCTGGCTACAACTACAGATGAGGATCTCGCGGTTGAAATAACAGACATGCTGGGCCAGGTGATCTACAGGAACAAGTTCAGGTCAGACAATGGTAAGGTAAACCAACAAATAGACCTCGGCAATAACCTCGCGAACGGTATGTATATACTGAACCTCAGCAGCGGAACCGATAACAAGTCGTTCCACTTCGTGATCGAGCGATAAGAGAAATTGAAATGATAGAAGAAAGGGCTGGTTGAAAAACCGGCCCTTTCTTCTTCTTACAATGTGATGGAGAGTTGCAGATGCCCGCCTAATCCCGTTTCAATGATCTTTTGCAATGTGGAGATCCTAACCTCTTTGATGTTGTTCTCGATTTTTGAAATATAGGATTTTGTTGTGCCTACCTTTTCGGCAAGTTCGGTTTGAGTCAACCCCTTTGCAAGCGTGGCTTCATGGATCAGGGCGCCGATCTTAAAATGTTCATAACCGGCTTCTAACTCATCGCGTTTTTCGGTACCTGGTTTTCCGTAATGTTTGTTCTTAAACTGCTCGAGTGTAAGAACATTATTTTTTTTCGTTTTCATAATCCAAACAAAAATAGGTGAAAAGTAGCCCTAGAGTGAAACTATAGGTATTTGCAAATAAAATCCAAGGTTGTAAGATCATTATTTTTAGGAGTTTATCATTACTTTCATTGAAAGGTGAAAAATGGCGCGAAGACTATTAGTGTATTTTATTGCGCTTATATTGGCGGGCTGTACTTCCGGACATTCCGGAAAAGGACAAATCACAAGTGGGCAAAGCATTCATAAAACAGATACCCCAATCCATTTCGTAAAAGAGCACTTTAATTATAAACTGAACACCACCATACAGTGCATTGTTGTTTGTGATGGCAAGTTTATTTTGCTAGCCGCTAATCACAGGCTTTACTCCATTGACACCGGGACTAATATACTCGCTGGATATACCACCGATCCCAGTTTGAAACTAACGAAAATAGTACTTGTGCACGATACGCTATTTGGACTTGAGGAAAAAGGGGACCGGATATATTTTCTTAATAATAAAGATTGGAAGTTGTATTTTAAAGTTGGTAAAATGGAGTCTATTTCACGAGACGAGCTTTTTGAGTGGCGGGAAATAAGCGAGAGGATTTTATCTGTGGTCTATGAGGACGATGATTATCTGGTTTATGACAGGCCAATATTTCATGCATTTAATGGCAGGCAAATTTATTTTTATGATAAAAAAAATGGGAAGACCAGTAAATGCGGAATGTCATATAATAATTTCTCTATCAGCCGTATTGATTCATCATTTGTATTCTCTGGTACTGTTCAAGGCGCCCGTTGCCTTATCGAATTCGCTGAAATTCAGCTTCCCGAGAAACAATTTTATAAAGAATATGAACCTTCAGAAAAACCAGGGAGGTATAATGTTTGTTATGGGAAGAGGAAGACATTTATGGCAAAAGATTGGAATGAGTATTATAGTTTCAACCATAATGGAAAACTGCTTTTCCTGGCTTCGCCCAAAAATATCGCTCAACATGGCTCTTATCCTTTTTACACAACTTATAAATACGATAGTATAGTTGCCAAAGTGCATCCGGATGACGTTGAAATAAAATACGATCATCCCCAAAATTTTATTGGAATTTATTCATGCGATACCGGAGCCATTCATTTGATCGATACGATACTGTCTGTACGTCTTTATTCATTTAAAGACAGTACTGACAGCGTGGATAATATTGTGTACCATACCATGCCGGCCGCTTATCCTGACGAGGAGCATCGAAAGCAATATTCCGATATTGTTCTTTTTTATGAGATTAATATGTTTGCAGCTAATACCACCGATCGAAAAAAAGAAAATTATTGCAAGTATATGAATTTGTGCAGAAATTTTGTTGCAATAAAGGGGAACAAGATCAAGGTTTATCACTTCGATAAATTGAGGTGATGGCGACCTCGCTTGGAGTTTTACCATTTGCATAATATACATCCCTCATCAAAAATTCCTTATTTTACACTATAATCTGAAATACATGATAAGCATCCGCCACATCGTAAAACAGTATGCGGCACACCGCGCACTGGATGATGTAAGTATGGAAATAGAAAAGGGAACTGTCTTTGGCCTGCTCGGTCCGAACGGCGCTGGCAAAACATCGCTGATACGCATCATCAACCAGATCACGGCACCAGATTCAGGCGAAATACTGTTTAACGGCGAACCGCTAAACCAGGTTCACGTGGACCGCATTGGCTACCTGCCAGAGGAGCGTGGGCTGTATAAGAAGATGGAGATCGGTGAGCAAATCCTCTATCTCGCAAGACTGAAAGGCCTGAGCCGGCCGGAGGCCCTGAAGCGTGCAAAATACTGGTTTGAAAAACTGCAGATACAAAGCTGGTGGAATAAGAAGATAGAAGAGCTCTCGAAGGGAATGCAGCAGAAGGCACAGTTTGTAGCGACAGTCATCCATGAGCCGGAGCTGCTGATCCTCGACGAACCTTTTACTGGCTTTGACCCGGTAAATGCAGAAGTGATCAAAAACGAAATACTGGAACTGAATAAGAAAGGCGCCACAGTGATCTTTTCCACTCACCGCATGGAGAGCGTGGAAGAACTGTGCGATTCCATAGCGCTGCTGAACCTATCGCACAAGATACTGGATGGTAAGGTGAAGACGATCAGGAATTCGTACCGAAACGGCACTTATGTGCTGGAGTATGAGGGCGATAAAATACCCATGAACGGAAGCGCTCCCTTTGCGATATTGCAGGAGACCGGCCATGATGGCTACCGGCAGGTAAAGCTGAAAATAAATGAGGGCAGCAAGGTAAATGATTTGCTGCACTACATGCTGCCACTGGCCGCGATCAATAAGCTGGAAGAAGTGATACCTACGATGAATGAAATATTCATTCAAAAAGTGGGAAGTTCAAACGCCTAAAACCATTTAGTAATGAACAAGATATTACTGATCATACAGAGAGAGTATTTTTCCAGGGTAAAGAAAAAGTCGTTCATCGTAATGACCATTCTTGTGCCGGTGCTGTTTATAGGGATGATATCCCTTATCGCCTATATAGCGGTAAAACAAAACGACTTTGGGGATAAGAAAAAGATAGAAGTGGCTGACGAAAGCGGGCGTTTTTTCGCCAGGCTGAAGAATGACAACTCCGTTACCTATACAGCCGCGAAGGACCTAGCTACAGCCAAGAGCAGCTTTATTAAAGACGGCTACGACTACCTGCTGTATATACCCGCGTCGATGGAAGGTGTGCAGTTACTGGGCGAGAAGAAAGCCGGCCCAATGACCAGCGGCAAGATAGAAGATGAACTGACCGAGATAATACGCGCGCAACGACTAGCTGAAGCAGGTATAGACAGCGTGACACTTGCCAAAGCGCAAAAATCAATAAGTGTGGCATCCATGCAGGTGACAGAAAAGGGTGTGAAAGACGCTAATGCCGGGGTGGCTATGGGGCTTGGTATTTTGTGCGCTTTTCTTATTTATTTGTCTTTGTTTATCTATGGGACGCAGGTAATGCGCGGTGTGATAGAGGAGAAAGTGAGCCGCATAGTGGAAGTGATCATTTCTTCTGTGAAGCCATTCCAACTGATGCTGGGGAAGATAATAGGCGTAGGCATGGTAGGGCTTACCCAGTTCGTATTATGGATCGCTATCTCCATCGGCCTCTCTATGGCCGGAGGGACCGCCTTGATGAAAAATAGCATGCACAATAAGCAGGAGCAAATGGCACAGATGCAGCATGTGGGCGGAAATGTTTCGGTAGCAACGCAGCAAGTGCCGGCAAATGAAACCTCCGGTGTGATGCAGGCGATTGCGGGTATCCCGATCGCGTATACATTGGGCTGTTTCCTTTTCTACTTCCTGTTTGGCTATTTGCTGTATAGCGCCATTTTTGCGGCGGTAGGCTCCGCAGTAGATAATGAGACAGAGACACAACAGTTTATGCTACCAATCACGCTGCCGCTAATATTCACCTTCGCGCTGGCACAGAGCTTTATTATCAACAACCCGGATAGCTCGCTTTCGATCTGGTTATCGATGATCCCGTTCACATCACCCATCGCCATGATGATAAGGATACCCTTTGGTGTGCCGGTGTGGCAGCTTGCGGTGTCTATGGTGCTGATGGTGCTGGGCTTTTTGTTTACCACTTGGGTAGCAGCGAGAATATACCGTGTGGGCATACTGATGTATGGCAAGAAGGCCAGCTACAAGGAATTGGCCAAATGGTTTATGTATAAAGAATAGTGCAACAAAAAAGAGGCAAAAACGTTAGTTAAGGCAAAATGGGAAGATATTTTCGGCAGATAGCCATTGTTGTGTGTGCGCTGTTTTTTGCAACTGATTGCTGCGCACAAATTGAGTTGTCGTCCGGGCTTGACTTGAGTTATCCGGAGTTGCTGAACAGTAACAATACACGGCTGCTATATGGCCAGGTGAGCTTTGGTGTTAAGGTCGGTGTTGCATACAAGCCCGCTGAAACGCAGTTCTTTCCGATACTCAATGTTTCCTTTGGAAGAACCCGCCTGCCTATTAAACAATTCGGGGAGAATGTGGCCGCGCTCAATTTTGATTACATCAATGTAATGCTCAATGAAAATTATATCCTCACCTTTCCCAAGAGCGAGGTCTTTATTTATGGCGGGGTGGGGTTCTCGTACCTGATAAATGAAGGGATAACGGTTGCGGGCAGCCAGGGAGAGACCATGCATGCAACGATCGACTCTACTAAGAATGTCAATAATGCGTTCCCGGCATTGAACATAGGTGTTGAGTACAATTACGGTGAGTCGGCGGGTAAAGACTTGTATATAACTATGGGGCTCAACTTTCAGTATATACTGCTGCTTTCCGAGCGGAACACCTACAACATAAGCGTTGCAGCGCCGAACAATAACTTTTACCATTACCAGTCCAGCCTTACGGGTAATGTGATCACACCGAGTTTTTACCTGGCCATCCACTACAAGATGCACAAAAAAAAGAAGAGCAGTTTTTACTTATAATTACATCGGTAAATCGTGAATCAACTGACCAAAATCATCTGAGCACTTAAATGGAAAGTTGCTTAAATGACTACCTTTGTATCAACAAAACCTGATTGGCATGCAATTATTTACAAATCCTGCTTTTCTCAAAGTCGTTACCCACTCTCCTTCTGCTGATTTTGCCGGACAACTTAAAGAAGCCTTAATTAAAAATAAGATAGTTCATTTAACGGGCATTCCCGAGGGCACTGATTATAAGGCTTATTACTCTGCATTGGTTGACAAGCTTGGGGAGATAATAAATGTGGACGAAGACATAAAAACCGGAAACGCCAAAGCCCAGGAACGCTGGACAGATGTGCGGTACGATAAAAATAATGACTTCACCTTTCGGCATGCAAATACCCGGCAGCCACTGCATACCGATGCGGCTTATGTAAATTTTGACCTGGATGTGAATTTCTTTTTCTGCATGGAAAATGCAGAAGTGGGTGGAGCGACCACGTTCATTGATTCGGAAGATGTGGTCAAGATCCTGGAAAAATATGAACCGGTATTGTATGAGCAGTTGAAAACTCTGGAAGTTGATTTTGGGAAGGGGAATGACCAACGTAAAAAACGCAAAATCATTGACAATGATGCCCGCGGTATAAAATTGAACTGGAATTATTTCCGAGTGATGCCGGACAATGGTAAAGAAGTGATAGAAATGTGCGAGGAGTTTCACAAATTCCTTGAAAATAAGATCGTAGGTGGTGGCCTGTTGACCGAAGTATATCTGAAGCCCGGTGAGGCCGCTTTCTTCCAGGATGACAGGCTATTGCATGGCCGCAATTCATTTTACGGAGCCAGAACGCTTATTAAAGGAGGCTTCAACTTTATTTGATGGACGCCAATCTATTGAATTTTTGTGGCAAGGCGATAAACCGAATTGGATTCGGTTGCTGGCAGCTTGCCGGCGATTACGACCTTCATGGCCGTCCGTCGGGATATGGAACTATTGATATTGCCGAGTCCGAACGGGCCATACATTATGCCCTGGATAATGGCATTACTTTTTTTGATACGGCGGTAGCCTATGGATTTGGCCGGTCGGAAGAATTACTGGGAGCCGCGCTAAGATCGTATCCGGGCGCGGCGAATGAAAATGTGGTGGTATGTACGAAGTATGGAATGGTGTTGGGGGACAGTGGTGACTCTGATGATTTTTCTGCAAAAAATTTCATTGTCAGTGTCGAGGGAAGCCTCCGGCGATTGGGTGCCGACCGCCTGGGTGTAATGTTGCTGCACAACCCTCCGGATGACTATGATTTCTCGTTGCTTGACCGGGCGCCATTTGATAAAATGATCACGGATGGCAAGATACAGGCATATGGCGTAAGCTGCAAAACGCAAAAAGGAGTAGCCAATGTGATCGATCATGGCTTTGGATCGGTAATAGAAGCGGTTTACAATGTATTAGACAGGCGATATGAAAATTTTTTTGCCGATCCGTTGAATAAAAACAAGTATACCTTCATTTGCCGTGTGCCGCTGGCATCTGGCTTTATAAGCCCACGCACACTGGCTGGCAGCATTGCTTTTGCAGATAACGACATACGAAGCGGGTTTAACCAGGAACAAGTGGAATGGGTAACCGACTCGGTAAGAAAACTATCCTTTCTGCAGGATATGCCCGGAGGTATTGCCGTGAGTGCATTGCGTTTCGAACTATCTAATCCATACAATACCCTTACCATACCGGGTATCAAAAACACGAAGCAGGCTACAGACGCAGTTATGGCCATGAAATTGGGACCCTTACCCCCTGATGTGATCAGCAGCATAGCAGAAGCGGTGCCCGAAGTTTTTTATAAATGGCGGTGATTCCCTGTTACATTTTTATGCCAGATGCCCAGCGATGCGACGCGCCAGGGCAACGTATTGAAAGGCTTTTTACTGTCTATGATGTCGTTGATCTCTTTTTTTAGTAAGTCGACATGGAACATGGCTCTGAACACATTGCAGGTGTAGTCCACAGCATCTAAAAACCATTGTTTGCCTTCACCTTTCAGCCAAACTTCTTCGGGGGTTACAAAGCCCATTTTATCCCTTCTCGCTGAGATGGCAGGCGGAAGTATGTCGCGCATGGCGTCTCTGAGAATGGCTTTCCGAACACCACGCTTATACAGGAATCGTTCCGGGAGCCCGAAAGTAAATTCAAGCAGCCTGTAGTCCATAAATGGGGTTCGCGACTCCACACTCCACGCCATAGAGTTATGGTCTTCGTAGCGAAGCAATGCCGGCAGTGGCTCGCCATAAAGCTGCCGCAATAGATTTTCCTGCAGGGTGGGCGCAGGGAACTTGTATATACTTACCGGCTCAGGACTCGTAAGCCAGTTGACAGATGGCACTTCTTTTAATTTCAATTTGTGGGGGAGCATGCCGGTGAAAGCGCGGCCGGTAGCCAGTTGCATGGCATGAAGCATGAAGCCCACCGGCCACGTTCCTGTTTCTTTTTTGTATGCCTTTGCTTCATCCAGTACTGCAACGAGTTGTGCTTTCTTAAACAGGCCACTATAAAATGAAACGTCGTTGCTGCCGTATCCCGCAAGTTGTTCGTCTGCGCCCTGGCCGTCTACCATTACTTTCAGCCCGGCTTCGTTCGTTTTCTTAAAGACCGCCCATTGGCTAAACTGCGAAGTGCTGCCCGTCGGGTCGTCCTGGTGCCAGATAAAGGAGTTTACTTCTTCTACCAGTTGGTTAAAGGACGGAAAGGTACGATGGGAGTGTGCATTCGTTTTCTTAATTACTTCCTGTGCAAAATTCCACTCATCATACTTTGCATTGTCATAGCAGGCGGTCACTGTTTCCTGCCCCGCATAGTCCCCTTTAGCCTTCAGCAAGTCGGCCGCTATGCAAACAATGCTGGAGGAGTCCAGGCCGCCGGATAGGCAGGAACCTACCGTAACATCTGACCGTAAACGCAGGCTCACCGCGTCTATCAGCAGCTCCCTGAGCCGTATGGTGGCCTCCTCATAGCTGCCGGTCCATTTTTTCGGAACAAGAGTATACCACTTATGGATAGTATATGCACCATCGCCATCCAGGTTCATTTTCAGGTAGTGGCCGCAGGGCAGGTGTTTTATTTCTGTGTCGAAGGTATCGTGGGTATGGTCCACCACGCTGGTAGCGAGATACTGACGAACAATAGGCTCATTTATTTTTAACTGGTAGCCTGGCGCTGTTCGTATCTGTTTTATTTCAGAAGCCAGGTAGAGGTTATCGCCGCCTTTATAGTAGAACAGCGGCTTGACACCGAAACGGTCTCGTACGGCATAAAATTCCTTTTTATGATAGTCGAGGATAATGAACGCAAACATACCATTGAACTTGTCCAGGCATTTCACGCCCCACTCTTCCCACGCGTGCAGTATCACTTCGGTATCGGAAGTGCTGACGAAGGTATGGCCTGACTTTAAAAGTTCTTCTTTGATCTCTAAGTAATTGTACACCTCGCCATTGAACGAAATTGCCAGTCCCGCTTTTTCATAGATCATTGGTTGGTGCCCTGCGGGGGAAAGATCGAGGATGGACAAGCGCCGATGGCCAAAGCCTACTTTGAAGCGCTGATCCGGCGGTAGTTTTTTATATTTCCAGTGGTCAAGTGTGGAGACTGCGGTATCATCGCCGGCCCAAATAGTGGGCGCATCACCGGGCGACCAGGTGAGGAAGCCCTCATCATCAGGCCCGCGGTGCCTTATGATACTGCATGCCGCTATCAGTTGTTCCGATCTGGCGCTACCTTTTGTATTTACTATCGATAATATACCACACATGCCACACTTAGTTTATCGCTTGTATCTCTTATTTGTTCAGTGCATTTTCGTACATCTTCCTGCTCACATTTATTGCTGCGCTCCATAGGTACACGTTTTCAGCATACGCCCTGGCAAGTTCGCGCTTGCTGGCCAGGTTTTCTTCCAGCCAGTTGTTTACTGCATTTGCATCTGCATCCATGCTGGCGCCGGGCGTTGCTATCTGAATGCCTTTTAGTATCGACTGCTCAAACATTACATCTGCTACCCCGCCCACATTTTTTTCAATGATTATGGGCAAGCCCGAGCCCAGGTATTCGGCAATTTTCACAGGATTAGCTACGGCATTTACAACCGTGGGTTTCCTGATCAGAATGCCCGCATCACAGGCTGTGAGTGCTTCGGCGACTTCTTTTTGCGGAAAACCTTTTAGTATGATCTTATCGCTATACATGCCGGCGGCAACCAGCATGCTTTTTATTTTCTCCTCTTCGGATGACAAGAATGCAACACGAATTTTTGCGTTGCGCTCCATCACTTTCTTCAGGAATGGAATAGTGAGATCTTCCAGGTGCTGGTAGGCGGCGGTGCCACCGGAGTATACAAGCACTATCTCATCATCAGCTACTCCCCAGCGTTTCCTTATCTCCTTTCTCCGGGTGTCGGGTGTGATCTGGGCTATACAACAAGGCACCACCGAGGTATCGGCCGGAGCCCCGGCATCTTTTATAAGCAGGTCGCGCAGGGAGGTGCTCACCGTTGTTACTGCGTCTACTATGCTCACCACATACTTCAGGAAGTGCAGCGCTTTCTGGAAGGCGGCTAGGTCTTCACCTTTGGCGAGCGCCGGATCTTCTACGCCGTTTTTATAAATTGTTTCTGCAGGCCAGTACCCGCGCACATCCAGCACTACTTTGTCGCCGGGAAATGCGTGGCGCAATCTCGCAGCCCATAGCGCCGCATTTTCTCCACGGCAATGATAGACAACGGGTGGCTCGCCCAACCGTTTGCGAAATGATAAAAGCAGGGGATAAGCCGGGAACATTTTCAGGCGGCCTATGCCGTTTACCATGCGCACCTTAATGTGCGGGCACCTTAGCTGCAATTCGTTTATTTTCGTTTTTGCGGCTTCGTCAAAGTACTCCCGCATGGGCCCAATGGTCCATGCCTCTACTTGCGTTGGCGCAAACCCTTGTTTATTGACGGCCTGGAATTCAGCCTGGTCAAATAACTGGCTGGCCACAAGCGGCGTTTTGTATTCGCCATCGGTAGTTATATGCACCAGGTTATACTCCTTTGCTTTGCTCATTAAATTCCCGCACCTTTATACTGCGACCCTGCCGTAATTTACTTTTTAGATATGAATGTATCACGGTCCTTAAATCCGGCTACATCGAGTACCCATAGGTCGCCAATGGGCTCAAAATTAAGGTTTTTATAGTGGTCTTTTACTATGCCATTCTTCTTCGTTGGCAGGTATTCAGCCGTAATTTTCGTAAAATGATTGGCGGCGGCAAGAGATACGATCGTATTCAGCGTAAAATCTTCCATGCCCCTTTTCAATACCCTGCAGCTCATGATCCAGGAATCGATAAAAAGCGAAGTATCATCCTCCTTTTTCAGGATGATGATACCTATAAGGCCATGGTCCCCAAAGCGGTCTTCCAGTGTAAGGGAAATAGTAAAATAGCCAGGATCTGCACTGATTCGTTTTATGTCCTCCTCGGTGTAGCGAACCGTGCGTAGGTTGAATTGGTTGGAGCGCTGGGTAAGCTGTGCCACACGTGGAATGGTAAAAGCGTCAAATTTCCTGACATCTGACACCATGCCTAAATTGGCAAGAAAATCATTTTCATTTTCAAAGCTCCTGAGCAATATGTTCCTTTGTGCTTCTTCCTGGTATTGTTTTGTCCGCAGCTCGTCTTCTTCGGTAAACGAGGCTGTTTCAAACAGGTTCAGGCTGCGCAGAAACAAGAGGTATTCGGCGGGGTCTTCGGGGAGGTCGGGCACGCAAATTTCCGGTATACCGGCCTTCACCATCTCGCGCTCAAATGGGTTGTCATCTACGAACACCATTGAATCAAAACCAATGTTCAGTACCGATTGTATGTAGCGGATGTTCTCCACTTTAGTTTCCCAGTTGGCTACAAAAACAGCTATGTCATCCATACGCAGTACCATGTCCGGGTGCCCCAGGAACGGTTCCTTCGCGATCTCTTCGGTATTCTTGCTGCACACGGCTAAGATGATGCCCCTATGTTTTAGCTGCTTCGCCCAAAGCTGTAGCTCGGTAAATATTTTGCCGGAGCCAAGGTATCCGATCTGTATGCCTTCCATTCCGTCATCGCCAATGATGCCGCCCCAGGTAGTATTGTCCAGGTCGAGGATGAGGCATTTTTTAAAGGTGCCGTTGATGCTGAGTATAATATCCGATAGGTGCTTGGCAATGTAGGGCAAAAACTCCAGGCTATAGACCATATCCGCATTCACATACATTTTGGAGTCGAATACAAACCGGTAGCCCAGCTCAGATTGCAGCGCTGCGAGATCGCATATAAAGAGGTCCTTTACCCGCTGGCTCAGGTCCATGAGTGCGAGGTTAGACTTCCTTTGTTGGTATAGAAACGACGAAGTGATCTTCGAAGCAAAGTTCCCAAACAAACTGTCATTGATCTCTGGATAGGTATTGACGATCACCTTAGCGCGAAGACGTTGAGTAATGACATCATAATATTGCTGCGTGGTCTTAGCAACCTCCTCCGAAAAAACATCACGCTGCGCTCTATCCTTTTTGTAAAAGTCTTTCATCAGCTTTTCGGTGCACCTGTTGATGAAAATGAAATCGGGGTTGAAGCGGTACAGTTCGGAAGTGGGATCAAATACCTGCAGCGCTACCTGGTTGTAATCGGCCTCATAAATGTCAAAGTCCAGTTGCACCTCGTAACCAAAGGCTTTGATCGCATTGTTCAGCAGCTGGGAAGCAGAGTCAGAAAGCAGAGCGACCTTTACCTTCTTGAATCCCGAAAAATCCTTTTTCAGGTTTCGTTTCAGCTCGTTGAATGAGATCATTGTTGGGTAGATTTAGCAAAGAGGTAAGAACCCGTGAAAATACAGATGGTTAAAACTCGAGGTATTTTTTCTCTTTCAGTTTGAACGCCCTGTCCGCTATTTTCATCACCGGCTCAAAATTTCTCTTTTTAAGCGTGTAATACAAGTAGGGGTTTACCATACCGAAGTAATAGGATTTTACATCGCTCTCGGTTTTTACTTTGTAAGCGCCCTTGCTGAGCAGGTCAATGCTGTCCACGAGTACATCCCGGGCAAGCAGGTAATTTTCGAACTGGATATCAATAAAAGAACCTGTGGGAGCAGCTAACGTTCGCTGGGCAACAATGGCTCCGGTATCCAGTGTGTCATCAATGAGGTGGCAGGTAACGCCTATCTTATCCTTGATGCCATAGAAAAGGCACCAGAATGCCGAGGCGATACCGCGTACCTCGGGAGCAATACCATGGTGTACATTTATTGTAGCTATCTTCGAAAGGCTAAAAATATTCTGTTTCAGGATGCCGGCATCAGATTGTATGATCACATCAGGCTTTACCTCGTTAAGGAATTTTACGCTTTTTTCATCATTCACCTGGTCGGCATACCCATTTGTAAATAGTTTCTTGTTTACCGGCACTATCAGTGAGTTGAGTTTTTTGTCTATCGCCAGGGTATCTCTTTCAAAATCATAACGGCCATCGTCAAATCGCAGCTCTCCATAGATCTTCTTTAGCTTGCTTTCAAAACCCTGGTTCACCCTGGGTCTCAAAATGGTAAGAAACGAATAATTATGCTCTGGCCTTTTTTGCAAAAGATAATTAATGTTCAATAAGCTTGCCGGTGACGGTTGGTCAGAGGTGTAAATGCAAACGTTCATTGATTCATAATTTTGTAGATGATCCTGTGATTATTTCCCATACCCGGATATAATCCAAACCTATCGTAAACATTCTTTTTTTTATTGTAGTCGCCAAACCTGTAATTCACAAGGAACTGTTTTTTAAAGCCTTCTTTTTCCAGCGAGTCATTAAGCTGCTCGGTATAAGATCCATCTGGAAATGCGATAGTACAAATTTCTTTTTGTATGATGCCCTCTAGATATTCTTTCGATAGCCTCACCTCATTTACCGCATCCGCATTATCAAGTGAGCCAAGGTTGTTGTGATAAAACCCATGCGATCCGATAGTGATATTCCTGCTCAGGGATGCTTTATGTATCTGTTCATTGGTCATTAATTCCCAGTAGTCGTTTATCTCCCTGTGCTTTGTAAAATCATAAATACGTAGTAACTGATCTACCAGGTTTGCTTTTTCTTCATAACCTGTTTTACTGCTGGCCTGGATATAAGCGACCAGGTCCGTATTCATTGCATCGCATACAAATCTAGGGCCATTAAGGACAAACTCGACCCCATTGAGTGTTATTTTACTGTTTACAGGGGCATGATGTGATACGATATCAAGCGCATCCGCCCAAAGGATCTTTTTTTCCATCGTGCCTACCCCTGTTATGAAAAGGAAGCCATGCGCATCATATTTTTCGAGCACAGGCAAGGCATAATTAAAGTTGTTGGCATAGCCGTCATCAAATGTTATGACAATGTTCGTTTTTTCAGCGGCGTATCTTCCTTCCAGGAAATCATCACAGGTGAGTATGTTAAAGTGTTTTTTCAGCGATGCAATATGCTTTTCGAAATTTTCAACACTAAAAAACCGGTTATTGTAAGTGGTATTTTCGTTCTTGTCTATCCCATGATACATAATGATAGTCAGTTCCTGTGCCCTCTTTTTGGCGTATACACCGCTGTTTATCAGTTTATTTGAGACGACCTTTTTAATCGTCATAAACTTATGTATGATCTCTGGCTTCATTTACTGCTCCGTGTTTTTAGGGTTTATTGTCTCGTTCTTGAAGTTAAAGATTTTATGCCGGCTTATCAAAAGTAGCGGTTTTATATGGAACAGAGTTTCCGGTATAGTTGCCGTGAGGTATCCGTAAAGGTGCCCCATTTTTTTACAATGAATTCCCGGGCGTTTCTGCCCAGCTGCAGCCTGCGGTCCTTGTTAGCGAGTAATTCCTGCAAAACGGATGCAAGCACTACATGATCAAAAGGCTGTATCAGGATCCCATTTTCCCCGTCGTGGACAATTTCATTGTGGCCGCCAACATCTGTCGTAATAACAGCAAGGCCGGATGACATGGCTTCAATAACCACATTGGCCATACCCTCGGAATGGGACGGCAGGCAGAAAATGTCGGAGGCTTTGTACAATTGATCCAGCGAGTCGGGCGATATGCCGTTAAGACCAAGAAAAAAAGAAGCCAGGCCTCGTTCTTCGACTTCCTGGTATATGTCAAATTCCGGCGGGTTAGTATATACACCCACCAGGAAAAAACCAGGGTCAGTTTTTTTCACAATTGCCAGCGCATCAAAAAGTTCCATCCAGCCTTTTCGCTTACTGGCAGTGCCCACCAGCAGTATCATCGTTTTATCGGCGGGAATATTGTATTTGCTTCTTATGGCCTGTGCCTCGCCAGCAGCAGGCGGCTTAAAATAGTTGTAGTCCACGCCCATGAACACAACGTCATAGGGTTTGTTCATGCCAGCCGCTTTATTTGCTTCCCGGCCCAGGTAGTCGGCTACTACAAACCTCATATCGGCTTCCGCCCAGGTTTGTCTGAACTGCGCCATCGACGAAGGTTTTTCGTGCGGAAATAAAACCACATCGTCACCTATGCACAATATGGCCGACCGGATACCCAACCGATATGCCGCTTTCTGCACCACTGCCGAACTTGGCGTCCACTGTGAGTAAAAAATATCGGTTGACCGATTCAGTGTGATTTTATTTTTTTTGAAAAAATCCACTATGGCATCTATAGTCCTTTCTTCATAATTTTTTTTCACGAAGCGGTTTGGCCGGATATTGGCTATGCGCGGGTGAAATACCGTAATACCATCATACACCCTTTTTTCAGGATAATTCAGTTTTGCATATTCTTTCCACTCGGGATGCAGATGAGACACGGGGAAGGGGGGATTCCACGGCACAGGTATGATCACTTTCAGATCTGCGCCGTTTTCTATAAGCCCTTTATACTGCCGGTGTGCAAAGATGCCTTTCCACTGTAATCCGGCCCTTTCAAATGGATAAATTGAGGGGAAAGCCCATATACGCATACAAACAGCTTGGATCAACTACTATTTTTGGTACTTCGCGAACCACCATTCTTTTTGTGGCGTATAACCTATCATAGGTTTATCGGCTGGGTTTATGGCTTTTTTTACCGCTCTTACATAAAGCTCGGTATTATTTACAGTCCGCACTACGTCTGTGAAGCCATTGTCTTCGAGGGTCTTTTTAATAAAACTATATTCGAACCTCCTGTTGAGCAATGGTGAAAACATGTCGTGGTTCTGGTGTACTTTCTCCTTATTACCGCCAGCCTTTTCTATCAGGAATTTTTCTTTTTCCTCCCAAGAAGGCAGCGTATTGTAGCGCACCCGGTTCTTGAACAGGTCAATGTCCTGTTCGTAGTTCAGTGTTTCCCTGCCATAAAGATTCACATAAATAAACCCTCCGTCCTTTACGCAATCCATAACCTGCTGGAAACTCCTGGTAAAGCTGCTCACAAACGGCAGAACGCCCCATGACCAGGCAAGGTCATATTTTTTGCCCGCAGGCAGGTGCGATGAAAGATCTTCCAATGGAGTAACAATGAACTCCTTCCGCACATTTATATTCTTTAATTCATCCTTTGTAGCTGTTATTGCAGACTGGTTCACGTCTACCGCTGTGATATTAGCGCCCAGTTTTGCAAGGCCGTACGACCAGCGTCCGCCGCCACAGCCGCAGTCGATAACGTCTTTTCCTTTAAACCATTCCTTATTCAGTAATAACTCATGGTCGGCAATTATGTCCGCAACATTTTCTTTAAACCATTTGTCGCTCAGCATGGCCTCGCCCTCGCGCAAATTGGACCACTGAAAACTAAATGCGCCTACGGTTTGGGCTGCAGCTATTGGCATTGCGTTATCCATGTCATGGATCTGATTATACAATAACTTATATAATGAGTCAATGTCCTGTTTATTTCGTTCAATCCTAAGATCGTAAGATTTGAGTATAGGTGACAAAAGCTGCCTGAGTATCTTTTTCATTTTACTATTAGATGATATTCAAAGGTATTATAAAAATATTTTTTTAAATTTAAGCAAAGAGGGGAACAATAGCAGGGTATAAATATATAAGGTCTCTTTCAAAGTGCGGCGGCCGGCATATTTGAAGTAATCCGGCGCATTGTTCATTACATATTTTAATTTTTCCACGCCCTTCAGGTCCTTTGAGCCAAAAATAAGTTTAATTTTCGACATCTGCAATAAACGGGCTTTTATCACTTTATCATGTCTGTACTCAAAATATTCGTTTGCACGGATATACAATTTAAATAATTCCTGGTAGCTTTCTTTCCTGGCTTTTTCGGTTTTGGTGATACCTCCGGGGTGCTCGCGGTAGACCCCCGTTTTGCCCGGCAGGCATTTGATCTTGCCTTTGTCTCCAAGCAACAGGTGCAGGCCAATATCGCCGCTCATGGCATTTACATAAAATTCAGGCAATGGCCGCGGCAGGATATTGGGGAAAAATAGTGTAGCGGTGGGTATAAAACAGTTTTCTGCCATCACAACGTCTTCCAGCGAAAACTCATCCTTGGTAAGCACAGGGTAGGGGTCGTCGGCCTCAAGGTTGTTTTCGTCTTTCACATCAACTCTTGTAAAACAAATTGTATAATCCGGATTTGCTTCCATAAAGTCGAACTGCTTTTGCAGTTTGAGCGGATCGGTCCAGTAATCATCTCCTTCCAGGAACGCAATATACTTACCACGGCAATGTGTCAATGCCCTGGTCGCATTCAATTTCGCGCCCATGTTTTTTTCAGTATACAGCGGGACCAGGATATCCGGGTATTTAGCAGTATAATCCTCTATTATCTTCCTTGTTCCGTCTTTCGAGCAATCCTCGCCTATCACTATTTCAAACTTAAAATTGCACTCCTGGCTGACTATGCCCTCGATAGCCTGCCCGATGAATTTTTCGTGATTATAGGTAATCATGCAAACACTGACTACGGGTGTACCACTATCCATTCCAATAATTATTTTTATTGACCAACTCAAAATATTCCTCGCGGGTGATACCCATTACATGCCTGTCCCAGTATTGGTTTTTTCGGTAGTACCACTTTTTCTGTATGCCTTCTGTATTCCAGCCGCATTTTTTGGTATACAGCGCCAGGGAGGGGGCGTTATAGGCTATGATCGTTGTTTCCAGCCTGTTCAGCCCCAGCTCTTCAAATGCAAATCTCATTATAGCCATAATGGTGTCCACCGCATATCCTTTGCCTCGCGCTGTTTTATCGCCTATCGACATTCCGTGAAATGCATTTTTGTCTTTCCAGTTTATATCCACCAGGTTTGCGGTGCCTATAAGCCCTTTACCCGGTACGTCTATAGCATATCTCTGATGCAGTGAATTCAGGTTTAGCGTTTCAAACCATTTCTGCTGGTCGTTCATGCTTGAAGGGAAATGCCAGCCACCAAGCATGGTATTCATCTCCTCGTCATTAGTCCACTTGTGCAGGGAAACGAGGTCTTCCTTTTCTATAGCTCTGAGTGTTACCAGTTTGCCTTTTATCCCCATGATATCAAGTCAGTTTGTTTATTGTTTCAACTATAAGGCTCATGTCCTGCTCATCGTAACGCTGGTCAAGGGGTAAGGCTACCAGGCATTCGGAGAGAAAGTATTCGTATCCTCCTTTCGCCATCCACTTTCTTACGCTTGGCCAGTTGTCCGGTATATATATACGCTCGTTGATGAGCATTTGCCTCAATTGCGGATCTGAGATCAGCAATGGATAGGAAAAGGCACCGTTGACAAATTTAAAGTTAAGTTTTAATTCATTAATATGCTCCAGCCTTTCGTGCAGGTATTGGAAGTTTTTATTCCTTTTCTCCATGCAAAATACGTAATCTGCAGAACACATGATCGTTTGTGTGAGCAATGACATCTGCCTTATCTCCGTGGCGCCAAGCACTGCCTCATTATGCAGGAAATCCCTGAAGCCCTCCTCAATGCTGCGATCAATACTTTTCAGCAGGTGCACACACCGGGTATAGGAAGTATCCTCGGGAACCTGCAGCTTATTGTCGGTATGCACACTCAAATAAGCGCCATCAGGGACCCCAAAAAATTTCCTGCAGGAATAAAAGGTATCTGTTCCGGCCAGTGGTTTTGCGAAAAATGCCTGTGAATTATCTATGATAAGATTATCAACCTGCGTTACAAGGCGTTCAACGGTCTCGTCCTTCACACCATAATAGTTGATATAGAGAAAGCACTCGTCACTATTTACCTTAAAGTCGATAACCGGGTCAAGAAATTCATCGACGCTGTAAAAAACATGCTTTATTCCCAATCTTCTTATCGGCTCCATCAATGCGTCGCATGCGTAGTAAGGCAGGTAGGCCAGCTTATAATTTTTGGCGCGTAAGATATACTCGAAAGCGTTTCTGCCTGTGTTCAATTTCAGCAATTGATCGTGGTATTCAGCGCCTTCGCGAAATTCCATTCCTAAATAACCGCCAATACTCTTCATAATTATTTTATTTCATATTGCCGGAGCAACCCGGAAACATCGGCCGGTTCGTTGAACATCAGCACATCAATTATCGAAAGCCAGGGAGCAAAATTACAATTAAATTGCCGGTAGGGGATATGCAGGGGTTTAATAAATTGTAACACTAGACCAGCGGCCGTAAAATCTTCTTTTGAATACAACTCCATACCCCCGATTGCATTAATATAGGTATGTGCGCCTTCCTTCAAGCAAATATCAATTACACGTGCCTGCGCTTTCAGATCGTGATTATTATAAACCGAGGATGACAAAACAAACTCCGTGGTTATACCGAGATACCTGCATATATGCTGCAGTGCGGTAGTACAGAGCTCGCTGATAGTATGTGCCCGGCTATTGACAACGTCCTGTACCAGGCTATATACCGGTTTGAAACAAGGCGCTTTGGAGTAGGCCTGGGTGACGGTTTTAAGGAATTTTACTCCCCAGCCGGGATATAAGTGACTGTTTATTTCTGTTTTGTTGATGGCAACAAAAGAACTTGCATTTTTCAGCGGCACAGTAAACATCTGTTCTTTACAATTGAGTAAGATACGGTTCCTGTTTATCCATCCCTGCTTAATAAAACTTACATCGTCGTAGATCACAAACTTATCAACAGCACTGATCAGTTGTATATAACCGATATACGGAAATAGATACGGCTGCATAATGGCGATCTTCTTCATTGCAATGCTCTTTAAAAAGTAGCGGTAAACGCCGGTTTTGACCTGCAATAGAAATAATAATTCCCGGCAAGGAGCGGAGCAGGGAGGCCGCTTGCAATAAGGTTAGCTATTCCTGGCCTTTAGCAATATCCCGGACACAAAGTCAATTTCCTCATTAGTAAGGCCGTAATATAAAGGAAGGCAGATAACCCGCTTGCTGATGCTGTCGCTAATAGGCATGTCCACAGGATTTACATATTTAAGCGAGTTGAGGCCAGGATAAAAATACCTCCGCGGATATACCCAGTTTGCGTTAAGAAGGTCGACAGATGCCAGCAACTGAGCTTCAGTTTCAAAAATTATCGGATAATAAGAGTAGTTGAATTCATCGGGATTGTACTTTATCCGGGATACGTTAAGGCCGGCTAATTTCTTATCATACCGTTCAGATTGCAACCTCCTTGATTCCAGTATCCTGTCTGCCCATTTGAGATTTACGATGCCCATCGCTGCATGAAACTCTGAGTTCTTGCCATTTATCCCTGCTTCTTCAAACTGCTCCGGCCCGTTATGCCCGAAGTTCCGCATAAAGTCCATGGTATCTAAAAGTTCCGGGTCATTAGCAAATACGCCACCGCCCTCCACTGTGTGGAATAATTTTGTAGCATGGAAACTCGCCGTAGTGACGTCTCCATATCCAAAAACAGACTTCCCTTTGTACTTTGAGCCAAAACTGTGCGCGCCATCATAGATCACTTTTAGGTTGTGCTTCTGGGCTATTGCCGCGATCGCGTCTATGTCGCATGGGTTGCCGTAAACATGGGTTGCGAGTATCGCCGATGTTTTACTGGTGATGGCAGCCTCAATTTTAGCCGGGTCTATATTTAAGGTTTGCGGGTCAATATCTGCAAATACCGGTGTGCATCCTTCCCACACTACACTGCTTGTAGTAGCGACATAGCTGAAAGGAGTGGTGATGATCTCACCCTGCAACCTCAATGCCTTGATGGCTATCTGTATGGCTATGGTACCGTTAGTTAAAAACAAAAAGTTGTCTACTTTAAGAAACTCTTTCAGCCCCGCCTCCAGTTCGTTTACAAGAGGGCCGTTATTGGTAAGCCACACGCGCCCCCAGATACCACTGAGGTATGCTTCATATTCAGCCTGCGGCGGAAGAAAAGGTTTTGTAACGTTTATCATAAAAAATCATCTAAGTGTGAACGGCAGCGCAGGCCTTACTGCCCCCGGCCATTTTCCATACCAGTTGCCTGTTCTCGGTTCGTCAATTACTTCAAATGTAAGTATATCTTCAATGAGAAAAAGTATGGCTGAAGTATCTTTTACAAAAAGAAGCCGTATGGAATAAATGTCGTCATTGAGCAGCCTGCCGGGTATGGTGAGCGTGCCGGTATGGGCACCTTTGTTCAAAGGTAGCGACAACGTAGAGCAATTGAAAACGATCAGTCCGGCGGCAGTGAGCAGGTGAAGGCTAAGGTTGAGATTATAGTCTTTGTATAAAATGAAATCAAAAGTGATATTGATCTCTGTGGCAACAGTAATGGCGTCACTGTCTTTTTCCAATTTGGGATCTACGCGTGCACCCATAAGCCGCACATGTTCATTACCGGGCGCGTCGCTTTCGTCATCCCAACTGGCAGCGATGCAATTTTTTACTTCCCGGCTCAGGTAATTGTTGATTACTTTGTCCGTATCGCCCTGGTCTACAATGTTGCCGGATTTTAAATAAATAGCACTTTTACAAAGGCTTTGCACAGCCTGCATATTATGGCTTACAAAAATGATCGTACGCCCGTGGTCGGCTACGTCGCTCATTTTGCCAAGGCATTTTTTCTGAAATTCGGCGTCCCCTACAGCAAGCACTTCATCCACTATCAGTATTTCGGGTTCCAGGTGGGCTGCCACGCCAAATGCCAGTCGCACATACATACCTGAAGAGTACCTTTTCACCGGGGTATCTATGTACATCTGCACACCGGCGAAATCAACGATCTCGTCAAATTTTTTGAGGATCTCCTTCTTCGTCATTCCGAGGATTGCCCCATTAAGGAAAATATTTTCCCTGCCGGTTAGCTCCGGGTGAAAACCAGTGCCCACTTCCAGCAGCGATGCGATACGTCCTTTTACTTTTATCTGCCCGGTGGTGGGGCTCGTGACCCTTGACAGCAGTTTCAGCAGGGTAGACTTGCCAGCGCCATTTTTGCCAATGATGCCGAGCGTATCCCCTTTATTTATTTCAAAATTGATGTCTCTGAGTGCCCAAGCATAGTCGCTTTGCACGGTTTTGGTACGGTCATTTTCTGCGCCTATCTTCAGGTATGGGTCTTCCTTGCCGCGCATCAGCGCCCACCAGCGTTTTAGGTCATGGCTGAGCGTGCCGGTGCCTACCTGCCCGAGGCGGTACTGTTTGGAAATATTTTCGGCTTTTATGACTACCTCTTTGCTCATCCGAATAGACTACACTGTGTCAATAAATTTCTTTTCAACTTTATTAAAAACCATGAACCCGATTATCACTATTGCCAATGTAAATACCATGCTGTATAACAGCCAGCGTATGTCGAATACACCCTGCCCGAAAAAACCATACTTGAAGGCTTCAAACAAAGCAGTCAGGGGGTTGATCAGGAAAAATATTTTCCATTTGCTATGAACCCCGGACAAAGGCATTATCACCGGAGTGACATACATAGCCAACTGAACGCCAAAACCGATCAGGAAAACAAGATCTCTGTATTTTGTTGTGAGCGATGTAATGATGATGCCAAACCCGAAGCTAAGCAGCACAATGAAAAACAGCCATACAGGAGTAAGCAGTATATACCAGTTTGGAGTAACCCTTTTGTCGATAAATACGTAGTAAAGCCACACTACTACAAACAACCCGAACTGAATAAAAAATTTCACAAGGCCGGACAACACTTTAGACAATGGTAGTATGATGCGGGGGAAATATACTTTTCCAAACACAGTAGCATTTTCCGTAAATGTTTTGGAAGTCACATTGAGCGTGTCAGAAAAATAACCCCACAACGTATTGCCAACAAGGTAGAATAGGATGGGTGGGAAGCCGGCTACAGGTATTTTGGCAATAAGGAAAAACGCAATAAAAAACATGACAGATGTAAGCAACGGCTGCACAACAAACCAGATAGGGCCGAGAATGGTTTGCTTATAAACGGTAATGATGTCTTTTTTGACAAACATCAGTAACAGGTCGCGGTAATGCCATAATTCATTAAAATGAAAATCAAGGTAACTGCCGCCTGAAGTAATATTGATGTCCCACTTATCTATATCACTGCTGTTAGTCATATCAGCCATAAGATAATTACGCTTTTTTCACCCAGGGTATTCCGTACCCTCACTATTTATCCTTATCTGCCTTTGGTTTGCTCGACCGGAACCAGCCTCTTATGCCCTTCCGTTTCTTGTCATCTTCAAGGTAGTAGCCGTTGCCGTACGCGCCATACCCATACCCATATCCATACCCATACCCATAGCCGTATCCGTAGCCATAGCCGTATCCATACCCGTACCCGTATCCATACCCGTAACCATAACCCTCCTCATAGCCATAGCCATAAGCGAAGCCCCTGTTGGCCACAACGTCATTGAGTATGAAATTCAGCCTTGGTATTCTGCCGCCATAATAGAGTTCGTTCGGGATATTCAATTGCTGTTTATAAGTATAGCCCTGGCGCAGGATGTACAGTGTTGTGTCAGCATACTTGTTGAGCAACTGGGCGTCCGTAACCAGGCCCACCGGCGATGTATCCACGATCACATAGTCATAACTCGCTCTCAGGTAAGCGAAGAGATCTTCTACTCTGGGCAGCAAAATAAGTTCGGACGGGTTTGGTGGTACCGGCCCTGAGGGTAACACATGAAGCGAGTCTTCCACCCCTGAAGGGATAATGATCTCACTGATCTCGGCCTTGCCGATGGCGTAGTTAGAGAATCCTAAGTTATTATCCACACCCAGGATGCGCGATATCTTCGGCTTACGCAAGTCAAGCTCCACTAGTACCACTCTCTTGCCGGACATCGCTAAGGTTACGGACAAGTTTACAGCAATGAATGATTTACCCTCGCCGCTCATGCTCGATGTGATCATGATCACTTTATCATTCTTGTCAGTGAGCAGGTACTGAAGATTGGTACGTAATGCGCGGAACTGCTCAGATATGATGGTGCGGCTGTTCTTTGTGATAGAAACGGTTTCACCAGACTGGTTGTTGCCGATCTCGCCTATGATAGGTATCATAGTTACCTTCATGATATCGGTCTTGCTGATGATCTTAATGTTGAGCGCCCTGCGAAGCACAATGACGCCGAATGGTATCAATGCGCCGAAAAGGAAAGACATCATCAGTATCCTGCTGCGGTTTGGCGCTACTTGTCCGCCTGGCAATGCCGGGTCTATAACAATGGCGTCCGCCACAGTAGAGGATTTTTCAATATAGGTCTCTTCCCTTTTTTTCAACAGGAACAAATAAAGCTCCTGCAGTACCGCCTGCCTGCGCGAATAGTCGAGGTACAGCCGCTCTACGCGCGGTATGTCACCAGCCTTCAGATGTAAATCCTTTTTTTTCTGATTGATCCGGTTCAGCTTCAACTGCAATTCGTCTTTTGAAGAAGCAAGTGCATTGACAATTTCCTGCCGGGCGTTCTCTTTTTGCACCAAGAGGTTTTGAACTATGGGATTAGTAGGCTGGTATTCGATCTCTTTGGTCTGGATTTCAATAGAAAGCCTGTTATAGTTAGACATTAATTCCACCAGGCCTGCATTCGTAAGCAGGGAAGCGGGGAGTGTCATCGACTTATCGGTTCCTGAATTCAAATAATCGCTGATCGATTTGGTTACTTCCAGTTCCAGCTCCACAGTCTGGCCTTTTTCCTCAAGCGTGGTTGCCGCCGCAATCATCTCCTGGGACTGGGTTTTCAGGTCGCTGACATCATTTTCCTCTTTGAACTGCTGGATATTGGTTTCCAGCACGGTAAGGTCTCCATTCACCTTTAGGAGCCTGTCTTCGATGAAGGCAATAGTATTATCGGCAATTCGAGTCCTGTCGGCCACGTTTTTGGCTTTATAGACGTCCATCATCGTGTTGATCATATCAACAGCTCTTTCCGGGAGATTGTCTATGCGGGATAAATACAGGCAACTGGTAGCTTTATTCGGACTGGCAAAGTCAATACCGTTCAGATAGCTAATGGCTGCCGTGAGAAATGAAGTGATATAAACAGAGAACTGGGCTTTTGCAGGGTCAAACTGGTCTGTTTTCTTAACGATAAATTTCCGGCCGGCAGACGTGGTTATGGTATCATCATATTTGGCCACGAACGTCTTCGCGCCAGGCTCATTGAACTGGTAAGTATTGTTCCCGGAAATATTGATCTTACAGCCAAAGTCGTCGTCCACACTGTCTGCAATTACTATTTCGAAAGGCCTGTTTTTGTATATCTCGGTAGTTTTAAACCGCCCTTCCACCGAATAGTTCACATTCAGGTGCAGCCGCTTGGCGATCAATACCATTGTGGAGCGGCTTTTCAGTATTTCTATCTCATTGTCAACATTTATTTTGTTGGTATTGAGTTTGAGCGCCTCAAGCACCTCATCGCCGGCGCCTGAGCCGCCTTTCTTTGAGTCATTGATTAAGAATTCTCCTCTTGACAAATACCTGGGCACTGTGTAGCGCAGAAACAAGTTGCCAATGATAAGCGCAATAATAATACTGCCCAGCAGCCAGGGCCAAATGGCCAAAACCGTTGTAACCAACCATTTAATATTGATATTACCACCGCCGCCGCCTTCCATCTTAGGCTTATTGTCACTGGCAGTTATCGGTGGAGTATTATCTGTCATTCAGAGAAAAATTTTTATTACTTAACAAGTCTAAACGCAAACGCCAGTGATACAATGGTGACGAGACTGCTGAAATAGCCATAATACCGGGTAAAACTGCCATCTCCACTTTGCACCTTATCACGGCGCGGCTCTACATAGATCATATCCCGTTGCCTCAGATAGAAATAAGGTGATTGAAATATTTTGGACGATCTCATATCAAAACGTACAAATTCTTTCTTATCTCCTTCGTTCCTGATCAGCAATATATTGTTACGTTTTGCCGTGATATTGAGGTCGCCTGCCAGTGCTATTGCATCTACAATACTTATTTTTTCACTGGTAGATGTTATGGTGCCGGCTTTACCTACGTCCCCCAGGAGATAAATATCAAAATTGGCGATCTTCACATTCACCACTGGTTCTTTCCAGAACTCCTTGGCCTTTTGTTTTATTAATTCCCTTGCCTCGGTGGTTGTAAACCCTTCTACCTTAATAAAGCCGATCAGGGATAGTTCTATATAACCCCTCTGATCCACCAAGAAACCATTCAGTGCGCTGAAGCTACCGGTTGAGTTGGATGTGATCGGAGTGTTTGTTTCGTTTTGCCCTATTGTCTGAATAGTTACAGCGAGCACATCGTTTTTTTGAATTTTTGGTTCCACAAAAGGGGTGAGGGAATCCATTACAATAGGCCCGGGGCCGGGATAAAGAGAATCATCTTTGAGATCATTAAAATATATTGAATTTTTACTTGTAATACATGATGTCATGCACGTGCCAACAATAAAAAGCAATAAAAGAACAAAGCCGGAACAGCTTTGCCTAATCAACTTATGCATCTCACGAAATTTCACCAAAAATAGTCTAAAATAAGGGAAAAATGAAAAATAAGAGCAGGGCTTCAGCATTTAGATAGCTCAGTTTAAACGGCATGCGAGCCGCATTATAACCTTGCATCAACCATGTTTTTTTCCAGACACCCCTTTACATCATAGATAATACCCCCGGGTTTCACCTTTTCCCGCCAATTGGTACCTAAAAAGTCTTCATGTGCCACCGCCAATACCATGGAGTCATACAGCTTTCCATCAGGAAGTGCTGATACCACTTTAATGCCATATTCATGTGCCACATCTCCGGGGTTTGCCCAGGGGTCATATATGGTTAATTCAATTCCATAGGAAGCCAGTTCTGTAATTATGTCCACCACGCGGGTGTTTCTTACGTCCGGGCAGTTTTCCTTAAAAGTAATTCCCAGCAAAAGCACGTTAGCTCCTTTAACCGTAAGATCATTCTTTATCATCAGCTTCACGATCTCTCCGGCTATGTATATGCCCATACCGTCATTAAGACGCCTGCCCGCCAGTATGATCTCCGGGTGATAGCCTGCCTGCTGTGCTTTTTGCGCCAGGTAATACGGATCTACGCCTATGCAATGCCCGCCAACCAATCCCGGTTTGAACGGCAGAAAGTTCCACTTAGTGGCAGAGGCCTCTAAAACCTGGTGGGTGTCGATTCCCAGCCGGTTAAATATTTTGGCAAGCTCGTTTACGAACGCGATGTTGATGTCGCGCTGGGAGTTCTCGATCACTTTAGCCGCCTCGGCAACCTTGATACTGGCGGCTTTATGGGTGCCGGCTGTGATGATAGAACGATACAGGCTATCTACAGTTTCTGCGACATCAGGGGTAGATCCGGAGGTTATTTTTTTAATTTTGGAAACGGTATGTAACTTATCGCCCGGGTTAATCCGCTCTGGCGAATAGCCACAGAAAAAGTCGGTGTTAAAAACAAGGCCGGATACTCGTTCCAACACGGGTACACACTCGTCTTCAGTAGCACCGGGGAAAACAGTTGATTCATAAACCACGATATCCCCTTTCTTCAGCACCTTGCCCACCGTTTCGCTGGCTTTGTATAGCGGCCCAAGGTCCGGGCGGTTGTTTTTATCAACTGGTGTGGGAACAGTGATGATGTATACGTTGCAATTACCAATGTGATCGATGTTGTTGCTACAGTACAAACCCTTTAAATCCTGGGCCGGTTCGCCCAGTATCACCTGTTTCAGCAGCGTTTCTTCTATTTCTAAAGTGAAATCAATACCGTTTTGCAGCTCACCAATGCGTTTTCTGTTAATGTCGAAACCCACGACAGGGTAGTACTTACTGAACTCTACCGCCAGGGGTAACCCAACATATCCAAGCCCGATAACTGCAATATTGTATGATCTTTTTTCCATGAACCCTAAATCTTTATCCAGCGTGCGACAGTTTTACAAATAACTGCGCAGCGGGGCACAAAAGTATAAAAAATAAGCGCTTCATTAAGGCATCAAAAGCACAATCTTGAATTCAGGAAGGGATACCCGGCGAATTTATGATAATCGCGTGTGCCGGCCATCATTTTCAGCACGCCTGCATGTTTTTCATGGTGCATATCACTGCCGCAGTAATCGTACATGCCCTTTTGCATGAGCTGGTCGGCTACCTGTTTAATGTTTTGCCCATAATACCCGGCTATGGAAAGCATATTCAATTGCAGCATGCAGCCACGGTCCTTTAACTCCCGGAACCGGTTGAAATCGCGATGAAAAAACAAGTAACGTTCGGGGTGGGCGATGATAGGCCGGTAGCCGGAAGTCTGGAGTTTAAAAATAACGTCCTTGAGCATTGGTGGCTCATAAAGCATGGAGAATTCTACCAGCACCTCATTTTCACGAATGGTGAGCAACGGTTCATTTTTGTCGAGCAAAGAGATGAAATGTTCGTCAATATAATATTCTGCAGCTGCCTTTAATGAGAGTTCAATGTTGTTTTCTTTAAGTGCGTCCTGTACTTTCTGCAGGGCCGCCTGTATGGTCGCGGTGGTGTTAGGATAGTAGTCGATCATTACGTGGGGTGTCGTAATAATGGTTTTGTAACCCATATCTATCATGGCGCGCAACAGCGTGAGACTGTCCTCAATAGTTTTCGCCCCGTCGTCTATACCCGGTAAAAAATGGGAGTGCATATCGGCCCCTAAAAAGGCCCAGCTGGCATTTTGCGGAACCGGTAACTCATATTCTGCATCCTCGTTTTTCTTCCGATTAAATAATCTTGAAAACATAAAGCAAGTTAAGGAAATAACCCCAAACCCCTAAAGTGACTTCCTCCATATTTTTAGAATAGCATAAGAAAACAAATAGGGCAAATGGCATCCAAAAGTTGGAGATAGCAATCAGCTAAATTTGTGGTGCATCCTAAAGGGAGAAGTTACCAATACATTCCGGGAGAATAACTCACCGTCCAAAAATCGATTGTGTTTTTAAAAGTCGCCAGAGGAACACATTTAATGATTATTGTTTCATTTTGGCGCACAGGTGCCCTTAGCGCTATGCCATTGATTTTCGGCATATTCCGGTCTGAAACAATAACACACTAAAATGGAGGTTTTCGATCCGGCGAAAATGTTATACCGCAAAACTTTCCCCACAGCCACAACTGCGGCTGGCATTGGGGTTACTGAAGTGAAACCCCTTGCCATTGAGGCCATCAGAAAAATCGAGCGTAGTATCGCAGAGGTATAGGAAACTCTTAAGGTCGGTAACCAGTTTCACGCCCTGGTCTTCAAAAACCTGGTCACGAGGCTGGGTCTCGTTATCAAAATCGAGTTTGTAAGACAATCCGGAGCAACCGCCCCCCACAACACTAACGCGAAGAAAATAGTCATCAGTCAGGCCGGAATCCTGCCTGAGCTTCATGACTTTTTCCTTCGCTTTATCACTTACGTAAATCATTTTCTAAAATTTAGTCGTAACCTGTCTGCCGTTAGGCAGGGTCGTCAGTCACAAGTCTTAAGTGAGTTGAGCAAATAAGCAAACGCTGACTTACGACTCACGACTTATGACTACTTAATGCGCCTTCTTTTCAGCCACCAATTCCGGCAGGCCATTCTTCACCCGGTAATCGTTGATAGCCGCTTTGATAGCGTCTTCAGCCAGCACAGAGCAATGTATTTTTACGGGCGGTAGGTTCAGTTCCTCCACAATATCCATATTGTCTATTGAGAGGGCCTGGTCTACTGTTTTACCCTTCAGCCATTCTGTGGCGAGAGAAGAAGATGCAATGGCAGAGCCGCAGCCAAAAGTCTTGAACTTGGCATCGCGTATCACGCCGCTCTCTTCATCTACTTCTATCTGCAGGCGCATAACATCGCCGCACTCAGGAGCACCGACGAGGCCAGTGCCCACATTTGTCTTTGCTTTATCCAGTGTCCCCACATTTTTGGGGTTGGAGTAATGGTCTATAACTTTTTCCGAGTATGCCATGGTGTTTTTAATTTGAAAATTTGACAATGATGTTGTCTCTCGCCTTTAATATTCTTTCCTTAACTCGTCGGCATATGAAAATTGGCTAATTGCCGAATTATCAAATTGCCAAATTGCTTAATGATGCGCCCACTCTATCGCGTTAATGTCTACACCCTCTTTAAACATTTCCCAAAGGGGGCTCATCTCGCGAAGCTTGATCACCGTCTCTTTTATTGCTTTTATCGTAAAATCTATTTGTTCGTCAGTGGTGAAACGTCCCAGGCCAAAACGCAACGAGCTGTGTGCCAGGTCGTCGCCCAGGCCCAGTGCCTTCAGCACATAAGATGGTTCCAGCGATGCAGAGGTACAAGCCGAACCGCTTGACAGCGCTATGTTTTTGTTAAAGCCCATCATCAGGCCTTCCCCTTCTACATATTTGAACGAAATATTGGCAGTATGCGGCAACCTATGCTCCCTGTTACCATTCACATAAGTTTCTTCCAGCTCCATGAGTGCATTCTCCAGCCTGTCGCGCATAGCGCTCAGTCGTTTGGCTTCACTTTCCATTTCATTCATGCAGAGTTCGCAGGCCTTGCCAAAACCCACTATTGCAGGTACGTTCAGTGTACCGCTGCGCATACCGCGCTCGTGCCCGCCACCGTCCATCTGCGCAGTAACTTTTACGCGTGGATTCTTACGACGCACATACAATGCACCTACACCCTTAGGGCCGTACATTTTGTGACCGCTGAATGCCATCAGGTCTATACCGTCTGCATTTACGTCTACAGGTATTTTACCTACTGCCTGCGTGGCATCAGTGAAAAACAACACGCCATGTTTACGCGCTATCTTGCTGATCTCCCGCACAGGCTGTACCACGCCGGTTTCGTTATTGCCATACATGATGGCGATCAATATTGTTTTGGGTGTTATTGCTTTTTCCAGTTCGGCAAGGTTTATCAGGCCGTCTTCCTTCACATCAAGATACGTAACCTCGCCGCCGGTCTTTTCTATGTGCTTGCAGGTATCCAGCACTGCTTTGTGCTCAGTAGTGCAGGTGATAATGTGATTACCTTTAGATGCATACATTTCGTAAACACCCTTTATTGCGAGGTTGTCAGCCTCCGTAGCACCTGAAGTAAATATGATCTCTTTAGGGTCTGCATTGATCAGCTTAGCTATCTGCTCCCGGGCATAGTCAACCGCTTCTTCAGCTACCCAGCCAAATGAGTGGTTGCGGCTGGCGGCATTGCCAAATTTTTCGGTGAAGTAAGGCAGCATCGCTTCCAGCACACGTGGGTCCATTGGCGTGGTCGCATTGTTATCAAGGTATATTGGCAATTCTAATTTCATAACTTTATTCTTTTCAATCCAGATTAGCCAACAAAGTTACGTCAAAAGTGCTATTTTGGGGCTTTACCATGGTGGGTTTAATATATAAGCCTATTGTTAAAAACTATAAGTAATGTTGAAGATCGAGCACCTCGGTATTGCAGTAAAACAGTTAAATGACTCAATACCTTTATTTGAACAATTATTGAATACACCTTGCTATAAAACAGAGCAGGTTGCATCGGAGGGCGTAAGTACCGCCTTTTTCCAGACCGGGGATGCCAAAATAGAGTTGCTGGAGGCAACAAATGAGGCCAGCCCCATAGCGAAGTTCATAGCTAAGAAAGGGGAGGGGATACACCACATTGCCTTTGAAGTAGAGAATATAGAGGCCGAAATGAAACGCCTTCAGGCGCTGGGCTTTGAATTGCTGAACGAAGCACCAAAAAACGGCGCCGACAATAAGCTGGTATGCTTCCTGCATCCGAAAACTACGAATGGGGTGCTGGTGGAGTTGTGCCAGGAGAAGAAGTAAAGTTTAAACTCTATTTTTATATTTTACAACCGTTTAATGAAAATCCAATGAAGAAAATACTACTCACTCTTATCGCTGCACTTATTACGCTAAATGTTCTGGCCCAAAAAAATAAAATAAAAATCGAAACAGAATATGGTACCATCGTGATGATGCTGTATGACAATACCCCAAAGAATACCGCCAACATGGTGAAGCTGGCAAAGGAGCATTATTATGACAGTACTTTATTTCACAGGTGTATACCCGAATTTGTAATACAGGGCGGTGACCCTAAATCGAAACACGCAAAACCCGGCGAGGCGCTGGGCGAGGGCGACCTGGGCTATACAGTGCCTGCGGAGATCAATGATTCCGATTACCACAAGCGCGGCGCACTTGGTGTGGCCCGCGACAACACTCCCGATAAATCAGGCTCAGCATGCCAGTTTTATATAGTGGTTGGCAAAAAGTTTACCGATATAGAGCTTGATAAAATATCGCAGAAGACGGGGCACAAATTCTCCGCATCCCAGCGGGAAATGTACAAGACCGTAGGCGGCACGCCGCACCTGGATGGCAACTATACGGTATTTGGAGAAGTGCTGGAAGGAATGGATATAGTAGACAAGATAGCTGCCCAGCCCCGCGACCGGAAAGACCGTCCTAATAAGGATATCCCGATGACGAAAGTGAGGTTGATGAAGAAGAAGAAAAGGTTTTTGTTTTTCTAGGAACGAGATATCACCGAGGGCCCGCGATGAAATTCCCCCTTTAGCGCTGGCCTTGTGCAGCAGCGAAGGTGGCTAGGAGGATGTAAAATCGCGAAGGAAATCCCCCTTTGCCGAGAGCCCTTGTGTTAGCGAAGGCGGTTAGGGAAATGTAAGTCTCGCGAAGGAAATTCCTTCTTTAGTATGACGTCGTGCGGGGAGAAGATGGCTGGGGGATGTTCTACGCAACCAGAGCAAGTCAAAAAAATATCCTGATCGTCTGGTAACCAATATTGTCCGCATTTCCGGATGTAAGGCCCAGTTGGGCTGCTGCTGATCCGTGATTCAGCGCTATTTCGAGGTATCCGGCATCGTTAAAACGACAGAGTGGTTCTCCCATCGGTACTTCGTTGTAATTGTTGCTTATGGTTGTCACATCGTCCATGCGCATGATCCTGATCTTGAATGGACCCTTTACATGATCTCCAAACTGCTGCCGGGTTATATCAAGCACTACGTTACCGTAGTGGTCTATGCAACGAATATTGCAATCTATGCCGAGTGGTGTTACCTGGGGCTGCAACTGCCGGTGCGCTACCTTTACCTCGCACGTAGTGTATGCCGACAACCTGTTTTCTTGTATCGACACTACCACTTTTCCCGCGCTGCTTATCCAGTCGCTGAAACGGTGCGGCCTTTTGAATTCAAAACAGCGAAGATTATGTTCGATCTCACTTCCGAATGCTAAAGACAGCAACCCATTGTCGGGTGCAATAAAATATTGATCGTTTTTTTTTGCCAGCAACAGGCAAGGAGCATCACCTGAGAAAACATCTATCGGAATGATGTGTACGGTACCTGGAGAAAAATGTTTGTAAGCGGCCACGAGTAAATATGCTGCCTGCTGCAGATCATATTGCGCCACATCGTGAGATATATCCACAATGGTTGATGTAGCCGCATAG
Organism: uncultured Bacteroidota bacterium; assembly: GCA_903905065.1. Lineage (GTDB taxonomy): Bacteria > Bacteroidota > Bacteroidia > Chitinophagales > Chitinophagaceae > Nemorincola. The sequence goes on along the minus strand of CAIVEW010000061.1, from coordinate 36,391 downwards.
TTCATCAGTATAGCTTTTGCTACAGTTACAGACGCATCGCGCGTACCAAGGTCTGATAATAAGGTGACGATCAATTTAATTTGAAAATGTGCGAATTTGAAAAGTTGAAAATGCACATGTTACGATGGGTACAAAATTAGTGCTAAAACTGTTGCTTGCCTGCAACAAAAAAGCCCACCTTTCGGTGAGCTCTTTCTCTGTATTTTCAAAATCAAGGAAATTGTCGAATTTCCGAATTTTCAAACCTGCCTGCCGGCAGGCAGGTTAAAGCGTTCGTTTCACTTCCACTTCTTCGTATCCCTCGATAATATCACCGGTACGGATATCGCTGTAATTCTTGATAGAAAGGCCGCATTCATACCCTGCGTTCACTTCTTTCACATCATCCTTAAAGCGCTTCAGTGAAGCGAGCTCGCCGTTGTATACCACGATACCGTCGCGCACAAGGTTGAGTTTCGTCTGGCGGGTCATCTTGCCATCGAGCACATAGCAACCGGCTATGGTACCTACACCGCTTATCTTGAACACTTCGCGCACCTCTATGTTGCACACTGTTTTCTTCTCCACCTTTGGTTCCAGCAGGCCTTCCATCGCGCTCTTGATCTCCTCGATCGCATCGTAGATGATGGAGTAAGTGCGTATTTCGATATTCTCCTGCTCTGCGAGTTTGGCAGCCTGCATAGACGGGCGTACCTGGAAGCCAATGATGATCGCATCTGATGCTGTAGCCAGCAATACATCGCTTTCCGTGATCTGGCCCACGCCCTTATGCACCACGTTCACTGCAACTTCCTCAGTAGACAGCTTCTGCAGAGAATCGCTCAGCGCTTCCACAGAACCGTCAAAGTCACCCTTGATTATAACACCCAGTTCCTTAAAGTTACCAAGTGCCAGGCGACGCCCGATCTCATCAAGTGTTATATGCTTGCGTGCACGGATGCCTTGCTCACGCATGATCTGTGCGCGGTGATTGGCAAGGTCCTTTGCTTCGTCTTCATCTTCAAATACGCGGAATTTCTCGCCCGCCTGTGGCGCGCCATTGAGGCCAAGTATCTGTACCGGAGCTGATGGGCCGGCTGTTTTCACGCGCTGGCCGCGCTCATTGAACATCGCTTTGATCTTACCATAATGTTGACCGCAAGTGATCATATCACCCTGGTTAAGCGTTCCGTTTTGTACCAATACGGTAGACTGGTATCCGCGGCCTTTATCCAGCGATGCTTCGATCACGCTGCCATTGGCAATGCGGTCCGGGTTGGCTTTCAGTTCAAGCAACTCTGCTTCAAGGCCAATTTTTTCAAGCAGCAGGTCAACATTAAGTCCTTTCTTGGCCGATATTTCCTGGCTCTGGAACTTGCCGCCCCAGTCTTCCACCAGTATGTTCATCTGGGCAAGCTGTTCTTTTATCTTCTCCGGGTTAGCCCCTTCTTTATCTATCTTATTTATTGCAAAGATCATCGGCAGGTTTGCGGCCTGTGCGTGCGATATTGCCTCTTTTGTTTGCGGCATGATGGCATCATCCGCAGCAATAACGATCACCGCAATATCCGCTACCTTGGCACCGCGGGCACGCATAGCGGTAAACGCTTCGTGGCCCGGTGTATCCAGGAAGGTGATCTTTTTACCCGTAGCAGTAGTAACCTGGTACGCACCAATGTGCTGGGTGATGCCACCGGCCTCACCAGCCACAACATTTGCACTACGCACATAGTCAAGCAGCGAGGTCTTACCATGATCCACATGGCCCATGATGGTTACGATTGGCGCCCGTGGCACGAGATCTTCCGGATCATCGATATCTTCGATTTCCTCTTCAGCTTCCTGCTCCAGGTTGATGAATTCCACATCAAAACCAAATTCGCTGGACACCAATTCTATTACCTCTGCGTCCAGGCGCTGGTTAATGGAAACCATGATGCCCAGGCTCATACACTTGCTGATAACGTCAGCAAAGCTCACGTTAAGCAGGTTGGCAAGCTCACTCACCGAGATGAACTCCGTTACCTGTATAAGGTTATCCTGTTCTGCGTTTTCAGCAGTGGCGCGTTTCTCGGCCATTTCATCACGCTTGTTACGGCGGTACTTGGCCTTCAGGTTTTTGCTGCGGGTAGAGCCCGTAAGCTTAGCCTGTGTTTCACGTATCTTATCCTGTATTGCTTTTGTATCTATTTCCTGCTGCTGCGCGGTAACAGGTGCATTGCGCGCCGGTCCACGGCGATCACCACCGCCACCACCAGGCCTGAAAGTACCACGGTCGCCGCCACCCTGTCCTGGAGCCCCGGTTCCCGGAGGCCTGCGCTCACGGTTGAACGGTGCTGCAGGCGGCCTTGGCCCACCGGCGCCCGGAGGCTGGTTGCGGTCCCGGTTATTCGGATCCGGCCTGTGGGTTTCCGGTTTCTTTTCTACCGGTATGCGCTTGCGCTTACGTTTTTCCCGGTTGTCGGGCCTGTTGCTATTTCCAGACGGCTGGGATACAGGTAATTCAATTCTTCCAATGATCTTAGGCCCTTCAAGTCTCGGGGCCTTCATTTCTATATGTTCCGGCTTTCCGGCACTGTCCTCTTCTGGCTCCGCAGGTTCCGCTGCTTCTGGCTTTTGCGGAACTACCGGTGCGGCCTCCACCACTTCTTCCTGCTCTATCTTTTCCGCAACCTCTTTTACATCCTTTTTAGCAACCTTCTTTTCCGTTTCCTTTTTCTTTGCAGCTCCCTTCTTAGGGCGCGAAGCCAGGTTCAGGTCATCAAGGTTTATCTTACCGAGAATATTTGGGCCCTCAATTTTCGGAGCTTTAATGTCCAGATGTTCCGGTTCGGTAGATTCCGGCTCGGCAGCGGGCTTTTCAGCCTTTGCCGCGGTCTTTTTAGCTGGGGCTTCTTCCTTAGTTTCTGCCGCTTTTTTTGCAGGTACTTCTTCGGTTGCGGGCGCCGCCTTTTTGGTTGCAGGCTCTTCTTTAGCACCGGCCACCGCTGTTTTTGCGGTGCCTTCTTTAACTTCCACAGCCTTAGGCTTTTCAGCTATCGGGGCCGGTGCAAGGGGTGCAACCGGAGCTGGCTTTTCTTCTTTTAATTTTGCCTTCTGTTCCGCTACGTGAGCTTCTTCCTTCTTATCCTTGGCAGTAATATCAAGATCGTCCTTTGTTTTCCTGATACCTTCCAATAATGAGCCCTTGGGCAACGCGATCTCGTCACTCCTGCGTTTGGCGATCTTGTCCTGTGCAAACTCGACCTGCAGGGCATTGTACATCTGCTCTGTTAACTTGGTGCTCGGGATACTGCTCACCGTAAAGCCTTTATCTGTAAGAAATGCCACGAGGGTATCCTTACCAATATTAAATTCTTTAGCGGCTTCCAGTAACCTGGGTGTTTTTGTGGGTGTCGTCATTCTAATATTTTCCTCCTAATAACTGCAGGGCTTAGCCCGGCCATTGTATACAAACCTACGCCATTTTAGCTGAAAATGGCGGCCAATATGCCTCATGATGCCATGATATATTTACTTTTATCCTTCATTATTAAATTCTGCCTCCAGTACTTTACGCACATCGCGTACTGTTTCTTCTTCAAGGTCGGTGCGGCGCACCAGTTCCTCAGCCGATAACTCCAATACACTAAGGGCCGTATCACAACCGATACGCTTGAACTCATCAATAACCCAAGGTTCGATCTCATCTGCAAATTCGTCAAGATCGATATCGTATTCAACTTCTTCCTTCACATCACGATAGACATCAATGCTATAACCGGTAAGTTCCTGTGCCAGCTTTATGTTTACGCCCTTCTTGCCGATAGCCAGGGATACCTGGTCCGGGTCGAGATAAACGTCGGCGCTGTTGTCCTCGTTGTTCAGCTCCATTTTATTGATGCGGGCCGGTGTAAGCGAGCGCTGCAGCAATAACTGGATATTGTTGGTGTAGTTGATGATATCGATATTCTCATTGCGCAGCTCACGTACAATACCGTGTATGCGGCTTCCTTTCATGCCCACGCAGGCACCTACCGGATCTATACGGTCGTCGTAGCTTTCTACGGCTACCTTGGCGCGCTCGCCCGGCTCTCTTACTATCTTCTTCACCACTATCAGGCCGTCCATTATTTCCGGCACTTCTATTTCCAGCAGTTTTTCCAGGAAGGAAGGATGTGTGCGGCTCAGTATGATGATAGGGGAGTTGTTGCGCATTTCCACTTTCTTAACAACAGCACGAACACTCTCTCCTTTTTTGAAAAAGTCGGTGGGTATCTGCTCCGACTTAGGCATGATCAGCTCATTGCCCTCGTCATCCAGCAACAGGATCTCTTTTTTCCATATCTGGTAAACTTCGCCGCTGATGATATCACCTATACGGTCGGCATATTTTTTAAGCAGGTTGTTCTTTTTCAGGTCGCCAATGCGTGCAGCAAGTGTTTGCTTGGCCGCAAGTATGGCACGGCGGCCAAAGTTGCGTACGTCCACTTCCTCATACACCTCCTCGCCCACACTATAATCCGGCTCTATTTTTATCGCATCCGCATAGGGTATCTGCAGGTTCTCGTCTTCTACCATACCGTCTTCTACGATCACCCTTCGCCTGAATATTTCAAGGTCGCCCGTCTGGTCGTTCACGATCACGTCAAAGTTTTCATCAGTCACGTACTTCTTGCGCAGCAACGTTTTGAAAACGTCTTCTAATACCTTCATCAAGGTAGGCCTGTCAATATTTTCGGCGTCTTTAAACTCCTGGAAGGAGTCAATGAGGTTGATACTTGGCATATGCTTTCTTTTTCGCTCCCCGCTCTTGTTACAGGCAGGGTTTTAATTAAAAAATAACTTGTACTACTGTTTTTTTAATGTTTGTAAATGGTATTTCAGCAATAATTGTTGCGTCTTTTTGTTTGGCGCCCTTTATCTCCAGTAATATATGGTCCTCAGTTACATCCTTCATCAGTCCTGTTTTTTCCACTCCTTCAGCATCTGTCACGGTAACCTTGCGGCCAATATTCTTTTTATACTGCCGTGTCTGCACCAGCGGCTCATCTACACCGGGGCTTGATACCTCTAATGAAAAATCACCATCGGGGAACATTTGCTCTGCCTCGATCTGCGCATATAATTTGCGGTTTACCATAGTGCACTTGTCTATAGAAAAACCGCTGTCAGCATCCAGATAGACCTTGATATTATTTACCGGCTTCACCTTAATGTTGACGATAAATATATCAGTGCCATCCAGCAATGGTTCTGTTAAAGCATAAATTTTTTCAGTGATCTCCGGCATAACTTAAAAAACGAGGGGACAACAATGTGTCCCCTCTCTTTTTGAATTCCAAAGCAAATGTACAACAAATTTATATCATAGCAAAATTTGAAAAAAGGTTGGCAAACCGGTTAAGCTACTGCCCTTTCACCCATTTTAACGATTTAGCAGGGGCGTCCCTTCTTCTTAATTGAATAAGATACATCCCTGCGCTGAGGTGCGCAACCGGGATGCCGCATTGTATGATCAGTTTATCAAAATTTTGGGAATAGATGACTCTGCCCGACAGGTCTGTAATAAGTACCGATTGATACCCTTCGTTATCATTCAGCCATAATTGCTGGTTGCTGTAATAGCAGTAAGCCTGCTCTGCCAGCCCCGCTACATTCGTTACATCGGTCGTTGAACATGGAGCGAAGTTCGACGTAGCGTTGAAATTCATAGAAACATTTGTCTTTACGCTGTCAACAGTGATCTGCGAACCATAAATGTCAGTGACCCTGATGCTGAACACGCTGTCATTCGTAAGCGACGATGTCCAGTAGTTATCGGTTGTGCGGGTCATTGCATGCCACGAAGAGTCATAGTATACTTCTACTCCTGCTATTTTATTAACAGAATGATGCACCAATACGCTGCCATAATAAGGGTTTGAACCAGGATTGCATGTGATCCATAGTGGCGAGGCATATGGGCAACTGACCAGTTTCCATGAAATAGCGCCTGTGCCTATAGAAAGATCGCCTACAACAGCCTCAAATGCCAATGGGCTCAAGTCCAGGCTGCCCGAAGTGCATGACGGGCAAAGATCATTTACCAACACCAGGTGGGTTCCATTACTGCCCGTCACAGATAAGCAGGTGCCGCAATAGGCCGCAGTATCATACTGAGATTGGTTCATAGCGCAATAATAGCTTCCCGTTTCTGTAGTATCAAAAGAGCACGCAAAGGCAACGCTCCCCGTGTAATAAGTTGCTGTACCGCTAAAAGTAGTAGTAGGGCAAGGACCTTGGGCAAACGATTGTTTACTCAGGAACACCAGGAAAAAAAGGATGGAGGCAAGAAAGATATGTTTAGTCATAGTTCAAAGGTACATTACATATCAAAATAACCAGACTATTTTTTGGGACAGCGGCGGTGCGCATATTTTATCTTAAAAATTTAAGCATTCCGGTTGGGCTGCGCTCGTACCCAATCAAGCTTTTTTAACCTACCATAAACGTATGCTCGCCGATTCTTAGAAACCCCAATCAACCAAAACCCCTAACTTTGTGTGGTTATGTTGAAGGATCTGATTATTTTTATTTTAGTAGCATATATTGTATCGCGTATACTCCGATTTTTACTTCCTGTGTTCCGGATAACTTCTGCTGCAAACAGTCACTTAAAGAATATGCAGGAGCAAATGCAGGCTCAAATGAGAGAAAATGAACAGAGCAGGCAGCAAGCCACGCAAGGTACATTTCAGAACGGCCAAAGACAGTCCCGGCCTAAAGAAGGGGATTATATAGATTATGAAGAGGTATAACCCCCGAACCCCCTAAAAGGGGCTTCGCTGGTGAATACGCTTTCATCTTTAGAATTCTGTTTCACCTTTTCCCGTGTCATGTATTTGTGGCTTTTTCATTAAGTGAAGAGAACACCTATACGGCAGCCCTGATTTTTTACGAATAGTATGGAAAGCCAAATCGGAATTTGAAGCTGAAAATCTATTCTCAGGCAACTCCCCCTTTAGGGGGCAGGGGGGTAAACACATCTTCTTCTATCGTCATTCCTTTTTCAAGAAAAATAGTCTGAATACCCAGTTCTTTGGCAGCAGCCACATGTTGGGGGCTGTCGTCTATGAATAGTGTGTGTTCTGGTTTCAGTCCGCTTTCATCCATTACCCGCATGAAGATCTCGGGGTTTGGTTTGCGCAGGCCCACCCGGTGAGAGAGGTACACCCGGTCAAAAAATACACCAATGTTAGGAATACCGCGATCGCGCATCAGCACATCATTGAAAGTCGCCTCATGGATCTCATTGGTATTGCTGAGCAGGAACAGATCGTAATGCAGCCGTAACTGCTGCAGCACCTGCAGGCGGCGCAGCGGGTAGTCGAGTATCATAGCGTTCCAGGCCTGCAGTACCTGTGCCTCGGTAATGGCCGTAGGTGCAGCCTTTTGCAATTCGCCCACAAACTCCGCAGCCGAAATACCGCCCACCTCAAATTTATCAAACAGGTCGGTCTGCCGCAGTTGTGAGTAAAGCTCCGGGAAGTTAGTGATGCCCGCCTCTATGAATGCTTTTTCTGTGAGCTTGTAGTCAATATTCAGTATCACCCCGCCGAGGTCAAAAATGATGTGTTTTATGCCCTTTATCATGCTGCAAAAGTAGGCGGAAATGATACGTATAGATTTGTCAACTTTTCAAAAGTTGACAAATCTGACCCTCGCGTTAAAATCCTTTTTCCTTTTTTAGAAAAATCGCCTACATTTGCAGCCCCCGATTAACGTTGGGGTTTGACGGTAAAACGTCTCGGTCCTATAGCTCAGTTGGTTAGAGCACCTGACTCATAATCAGGGGGTCCTTGGTTCAAACCCGAGTGGGACCACAGTCTAAACGATTGGTAAACAAGCAGTTACATTCATTTGTAGCTGCTTTTTACATTTATAGATTTCCTCCCGCACTAAAACTCGCACTATTGTTGCCTTTGATTGCAGTGTCAATATTGATATGAGCAGCGAATTGTGCTTTTAGTAGTCTTACATGGTGCTCTCAAGGCGAATTTAATTCGCCAGTAACCAACTGAGTTAAAAGACTTCAAAAGATGGTGAGTAATTTAGGTTTTGTAGATTTGATTAAAGAAGTAAAAAATGCTAAAGGACACTGATAAAAAATACTGGTATCATGTGATAGGCCGTAAAATGGATGAGCAAACCTTACAAAACAGTAGCCTTGCCAGCTTTAATGTAGCATCTTATACACCCGGTATCTACCTGTATCAGGTGATAACGAATGGTAAAACGCAATCTGGTAAAGTAATAGTGGAGTAGTTTTTTAAATGTGGATTTATGAAACGAAAAATAATAAGCATAATTGGTGTGCTGCTGTTACTAACAGCAGCGCACCAATCTTTTGGTCAATATTTCCAAAAGCTGTACGATATTGACTCCAGCTATGATTGGGGGATGGATATTTTCGTACTATCTGATGGCAGTTATTTTGTCAAGACGGAGGCGGGCATAAGTAACATTGACCACGGCTACTGGGCATTAGTTAATATGAAAATATCTGCTGATGGCAGTACCATATTAAATGAACGTATTGTCACGGATAGCATCGCATCCCTGTATGGCGGAGCCAACGGAGGCATCATACTGTTGCCCGGGGGAGGGTATTTATCGCCATTATCCATAAATGTTTTTTACGGCAGCTATAACAGAGCAAGTGCTGGATTAGTGAAATACAATGCTGTTGGCGATACCGTATTTTTAAAGACATTTACTGATACTTCTGTCTATTTTGAAGGAATGATCTGCTGCGCAATAATGCCTGGTGGCGGGTATATAGCAGGTGGAACACGGGAATTGAATTCTTCTTCATATTACAAGGGCCTTATCGCACGTACCGACAGCATGGGGGATACACTATGGACCCGGACTTACCAACTCGACACCACTGACTTGGTTCAAATAGACAATGTCATTCCTTTGGCTGACGGGCGGATAATAGTTGGAGCGACAAGCAGCCGTTTAGTAAATCCCGGGCCTGATGCGTATTATTCTGATGCAGCCTGGTTCATGGTGTTGGACAGTGCGGGCAATATTATCAGCGATACAGTTTACAGTATGGGCGGTGGCAACATATTGCCGGACAAAAACGGCGGGTATGTAATATGGGGAAGTTATGATTCGGTAAATGCCTCTAACCCTGATGATATACGGAATTTCCCAAACTTTATTGCGCACGTTGATAGTAATTTTCGTATGACATGGATCACGGAATTTCCTTACACCCCTACAGATGAGCATAGAGCCATCTGGATGATACGGCAATTAAGTGACAGCAGTTATGTTGCAGTAGGTGATCAACTGGTAACATCTTCGGCTGGTAGTTACGGCTGGGGTGCAAAAGTGAACAGAAATGGAGAGATTGTATGGAACAAGTACTATCTAAGTGACACAGCTAAGTATGCCGCACTTAGAGATGTGGCCGAGCGGCCCGACGGCAGCTTAATATTTACCGGCACAACAATGAACGATACTCTGCCTACATGGCACCAAACTGAGGATGTATGGTTAGTAAGTACAGACAGTAATGGCTGCGAGAATGTATGGTGCGCACCCACGAGGGTGAATAATATACGACCAACAAATTCAGGAGTACTTGTTTATCCTAACCCTGCAAGAAGCATGCTCAATTTTCAATATTCCTTACAAAGCAATGTGACGATTAAGATCACCGATATTACCGGGAGACTGATGGATGAACAAAGGTTGCAAAATAGTGCTGCTACCAGCTTTAATGTTTCAAGGTATGCGCCAGGAATATACCTGTACCAGTTCATAACCGATGGCAGCACACAGTCGGGGAAAGTAATAGTGGAGTAAAATTAAATAGTATGAAAAAGATAATAGTAATAACACTGGCAACGCTAATAGCGTTGCCAGTGTTTAGCCAAGCTCAATATTTCGAGAAACTCTATGACAACGATACTACTCAGGATTGGGGCTGGTGTATACGGAACAGGCCAGATAGTAGTTATTTTATTGTAGGATCATCTTTTTATGAAACTACAGAACAATTCTCAGCATTTGATATGACCATCAGTAGTGATGGAAGTCTTGTGCTAAGTAAAAAAAATTTTGTTAAAAATGGCGGTTATATTGGACCTGGCAACCCTGGAGAAATGATACAATTATCTAATGGCTATGTTTTACCGTTAAATAAGCAATGGCCAAATCCTACAGCAAGCCATGTTTATAGCGCTGCCGGCATTATGAAGTTTGATGCTGCTGGGGATACTGTTTTTTTAAAAACCTTTACGGATACATCAGTTTATTTTGACGCGCTCTATGCAATTAATTTAATGCTGGACGGAGGATATATAGCTGGTGGTGTACATGCTGTAAATTCGGCTTCAGTGTATCCTGGATATATCATACGCACTGACAGCATGGGTGATACTTTATGGACGCATACCTATCAAAAAGACACGGCGCAATGGGTAACTGTAAATACCGTTATTCCGTTATCTGATGGGCGAATTGTGGTTGGAGCGATGAGTGCGTATAATGCGTGGGACGGTTCGACAAATTATTTTCATAACACACCTTGGTTTTTAGTTTTGGATAGCATGGGGAACATCTTAAAGGACACTCTTTATGGTAGTGATTTTGCAGGAGGGGGAGCAATTTATAAAGATAAGAATGGCGGCTATATACATATCGGCAATTTTGATTCGCTATATACCTCCAATGCATCTGATATAGAAAACTTCCCTTCTTATATCGCCCATTTGGATACCAATTTTCGTATTACCTGGATCACTTCATTTAGTTATACACCCCAAGGACATAGAGATAAAGTTATAGTAAGGCAATTAAGAGACAGTAGCTACGTTGTTGTTGGTATATCGCTTACCAATTATCTGCCTAATGCTTTCGGCTGGGCCTCGAAGGTAGATAGGAATGGTAATATTTTATGGGACCAGTATTATGAAAGCGATACTTTGCATGAAAACTATTTCAGGGATATGGTGGAAATGCCCAATGGAGACCTTGTATTTACAGGTGCATCTTATAATGATACTCTTCCTTCATGGCATACTGTGCTGGATGTGTGGATAGTGGGCACTGATAGTAATGGGTGTGTGATGGAAGGGTGCCTGACGACGAAGGTGACCTCACCGCAGTTAGGTAGGATCAGTGAGAGCGTGACTGTTTATCCTAATCCGGCTTCGACTGTGCTGAATTTCCAATACTCTCAGCAAACCAGTGTCACGATTAAAATCACAGATGTTACCGGCAGACTTATGGATAAGCAGGTACTGCAAAACAGTTCTGCAATCAGTTTTGATGTATCAATGTATGCGCCTGGGATATACTTGTACCAGTTCATAACAGATAGCGGTGTGCAGTCGGGGAAAGTAATAATGGAATAAAATGAATGCTATGATGATGACCACTGCATTCTGCGGCAATGACATTAGCGGTTATCTGCATTCGATGTCAATATCGACATTTTAGTTTAGCATCGAGAGAAAAAAGGCTTGCCATCCTCGCTCTCCTGTTCTACACCGCTTCCCTGGGAAGAAGATGAAGTGTCCGGAAAAACAGGATAACCTGCAAGGGCAAACAAACTGTCACAGGTGGTTACGATTTGCTGGTAAGTGCGGCTGGTATCTGCGGCGTATCGCTTCCAGCTGCTATTGATCGTGGCAGTGCTGTCCTGACCGTAACAATAGGCAACCACAATAAGCCCAAAGGCTAACAGGGTTATTTTTTTCATGAGTGTGTGATTTTGGAGATTGAAAGATTATTATTGTACGATTAGTTTCTCTGTGAAATGCTCATGTTCCGTCGCTGCATTGATAATATAAATTCCCGCAGGCCAATCCAGTTTAATGCTATATGGTTGATTAGTGGCAGTAACAAATTTGCACACTTCTGTTCCGGTAATATTTGTAATTGTGATTTCGGCCTGTTCGCTTGCAGGAGTGCTTACCTGTATAGTGCAAATACTGTTGCTTGGATTCGGAAAAACATTTAAATTTTCCTGTACATACGAATATTTATTTATGCTTAACGGATGCCTTGTTATTAGCCGAACCACTTGATTGCCTTCATCGCTGATAAATATATCTCCCGTCGTACTAACCACTATACCGGACACCCCTCGAAACTCAGCAAGCAATGGGTTGCCATAGTCTCCCGAATAGCCTGTAAAGCCGGTACCGGCTATGGTATTGACAATACCGTCAGTAGTTATTTTGCGCACACGGTTAGTTGCCCCTTCCGCCATATATATATTCCCCGAACTATCTATTGATATTGCGTCAATTTCTATTTCAGCAGCGGTCGCCATGCCGCTATCTCCACTAAATCCTTCAATACCGATTCCAGCTACTGTGGTAATGATGCCAGCCGTATCCATCTTACGTATGCGAATATTGTCTGTAAAAAACAAGTTACCAGTCTTGTCAAATCTTAAACTATAAAGCGAATCTAATTTAGCCGTGTCTGCACGGCTTCCATCGGGGCTGAATCCAGCCATACCAGTACCAGCAATAGTAGTGATGATACCTGCGGTATCTACTTTTCTTATCCTGTGATTTGATTCGTCAGCGATATATAGGTTACCAATACCGTCTACTGCAATCCCGGTTGGACCATTTAGTTGCGCTGCGGTTGCAGGTATACTGTCTCCATTATATCCGGCAACTCCTGTTCCAGCAATCGTAGTAATAGTGTCTTCTGGCGTCACTTTTCTGATACAGCCGTTACCCGCATCAGCAATGTACACATTGCCATGACGGTCAACAGCAACGTCAACACCGCCATTTATTTGTGCATATATTCCTAAGCCACCGTCTCCGCTATAACCAATAGTCCCGTTGCCTGCAATAGTAGTAATAATGCCCCCATAGCCCGGAGTTACCTTGCGAATACGACGGTCAGACACATCACATATATAAAGATTGCCACTGTCATCAAGAGCTAATCCAAAAGGTGTTCCTAGGGCCGCGCCTAATGCGGGACCACCATCGCCGCCGAACCCACCGCCAACGGCAGTAACGATAACCTGCGCATGTGCCCCACAAACAAGAGCAAAAAGAAAATAAGTGAGGAAGAGTTTTTTCATAGAAATCGGGTTTATGTATTCATAACTATATAGACGTATAAAAAGTATTAAACCTTGGGTAAATTTATTTTTTGCTTACAACTAAGCAGCCAAAGTAGCTACGCAATTGTTCTGCATCAATCCAATAAAATATACTTTGCTAATAGCTTAAATCTGTACTAAGGGTAATAATTCATCAAAATACCCAAGCAAGGGTACACAAACCAGAAAATAAAAAACTAGACAAAAAAAGAGGAGTTTCCATTAAGCTAACTTAAAGATAAAAATGCTTTTTGAATTTTCAAAACATTTATAAACTTATTTTTCAAGGTTTTCATTTTAGTATCTATAAGAGGCGCTTTTGTCTTCCCTCAAGCCTTTGTAGAACCTTACTATGCCCGACAATTGTGTTAGAGACCAGTGCGAATGTCAATATTGACATTCGCACCTGGTATAAATTATACCGTTTAAAAAGCTCCAATATATCAGCTTTATGTACCGGTGAAATGCCAAAAATAATATTCACTTTTGCAAAAGAGCTTAATTACTAATCCTATAGGGATGACTCTGTTATTTTGACCTATAATACACCATACATGAAAAACATTTTCTTCTCTACACTTTTACTATTTACGCTCTCTGCACATGCACAGTCATGGTTGCCGGTTGGCAGCCCGGGTTTCTCAGCAGGAGCGGCAAATTCTACATCCATTGCTATAGATACAGGAGGTACACCTTATGTTGTTTACCAGGACGGTGCGAACGGCCATAAAGCTACCGTAATGAAATATAATGGTCTCAGTTGGAACACAGTTGGGAGCGCAGGTTTTTCAGACAGCGCAGTTCTTACCTCAATTGCTATAGACGGGAGTGGAACGCCTTATGTGGTTTATGCCGATGGGAGTGATAGCGGAAAAGCTACTGTAATGAAATTCAATGGCAGTAGTTGGGTTATAGTTGGCAGTGCAGGATTCACGGATACCTCTGTTCGAGGATACAAATGGATAGCAATCGACCGCATTGGTACGCCTTATATTAGTTATGCAGGTCTTTACCCTGGCGATAAAGCCACTGTAATGAAATTCAACGGTGGCAGTTGGGTAACAGTTGGTATTCCAAATTTTTCTGCTGGAACGCCATTAGACATCTCTATCGCCATAGACACCGGAGGTACACCCTATGTGGTTTACGGAGAGGGCGGCATTTTAGGAAAAGCAACGGTAATGAAGTTCGATGGCATCAATTGGGTAACGGTAGGTAGCGCTGGTTTCTCGGCAGGGGAAGCAGCCTACACATCTATAGCTATAGATAGCAGCGGCACACCATATGTAGCTTACTCCGACTGGGGCAATGGCTACAAAGCGACCGTAATGAAATACAATGGCACTAATTGGGTGGCAGTAGGCAGTGCCGGCTTCACAGCGGGAGAAGTAGCATACACATCCATAGTCATAGACGGTAGTGGGATACCTTATGTGGCTTTTGGAGATGCTGCTAATAGCTATAAGGTTACGGTAATGAAATTCGACGGCAGCAATTGGGTTGCGAAAGGCGCCGCAGTGACAGCAGGACTGGTAATAAGAGCGGTGGCAGCGGTACAGGAGATACGGGAGCCCGCAGCACAATAAAAACAACGCAGCCGGAGTTTACCGTGTACCCTATCCCTGCATCACAAATACTGAACTTCCAGTATTCGCTTTGCGAAAATATCACCATAAAACTGACCGATGTGGCGGGCAGAACCATAGACCAGCAGGTATTGCAAAACAGCTCATCGGCAATATTTGACGTATCCAAGTATACGCCGGGTGTTTACCTGTATGAAGTGAATGCCGGCGGCAAAAGGCAAACCGGCAAAGTGATAATAGAATAAAGAGTATTAGTTTTTAAAAACAGGATTATGAAAAAGGTGATGATTGGTCTCGCGTGTGTGGCGCTGCTTTTAGCAGCGCCACACACGTCTTTTGCACAGTATTTTCAGAGTTTATTTGACAATGATAGTACTATAGATTGGGGGCTATGCCTCTATAACAAGCCGGACAGTAATTATTTTGTAGTAGCATGGTCGCAAAAGGGTGTGCAGCTATCATTATTTGACATGACCATCAGCGCAGATGGACAAAACCAATTGGGTAAAAATGACATAACCATTAGCGGGAAAAGGCTGTACATCGGAGACGCGGGGCAAATGCGACATTTATCCGGCGGAGGGTATATTTTACCGTTCAACGAACAGTGGCCTAATCCTTCGACCGGGTACCTGCATAGCTCAGCAGGCCTTTTAAAGTTGAATGAGGCCGGGGGTACTGTTTTCCTTAAAACTTATACTGATACCTCAATATACTTTGACAGCTTCGGCGACGTAAGCGTAATGCCTGATAAAGGGTACCTTTTATGTGGCTCTCACAGTTTAAATACCCCTTCCAACTATCCTGCATACATTATACGCACAGACAGCATGGGCGATACCGTGTGGACCCATACCTATCAAAAAGATACCGCAGAACCCGCAACAATATTTACCATTGATACCCTGGGCGGCGGAAGAATACTTGCAGGAGCCGGCAGTGAACATACCGAGTGGGATGGCTCGATAAGTTATCTTGGCTACTCGGTCTGGTTTATGGTGCTCGATGGCATGGGCAATGTTATAAAAGATACGGTTTACGGCAGTAAGTATGGGGGAGGGGGGCAGATTTTCAACGACATTAATGGCGGCTATTTCCATTTTGGAGAGATCGATACATTTGAAACTTCTGATCCGTCCGACTACAATAATTTCCCCGATTACTTTGCCCACCTTGATACTAATTTTCACATACAATGGATAACAAGGTTTCCCTACGACTATGCTTTAGGCCACAGGTATATTTTTAAAGCCATAGCGCTGCACGACGGCAATTACCTGGTAGAGGGCGACGCTGGAACTTATACTTTCGGTTACATCCTGGCATGGGCGGCAAAAGTGAGTAAGAATGGCGATATTATGTGGAGCAACTATTATCTGAGCGATTCCATGCACAACTCTTACTTCAGGGATGTGGTGGAAATGCCCAATGGCAATCTTGTATTTACAGGTGCTGCTTTTAACGATACTATTCCTGCATGGCGCGAAGTCCAGGATATGTGGCTTGTAGGCACAGATAGCAATGGGTGTGTGACGGATGGGTGCCTGACAACGAGAGTACCCACCTCGCCCAGCCTATCATACGGAGAGTTGACGGTTTATCCCAACCCTGCGACCAGAATGCTTAATTTTCAGTATTCCCTGCTAAACAATGTGAGGATTAAGCTAATTGACGTTACTGGTCGAGTAATGGACGAGCAAGCATTGCAAAACAGTTCTACTGCGAGCTTCAACGTATCAAGGTATACGCCTGGCATATACTTATACCAATTCATAACGGATAGCGGGGTGCAGTCAGGGAAAGTGATTGTGGAATAAAGCAGGACATGACTAAGATCGCTAAGACATTAAGTATTATCTCAGTTGATGTCAATATTGACATTGTAGGTTAGCAAAAGGGAGAGAAACGGCCTCCGCCACGCTAAAGAAGATAGGGTAATATTAACACCTGACTTAAATCTCTCGCACTAAAACTCGCACTAAAGTTGCTTCCGAACTGTCTCCTGGTTAAACTTTGCTTTAAGGCATCAGAATGATAGTTTTCCCCTTAAAAATCAGCTACATTGCAAGCCAGACAAGCATTTGAGCAATATCAATATTGACAATTTCGCATCAAAAAGATAGTATCAAAGGCCACCTCATAATCAGGGGGTCCTTGGTTCAAGCCCGAGTGGGACCACAAGTGCAAAGCGCTGAAAATTAAAGAGTTGCACCAAAAATGCAGCTCTTTTTTTATGATTACCTTTTTACTTGCATTAAAACTTGCAATAAACATCGTCTGGAAGTCGCACTACTACTGATTTTTCTAATCTATGCTATAGTGTGTTCAAAGTATACTTAGTATTGCCACTGCCGCGAAGGGCTCAGACTAGCCGTGGACGGAAAAAAAGCCACCCCTTTTTGCAAGCAAGGGGTGGCTTTTTCGAAATGGGGAGCTAATAGAATACTATTCTTTAATTATTTTTTTAGTGCTTACTTCACCATTTATTGTTTCCAGCCTTACCATGTAAATTCCCTGAGACAAATTACTTACATCAATGCGTGCCTGTTTATTGCCGTTTAGTTGGGTTACTACTCTGCCAGTGATATCCATGATGGAGATGCGGGACAGATCCACGGCAGATACAATATTTAGATAATCGCTTACCGGATTAGGGAAAACTTGTGCCGCACTGTTATTCGTCACACTTTCTACGGATGTAGGATTTTCTAGTTTTGGTAGTGGTATCAATGCGCCTCCCTCTCTTAATGCAACCCACAAACCAAATGAAGGCCGGTTGCTGTTTGCTGCAGAATCCACGAATCCCGAAGCCAGTACCGTAATTGCCGAATCTGCAAGACTTAGCGCGGCCAGTGGTGCGGAATAGGTATATAATATGCTGGAGCCGGTGCTGTTGGTTACATAAAGTGTATCATTTGAAGTGGGCAAATTCAAGTACCCTGTGCTGCAGAAGTTTCCGAATGAGAGGCCGCTAACCAACACGCTACTGCCTGCTTTCACTTCAACGGTAGGTGCGTCTGTTGCACCATGCTCTACCAGCACATCGGTCTGGCCCGATGTTGTAGCGGTTTCTCTTGCCATGTCATAAACACTTAGCCGAAATGGCGCTGTAGCACTACCGGGTGTATATCCTGAAGCGCTCACAATACCATCTGCCACTACCACATACTCACCGGAAGCGGTAAGTGTTACCGTAGTGCTGTAGATAGTATCCATTACACTGGCACTGTGGTTGGGCGCTATGCCCAGGGTTAGCGGAACACCCGCCGGTGCATCAATAAACGGGGTTGCTGTGCGGAAAGCAAAGCTACTGAGTAATTTAGTGCCATTGAGGTATACATCAACGGTATCCGCAGCGCCATCTGCGCAATTGTGGATCACCTGTACCCTGGCTGTCTGTGCGTTTGCCGCGATCTGTGCTGCCAGCAGAATGGAAAGAGTAATAAGTTTTTTCATTTTATATGATTTTTGTGTTTAGAATTTTTGACAAATTTATGAACAAAACAAAGTCTGTTGTTATCTAGACTTATTTTTTTTGTCTATTAAATCATCAAAAAAGTAAATAATGACAACTAAAAATAATATAAATTGACAGAAAACTTAAACAAAATGCTCGTCTTGGCTGGAGCGTAAGTTAGAATATGGAGATATTGAACTTGAATTGTATGACTTTCTTAAGAACTATCGAGGTAAGATCGAAGATAAAACGCACGTGAGGTTGTTATGTGAAGCAAATTAAGCTCGCACTGAAACTCGCAATAAAGTTGCTTTCGAACTGTCTCCTGGTCAAACTTTGCTTTAAGGTATCAGAAAGATAGTTTTTGCCTTTAAAATCAGCTACATTGCAAGCCAGACAAGCATTTGAGCAATGTCAATATTGACAATTTCGCATCAAAAAGAGAGCATTCTGATATGCTGTTTTTTCTATGATACCCTCTTTATATTCGCTCATCAATTCATTTAGAGCATTTTCATTTTACATAGCTTGTACTAAAACCTGCAATAGATCCAATTATGAACAAAATTCTGCGTGGCCTGATCGGGATCTGCTTGGGCGTATTATTATTTTTAGAGTTCTATTTTTTGTATTCCGGCAAGTTCGACTGTTTGCAATATGATAAGGCAGGAACCTGGTTGGCCGGAGGTGTTCTTTTGTTGTTTATTCCCGCGACGTTTTGGATCCTTTCAAAAATAGCATTTACAAACAATGAAAATATGCAGATTGCGGGCAAGTGGATCGGTATGTTGTCGATTGTTATCAATGGACCATGTTTTGGGGTTTGGTCAGGCCATCACGAGACAGCATGCTATGAAAAGCATGGTGTAAGAACTAATGGTATTGTAACTTCTGCCTTCTATAGCAAGGGCGAAAGAATGTACTACGAATTTAGTATCAATGACACCTTGTACACTTCATTTAATGTAGCTAACCCGCTTAACCATAAAATGGGGGATTCTTTGACAATAATTTATAACTCCCTCTGCCCCAAAATGAACTCGGCGATTGAAAACTGTAAAAAACACACCGCCAATATTCCCTAACTTTAATAGCTCATGTCTAACATCAATCTGATCATAGAAGAACGGGCCGCTAGCATTGGCAAATTCATGGTGGGGCGTCTGTTGCCTTTCCGGGAGAAGAGGATGGTTGGCCCATTTATTTTTATTGACCACATGGGGCCGGTTAAGCTGAATGAGCGCGAGAATTTCGATGTACTGCCACATCCGCATATAGGGCTTTCTACACTTACTTTTTTATTTGAAGGCAGCATTCTTCACCGCGATACACTGGGCAATGCCGTAGAGATAAAACCCGGTGCCGTGAACTGGATGACAGCAGGCAAGTGGATCGTACATTCTGAAAGAACACCGGAGTACCTGCGCCATTCCGACAAGCATATGCACGGGCTGCAAATATGGGTGGCTTTGCCAAAAGAGCTGGAGCAGATGGAACCGGAGTTTTTCCATATCGATGCAGCACAGATCCCGGCATGGAGTGAAGGCGGCCTGGAATTCAAGCTGGTAGCTGGTGAAGCTTTCGGCAGGAAGTCGGCCGTGCCGGTTTACAGCAGGCTGTTTATGATAGAGATCAAAAGCACATCGCAGCAAACAGTAAACATCGGCCATGAGCTTTATGGCGAAGCGGGGCTGTACATACTGGAGGGCAGTATAGAAAGCGAAGGCAACAGTTATCACCCAAAACAACTGCTTGTTGCAAAGGACAGCGCCTTGTGTGAATTTACCATAGCCGCAAATAGCACCATCTACATTTTTGGCGGTGTGCCTTTCCGGGAAGAGCGTTTTATAGACTGGAATTTTGTTGCTTCTGACAAGGAGATCATCAATCGGGCTAAACAAAAATGGATAGAACAGGCATTTGATAAAATTGAAGGAGACGAGACCGAATTTGTTCCGTATCCTGTACTTAATAAAAAATAGATCGTGGCAAAAGTCTCATCACATATTGGCAAGGAATTATACAGAACCGATATCGCTTCTCCCGGCGGCAGCACACTTATTTCCGATGAGCCCGTCGAGAACGGAGGCCAGAACCTGGGCCTTTCACCTACCGAACTGTTGGCGGCATCATTAGCTGCTTGCACATCGGTTACGCTCCGCATGTATGCGGATAAAAAGGGTTGGGACCTGGCTGAAGTCAACACGCACATTGAGCTGACGCGTGATGAAGCGCTTAACAAAACGGCGATCAGCAGGAGCATTCAGTTGATCGGCAACCTGGATGAAACGCAAACGGCTCGGCTTCTCGTTATTGCAAATAGCTGTCCGGTTCATAAAATGTTGAGCAATCCTATAGAAATAAAGACGGAACTGATATAAGAGGTTGCGGCAGTTGCCGTAACCCCAATAAAACGAGCGCTGCACCCTCGCAGCGCTCGTTTATTACCATCATCGTTAGCGCTAACAAGCAGCTACTGTACCAATGACGGATAGTCTGTGTATCCTTTCTCTCCTGGAGTATAAAAAGTGGCGGGGTCTGGTTTCGCGAGCTCCAGTGTATTTTTCATGCGGGTTACCAGGTCGGGGTTGGCAATGAAAGAGCTGCCAAAGGAGATCAGCTCTGCTTTACCAGCTTCCAGGTCTGCGGCTGCGGAGTCTGCATTATATCCCCCGTTGAGGATAATAGTCGTGCCAAAGGCTTCGTGCATATGCGTTATAAGTTCGGGTG
Source organism: uncultured Bacteroidota bacterium (assembly GCA_903905065.1). GTDB lineage: Bacteria > Bacteroidota > Bacteroidia > Chitinophagales > Chitinophagaceae > Nemorincola. The sequence continues at coordinate 15,522 of CAIVEW010000061.1, read as the reverse complement.
GCATTGCAAAGCGCAGCAGGTGGATGTAGGCGATCCCGATCTTTTTCAGCCCTTTCGCAAGCGATATATATTGCGCGGCTTCCTGTTCGTCCGGTGCCATATCATTAAATTTATTGAACGGAGAGAGTCGTATGCCCATCTTCTCTTTGCCAATTGCCGCCGCCATTGCTTCCGTCATTTCCAGCACAAAACGGTTACGGTTTTCATAGCTTCCGCCATACTTATCCGTCCGCTGGTTAGATTTGGGATTTAAAAATTGCATAGGCAGGTAACCATTCGCGGCATGTATCTCCACGCCGTCAAATCCTGCTTCCATAGCGGCTTTGGCGCTCTCCACAAATTCTGCTATCAGCGCTTGTATTTCTTCTTCCTGTATTTCCTTTGGCGCGGGCAGGGGTTGCATGCCTTGCTCATCCGTCCACATTTCTCCTGCAGCCGCTATGGGTGACGGGCCAACAACATCCCCTTCTTCGGGCAAGTTATTGTCATGCCCTATCCGCCCTGTGTGCATAAGCTGAACAAATATTTTACCTCCTTTTGCATGCACGGCTTCGGTGATCTTTTTCCATCCTGCCACCTGCTCCTTGTTGAAGAGGCCGGGTATACGGGCGTAGCCCAGGCCATCAGGCCCCGGTGCTGTCCCTTCAGTAATGATGAGGCCAGCATCCGCACGATCACTGTAATACTTTACCATTAGCTCGTTGGGAATGTTGCCTATTGCACGGCTGCGGGTCATAGGTGCCATAATGATCCTGTTCTTGAGCATCAAGCCGGCTAAACTGTATGTGCTGAATAATATTTCGTTTTTCATGGCGCAAAGCTACCTCCGTTGCAGGCAGCACAATTTGCTTTATTTCCGATTGCCGGATAGAAAAATAGTATTGGGGAATTGCAGCGATAGATATATGAAACTCAAAGGCTCTTCTGTATCATAAGGCAGAAATTGTTATTGGTAAGAAGTGCAACTTGCTGGGAACCAGCACCGGGATCATAATACCCGCCCACGCATCAAACTATATAAAACCCAATAGCAGGTTTAAAATGATCATGACCATTATTAAGAGCGGTTATGAATAACTTACGACCCCCGATTGAGGAAAATAACAGTGCTGGAATTCATTTTCAAAACCGTACTAGAAAAACTAATACCCTTGCCAGCACTGGCGCAAAGGCGCAATTTCAAAAGAATTTATTGTTTCGCCGTCGGTGGTATGATAATACATACCTGTTAGGCATACCAAAAAAATTGATAATTATATGAAGAACATTAAGAAGTTATTATTTATCCTGGCAATTGCGCTAACCTGCGGCGCGTACAGCAGCATGGGGCAGATCTATGTAAATGTCCGTCCACCAAGGCCTACAGCTGTGGTTCGCGTAGAAGCACCTAGCCCGCAACATGTATGGGTGGACGAAGACTGGCACGAACGCGACGGCAAGTACGAATGGCATGGCGGCCGGTGGGAAGCGCCACCGCACCCCGGCTACAAATACAAGCAGGGTCATTGGAACCATGACGGCCACGGCCATCAATGGAAACAAGGCGGCTGGCATCGTTAAGACATGTTATACTAAACATTTTAAAGAGAGTTGCCTCAGGCAACTCTCTTTTTTTTTAGAGGGGCAGAACCGAATAAGTACTTCTATATTGCTCAAAGGAGTGTTATTCTTTCAGCGGTTCATTCCATATCAGGCTTTCGAGTTCATCGTGGCTGATGATGCTGGCGCGGTAAGAGCCCTCTCTCACTTTGCCATCTACTAATACACCGTCTTTTATCCACTTGCTTGCAGCCCTATCCCATTTTTCAGGCTGGGCGCTCCACAATATTTGTTTGTCCCGGTTCACGATAAACACCTTTCCGTACGACCCGCCCATACAAACAAAGAAAGAACGATCAGGCATTTCAAACACACTGCCGCCGAAATTGAAGTAGCCTGCTGTAGTTTCGTTTGGCCCAAGGTCTTCCATGGGGCACTCAAACTCCCACACTTTCTCCAGCTCGTCACTGTCTGGCGCAGGTTGTTTGAGCATGAGTATTGTGGGCAGCGCCCGCATGTGACAGATGTTGTTATTGAACAGGTACAGGTATCCATCCTGCGACTGCCGGCAACTGTGCTGGCCGCAGAACAGGCCATTTATCAGTTGGCTGTTACCGCCGGGCGTGTAGCGTTTGCCGTATGTCTCCAGTACTTTCCCCGATGGATATTGTATCTTAATGATCCGGTTTAGGTTCCGGAAACTGATATATATGTCCTTCGTTTTTTCGTCGAAATAAAAACCGTTGGCATGGGTGTCGTTGAGATCAAAAAATTTGTTCCTGATCATGCGCTTGCTTAGGTCTGAGTTTTTTAGATAGTCTGAAGCGCTCCACTTCCACGCTACTTTTCCGTCTCCATCGAACTCCACCAGCGTACCGAACAGCATTTTTTGATAATAAACGTTGTTGTTGTCGCGCACGATCTTGCCATGAGCATGCGCTACGGTATTGCTGTCTATGGGCTCCGGTAGCGCCCAGGCAGGCTGTTCAAAGCTCATGGTCATATAATGGCCGTTGGCCAGCCGGGTAAACTCGTGATGATAGGCGTATTCAAAATTGCTGGTATCCGTTCTGGTCTTGCCGTTGCCGGGGCCCTTCCATAACACATCGCCGCTATAATTGATCTCATATATCCGCTCATCATCGATGGTGGTGATCGTGCCGAATGGACTCTCCTTCAGGTCGCGGAGGTGCAGGGAGCCTGGCTCCAGCCCATCTATTTTGGGGAAGAACCAAACCGGCGCGCCATTCATATCGTACAGCACTTTGTTGCCATCTACAAACACATAGTCGCCTTTATATTTCCCGGTATTTGCTGTGATCCGCAAGCGCACACTGTCCGGATCTACATCGGGAGACGTCATTGTGGAGAAATGGTGCAGTCCACTTTTGCTTGTGTTTGACCCGCGCTCCTGGTAAGTGATGCGCCAGGTATATTGCTTGCCGAATGACGATACCTCGGCAACTATTCTGTTCTTATCTGCAACAGCGGTTGAAATAATATTTTTCTGAAAAACAGTTTCGTCATTGCAATTGCCAGATGCCACTTCCAGTTTGTATTTTGTTGTTTTCTCCTTTTGAGGGAATGAAAAACCTATGATGCGGTAATTGACTGCACTGCCTTCTTTCGGGGTTATCTGCGCAGTGAGACAAAGCGGAGTGAGCAGGAGCACAATTACTATTTCCCGTAGCTTATTCATGGAAACGGATTTGAATGATCAAATGTAGGGAATCGACCAATCCATTATCCTAAAATATCATCCCGCGCAGACCCGACGGTGATCGAAAAATGTGGACTTCTTTATTTGTCCCGGATCATTTTCACGCCTAACTTTGTGTCAGATTTGACCGGTTACCGATTTCACTTTCCGCATTCATTCTATCTTCGAGAATGAACAGAAAGCATCAAATATTTTCTGGCTAGGGATTACCCACACAATGCCCCACATGAGGCGCGATGGGGTGTAAACGGGACATCGCTTAATACATAGTCACCTAAAAATCAAGCATCTGAGATTACCCAATGCCCCATATTAGCTCGTTTTTTATTTATCTGCAAATGGGACATTTTCTTCTGAGATGAGAGAATCAAAAACCCGCTGAATTGTTGCGAAGTCGGACTGCAGGCTGTGATATTTTTGTGACATTTTCAAAATACGAACCCATGATAAATAACCGATTAACCATTACTATCCACAAAACTTTTTTTCTGGTAAACCGTGATATTTTTTAACTGAATGTCTCAATATGGTCAATCTCGTTATTCTAAAATCAATGATCACCATTTAATTATCACTCTTTTTTTGCCTACTTTTGCACACCTTTCACCCGCTATAGCTTTAGCGACAGCGGGCTGGCAATTTTGACTTTTTAATTTTGAATTTATAATGAAAATACTAGTTTGTATCTGCCCGGTGCCGGACACCACTACCAAGGTTGCGTTTGCGGATAATAATACGCATTTCAGCACCGCAGGGGTAACGTTTATCATCAATCCGTATGACGAATGGTATGGCATAGTAAGGGCGCTGGAACTGAAGGAAGCCGGTGTGGCTACTGATGTGCACCTGGTAACTGTGGGCAAGGCGGATGCCGAGCCGGTGATACGCAAGGCACTGGCCCTGGGTGGCGATGAGGCGATACGTATAGACACAGACAGCAATGACACCTATATGGTGGCGGCACAGATAGCCGAATACGCCAAGACTGTGGGCTATGACCTGGTGCTGTGTGGTAAAGAAAGCATAGACTACAACAACGGCAGCGTGGGCGCTATGGTGGCGGAGCTGCTGGATATGAACTACATCGGCTTCGCATCGAAAATAGATGTGGCGGGTGGGGTAGTGACCACTAAGCGCGAGATAGAGGGTGGTGAGGAAACAGACTCGTGCAGCCTGCCGGTAGTGATCAGCTGCCAGAAGGGTGTGGCCGAAGCGCGCATTCCTAATATGCGCGGTATCATGGCTGCGCGCACCAAGCCGCTAAAGGTGGTTCCACCGGCTGCGATGGATGCGCTGACCGCAATAGTATCGTATGAATTGCCACCTGCAAAATCGGGCGTGAAGATGATAGCTGCAGAGAACATGGATGAGCTGGTGAATTTGCTGCATACGGAGGCTAAGGTAATTTGATAATTCGGCAATTCGACAATTTGGCAATGCTTGCCTCGAGACTTATTAACCTATCACCTATCAACTTTTAGGTTTTGACTTTTAACTTTTGACTTAACTTTTTTATACAATGAGCGTACTTGTTTTAGTTGAACACGCGGGTGGGGTTTTTAAGAAGAAATCGCTGGAGGCGGTACAATATGCAGCTAATATAGCTAAGGCTACGGGCACCACCGTTACGGCGGTAGCAGTGGGTGATGCAGATAATGCTGCTATGCAGGCACTGGGCCAGTATGGCGCTAATAAAGTGCTGCACACCATGGATACACGTCTGAATGAATTCAACAGTCGTGCTTATACCAAGGTGATGCTGGCTGCTGCGGCGAAGGAAGGCGCGAAGGTGATCGTGGGCCTGCATGATACGGTGGGCAAGGCGGTGACTCCAAGGTTGGCTGCACGCCTGAAGGCAGGCCTGGTGGCGGGTGCCGTTTCTTATCCAGACCTGAGCAAGGGTTTTGTGGTGAAGAAGAATGTGTTTAGCGGCAAAGCGTTTGCGTATGTGAATGTAACGAGCGATGTAAAGGTGATCACGCTGATGCCGAACACTTATCCTGTGGTAAAGGGTGAGGGTAGCGCTACGGTGGAGAACCTGGATGTGACTTTTGAAGACAAAGACTTTTCTATAAAGGTGGTGGAAGTGAGCAAGGCGAGTGGCAGTGTGCCGCTCTCTGAAGCGGAACTGGTAGTGAGCGGTGGCCGTGGTATGAAGGGCCCGGAGAACTGGTATGTGCTGGAAGGCCTGGCCAAGGAACTGGGTGCAGCGCTGGCATGCAGCCGCCCGGTGGCAGACAGCCACTGGCGCCCGCACAATGAGCACGTAGGCCAGACGGGTGGTACCATTCGCCCTAACCTGTATATAGCAGTGGGCATATCGGGTGCTATACAGCACCTGGCTGGTGTGAATGGCTCTAAGACGATTGTTGTCATCAATAAAGACCCGGAAGCGCCATTCTTTAAGGCGGCCGACTATGGTGTGCTGGGCGATGCTATGGAGATAATACCACGGCTTACGGAGGCGGTGAAGAAGTTTAAGGGGCAGTAACCCCCGGCCCCTCCCGATGAAAATCGGGACCTTGTGCCGGGGAGTGCTTTGTGAATATGTTTTCAGCAGTGGAATAACGGTTGAGCAAAGCGGGTGTCATATCTTTTTTAAAAAGCTGGTTAATGCCGGCTTTTATCTTTTGTATTTATTGGGGAAACCGCTAATTTGTTGATATGCTAAAACGTGTCTGATGAAAGCAATCTCTTTTTTCCTGGTCTTATTGGTATGTACTCCATTTACAGGCTTCGCGCAAACTTTTGAAAGAAATGGAGACAAGGTGGTGCGTAAGGGTGTAGCCATAGTATTTTCAGACGTAAAAACGGCCGACTTCACGACGGGCGGTGAGCGGGAGGTACATAGGTCCGCGACCATAGCCCGGCCGATAAAAGTAGGGGGCATGAAGGTGCAGGTAAAAGGTAACCAGCCGCAATACAAAGGTGATGAGATCTTTCATGACTATTTGTTTAACGGTATTGCGGAAGAACTCTCTAATATACCGGATGGCAGCTATACGCTGAACCTGCGGGATATTTTGGTGGATACGGGAGGCAAAGTAGACTACTTCGGGTATGAGGGGGTGCGGGATTCTTCAGGGGCGAACCCACTGGCTTTGGATGTGCAGTTGGCTATATTTAAAAGGCTGTGCACCGTAATGAACGATGCGAAATTTATTCCTGCCAATGATAATGACCGCGAGGGGAAAATCCCGGCTTTTGTGGATGATAAAGATATCTGGAAGGCGTACTTCAGGGTGAACGACCATAGTATTTACTACTCAAAATAGATCGATTTACATTACCCTCAGCACAGAAGGAAAATGACTTTGCGTAAAATAAATCGGGCCGCCTCGTATACGGCAGCCCGCTTTATTGAATCATTGTCTCCTCAATTCTTCACAGGCAGAAAGCCGTAGTTCTTGCCGTACTCCATCATTTGGGTGAAGAAGTTGTCGGGGTATTCCACTTTCACATCGGTGATGTCGTTGCCGCTCATTACGGGTACAAGTTTGGGCTGAATGAAGCCGCGGTAGGGCTTTATGTTCAGCTTAGCGAAGCGCTCCAATATTTCTTTGTGCAGCCTGGCGTCCACTTTTACGCCATAGTTCTCCACGAGGTTTTTACCTGCGTTGTAGTCGCCTTCTGATTTTATGCGCTGTATCTCCTTGAGCAACTGGCCGAAGAGGTCGCGGAGCTTGTTGTAGTCGTTCACCTGCACATAGGTTTTGCCGTTTTTTGTTACGAAGGCTACAACATTGTCTTTCTTGCCTTTTTCATAAGCCCAGTGGGCTATGAGGGCACGATTGCGCATGTGGGCTTCTTCCAGCTGCTCTCCGGGTTTCAGGCGGGTGAGCTGGGTCATAAGGCCGTTCATCATGTAGTTGTCATAGCCCGCCTCGCCCACTTCCAGGCTGGGCATTACGCCTATGTCCACGAGCTTCTTGTCCATAATGTAGTAGAGGCCTACGAGGTCGGCGCGGGCTTCTTCGAGGCAGCTAGCGTAGTTCTTCAGTGTTTTGTCGGTTGTTTCTACGCCGGGGTTTATCTGGCCAGACGCATGGCCTATACACTCATGCATGTCGGTATGGAGGTCGCTGGAAAGCGCGCCGTATTTTTTCAGGCGCTGCATCACCGTATCGTTCACGGCGAATTCATCAACGAGGCCACTCTTTGCACTTACTACATTGTAAGAGTGAATGATGTTAGACAGCGATACAGATTTAGAACCATGCTCCTTGCGTATCCATTCTGCATTTGGCAGGTTGATGCCGATAGGCGTACTGGGCGCGGCATCACCGCTCTCTACGATCACGGTGATGGCTTTTCCGGTAATGCCTTTCACTGTTTTCTTTTTGTGCTCGGGCATTATCGGCGAATTATCTTCAAACCACTGTGCCTGGTTGGCTATGGCTTCTATACGCTTAGTTTCTTCCATGTCCTTCAGGGATATGGTGCTTTCAAAGCTGCCCTTCTTACCGATGGCATCGAGATATACTTCTATAAAGCCCACGACCGCATCTATGCGCGACTTTGAATCTACCCAGGCGATGTTGTAGTCGTCCCATGTTTTGAGGTCGCCGGTTTTGTAGTATTGTACTAGGAGGTCCAGTGATTTTTTCTGTATGCTGTCTTCTGCCACGGCAGATGCTTTCTCCAGCCAGAAGATGATCTTATCAATAGCTGCGCAATACATGCCCCCGCTCTTCCAGGTGTGCTCTGAGATCTGGCCGTTTTCTTTCATCAGCTTGCTGTTGAGCCCCCACGATGGCGCATTGCCCTTTGTGTCGAATTTTGAATAGAAGTCTTCCACTTCTTTCTGAGTCACGCCTTCGTAGAAGTTGTTGGATGAGTTGACTATGTTATCAATATTCGGGCGCTGGTCAACAACCTTTGGTTCAAATTTCGGGTCGAATACGATGGGCTTGATGCGCGCCAGGAATGCGTCTGTGCTCTCGCCGCTGTTTTTTGGTAGTTGCGCTGTATCGGCTGCTTTTACTATCCCCGCGAAATATTCGTAGGAACATTCCGGGATGAACTTTTCATTGCTGTAGTGATGATGATTGCCATTACTGAACCAAAACCGCCCGCAATACACTTCGAACTTCTTCCAGTCGTCGCTGTTCTTATCACCCTTGTAAGAGCCGTAGACCGTCTCTATTGTTTTGCGCAGCAGCAGGCCATACTTGCTTTTCTGGTCATAGATCATATCGCGGCCACTGAGGCCAGCTTCGTAGAGGTAGTAGGCGAGTTTCTTCTGTTGAAGAGACAAGCCATTGAAGCCAGGTACCTGGTAGCGTAGCAATTGGAGGTCGGCAAAGGACTGTGCCATGACATTGAAGGTGCTGTCGTAGCCTTCTACCGTGGTTGTTGTTACGGTTGTCGATGTTGTAGTGGTGCTGTTGTTACAGCTGCTTGTAAACAATTGAGTGCTCATTGCTAATACGGGTATTGCCCATTTTATATGGTTACTGTATTTCATCTTCAACAAAGTTTGCGGCAAGGTACTTCAACGGTGTGGAATAGCAAAGAAGCGCCTTTCACCACGGGTTGCGTTTGTTACGCGCAGTTACCTTATTTTTGCCGGCATAATGAAAAAAACAGGCCTTCTAGTGATTGCTTTTGTATCAGTGACTATTGCGTTCTATAGCTGTGGGAACAATGCTGAAGAGCACAAACCAAAAAAAATTCCGAAGCCGGGGGGCACGGTTGCTGAGGCTAAAATGCCGATCGTGGAGGATGCGATAAACCATTCCTCTTTTTCGGTGAAAGTAATTGCGGACAGTGATATTGCTACGGGTGTATATGATGTAGATGCCGACTTCGGAACCAACTTCGGCGAGGGCAAGTTTACTATGCCGAAGGGTGCGGAAGACGCTACCCCGGTCATCAGGAAGGGTGATGCGCCCTACACCTATATCATCGGGTTTCGGATCGCTGGCGATACTACGTTTTACGATTACTTCCAGGTGAGCTGCTCAAAGAGCAATACCAAAATGGAGTATATCAAGGCATATAGTTTTTAGTAAGGGTTAGCGCAAAGACGCAAAGACTGCGGGGCCCTCATTTAGTTTTCAAGGCCGCCAAACGTGGGTATCTATTTTTATTCCGCGTTGGTATTCAAACAGTGTCAACCTCGTGATCTATTCAAAACAAGTAGAGACGCAATGCATTGCGTCTCTACAAAACGGTTACATTTACTGAGCCTATTTCTTCAAAAATTTCCTGGTTATTGTGCCGTCCCTGCCTGTGAATGTGATGTTGTAGATACCGGGCGGCCATTTGGCAACATCCACAGTTGTTTGTGCTGCGTTAATATTTTGCTGCTGCATTACCTGCCCGGTTTCGCTGGTGATAGTAAATAAGGCGAACGCCCCGTTATTCATTTTTATGGTAAGCGCATCTGTCGCAGGGCTGGGGAAAATCTCGACGTACTGATTTCCGGAAACCGATGGCACCGCACTAATACAATTGATGACCGTGAAAACAGTAGATGTGGAACAAGTGGTGACGGTATCGGTATAAGTTATTGTAGCCGTCCCTAATGACGCGCCGGTGATTAGCCCGGTAGTGTAGCCTGCGGCAGCAACTGAGGGGTTACTGCTTGTCCACACGCCGTCACCCGTCGCATCTGTAAGCACTGTGCTTAACCCAAGGCAATATGTTGTGAGACCCAGGATAGCAGTAGGAGCTGGGTTCACCGTGACGACTATTGTAACAAATCCCGTTGAAGTAGTATAGCTGAAAACAGTAGTGCCAGCGCTGAGCCCAACCACCACTCCGGAAGTCGGAACAATCGTGGCAACCGACGTGTTGCTGCTGGTCCAGGTGCCGCCTGGGACAACGTCGTTCATCATTGTTGGGGTGCCTATACAAATACGGGTGGCTCCGCCTATCGGCCCCGGGAGGCCCGAGACAAAATCAGAGAACCTCGCGAGGAATCCCTGGTAGTAATACATGCCACCGCCACCTGTGGGCTGCAACCCGGTTGGTGTAGCAATATTATTGGTACTGGTGGTATAACCGGCAACATATACCCCTTTGCCATCAAAAGCGCAAGCCCGGGCTTCATCGGTACCATCGCCGCCAAAATAGGTGCTCCAATACTGGATACCTGCCGCATTATACTTTGCCAGAAAACCATCCTGGTCGCCGCCGCCAAAGGCGTCCTGCCAGGAGCCTGCAGAGGCTACGTCGGTGGTGCTGGCGGTATAACCCGTTATATAGACATTCAAAGAATCGTCTGTAGTGATCCTGCTATAAGTGACGTCCTCCGCCTGTGGTCCGCCATAATAGGTAGCCCAGTCAAGCACGCCCAGCTCCGGGTCAAACTTTGCCAGGAAGGCATCGTACAGGCCTCCTCTTGCCGGCTGAAAGCTGCCCGCAGTGGATATACCAGCGTCGCTCTGGGTATTGCCGAGCAGGTAAATATTACCGTTGAGGTCGCAGGTCGCGCCACCAGTTGTCTCAGCGGCGGGGCCGCCAAAATAAGTGCCCCAAAGCCTTGATCCGGTAACATTGAATTTCGCCAGGAATGCATCACTGCCCCCCGCAAGCGCGGTCTGATGGCTTAATGCAGTAGCGATGCCGGTAGTACTGCTGGTCCAGCCGGAGAGATAAGCGTAGTTGCCATCGGTACAAACTACACCACTAAATTCATCGCCCGGGCCGCCATAATAAGTGCCCCATTGCCGTATTCCGGATGAATCATACTGCACCAGGAAATCATCGTAGCCACCGGAGTGTGTCGGCTGAAAACTTCCGGCGGTCGCGGTGTTGGTGCCGTCGGTTGTAACGCCGGCAATGTAAACATGCCAATGCGCGTCAGTGGCAATGGAGCCAGGAATGTTATCACCGGAGCCACCCAGGTAGGTACCCCAAAGCCTGGCACCGTCTGTAGTAAACCTCGCCAGGAAACAATCGCGGGTACCACCCCCATAAGTGGGCTGCTGACAACCCGGAGTAGATATGCCCGTGGTGCTGCTGGTAGTGCCACCGAGGTACACATTGCCGATTGAGTCACAAGCTACGGCATAGCCGATATCCGTACCGATACCACCGTAATAAGTGCCCCATAGCTGGTTTCCCGAAGAATCAAACTTAACAAGGTAAGCATCCTGGTCGCCGCCGAAAGTGCCCTGGTAACTGCCAGAAGTGGCTATTTGGCTTGCAGCATAAGTAAAACCTGCACCATATACGTGGGCAGTGGCGTCACAGGCAAGGGCATAAAACGGGCTGGTGCTGGTATCGGGGCCATAATAGGTGCCCCAGTCCAGTATGGGGTCAACAACCAACGCATGATAATAACCGTTGGTTTCGTAGCTTAAAATATTTCCATGCAGCCGGAAAGAAGACGGAACTATATTTCCGCCGCCACGAAAACATATTGGTGCATGCTCCGTAACAGTACCCATGGGTGTAGTAGCTGTGATGCTGCCATCGTCGTTTATTTTCAATGAGGACTGACCATCGTATTTCAGCCGTATATCCGCAGCATTTCCGCCGGGGCCAACGATAAATTCGTGCTCCAGCTTATTACCCTTGATGCGAACGACCCAATCTATCCCCTTATACACATTTTTATAAGTGAGTTTGCCAAAAGCATGGACCCGTAGTCCATTCGCGGGGCAACCAGCCAGGTAGTAATTCTCATAGTATGCCTGGGGTTCTTCGGCGATGACTTCGGCATGGCTGTTTGCGCCAACAAGCGCCACATCCATCCGGTAGGTATTTATTGTGGCTTGCCTGTCCATATCCGTAAACCGGGATGCAGGTTTAGCCGCAGCTTTCGCAGCGTTAGTAACCCTCGAAAATTGGTAATGCATCTGACCATTTCCGACAAAAACACTCATGCCCGGAGCTCCCAGCACAAATTGAATATCTTTCCTGGAGTTGTGGCCCTGGTCCGTTACCTGCCCTTTATTTTCTATAAAATATAGTTTTTTGGCTGTATTTGTTGGAACGGTTTTAGCCTGTGCTTCCTGGCGTAGCGCAATTAAGAGGGCTGCGCAAATCAAGATTTTAAAGTTCTTTTTCATAAGTTGGTGCTCCTAAATTACATGTTTAGTTATTTTCCTCCAAATTGGTTTCTCAAGAGAAGTATTTCTCAAAAAGCAGCCGCGTGCAAACCTGCCTGTCTGTAGCGGCACGGCTGCGCAGTTCCTGCATTTTGTTTTTAATATCGCAAAATGAACCAGAAGCTCCATTCCGATTTATCAAATAATTTTTACCTGGCGGGAATAAAAAAGAATACCACCGCTTTAAACGATGGTATCCCTATTTTTATTACGAACCGATATACTATCTCACAAGCGTACAATCACCTTTTTGCTCGATAGTATTGCCACCGCAGTCAAATTTGATGAAGTAGTAGTAAACGCCCATATCCTGCGGCACACCATTAAAACTGCCGTCCCATTCGGGGTTGGAGTTCGCGCTTTCAAACACTGTTTGACCCCAACGGTTCACAATGCGGAATTGATGGAAGTTATGATAGCCGTTGAATATAGGCCGGAACTTGTCGTTAAGGCCGTCTCCGTTTGGCGTGAACGCAGTAGGGAACAACACAGTGCAGCAGGCATCCGGGCTAAGCTCCCTGTTGTAGCTTGCCTTACAACCAAACGGATCGGTAATGGTAAGCCATATATCTGTTCTACCCTGTTCTACCTTACCCCATATCTCCGGTTTATTGTTGTTATTAAAGCAGTGCTCGGGCTCCCATAAATAAGAGCAATTGGCGTCCTGGTGGCGCGCGCTAAACAATATACTGTCTTCCAGGCACAGCGTTCCGGTGGCTTTAGGTGCTATGTTAAAGACAGGATCCGGTAACGGATGTACATGTACCGTATCGTATGTGGGGTCTGACTTACAGCCTTCCGTTGTAGTACAAGTGACCGTAACAACATGATTGCCGCTATCGTTCCAGCTAATGCTAAAGGGCCCGCCGGTATTTGAATTTGCAGCAACGATATTCACCTCTGTGGAATTCATAAGTGGTGTACCATCTATGAACCAACTGAAAATACTTGCATCATCTGACCTGTCAGAAAGTGCGAGGCTTACTGTGTCGCCCAGGCAGATATCCGGCTTCATATAACAATGAGATGTTGGCGGCGGTACTACTCTTATCGATATGGTATCATAAGTCGTGCACAGGTTAAGTTCCGTTGCAGCAAGCGTCAGTATGTGCGGGCCGTACACAGAGTCGAAACGCACGGTGATCGTTGGGTCATTCACCGTCGTCCCATTAATAGTGGTAGCACCCGGAGGCAAATACCAATAGTAAGTGCCGGATACAAGCACAGAGCCATTGTAAGAGAATGTGAGCGAGTCGTGATCACAAACCCAGTTATTGCTGGCCGTAATGGTGAAGCTAGGCAGGTCAACAACAGTCACCTTAACAGGAGAGGAATGCCCTTCGCAGCCATTTACTGTCTGGGTAACATACCACGTCGTGCCGGCGGGATAGGTAACTACCGCACTTGACGGCAAAGGTGCTGCACCAAGTAAAACGCCCCCTGAGGCCGCATTGTACCAGTTTAAGTTTGAACCAGCAGCGCTGTCCACCTGGTAATTCAGCGGAACAGTAACCGAATTCTGACAATAAAGCGTGTCCCGTGTAATCGGAGGTGCAGGCAACGGCGTGATGGTTACTGCGTCAATCGCACTATCGCTTACACAACCGGCAGAATTGGTCTCGGTAGCATAGTAGTTTGTAACGCCTGCTGTGCCAGTAGCCGGCGTCGGTCCTACAGGTGTACCTGGAGTAATACCCGGGCCGTACCATAACAGGCCAGTTGCGGGCGTAGCTGTAAGTGGTGCAGCAGTGCCAAACTGGCAATATGTGGGCGGTGTTACTACCGGTTTTGCAGGTTTTTGGTTAACTGTTACATTGTGTGTAACAAAGCATCCTGTAGGGAGTTTATAGGTAATGGTCGTTGTGCCAATCGTAGCCGTACCAGCCAGTACACCTGTAACCAGGCCGGTAGTGTTTACTGTAGCTATCGACGGGGAACTGCTAGTCCATGCACCACCTGTAGTGGCATCCGTAAGTGAGATCGTGAGGAACTGGCAAACGGCTGACAGACCCAAAATGGCGGATGGGGTGGGGTTAACAACAATTGTGACGGAATCGATCGGGCTTTCACATGCACCAATTGACTGACCATAGTAATACGTAAAGGAACCCGGAACTGTAGTGCTGACAACTGGGGTGGTGGTCGATCCTGCACCGCCAGCGGCGGTTGGATACCAATACACTGTTGCTCCAGGGGAAGGTGTTACCGTGATCGCAAGAGGTGCGTCGCCCTGGCAGTACGGGCCATGGCCGACGACTGTTGGCGGCCCCGGAGGCGGTAATAGCTGTACAAGCGTAGTCGCTGTGTCTTTGCATCCATAAACTGATGTAGCAATAACCGTATAGGTACCGGCATCGGCTGTCACAAAGCCGGGAATGACCGGGTCCTGGATGGCTGACGTAAATGAGGCTGGCCCTGTCCAGGAATACGCAGTAACTGGCGCACTGCCGGCGGCAGGTGTTGCCGTTAACGTGAGCGTATTTGCCGCTCCGGCACAAAGCGGAGAATTACTTGAGGCGGTAATAATGGGGTCGGGGTGAATTATTGCAACTGCAACCGACGTATCACTGACACCTAATACAGTTTTCACCACATGATAGGTACCGGTATCTGCCCATACAGAAGGAGAAATAGTAAAGCTCTGCGTTGTGCCTACCACTGTGGTAGACGGCGCGGGGCCATACCATGTATAAGTTGCGCCCGTTGAATCGCCGGGGGCGTTAAAAGTCAGCGGATCACCAAGGCAAGGGCTGTTAATGACGGCGCCGTTGCAGGTAGTTATGGTTAGATACATCGTCCGTGTATTACACATAGAAGCGTCTGTTCCGGTGATCGTGTAGGTTATTGTTGGCGGTAAACCCGTAATAGAAATAGTATTATTAACGCCGGTTGTTGTTGCAAGGCCGGTGGCAGGCGCCCATGTCCAGGTACTCCATGTCCAGCATTTATCACTGCCGAACATTATGCTAACAGGTAGTGTGGTGAGGCCGGGGAACAAACATGCATTGAAGGTATCAATGGTAGGCGCGGGCGCTGGTCCTGACGCCGGAATAGGGAGGTTGTTCACCATCAATGTAGGTTCAGGAAATGCGCTGTCTATACCTTCTACGCCGTTTTCAGCATTGCCCGGATTTGTAACCAGGAAAGTGTATGCGTAGGAAATTACAGCGCTGTCATTAGCAGGGATCACGCCGATATTAT